>JALEHN010000135.1 GCA_022770525.1 Clostridiales bacterium
CATTGTCACTTTCCGTTTTTTTAGCAAGGAACTCGCTCTCCTGTTCAACCGAAAAACTGTTTTCATCAGGATAAGATAAAAGATAATCTGTCTGCCCGTGTGTCAGATTAAAAACATCAAAAACAGCTTTTCCATCATCCCTGTCTGCATTGCGCAGCAGACATTGTGACTGGTCTTTTAAAATAATCGTCTTATTATACTTCATTTTCTCCCAACTTTCCCATTCATTTTAGAATCATACTCAAATCAATAACATGTATTACTTTCTGTTCAGAATCCGCATTTTAAATGCTCCTCATCAAAGGAATCATGAGATCTCAGATATCGCACGATGCCATTAACGATTTTCGAATGATGCTTAAGAGCATCAACGCGATACAGCGTAATCACTGCATCATTTGTGGCAATGGGACTTGAATTTGGGTTTAAATAATCCGGTTCAAGGCCATGGCCAAAACCGCCATCCTCATTTTGATATTTTTCCAATTCCTCAATAACCATCTCGTTAGAACCGTTCTCAAAAAAATATCGATATACAGCCATATCAACAGGCCTTGCATTTTGTAAAACAAATTCTTTTGCTGTATTAATATTCATAGGACTTTTCCTCCACACATAATCAGATATTTCATTTCATCAGCCCATGAACTTACGTATTATCTTACGTACTTTTCGTCTCTATTATATTACATCACATCAAAAATTTCTATCCAAAAACGTGTGTCTCCTCGCGGAGCTTTTTTATGATAGAGAAAATCGCAATTTTCTCTATCATAAAAAAACAGAGTATTCTGACTTTCAAAGCCATCATACTCTGCCTTAAAATGTTGTTCTTTTTATAAGCTATCTCATGATTTTGCCTGAATGTAGTTTGACGGATTCAATAAACATCGAACATAAGGCAGCCAATCATGTGGATTTCACTCAAATATAATTTGCCGGATTCACATTCACACCATTAATGATCACTTCAAAATGAAGGTGAGGGCCTGTGGAGTAGCCTGTGCTGCCTACTGCCGCAATGGTGGAACCCTGTGAAACGCTCTGACCTGCAGATACATAAACTGCCGAACAGTGCTGATATAATGTGCTGACACCGTTGCCATGGCTGACAACGACGTAATTACCTCTGGCTGTACTGTAAGATACCGTAACAACTGTACCGCCCTGAGCCGCATAAATAGCAGCACCGGCACCGGCTGCGATATCTACGCCCATATGATTTGTCGAAGCACCGGCTGTCGGTGATGTTCTGCTGCCAAAGCCACTTGAAATATAGCCGCCGGCACATGGCCAGATAAAGCTTGTACTGCCTGATGATACACCGCCTGTACTTCCGCCGCTGCCTGATGATGAACCGGAATTTGCATTATTCGCTGCCTCCTGAGCTCTTCGTGCAGCCTCTTCCGCTTCTCTTTGTTCCTGTGCCTTAATAGCCGCCAGAATTCTTTCTGTCTCAGCAATGGCACTTTCTGTATCACTGATATCCGCATGAAGATCTTCAATATCAATGCCCAGTTTTTCAAGCTCTGCATTCTTCTGATCAATAATGCTCTGCAGATCTTCCTGCTTGATTTCCAGTTCTTCTTTTGCTTCCTCCTGCTCGGCTTTCTGATCTTCAAGCTGTGCCTTATATTCTTCAATCTGACGCAGGGTCTCATTTAAAGCCGATAAAAGGTCATTATCATAATCGGAAATCTTTGAAATATATTCTGATGAATTTAAAATCGTAGATATATCTTCTGCCTTCAGAATGATTTCCATCATCGTCGGGTCGCCCTCTTCGTACATTTGTTTAATACGAAGCTTCAGCGCCTTATACTGGCTCTGTGCCTTTGCTTCCGCCGCTTCAAGATTTGCCTGGGTCTCTTCAAGCTGTGCGTTGATCTCTTCAAGACGGTTATTGACTTCCTGAATATCAGAAACAACCTGTGTCATCTCCGCATCAAGTTCTTTGATATAAGACTCTGTATCTTCTTTGCTTTCCTGAAGTTCGGCCAGTCTGCTGTTCAGTGCCTCTTGTTCTTTCTTAAGCTGCTCTATTTTCTGCTGTGCTTCTTCTTTTGTCTGGGCAAACGCGCTTATCCCTGTTGTAAAAAGAAGGCCGCATGTTAATACCATTGCTAAAATCTTTTTCAATCTGCGGTTCATATAAAAATATTTCCCCTTTCTTTGTGTTGATATTGCCCCGCATGCACGCGCGGCTCATTAACTACCTGTATATCATAACACAAAAAAAGGGGAAAGTACATAATTAATTAATAATTCACATTTTTTCGTCACAGTTTAGAGATTATTTGCAAAAATTAGCCAACCTTTCCTGTACCTGTGACAGCATCTGTGTATATTTTTCCAGTTTTGCTTTTTCTTCATCAACTTTCTTCTGAGGCGCCTTTCCGGTAAAGTTCGGATTATTCAGCATACCGCTGGCACGGCCGATCTCCTTGCGGAGTCTTTCTTCTTCTTTTTTCAGGCGCTCAATTTCCTTGTCAATATCAACAAGCTCCGCAAACGGCATGTAAACAACAGCCTCATGAATCACTGCGGATACGGCATCATCACCGATACCTGATTTATCACGCTGAACTAAAACTTCGCTTGCATAACCAAGGGTTGCAAAAAATACTTTGCTTGTATTAAAGATTTCGGCAACAGTGTCATTTTCTGTGACAACGATGACCTTCGCCTTTTTACTTGGCGGTACATTCATTTCGGCACGGACATTGCGGATACCGCGAACCGCAGCTTTAATCGTCTCAACCGCATCCTCATCAGATTTAAAGTTCCATTCTTCTTTAAATTCAGGCCATTTTGAAATCATAATCGATTCTTCCTCATCCTGAATATTTCCGAAAATCTCCTCTGTGATAAACGGCATATAAGGATGCAAAAGCTTCAAAGCCTGAATAAGAACTGTCTTTAATGTCCAAAGCGCCGTAGCCTTTGTCTTGTCTTCATCGTTATAAAGACGCGGCTTAACCATTTCAATATACCAGTCACAGAATTCTTCCCAGATAAAGTCATAAATTTTCTGAACCGCAATACCAAGTTCATACTTATCCATGTTTTCTGTAGCCTCTTTAGCAAGACTGTTCACTTTTGACAAAATCCACTTGTCAGCCTGTGTCAGGTCATCAAGTGTAACGTTTTCTATAGAAATGCCTTTTTCTTCAGCCTGTTCAAAATTCATAAGTATGAATCTTGATGCATTCCATACCTTATTGGCAAAGTTTCTGCTTGCTTCCACACGTTCCCAGTAAAAACGCATGTCATTGCCCGGTGCATTACCTGTAATCAATGTCAGTCTGAGGGCATCTGCGCCGTATTTATCAATAACTTCAAGCGGGTCAATACCGTTGCCGAGAGATTTACTCATCTTACGTCCCAGCGAATCACGAACAAGACCGTGGAAAATAACTGTATTAAACGGAACTTCACCCATCTGTTCGATACCTGAGAAAATCATGCGGATAACCCAGAAGAAAATAATATCATAGCCTGTTACAAGTACACTTGTCGGATAGAAATACTCAAGATCTTTTGTCTTGTCAGGCCAGCCCAGTGTTGAAAACGGCCACAGGGCTGATGAGAACCATGTATCCAGTGTATCTTCATCCTGTGTAAAATGTGTACATCCGCATTTTGGACAAACCTTCGGCATTTCCTTTGCAACGACAACTTCACCGCATTCATCACAGTAATAAGCAGGGATTCTGTGGCCCCACCACAGCTGTCTGGATACACACCAGTCACGGATATTTTCAAGCCAGTTCATGTATGTCTTTTCCATACGCTCCGGCACAAGTTTAATCTTTCCTGATTTTACCGCTTCAATTGCAGGTTTTGCCATCTCATCCATTCTGACAAACCACTGCTGCTTAACCATCGGCTCAACCGTTGTCTTACAGCGGTCATGGATACCGACATTATGTGTGTGCTCTTCAATCTTAACAAGAAGTCCCTGTTCTTCCAGATCTTTAACGATGGCCTTTCTCGCTTCATAGCGTTCCATGCCGGCATATTTGCCGCCTTTGGCATTGATGGTGGCATCATCGTTCATAATATTGATTTCCGGAAGATTATGGCGCTTGCCTACCTCAAAGTCATTCGGGTCATGGGCAGGTGTAATCTTAACACAGCCGGTTCCGAATTCTTTATCAACATAAGCATCTGCGATTACAGGAATCTCTCTGTCCGTAAGCGGCAGTTTAAGCATCTTGCCTACAAGATGTTTATATCTGTCATCATCAGGATTTACAGCAACGGCTGTATCACCGAGCAGTGTTTCCGGACGGGTTGTGGCAATCTCAACAAAACCATCTTCGCCAACGATCGGATATTTGATATGCCAGAAATGTCCTGCCTGTTCCTCATGTTCAACTTCCGCATCCGAAATCGAAGTCTGGCATACCGGACACCAGTTAACGATTCTTGAGCCTTTATAAATATATCCTTTTTCGTACAGTTTAATAAATACTTCCTCTACAGCTTTGGAACATCCTTCATCCATCGTGAAGCGCTCTCTGTCCCAGTCTGCTGAAGAGCCAAGCTTTTTAAGCTGATTAATAATACGATTGCCGTATTCTTCTTTCCATTTCCATGCTTCTTTAAGAAAGCCTTCACGGCCAAGGTCTTCTTTGCTGATACCTTCTTTTTTCAGTTTATCAATAACCTTGACTTCTGTCGCAATGGCTGCATGGTCTGTGCCCGGCTGCCACAGTGCATTATAGCCCTGCATTCTTTTAAAACGGATTAAAATATCCTGCATTGTATTATCAAGCGCATGGCCCATATGCAGCTGACCTGTAACATTTGGCGGCGGCATCACGATTGTAAACGGTTTTTTACTTTCATCAACCTCTGCGTGAAAATATTTCTTTTCCAGCCAGCGGTCATAAATCTTTTTTTCAATCTCGGAAGGATTGTAATTCTTTTCCAACTGCATTTTATTCATCCCTTTCTGTTTTATTCAAATGATTTTCTGTTTATTCAAATGACTTACTGTTATTCAAATGACTTTCCGGTCAAGTAATGCCCCATGGATTGCAGCTCACCTCATACGCTCACAATCCCGCATGATTTAAAACAAACTAAAGCAAAAACATAATAACACCAAGAAATGCGCTGACAACACCGATAATACGCAGCTTCTTCGCAAATGCTTTCAACGCTTTAATATCTTTTAAAAGCATCGTATCATCTTCCGAGTCCTCATTTGCATACTTTGACAGATTCTGGTGCTCAAACATACCTTTCTGACGCTCGCTTAAAGTCAGCGCCACACACCAGAGTGCCAATGCAACAAGTATCAGCACAATACCTATAATGTACATAAAATTCTCCCTTCTAAAATATCATGTGATTGTTATCGTATAGGAAACGCCGTTTGCCATACGATAAAAAGAGCTTTCGCCCAAAGGACGAAAGCTCGCGGTACCACCTTTATTTACAGAATCATCAATTCTGTACACTCAATAGCTTTTAACGCAGCCACCCGTCAATACCTATCCTGCTAAACCGCAGATTCAGTACCGATGCTCCAAAGCTACCTTCGAATACCGCTTATTAAAATCACCTTTCAGCCGACGGATGATTCTCTCTGTTAATGCCTGTATTCTACTCCTCTTCTTCAACGCATGTTTACATATTTTCTGTATCAGGGTATTTAAACCCGATGATCTATAGATTTCCATATATTTTGCGTGTCTGAAATCCTATGTATCATCATATTATCAAAAAAAGTTTTTGTCAAGCCGCTTTTTTCATTTCGTTCAGCTTTTTTCATTTCGTTCAGCTTTTTATCAGTCTTTGATCAATTCCGGTTTTGATCAGCCTTAAATCCGTTCCGATTTTTATTAACCTTTGATCAATTCCGGTTTTATTAACCTTTGATCAGTTCCGGTTTTATTAACCTGTAATCAGTTTCGGTATACCGATTTCAGTCTTTTCAGAACTTTCACTGCCTCATTGTTATCCGGCCGCTGCCCCATGGACACGCTGCCTGCTGTCTTGTCATAAATCTTTAAAACTTCTTCAATAAAATTTTCTGACAAATGATATTCCGAAGCGGCATCAAAAAATCCCGATTCATCACCGTCCATTTTCAGCGCCCATAAATAGCACTTCAGTGATTCTGTATTTTTATTCAGACTGTATGCACGTTTATAACTGGATGCCGCAGATTCAAAGTTCATGACCCGCATATAGGCGGCGCCGAGATTGTGATAAACATTACCCTTAAACTGATTTGTAATATCCGAGGCGTCTGCCTGCTCCATCTGTCCGATGACAGTCATATAACCGGATATGGCATCCATATACCTGCAGTATCTCACAAGATTATCCGCCTGTATTTTCCGTATTTCTATCGGATTCTGATGTTCGATCTCATCAAGCACATCATTCAGCCGGACACACTCCTCATGGCTGTAATAATCCGCATAACTCATCAGATGCTGAACCATCATTTTAAATGAAGCGCCGGTCTTTTTAAGGTTCTTAAAGCCTTTGGCCAGTGCCGGCTCCATCAGTGTTTTATCGATCCAGTAAAACAGCTCCTCACCGAAAGTATCCATTGTCACTGCATAAATATTATTATATACATAATAACAAAGTTCTTCCAGTGAATATATTTTCGTATTGGTAAAATTAAAATAATACGGCACTTTATCGTTAAGTTCTTTGCCAAAAATCAGCCGCCCGTGCTCCTTAAAGTTTTTATCGCACTCATATTCCGCCACATTGATCCGCTTTTTCCAGACCCTTTTTGTTGAAGGAAAAATACCGCCGAAGCCTTCGTCCCTCATTGTAACGCAGCAGATATTGGCATTCTCAAACTGAACGTTCAGACTGATTGTCACTGTTTTATCGGGCCGGTCCGGCAGACCTTCAAGGGTCAGCGGGATCATTTTCTCAACATTGGTTACGAAATCACGTACCCTGAAAACAACAGTATCTGTGCCGTCCAAAATAAACCTTTCCGTATGATCGATGCTGTACCAGCTGCTGCCGCCGGATGTCAGCTCATGACGGACGATCTCTTTCATCCGGCTGCCTTTGATATAAATACTTGCCGGTACGATGTCATCATTAACAGCAATAAAGTATTTAAACTGATTTTTGTTGACATCAAGCCAGCTTCTGTAGCAGGCCCCGGCAGCATAAATATTATCTTCATAAAAAACTTTTCTTCCGCTGCACAGCTTGCGCTTGGATTCATTCATCCATGTTCCCTGAAAGCCTTTGCCTGACAGATAAATCGTTGAAATAATTTTCTGTGATAATATCTCATTAAGTACGTCAAGAAACTTTCTGTCAAGGTCCACAGGACTTTCTTTATCAAGCATCTCACCGCTCATATACATCTTAAGCTGGTAAGACTGTGCCCTGACGACTGCCGGCTGGCGTTTTTTACTAATAAACAAATGATAATAATTAAGCCCGTCTTCATCATACAGAAACATCCCCACATCGTGATTCCACAGTTCTTTCTTCTGGCACATTGCGAAATACTCATAACTGGCAATATGGCTCTGAATCCGCAGGCAATCTTTACTGACGCCAAACATATAGGACATCTGTGTCATATCCTGCATGATTTTTTTACTGACTTCACGGATGGAAATTGTCATATAAGCAATGGCATATACTTCAAAATAAGTTTCCAGCATCTTTAAAGATTCCCGCAAATACACCGCAATCAGCGTCTTTTTCTCATAAACTTCGCCGTCTGCGCGAATCTGCGGTTCTGTCTCATATCTGTCAGTAAAACCTGAAATCAGTGTCCCCTTACCGGCAGCGGCCGCATCAACAGCCGCCTGTCCGCAAAGCCATGTATCCTCTGAAATTCTTAAAAGCACTGATGGAATCTGTGTCGTCCCTTCACTGCCGATGACGCAGACATTTTCCGCAGTATTTTCTTTTTCATTGAACCAGCTGATTTTAGAATAACGGCTGCCAAGATCATATCCGATAATTAACTTTTTATTTTCCATCGCCGTCTCCTCCTTACTGTATCAATGTAAACAGTTTCTTTGTTACATAGCGCTTTTCTTCATAGGCCTGAAGTTCATCCTTTAACTGCTCCATACTGCCTTCCGCCGCAAGATGAATCATATGATTAATGATGCTTCGTCCGCCTTTTCCTGACGACTCACAGCTGTCACCCTCGATGACCGCACTGTCTGTGACACTGTGGGCATATTCATTTTTCTCACGGATATAGTATTTCAGCTTTTCATCATCAAAAAGCTGAAGTGCCTTGACAAAAATACCGCCAAAAGCATTTTTCATTTCTTCTTCGGTATAAACATTCTGTTCGCTGCCATCTTCCACGATCATATAATAAAGCATCACTGTATTTTTAGGATTCGTCTTATACGAAATATAAGTTTTATCCAAAATCTCACTCGGAAGCTGTTCAAGACCCGCAAACTTTTTAAAGAACGGTAATATCATTCCCCGCTCGATATACTTTTCCACCATCGGAACAATCCACGAAACATGCAGCTGTATACGCTCATCTGATTTCGCATAATATTTCAGAAGGGCCAGACTGCAGACGTCCGAAGCTGTGTTCATCTGGCCATATTCCATTTCAAGATAATTAAAAAGCCTGTCCTCCACATTTTCCTCTTTAACGAGGTATTTATAGGAATAATAAGCCAGAAAAGCTTTGACAATCTTCGGCTCCGGACGATGTTTATAATAAGATTCAAATACAGTAAAAACATTGCTTATAAACGACTCCGCAAACAGCATCTGGCAAAGAATTTTGCCCTCCAGCTCAAATGTATCCACTTCAAAATTCTTTGCGGCCACCCAGATCGCATACAGATCTTTCGTTGTCCCGAGATAATGCAGAATCAGATATTCCAGAATACAGTCATCATACTTACCGCATGTAAATGAATAATAAGCCATTTCACAGAGCAGGCTGTCATTGCCGAAATGATTTTCCTTAATCTTTCTGGAGCACAGCCGCATGATCTTCTTATCCTGGATTTTTTCATAGCCGTACTCTTTGACAGACGCATATGCCAGATCATAAAGACCTCTCTGGATATAGTATTCAATAATCTTGCCCCGCTCCTCCTGATCAAGCATGCTGATATCGATCTGAAGCAGGTACTTCTCCAGTGTTTCGCCTTCATAGTTATCATTATAAAAATCAATCAGATTCTTCAGTATGTTTTTCTGGAACTGTTTCCCGACATTCGGAAGCTTCAATGTCCGCTTATACATATCAATGGATATTTCATCACTTTTCTGATACTTAATGGCACGTTCACTGCGGTTTAACAATATCATCGGATTGTCGCAGTTTTGCTCCGCACACGTTTTCAGAAATTCTGTCTCATCCAGAAGATTTCTGATTTCATATTCTACGGTACCGCTGTATCTGTAATCCATTTTATCGACAAAAATCAGGTAATATTCTTCCATGTAAATATCCACATAAGCCCTGCCGTTCTGAAATTTATAAGTCACCGGACGCTCCGCATCCCTGTGTGACACAATGACATGACTGATCCATGGATTTTTAACAATGATTTCACGCTTAAATAACACATTCGGAAGAAGTGTGGCCGTCTTAGCGTTCATTTTATCCTTTTTAATAAAATGTCGGTACAAAACGACCATATGGCTGTTAATATATCCTCTTCCCAACTGTTCATGGGTAAAGGCTTTCACAATGTTTTCATAATCCGCATATATTTTCGGATATTCGTCTTTATGGCTGACAACGTAGGCATACAAAAATGCTTTCTTTTCAACCGTCAGCTGATTATCATAATTAAAATATATAAGCACGGCTGTCGGCAGCGGTTCTCTCTTTTCTTCATCAAGGGAATACATGTAATTCTCATAAAGTCTCTGCTGACGAAGCGATGATTCAATCCCCAGCCTGTACCAGCGGTTATAAGAAGGATCAAGAATATTGCCCCTGATCAACAGTGCGCATATCCCCGCCAGAATATCCTTACTCTCATGTATTTCACATAAATGTATCAGTGTTTTCAGAGCCAGTGTACTAAATGTCCGGCCTGATGCGGCAATATCCGCAAACTGATGAACCGCCGGAATACTGATGCAGTCGTTTTTCACCGCCCATGCCGCCAGCTGGATTTCAAAATCTTCAAACTCCCGAAGCAGTGACGGATCGTCATTGACCGCCTTAATAGCCTCCCAGTAAAGCAGCTGACTCCTGCAGCCCTTTTCGAACTGAGTCTTAATCATACTGTACTTTCTTTGCGGCATAACCTTGTCTGACAGTTTAAGCTTCATCCAGAGTATTTCCCATGAACTGTAAGGTCCTTCAAAATAGCCGTCTATTTTATCTCTGGCAAAACGTGTATAGCTGACATCTTCCCTGCATAAAGCATTGAGATATAAATAATAACAGTACTGAACAACGGATTTATGTCTTAATTCTCTGCCGTTGATATTGGTCAGTATTTCCGAAGCAGCCGCCCTTTTGTCACATAAAATATGAAAATGTGCTTCATAAAGCGCATAAAGCGGATCTTTACTTCTGTTGCGGCAGCAGTCCACAGCTTCCCTTGTCACACGAATCCACTGGTTTTTATCCATTCTGCCCATCTTAAGCTTCACAAAGCTGTCAAAAATGTCATAAACACTTTCTTTGACAGATTTACGCTGCTCCAGCAAATAATTTTTCTGACTCTTTAAGCAGCTGACATTGATTTCAATGGTCCTGTTGACTGTTTTAACAATAATTTTGCCGTAGTTATTGCCATATTTAAAAAATGCCGGATCAATAACATATTCCAGTTCATAGTAGCTGCCGAAGAAATCTTCGGTCGTCAGTTCCTTTTTATAGACCTGAATAAAATCGCCCACCGTCGAAACAAAAATCTTTTGATAACCCCAGTGATCCTTTTCAATCACAAGCCGCTCACTTGTAATCTCTGTGAGATTTTCATATTCAATAGAATCCTGTGAAATGCGGATATCAATACTTTTTTTGCGCCTTGTTGTGCATAAAAATTCCTCCAACGCCTGGTTGGCATTTTTGCTCTGAATCAGCATCTGGTAAATATGGGCATAATTTTTCCGTTTTAAAAATACCCTTGAAAAATTCGGTGTCCGAAACAGCTTGACCGCCTCATGCCAGTTTGTCTGCGCAAGATTTGTAAACTGCGCCAGATCATTGATCGATCCGATACTTGTATGACAAAACGGCTGACATACTGTCACTTTAAAAGGAATCTCCAGCTCTCCGCCATTACTGATGATACTGAAATGGCCTTCGATGACCCGTTCAGGCGGCAGCGCCAGTGCATCAAACGTATACGCCACATGAATCGATGTATTAATAAAATCATTGCTCTTAAGCTTCATCAGCTTGTGAGATGAAAAAATCTTTGTCCGTATCTCAAGGCCGTTGATACTGTTGACTTCAAAACTACCTTCGTACAGCTTACCCGCCTCGACCTTTATATCGATATTCTCTTCAGAAACAACAATCTCCGGATTTTCATATTCAAAAATGCCTCTAGCCAGCAAACTTACCTTTTCCTTCACACGATCACCTGCACCTCTCGTTATCATTAAACATCCTTCATTTTTCTGACAACATTTCTGTTTATAAGCTATATTGTCGGTAAAATGAATATTTTGTCGTATATTACATTATAACATTGATATGCCTTAAGGTGCAACAAAAAAACGCAGGTTCAAAGATTTCACAAAACTTCCGTCTTATTCCAGTTTAAAATTTCCTTAAAAAACCTGCAGTATATGACTTTGTATTCCAGTTCAAAAACACCGGTATAGCGCTGATCATACACGATGCATATTAAAACAGCGTATACCGGATGTGATTGACATATCCGGTATACGCTGTTGGGGTTTTAATTATTTAAAATTCAGCAGGTGCTTCCACGAGAAGTCTTTTTCCTTCCCGATAATTCAAAATATTCGCCATGACTCTCGGAACGATGACCGGCTGATGATAGGTCATCACATAATTTCCTTCTTCAAGCCGTTCTTTCATAAAGACGTTATCTATTAATACATCTTTCGTATCAAAATCATAGGCAGACTTAATCGACTTATCAAACATAATCATATCACTGCAATAATGCATGTGGTAAACTTCCCTTGTATAATCAACAACAACACCCGGGGTTAAATCGTTCACCTTCATCTGCAGATACAGATCTCTCAGCAGGCTGTCCTGACTTCTTTCCATCCAGTAGATATCACCATCCATAATCTTCTGGCATGACGCTTTATCCAAATATGTATATTTACTGTAAAAAGTTCCTTCTCTGTAACTTTGTCTCTCCACCACAAAACGGCTGTCACTAAAATCCTTAATATTTAAAGAATAGCGGTCAAAGTTTTCATGATGTATACTTACCCCGCCAAGATAATTGATATCTTTATTAAAATATATTTTACGAAGTCTTACCGGTGCCCGATGCTCCTTACCTCCTGTCAGATATTCATAATCCTGTATGTTAACTAAATGTGTTTCTTCTAAATATGCTTCATCATACATAATCTTCACGACCTCCCAATTTATCCGCTCGATTCCCTGTTTCTTTGCTACATATATATTGTATGCGATAAGTGTGAAGTTATGATGTTTTCATACTAAAGAATTTCTTAAAAAATTCTAAAAAAAGGAAGGAATCTGACCTCAACAGATCAGTTTCCTTCCTTTAATTAGTAATGCTTAACAGCTGTTAATTATTTTCTGCCAATTACTTTCTCTTAATAATATCATGTCTCTTAGGACCGTTAGATACCATCGTGATTGGTACTTCCAGTTCCTTTTCGATAAACTCAATATATTTTCTGCAGTTTTCAGGCAGTTCATCATAATTCTTAATACCGCGGATATCTGTCTTCCAGCCCGGCAGATATTCATAGACAGGTTTAGCCTTTTTAAGCAGATTTGTTGTCGGGAAGTCTCTTGTCACTTCACCGTCGATTTCGTAGCCAACACAAACCGGCAGTGTATCAAGATAACCGAGAACATCCAGAACCGTAAGGGCTACTTCTGTTGCACCCTGTACACGGCACCCGTAACGGCTTGCTACAGCATCAAACCATCCCATACGTCTCGGACGGCCTGTTGTTGCACCATATTCACCGCCATCACCGCCGCGGCGTCTCAATTCATCAGCTTCTTCACCAAAAATTTCAGAAACAAACTCACCGGCACCAACAGCACTTGAATAAGCCTTTACAACGGTGACAACATCTTTGATTTCATACGGCGGAATACCTGCACCGATTGCACCGTATGCAGCCAGTGTTGAAGAAGATGTAACCATCGGATAAATACCGAAATCCGGATCTTTTAAAGAACCAAGCTGGCCTTCAAGAAGAATTTTCTTTCCTTCTTTTAATGCATTGTGAAGATAAAGAGATACATCACATACATAAGGTTTGATCATTTCTTTATATTCAAGTAATGTATTAAAGATTTCTTCCGGATCGATCAGCGGCTGATGATACAGATGTTCCACAAGAACATTCTTTGTCTCAACAATACGATAGACCTTTTCCTTTAATGATTCTTCATCGAACAGTTCGTTGACCTGAAAACCGATCTTTGCATACTTATCTGAATAAAATGGCGCAATACCTGATTTTGTTGAACCGAAAGACTTTCCTCCAAGTCTCTCTTCTTCATATTTATCAAATAAAATATGGTAAGGCATTAAAATCTGAGCTCTGTCTGAGACTAAAATCTTTGGTCTTGGCACACCCTTGCTGACAATTTCTTCAATCTCGTGAACAAGATTCGGAATATTCAGCGCTACACCATTACCAATAATACTTGTTGTGTGGTTGTAAAACACACCTGACGGGCAAATATGCAATGCAAATTTACCATAGTCATTGACGATCGTATGACCGGCATTACTGCCACCCTGAAATCTGATAATGATATCAGACTCTTCAGCAAGCATATCTGTAATTTTGCCTTTTCCTTCGTCACCCCAGTTTGCTCCAACGATTGCTTTAACCATGTTAAAATCAGCTCCTTAACTTTTTTTGCGGTTGTAAATCACATACGTTATTATTTTATTCCATAATTGCACAAATGTAAATATAAAAATCCATTTTTTAAATTCATACAGACATTATTTATTAAGGATATAATTTTTCAATTCTTCCATCGAATCCACAATCGCATCGACACCTGCGTCTTCCAGTTCTTTTCTTCCGCCATATCCGAATGAAACACCGATACAGTCAACACCCACAGCTTTCGCCCCGTTGACATCATGAAGCCTGTCACCGACCATCACAAGACGGCTTTTTTCAAATCCTTTCGGCAGTTCTTCAAATACAGCTTCGATGACCTGTGATTTAATTTCTCTTCGTCCATCGAGAAAGCTTCCTTTAACAATATCAAAGTAATGTTTAATATGAAAATGCTCCAGTATCCGCTCAACAAAAACTTCCGGTTTTGACGATGCCACAGCCAGCGTCCTGCCTGCTGTCTTTAAATCATATAACATTTTTTCTGTGCCTTCGTACAGCCGGTTTTCAAAAATACCGGTATCTGTAAATCGTTCCCTGTATTTTTGAACGGCACGGTGCGCCGCTTCTTTATCCATATTGTAATAAACCATAAAAGATTCTGCAAGCGGCGGCCCTATAAATTTCAAAAGCTTTTCCTTCGGCTGATGATGTATGCCAAAACTATCCAGCGCATACTGCACGCAATTGGTGATACCCTCCTGCGGATCGGTAAGTGTTCCGTCAAGATCAAATAAGACATATTGATACATGGATACTTACCCGAGCAATGCCTTGTCACTGGCAAATTCCTGACCGCTGGCCTGCTCGAATTTGCGAAGCAGATCTTCCACTGTCAGTTTTTTCTTATCTTCACCTGAAATATCCAAAATAATATTTCCGTCCATCATCATAATCAGACGATTGCCATGGGCGATGGCGTCGCGCATATTGTGCGTAATCATCAGTGTCGTTAAATGATCTTTATTGACAATGGCATCTGTGGCTGAAAGTACCTTTGCAGCCGTTTTAGGGTCAAGGGCAGCTGTATGTTCATCAAGTAAAAGAAGCTTCGGTTTTTTAAGCGTTGCCATAAGCAGTGTCAAAGCCTGTCTCTGACCGCCGGAAAGGAGTCCTACTTTACTTGTGAGACGTTCCTCAAGCCCAAGCCCCAGTTCGGAAAGGAGCTTAATATACATTTCACGCTCTTTCATATGGATACCTGTGCGCAGTGTACGGCGTTTTCCCCGCCGGTAAGCAAGCGCAAGGTTTTCTTCAATACTCATCGTTGCCGCAGTCCCCATCATCGGATCCTGGAACACTCGTCCCAGATAGGAAGCTCTTTTATGCTCCGACAGTTTTGTGACGTCGGCGCCGTCAATGATAATTTTACCCTCATCAACCATCCATGTGCCGGCAATGGCATTGAGCATCGTTGACTTGCCGGCGCCGTTGCCGCCGATGACTGTAACAAAATCGCCTTCATTGAGGCGGAGGGAAAGTCCTTTTAACGCCTGCTTTTCATTGACCGTGCCAGGGTTAAATGTCTTATAAATATTCTGAATCTCAAGCATTGCCCTGACCTCCTCTCTTGACAGGCTTTCTCAGATACTTTCCTTTCAGGTACGGGATTCCGAGAAATACTGCAACAACAAGTGCTGACAGCATCTTTAAAAGGTCTGTATCAATACCGAACCAGATAACAATCTGTAATACAAAATAATATAAAATGGAACCAAATCCAACAGCAAGCAGTTTCAGCGCAAAGTTTCTGAATAAATTTCCAAAAATAGCTTCGCCGATAATAACTGCGGCAAGACCGATAACGATGGCGCCGCGTCCCATATTTACATCGGCAAAACCCTGATATTGTGCCAGAAGTGCACTGGATAATGCTACAAGACCGTTGGACAGCATCAGTCCGATGACTTTGCAGATATTTGTATTGATGCCCTGCGCACGTGCCATCTGACCGTTGCAGCCTGTAGCACGAATAGCGCATCCGATTTCACGGCCGAAGAACCAATATAATAAAGCAATAACGACAACTAAAAAAATCGCTACAACAAAAATTGTATTCTTAGTAAAGAATACGCCTTTAATGTAACGCAATGAGACAAGCAAATCGTATTTATCTACATTAATTGCCTGATTGGCCTTGCCCATAATTTTAAGATTCACTGAATACAGTGATAATTGTGTCAGAATACCTGCAAGTATCGCCGGTATTCCCATGAATGTATGGAAAATACCTGTGACCATGCCCGCCAGAAGACCTGCAGCAAGCGCAGCCAGCATTGCAATCCATACGTTGCATCCTTTAGTCATAAGCATAATCGATACAGCACCGCCAAGTGCCATCGTACCGTCAACTGTCAGGTCAGCAACATCAAGGACTCTGAAGGTAATGTAAACACCGATTGCCATGATTCCCCAGATCAGCCCCTGCGCCACCGCTCCCGGCATTGCATTTAAAAGTGACGAAAAAACCATTGATCTTACTCCTTCGTTACAGCACAGTATCTGCCGGTGTCATAAAACACTAATCCGGCAGATACTGTATGATTTTTAATAACATAGAATTTGCCAGGCAAACTCCTGTGCCGTTTTAAATTATTCTTCTATAGCTTCATATCCTTCAGGGATTTCAATACCAAGGGCTTCACAGTTTGCTTTATTATACTTCTTTGTGAAGTTTGGCGCATACTCGATTGCCATCGTAGAAATATCTTCGCCATCCTGAAGAATTCTTAATGCCATCTGACCTGTAGCGTATCCAAGGTCATAGTAGCTGATAGATAAAGTAGCTACACCACATCCTGAGCAGATACCTTCTTCACCCGCAACGATCGGGATACCTGCCGGCAGACAGATATTGTTGATAATTTCTGTATTGTTTGCTGCTGTGTTATCTGTAGGGATATAGATCACATCACATTCTGAAGCAGCTTTTGTTGTTACAGATGAAATATCATTTGAATCTGAAAATGCGTAGTATTCGCATGTATAGCCTTTTTCTTCAAGGTAAGCCTTCACTGTATCAACCTGATACTGTGAATTTGCTTCTGCTGAACAGTATAACAAACCGATATTCTTAGCATCCGGGAATAATTCCTGAATCATATCAGCCTGTCCGTCAAGTGGCGCAAGGTCTGATGTACCTGAAATATTACCGCCGACTGTACCGTTGAAATCGTCAATTTCAAGTGCTACGCCGTACTCTGTAACAGATGTACCAAGGATAGGGATTTCATTTGTACCTGCAGCTGCGGCCTGAAGTGCAGGTGTTGCATTGGCAAGAATCAGGTCAACATCTTCTGCAACAAAGCTGTTGATGATTGTCGCACATGTATTTGAATCACCCTGTGCATTCTGTACATCAAATGTCACTCTTTCTTCAAGCATTTCGCCGACTGCGTCTCTAAAGCCCTGTGTTGCGGCATCAAGTGCAACATGCTCTACAAGCTGGCAGATACCGATGACATATGTATCGCCTTCATCAGAAACAGCTTCTGTATCTGCTGCTGTTGTGTCTGCTGTGCTTTCCGCAGCTTTTGTATCTGCTGCTGCAGTGTCATTCGTCTTTGAGGCATCATTACCTCCGCATGCTGCAAGACTGGCAACCATTCCTAATGCCATCATCATTGCCAATATTCTTCTTTTCATAAAAATATTCCTCCTGTTAATAAATATTGAAACCATTTTATCACTTTAAAGTCAAACAGTCAACAATTTATTCTGCATTACGACAAAACATTAAAGCATAAAACCGGGATTTGCCATAAAAGCAGGACTATGACCAGGCAAAAAAGGCTTTACCCGGTAAAATATGGCTATGCCTCGGCAAAAAAATGGCTATGCCTCGGCAAAATATGGCTATGCCTCGGCAAAAAATATGGCAGAGGCACTTTAAAAGTGTCTCTGCCACTGATGATGACTTAAACATCAAAACTCAAAAGCAATTAAGCTTCTTTGACTTTTTTGATAGCTTCTGTAAGCTTTGGAACGATCTTATTCAGATCGCCTACGATACCGTAATCAGCTACATCAAAGATCGGTGCTGACTCATCTTTATTGATAGCGATGATGATATCAGATTCTTCCATACCTGCAACGTGCTGAATAGCGCCTGAAATACCGATTGCAAAGTATACCTGAGGACGAACTGTTTTACCTGTCTGACCAACCTGGATATCTCTTGGTTTCCATCCTGAATCAACAACAGCACGTGAACAGCTTACTTCGCCGCCGAGAGCTTCTGCAAGGTCTTCAAGAATCTTGAAGTTTTCAGGGCTGCCAACACCACGGCCGCCGGATACAAGAATCTTGGCATCCATAATATCTACTGTATCAACAACAGATTTAACGATGTCAAGGATTTCAACATATTTGTTATCCGGTGTGAAACCAGGATTGAATTCGATAACGTTTGCTTTAGCGCCTTCGATTTTTTCAATAGCCTGCATAACACCAGGACGAACTGTAGCCATCTGAGGACGATGGTTCGGGCATGCGATTGTAGCGATTGTGTTGCCGCCGAATGCCGGACGTGTCATCAGTAACTGATTATGCTTCTGTTCTTTACCAGGCATTGGGTTGATTGGGAAATCACCGATTTCAAGCATTGTACAGTCAGCTGTAAGACCTGTTTTAACACGTGCGGATACACGAGGACCAAGGTCACGGCCGATTGCTGTAGCACCAACCAGCATAATTTCCGGTTTAAATTCATTGATTACAGATTCAAGCGCATGTGTATAAGGCTCTGTTCTGTATTCTTTTAATTCAGGATCATCAACAACGATAACTTTATCTGCGCCGTAAGCTGCAAGATCATCAGCAAGACCTTTAACGTCTGAACCGATTAATACAGCTGCAACTTCAGTATCAAGTGCTGATGCAAGTTCTTTTGCTTTTCCAAGCAATTCAAATGCGATACCGCTTAATTTATTATCTACCTGCTGTGCAAAGACATATACACCTTTATATTCTTCTAAACCCATTATATTCACCACTTTTCCTTATAATTAGATAATATGTTTCTCAGTTAATTTACTCATAATGTAATTGACTGATTCTTCCGGATCAAGATTTACCTGTTCGCCGGCACCTTTTCTAACTTTGTCAGATGCTCTTGCGATCTGAGTCGGTGAACCTTTAAGACCCATATTTTCATCTGCCAGTTCAGGGAGATCTGCTCTGCCCCAAACGATCATATCTGCATCATAAGCATCAAAAATACCGCCAGGAGTCATATAACGAGGCTCATTTAATTCAGCAAGTGCTGTAATCAGGCAAGGCATCTTCGCTTTTACAACATGATATCTGTCTTCATACTGACGCTGAACGATAACGCTGTCGCCATCGATCTTAATATCCTGTGCATAAGAAATTACAGGGATATTAAGATGCTCAGAAATCTGAGGACCAACCTGTGCTGTATCACCGTCGATAGCCTGACGGCCTGTAATAATCAAATCATATTCAAGATTCTTAATAGCTGCTGCTACTGTTGATGATGTAGCCCATGTGTCTGCACCGCCAAGGCATCTGTCTGTAACAAGAATAGCCTTATCTGCGCCCATAGCCAAAGCTTCACGAAGAACATCTTCTGCCTTTGGAAGACCCATAGTAAGTACAGTAACTTCTGCGCCATATTCATCCTTAATTCTTAAAGCTGCTTCAAGACCTGCTTTGTCATCAGGGTTCATGATTGCAAGCATTGCACCTCTGTCCAGTGTACCATCCGGATTGAATTTTACTCCACCCTTAGTATCCGGTACTTGTTTAATACAAACGATAATCTTCACGACAAGTCCTCCTTATTTCAAAATATTTCCAGAAATTACCATACGCTGAACTTCTGATGTACCTTCATAGATTTCTGTAATCTTGGCATCTCTCATCATACGTTCTACATCGTATTCTCTGATGTAACCATAACCACCATGTAACTGAACACATTTTGTTGTAACTTCCATAGCAACTTCTGCAGCATATAATTTAGCCATAGCAGCTTCTACGCTGTAAACTTTCTGTGTCTGTTTTGCCATAGCAGCTTTGTAAACGAGCATTTTTGCAGCTTCAACCTTTGTTGCCATATCAGCAAGCTGGAACTGTGTATTCTGGAACTGAGAAATTGTACGGCCGAACTGTTTTCTTTCTTTTACATATGCGATTGTCTTTTCAAGAGCACCTTCAGCAAGACCAAGTGCCTGTGAAGCAATACCGATACGGCCGCCGTCAAGTGTATGCATTGCGATCGCAAAGCCTTTACCCTGTTTTCCAAGAAGATTTTCTTTTGGAATACGGCAGTCTGTGAAGATTAATTCATATGTAGCTGAACCGCGGATACCCATTTTCTTTTCTTTTGTACCAAATGTGAATCCAGGTGTGCCTTTTTCTACGATGAAGGAAGAAATTTCTTTAACCTTTCTGCCTCTCTTTTCAATAACACCGGTAACTGCGATGATGATATAAACATCTGCGTAGCTGCCGTTTGTGATGAAGCACTTAGAGCCGTTAAGTACCCATTCATCACCATCGAGAACAGCTTTTGTCTGCTGTCCCTGAGCGTCTGTACCTGCACCAGGCTCTGTAAGACCGAAAGCACCAAGCTTTCTGCCTGAAGCAAGATCAGGAACATATTTCTGTTTCTGTTCTTCTGTACCATAAGTTAAGATTGGGTCGATGCAAAGAGATGTGTGGGCTGAAACAACAACTGATGTTGTACCACAAACTTTTGCAAGTTCTTCTACGCACATAGCGTATGTCAGTGCGTCACAACCCTGGCCGCCGTATTCCTTTGGAACAGGAATTCCAAGGAAACCATATTTGCCCATTTTTTCCACTGTTTCTTTTGGAAACTTTTCTTCTTCATCAGTTTCCTGAGCAAGCGGCTTTACTTCTGTCTCAGCGAAGCTTTTGAATAAAGACTGAGCAAGAAGGTGCTTTTTTGATAAACTAAAATCCATGATATATCCTCCTTAATATAGCTTAATAAGCCGTGACTGCGCATGGCAGTCACAGCGTTATTACAAATTAATTATTTTTTTGTGTAATCGTAGAAACCAACGCCTGTCTTACGGCCAAGTTTGCCACCGCGAACCATCTGACGGAGCAATCTTGAAGCTCTGTATTTTGAATCGCCTGTTTCTGCAAGATATACATCCATAATATGAAGGCATGTATCAAGACCAATTAAGTCTGCCAGTGCCAAAGGTCCCATCGGGTGGTTGCAGCCTAACTTCATCGCTTTGTCGATATCCTCAACAGAAGCAAGACCTTCTTCATAAACCATGATTGCTTCGTTGATCATCGGGATAAGGATTCTGTTAACAACGAAACCAGGGCCTTCTTTAACTTCTACAGGATCTTTACCGATTGCTGCTGAAAGATCATAAACTGCTTTAAATGTTTCATCTGATGTATGAAGACCTCTGATAACTTCAACAAGCTTCATTACTGTAGCAGGGTTGAAGAAATGCATACCGATGAACTTGTCTGCTCTCTTTGTAGCTGCTGCAATCTCTGTAATAGCAATAGAAGATGTATTTGTAGCAAAGATTGTTTCCGGTTTGCAGATACCATCCAGCTCACCAAATACTGATTTTTTAATATTTACGTTTTCTACAATAGCTTCGATAACTAAATCAGCGTCAGCTGCTGCTGATAATTCAGTTGTGAAAGAAATTTTAGAAAGGATAGCTTCTTTGCCGGCTTCGTCCATTTTGCCCTTTGAGATCAGTCTGTCAAGGCCTTTTGTTAATTTAGCTTTTGCACCATCAAGAATTGCATCGTTAATATCTCTGAATACAACTTCGATACCAGCTTTTGCCATAACCTGTCCGATATCAAGACCCATCTGTCCTGCACCAACGATAAATACTTTCTTCATGATAATCTCCTCCTAAGATATGATAAAAATCATATAATTATTAGCATAGAATTTATGTAATACGCCATCTTCATCAAACGGCACATTATGCTCAAATCGTCACGTCTGTTTAAAACTGTCAGAATCGTATAACGGAACTATTTATTAATAAAGTTCTTTTCTTTACGTTTTTCAAGGAATGCTGACATACCTTCAACCTGATCATGTGTCTCGAAGCAGTCACCGAATAATTTTTCTTCAATAACAACAGCTTCGTCCATACCTACCTGAAGACCGTCATTGATAGCTTTCTTGCAGTTACGGACAGCGATCGGTGCATTTTTTGCAATTGCAGCTGCCATCTTTTCAGCTGCCGGCATCAGTTCTTCCTGTGGATATACAGCATTCACAAGACCGATTCTGTAAGCTTCGTCAGCTTTGATATTTCTTGCTGTGTAAATCAGCTGTTTAGCCATGCCAGGGCTTACAAGACGGGCAAGTCTCTGTGTGCCGCCAAATCCAGGTGTAATTCCAAGGCCTGTCTCAGGCTGTCCGAATACAGCATTGTCAGAGCAGATACGGATATCGCAGCTCATGGAAATCTCGCAGCCGCCGCCCAGTGCAAAACCGTTAACTGCTGCAATAACAGGAATAGGGAATGTTTCAATCTTTCTGAACACGTCGTTACCTTTCTTACCGAAAGCTTCGCCTTCTGCTTTTGTTAATGTGCTCATCTCACCAATGTCTGCGCCTGCAACAAATGATTTCTGTCCGGCACCTGTGATAATCAAACATCTGACAACATCTAAATCAACAGCGTCCAGTGCTGCGTCAATATCAGCAAGAACTTCTGAATTTAAAGCGTTAAGCGCTTTCTCACGGCTGATTGTGAGAATACCAATATTGCCTTTAACTTCATATAAAACATTTGACATTTTTTTAACATCCTTTCTAATGTTATTTTTTACTTTAGTTTTCATTTTACCGTAAATCTGTCCATAAGTAAAGCTTATTTTTTAAAATTTATACAAATTTTCGTTTTATTTGTCATGTTTTTTTGATTTTAGAACTTATATACAAAAACAAAAGGGTGAATTTGAACAAAATTTATAGTTGTTAAGAATTATTCAAATGATGTTATTTTTACACTTTTCCAAATATTTTTTAACAATCTTTCACCATTCAGAGCCAACCTCCAAAATACTTCGCATTTCGCAGGTGCGGCACGCAAGTGCATCTTCATCTCCGCACGGGTCGCATCCTCGCGGAGCGTTTTTTTGATACAGGAAATCGCAATTTCCTGTATCAAAAAATAAAGGAGTGATCAAAGATAAAGTTCTTCGCATCACTCCTTTGGTTATCCATTATTCTACTTCTTCGTATTCAAGATCATCCGGTGTTCTGGCACCTTCCTTGACATAAGTCCCCATTGTTTCACAATACGGGCATTTGCCAAAGTCATCGCCGAATTCTGCCATCAGATCAATGGCATACTTAAACTGCTTGCCGCAGGCCGGACATTTATAATAAAAATATAATGCGCCCCAGGTCATCGTCGTTTACTCCGATTATTTCTTAAGGCCAAGGATTTCGCGTGCTTCAGCAGGTGTAGCTACCTGTTTTCCGTATTCTTCAATCACACGTTTTGCACGTTCTACAAACTGAACGTTGCTGTCAGCAAGCTGACCCTTAGCATACATAACGTTATCTTCCATACCTACACGGATATGTCCGCCCAGTGCTACTGCGCCGTAAAGCATTTCCATAGCGCTGTGGCCCACACCGAAGCATGACCATGTAAAGTTCTCTTTACCAACAAGTTCTTCTGCTGTTTCTTTCATGAAGATCAGGTTTTTCATTGTACCAGGGATACCATTTGCGCAGCCCATGCAGAACTGGAAATGAACAGGTGTCTTTAAAACACCTTTTTTAATATAGTAAGCGGCATTTCCGATCATACCAGGGTCAAATGCTTCAATTTCAGGTTTTGTATTTGTTTCCTGGAATAAGTAACCGCAGTCTGTTAAGAATTTAGGGCTGTTGATGAACAGACCTGAATTCAGCCAGTTCATAGAACCACAGTCATAGGATGCCATTTCCGGTTTGTGTTTCTTAACGTGTGCAACACGAAGCTCGTCATCGGCGTGAATATCACCTGATGTTGTCAGGTTGATGATGATATCCATTTCCGGATATCTTTCTTTAATGATTGCCAGTGTTTCATCAAATTTAGCAGTATCCATTGTACCATTGCCTTCGTCATCTCTCATATGAAGATGGGCAATTGCAGCGCCTGCTTTCCAACATGCATAAACATCATCAGCAATTTCTGACGGTGTCATCGGAACGTTTGGATTATTTTCTTTTTTAGGCCATGCACCTGTAACAGCAGCTGTAATAATGACTTTATTCTTTAATGCTTTGTCCATTTTAAACATCCTCCTTATACCCATAAAAACCAGACGGGAATATCCCGTCTGGATCAGTTATTTTAAATTAGAGCAATTATTTGTTGCGGTTAAACAGTCTCTGAATGTAATCAAGGCAGCTAAGACCATATTCTTCTTCATCACCATAACCTGTTCCGCAGTATTTATATTTTCTGTCAGGAACTGTAGGGTCAATGTTTTCTTCATCAACATAAGCAACCGGATGAGCCATAGAACCGTCACCCATATACCATCTGATCGGATAGCAGTGGAATTCAAACCATTTGCCAGGGATGATCTTATCAAGGTCACCGCCAAGGTTTTCAACACCAACGATACCATGACCGAGCATTTCTTTATGACATGGTTCCCATGTACCCCAAACACCGATAGCCTCTAAATCACCGAATTTAGCATCATAAGCTTCCTGTCCGTGGATTCTGATATATTCTTCTTTATCAAATTCAGCGTAAGCTTCTTCACCAAAAAGTTCTTTATATTCTTCTGTGATTGGTCTTCCTGTAGCACCAAGAAGGTTCATTCTTGTCATACCATTGTTGCCCATAGCTGTGTGAAGCGGATGGTCAAGTGCCTGTCCGTCCATAGCTACACATTTAACGCCCTGTTTTACAAACCATTTACCGGCGTCAACACCTGTACCTGCTGCATAATGATAGTAAGCTTTGGAATCATCGAAATAACGATGCATACCTGAATTGAGGCAAAGAATCTTACCCTTAAGGTCGCCGTCTTTTAAACCATATTCTTTCATGCAGGCATCAAGATGTTTGTCTGTGATAAGACCCCATGGTTCAATATCGATTTTGAATACGATAGCTTCACCTGAGTAAGCATCTGCAGGCATTTCATGTGTATAACGTGCACGTTTTCCGTTGAACTCATATTCCATAACGTGACGTGGTGCGTCACAGTGTGTACCTGTATGCATTGTACATGTGATTCTCTGTGTAAGAACACCGCCCTTTGCCATTGAATGAGCACCTACGATGTCCGGTTTGTCAAAATATGGCCAACGTGGAATTTCTGCACTAAATGGATGTGATAAATCTACGACTACTCTTCCCATTTTAAATATCCTCCTGAATGATTATATGTATGTTTTTATGGGCATCGGGGATTTACCCCGGTGCTATTAATTTGAAAAATTCAATATTTTATTGTAACTTTTCAGAGCCAACCTCCAAAATGCTTCGCATTTCGTCGGTGTGGCGTATCCACCAAATAAAATTTCAAAAACAGTCTTAAAAATGCGAGCATTTTACGCCTGTTTTATGAAATTTTGCTTGGCTCTGAACAGTTACATTTTATTTGCCGTAAAGCATTTTGATGAGGTATTCATTCAAACCGCCGTTAATCTCGGCAATTTCCTCATCTGTGTACTTCATGAAGCCTTCTCTTGTTCCGTCAACAAGGTCTGCTCGGAAACCTTTTTTGCCTTCATCAAGCATTTCCTTAAGTAACGGTGATGCATCATGTCTGTCTTCCAGATCTTTTAATACATAGCTGTGGATATTATATGTAAGCTGTGTACCGACCATATCTGAGTTCACCAGCGGCGGAAGATACGGAAGTCTTAAACCGAAGCTGTATTTGCATGCATCATCAACCGTCTTCGCATCAGCGATGCCGCGCTCAACGATTGAAATTGCTTCACGCCACAGTGCATGCTGCATTCTGTTGGCGATAAAGCCAGGAACATCTTTCTTACAAAGTACAGGCTTTTTGCCGGCTTTAGTAAGAATATCCATAACAGTTTGTGCAACCTCATCTGTTGTTGCAGGTGTTTTAACAACTTCAACAAGCGGAATAAGGAAAGCAGGATTCCAGAAATGTGTACCGCAGAGTCTTTCTTTATGTTTGCATTTTGAAGAAATTTCAGTCGGACTCATAACTGAAGTATTTGTACAGAAGATACAGTCATCTGCGACATAATCTTCAAGCTGTGCAAACAGATTCTGTTTCATTTCCATGTCTTCAAGAACACATTCGATGACAAGTTCTGCATTGCGCACACCGTCACAGTCCAGTGTCTGTGTGAAGCTGATTTTTGAAACAATCGCATCAACATCTGCTTCTGTCACAATTTCTTTTTCAACAAGTAATTTCATATTATTGCGTACTTTGGCTTCTACATCTACAGGAAATACATCATATACTGTTACTTCAGCACCTTCAAGTCCTGCAAGGATCTGGGCAATGGCGCTGCCCATCATACCGCCGCCGCATACTAAGAATTTCTTAATATCACGCATAATCAATTATCTCCAATCAAATTAGCAGGTCAGGTAACCGCCTGAGCAGTCACAGTTAGCACCAGTGATATAATTTGATGCATCTGATGATAAGAAAAGTGCATAGCCAACGAAATCTTCCGGCTCAGCAAGACGACCGATCGGCTCACGTTTCATAAAGTTCTGATATACTGCTGATTCAGGATCGAACATCCACTCTGTTAAGTCACTGCGGAATACTGTCGGGCAGATAGAGTTAACGTTGATGCCGTATTTAGCTGAAAGGTCACAAGCCATAGAAGAAACCATAAGGTCTGCGCCGCCCTTTGATGTACAGTAGCCTGTGTAGCCTGCCATACCGCGTTTTGAACGCTGTGATGTAACAACAACCATCTTGCCGCCCTTGCCCTGAGCAACCATCTGCTGAGCAACGTATTTGCATACAACATAAACTGACTTACAGTCAGCATCCATAATATACTGCCAATCTGCAACAGACTGTTCAAGAATATTCTGTGGTTTATTAAATCCGTGGCAAACTGCAAGGATATTGATTTCGCCGTATGCTTCAACTGCTGATTTGATTAATGCATCAACATCTTCTTCTTTTGCAGGATCAGCTGTAAATGCAACACAGTCGATATCTTCAGCTTTAAATTCATCAACTAATTCCTGTAATTTTGCCTGATTACGTCCGGTCATAACAACTTTTGCGCCTGCATAGCCGTAAGCTTTTGCAAGAACTTTACCTAAAGCACCTGTAGCACCTGTTACTAAAGCAACTTTGCCTTTAACAGAAAACATATTGTCCACAAAATCTTTCTTTAAATTAACCATTTTAAAGAACCTCCTTCAATCAATTAATAAAATACTGCACCACTTATTATGCCTGTTCCGGATAGTTGATGATAACAAGCATTCTTGCAGGTTTGCGTGATTTGTTTTCAAGGTAGCGGCCTTCGAATGGAGGGAAGGAAATGCATTCATCCTGATGAATCACATATTCTGTTCCGGCATCGTCAGTAACTGTCATTTCACCTTCGATCACATAGTAAACTTTTTCAAGCGGATTATCATTGTAAGCATAATCTGCGCCGCCGCCCGGAAGGAAAATGCTCTGTCCAATCCAGAATTTAGAAGCACCTGTTTCTTCTTTGCCATGGAAACGCATGCATGTGCAGCCATGATGTGCCGGTGGATTGTAAACTGTTGCTGTTTCGATTGTCATTTTTTTCATTGTTATCTTCTCCTCTTCCTTTTATTTTTTAAATAAATAATTAACAACTTTATCGTTCTGGCATCTGCATTTTAGACAACATTTCAATTTTTTCAAATCTCATACTGTCATTAATGCCTAGCAAATCTGGAGTATACTGAATCGCCATGAACATTTATGTTGAATTTATTATATAATATCCCTTAAATTTGTGCAATAATTACAGTAAAGTTACGTAGTTACCATACGGTTATTTTGTTGATTATTTATCAATTTCTCAAAGCCTTATAAACACTGGATTTTCTCAGATTTAATAAAAATTTGACGGGGTCTGACCCCTTATAAAATCAGCATTTCTCCCAATTTTTACGAATCGTTTTTATGCATAATTGACATCTGTTTTTTGAGAGAAATCATTGATTATCTTACTATTTCGTTTAAAATTTACATATTTACTTTTTTATCTTTTATTTTTTACTGAGCTGATATATAATATAGAGAAGCAATGGATTATCTGGAGGAATATCAATGGAGTATACGAACCCTTACCTTTATGGAATGCGCTGTCTTTCCGGCAAATGGAAAGCTACGCTGTTACATCATATTCACACCTACGGTTCCATACGTTTTAACGAAACAAGAAAAACGCTGCCTATCAGCGAAAAAGTTTTAAGCCAGCAGTTAAAGGAGCTGGAGCGCGACGGGCTCGTTAAACGCATACAGTATCAGGTCATGCCGCTGAAAGTCGAATACGTATTAACCCCTGTCGGTGAAGAACTGATTCCGGCCCTGGATATTATATACATCTGGAGTATCAAAAGAATGCACGAGCAAAACATTCCTATTGATCCGGATGCTTTTGTTGTGCATACAGATGAGAAATATACCGCCGAGCTTGGCGATATTATGAAAGCAAACGGCTTTGACCCGGAAAATAAATAAACTGTTATTATAGTATAGCTGACAAACATGCAAAAAAAGAAGAAATCCCTGAACCCGATGCAGGAGTTTCTTCTTTTTACAGTTTTATAAAACTTTATTCAGTGCTTTGCAGTGACTTTTTAAATTGCAGCTCTTTGAATTTCAGTTTTCTAAGATTTCTTCAGTTTCCCGATTTTTGAATCTCTTCAATTCTTCGATTCATTATTTTCTTTATTGTGCAAATGTAGACAATGACTGAAACAAGCGGTCCGAGAACATCGGATACAACCTCCGCATAGAAAACCATCTGTGCCCCCCAAAACGCCGGTATGACAAACAGCGATACAAAGTAGACGAATTTTCTGAAAAATGACAGCGGCAGGGCATATTTTACGCATCCCATACCGGTAAATCCATCAACCAATTCATATTGAACGCCAAGAGGAACGACTGCAAGGGTACACACTTTAATGGCCCACACAGCTTCACGGATCAGATTTTCATCATCAGTAAACAGCCGGACAAACAGTCCGCCGCCGATTCTTGCAAATATAAACATCACTGCTGTAAAAGCGACACACAGCATAATAATATATTTTTGTGCCTTAAGCACCCTGTCCGTCTGACCGGCGCCATAATTGTAAGCGAGAATCGTCTGTGTACCGCCGCTGATACCGCCAAGGGGCATCGTCACAACAAGCATGAAGCTCTGTACAATCGTCGCACAGGTAATAAGCATATCACCCTGCAGGGGGCCTCCGTAATACTGCAAAACCGCATTCATGGCAATAATCATCACATTGTCAATGGCAATAATAATAAACGGCGTAAATCCGATTGAAAGCACTTTAAGCATTATTTTCAGGTCATATCCGCCAAACGTAATGCGGACTAAAACCCGGTGTCCAAACAAAAAAGAAAGAACAAAGATACAGCTGACAAGCTGTGATACAACCGTTGCCGCAGCCGCACCTCTAACACCCATATCCAATACAAAAATAAACAGCGGATCCAGCGCAATATTTAACACTGCGCCGATGACCACTGAAAGCATTCCGGTTTTTGCAAAGCCCTGACATATAATAAACTGGTTCATCCCGGTTGATAACAGCGCAAAAACTGTACCTGTCAGATAGGTTGTGAAATACACACCGGCAAATTCATAAGTCACATCACTGGCGCCAAACATGCGAAGCATCGGTTCTTTGACAGCCAGCATCACCGCCGTCAGAACAACAGCAAGAACACACAGCATTAAAAAACAGTTTGCCACAATTTTCTGTGCTTCTTTTTCTTTCTTTTCGCCCATACGCATACTCATCAGCGGCGCACCGCCGACACCGATCAAAAAGGCAAAAGAACCGACCATCGTAACGACAGGGCCGCATATACCGACGCCGGCCAGGGCTAAATCGCCGTCCATAGGAATATGACCGATATACATCCTGTCGACAATGCTGTAAAAAACGCTGACAAACTGGGCCAGCATACTTGGAAGCGCAATTTTTAATACAAGTGACCGTATATTATCTTTTCCAAGATTATTTTCCGCCTTCATTTCAAAACTCCTTTGC
>JALEHN010000102.1 GCA_022770525.1 Clostridiales bacterium
TCAAGTGTTGTGATACCGAATCCGCGGAAAGAAATATTTGAATCGCTTTTATAGAGAAATCTATGTAAAAAGAAATCTCGTTTATAAGAAATCTCGTTTATAAGAAATCTCTATTATAAAGAAATAGAGGTGTTATTATAAAAAATTTGAATCACGATCATAAAAATCTGCGAAAGGGGTGTTCCCATGCCAACTGAAAAACAGCGGGTTATTCAGGAATACGTTCCGGGCAAACAGGTAACGCTTGCCCATGTTATTGCCAATCCGGAACAGGATTTGTATAAAAAGCTGGGTATGATCGGAGAGCATTGCGGAGCACTGGGGATTCTTACGATTACACCCGGCGAAGGCGCTATCATCGGTGCTGATATCGCCACAAAAGCCGCGAATGTGCATCTGGTGTTTGTGGATCGGTTTAACGGTTCACTGATTATCAACGGTGACGTTGCCGATGTTGAAACGGCAGTACATCATGTCATGGATGTGCTTGAGCATGTTATGAACTTTACGCCGACGGTGATAACAAAAACGTGAAAAAGAAAAAAGGTACTGATGCAGCCGTACATCGGTGCACAAAAAAGGCAATTCTCTCTAAAATTGAGGAAATTGCCTTTTTTCAGTGCCTTACGGCGTACGTTTCTTATAAATTAAATTGATCTTACTGGTATAATATCTTATAAAAACAGATATGGTAATAAAGCTTCTGTCAAAATCCTGTTAGAAGGCCGCTTTAAATCTTTCCATGGCTTCGATTGTATTTTCACGATTACCAAAGGCTGTGAGACGGAAGAAGTTCTTACCGTTTTCACCAAAGCCGGCACCCGGTGTTCCGACAACCTGGATGGTGTTTAACATACAGTCAAAAAATTCCCAGGAGTCCATGCCATTCGGGCATTCAAACCAGATGTAAGGAGAGTTGATACCGCCAAAGTAACGGATACCCTTTTCGTCAAAGACGGAAGCGATGATCTTTGCATTTTCTTTATAGTAACGGATATTTTCCTGGCACTGAGCCATACCTTCCGCACTGAAAGCGGCAGCGGCACCTTTCTGGATGATGTATGATGTACCGTTAAATTTTGTTGTCTGACGGCGGTTCCACATGGCGTGAAGTGATAATTCGCTGCCATCTGAAGCTTTAAAAACAAGTTCCTTAGGGACTACTGTATATCCGCAGCGTGTTCCTGTAAAACCTGCCGTTTTTGAAAGAGAACAAAACTCGATGGCACATTTTTTGGCACCTTCAATGGCATAAATGCTTCTTGGCAGCTCAGGATCGGAAATAAATGCTTCATAAGCAGAATCATATAAAATGACAGCTTCATTGGCCAGCGCATAATCAACCCATTCTTTGAGCTGTTCTTTATTATAAGCTGCACCTGTAGGGTTATTCGGAGAGCAGATATAAATAAGATCTGCGTGTACATCAGGGTCAGGCATAGGCAGAAAATGATTATCGGCATTACCTGCAATATATGTAACATTTCTTCCGCACATGATGTTTGTGTCAACATAAACCGGGTAAACAGGATCCGGCATCAGGATGACGTTGTCATTGCCGAAGATATCGGTGATATTTCCAGTATCACTTTTGGCACCGTCTGAAACAAAGATATCAGAAGCGTCAACACATATGCCATTGCGTTTATAATAATCAGAAATGGCTTCGCGTAAAAAAGCATAACCCTGTTCAGGTCCATAGCCTTTAAAAGTTTCTGAAGATGCCATAGCGTTGACGCCTTCATGAAGTCCTTCAATGACATGGCTGCCAAGAGGCAGTGTTACATCACCGATACCAAGGCGGATAACCTTTTTATCAGGATTAGCTTTCGTATAAGCATCGACTCTGTGTGCGATTTCAGAAAACAGATAGCTTTCTTTTAAATTTTTATAGTTTTCATTTAATTTAGGCATGGGGTGTGTCCTTCTTTCCTTATTTATGTAAGAGAGCGAAATGCCCTCAAATGCAAGGTTTATTTTAGCAAAATAGGATAAAGCTGTCAAAGCTTTTGTTCCTGTTCTTTTTGTATTTCTTCAAATGCAGAAAGCATAGGTTTCACCTTTTTGTGTCTTAAGACACGGTCTACATAGTTTTTTGTGATCTTACATACAAGCGGTGACAGAACAAGAACACCGATGAGGTTTGGAAGCATCATCATACCGTTAAATGTATCTGCCAGTTCCCAGGCAAGGTTATCGCCCATGACCGCTCCGCCGAAAATAGCGATAACGAAAATGACGCGATAGATAATTGTAAGTTTCTCGCCAAACAAAAATTCACATGCTTTTGTGCCGTAGTGGCTCCACCCAAGAACTGTGGAAAATGCAAAAAGCATGATGGCTATGGCAAGAAAAGCAGCACCGATTTTTCCGAAATGCATTGAAAAAACAGTGGATACAAGATTGGATTTGGTCAGAGCGAGACCATTGTACTCTGTTAAAGTCACACCGGTTTCAAGGTCAACAAGTCCCGATGAAAGAATGGAGAAAGCCGTTAATGTGCATACAATAATTGTATCTGCAAAAACCTCAAAAATACCCCACATACCCTGGCGCACAGGTTCGCTTACATTGGAGTTTGAATGAACCATAACAGATGAACCAAGACCTGCCTCGTTTGAGAAAACGCCGCGTTTCATACCCTGCTCAATGGCAAGTTTGATACCATAGCCGACAACAGCACCGCCGGCAGATTTTGCGGCAAAAGCGCCTCTGAATATAGCGGCAAAAACTGTACCGATCTGTGAAATATTTGCGACAAGAATGATAAGGCTGCCAACAATATAAATAACAACCATAAATGGTACAATTTTTTCAGTGACGGATGCAATTCGTTTTAATCCTCCGACAATGACGAGACCGCCGATAATTAAAATGACGATACCCGTAAGCCATGTAGGAACGCCGAAAACGGATGCCATATTTCCGGAAATGGAGTTGACCTGTGTCATATTGCCGATGCCAAAAGAGGCAATAAAGCAGAAGACTGCGAAAAGGACAGCAAGAATTTTGCCGATGTATTTACAGCCTTTTTTGCTGCCAAGACCGTCTCTTAAGTAGTACATCGCACCGCCGGACCATTCTCCGGTTTTATTTTTGCGTCTGTAATAGATACCGAGAACATTTTCAGAATAGTTGGTCATCATTCCAAAGAAAGCAATGAGCCACATCCAGAAAACAGCGCCCGGTCCGCCGACAATAATCGCGCCGGCAACACCGACGATATTACCTGTACCGACCGTTGCCGCAAGTGCCGTACATAAAGACTGAAACTGGGAAATAGATTTGTCTTTGGTATGACCAACAACATTTTTGTCTTTAAAAATGGCACCGACAGTCATTTTTACCCAGTGAGCAAAATGGCTCACCTGGAAAAAACGGGTCAGGCATGTCATTAATATACCGACGAAAGCAAGCAGTATCAGTGCCGGCCAGCCCCAGACAACATTGTTGACAGCATTGTTTACATTTGTGATTAATTCTAACATAAAATCTCTCCTCTTGTGTTTTTAAGCGTCTAAAAAAAAGCGCAGCGAGGCTTTGTTACCTCATCTGCGAAGCAATGCTTTAACGCTTTATTTTGCTGAAAAATTTCTATCATTTTAACATATTAACCTGGCAGTGTAAAGAAAAATATGTTAAAAAGTGGATTTTATTATGAAAAAAAAGTATTTTTATATAGTATATAAAGATATTAAACATTAAAGAAATGATGTTGGTGACAATACGATTTGTTAAATATTGACAAGACGTTATATGACGATATAAAATAAAGACAGACAAAAGAGGAGGCGTTAAAATGTCAAAAGAGCATATCAACAGTGTTACAGACGGAAATATTCTAAAGGCTTTGTTTTCATTATTTTTTCCGGTAATGATCGGGGCATTTCTGCAGCAATGCTACAATATGATCGATATGGCAATTGTCGGCAACTTTATTGGAAAAGAAGCCCTTGCAGCGGCGGGAGGAACAAGTTCAACACTTGTGAATCTTTTAATGGAATTTTTTACCGGGCTTGCATCCGGTGGTACCGTCGTGATTTCACAATACTATGGGGCTAAAGAAGGAGAGCGGCTTAAGGACAGTGTCAGGGGTGCTGTCTTTATAGGAATGCTATTCGGCGGTATATTGATGATCATCGGGCTTGTCGGGGTATCACCGGCTCTAAGGGCGGTGAACGCACCGGAAGAAATTATGCCGTTAGCCAAAACATATCTGAGGATTTATTTTTGCGGCATGATTCCGATGGC
>JALEHN010000013.1 GCA_022770525.1 Clostridiales bacterium
CTTCATGATGACCTAATCTTCTCATAAAAGCATTGACTTTGGATGTAAGAATGTTGACCGAAAAAGGCTTTGTAATATAGTCGTCCGCGCCTGTATCATATCCATTGACAATGTCTATTTCCTGATCCATTGCTGTTAAATAAATCAAAACCGCATTGCTTTTTTCTCTTACCGCTTTCCCAAAATCCAAACCATTGCCATCCGGTAAAGTAATATCACTAATAACAAAATCAATATTTTCTTTGCAAAATATTGATTTTGCTTCCAATATCGTACATGCTGAAAACACATGATATCCTTCCTTGCCAAGCTTCAGACTGATGCCCCTATTTAAGTTTTCATCATCTTCAAGTAACAAAATACTTTTCTTCTCATTCTCCTTCCATAACCCTATGCCCCTATTCTACAATATTTTTCTCCTGTTGTATATCCGAAAAGACTGCCCGATACACACTTCGTTACAGTACAGTTACAGTACACACCCTGTGCGTACTGTAACCGATTTTGGCCATGCTTCGCATTTAAAATGGCCAAAATCCGAAGCCAAAAGACTTTCATACGGTAATTTCGGTACCGAAATTACCTGTGTACAGTAACACAGTGCACACCATTCACTTTTATGTTAGAATAAAAAGAGAGCTAAACCAGATACTGGCTTATCCCTCTTTCTGTAATCTCTATACCGAATCTCCTGCTACCTCATCAATCACACAGGACAGAGAGTTCTCATCATTGTATTTTAATATAGAAGTCTCAAAATGTGATTCCTCTATTCCCTCCGCAACTGCTTCCGAATTTTTATTCCAGGTTGCTTTCAACAGATTATCTGACTTTTTTACAGCAGTAACAACATTCTCCCAACCTGCCCCCTGAATAGCTGCCACAAATTCAGAAGCAATTTCCGAATTTGGTATAAATACCTCTTTCTCTGAAAAGTCATATGCCAAATATCCGAGATGAATCAATAAAGTCAGTACATCGTCTGCTGTTGCAAACGTGGTCATATCATTACTGAAGGAACCTGTTTCTATCTTTTTATGTTTCCCTGCCAGCAGTTCGATTACAATATCCTTCAGCCCCGCATAATTCATAACAATATAGTCACGCAGTGCTTCAAAAGTTTCCGTCTGGTTCCAGTAGTTGTCAAAACTTCTGCTGAGCATTGCACTGACCACAGATCGTGGACTGTACACATGTTCCACGTTTTCAAAGCGGTATCCATCATACCACCTTCTGGTTTCTTCAAAGTCCATTCCGTACCGATCACATAATTCTTTTACTTCTGACTCCGTAAAACCTACAAACTCCGCAAGCTGCTTTGGATTTGTCATAGAAAATTCATCAAACATATTCAAAGCCGAATGTGATCCGTATTTTTTAATCGGAAGAATTCCCGTCATGTATGCTAATGCCACATAAGATCTGTCTTTCAAAAGATTTCTCAAGAAATCCAGATACGTTTTATGAGCTTCTGAACCATCTTTGTTTTCCCTGAAAATACAATCCCATTCATCAATTATAAAAATAAAACGGATTCTGCATTCTGCATAAATATCCTGTAAAACCCCAATTAAATCTGTTTTATCCAGATAGTCCACATCCGTATATTTTTTCAAAAGATCTCTGAGTAAACACTTTTCCAGCAGCATCTTCATTTTATTCACATCATGTGTCCGGCTGAAGAAATCCTGCATATTCATAAATATAACATTATACTGATTCAGATGTTCCATAAAAGAAGCATCTTTTCCTATTTTAAGATTCTCAAACTGCTTTCTGGAATCTGCATTTCTTCCATAATAGGCTGCCAGCATCTCAGCTGCCATGGATTTTCCAAATCTTCTTGGTCTACTTACACACACAAATTTCTGCCTCGTTTTCAATACACGATTCGTATATGCAATCAATTCCGTTTTATCCACATATATCTCTGATTCAATTGATTCCTGGAAACTTTCATTTCCGGGATTTAAATAGATACCCATATATCACACCTCTCTCGTTCCCGCTTCCCATTTTATTTTCTCTGATTTATTATTTTGTGCAGAAAATCTGTAGTTTTAAAAAATTTTGCAGCCAAAATGCAGCCAGTTTTTATCAAGCAAACATTTTCTTAATTGTAGCATGGGCGAACCGGAATGTAAAATTATTCTTTGTGAAATTCATTCGACCTTCGTTGATTAGTGGTAGGGTGGGCGAACGGAATTATGTTTTACTGTTGTATCATACCTGGAATAATCTTGGGCTGGGCGAACAAAAATGAGGAGATACGTGGTGTGATACACATTAAAGTGTAAGTACACACAGGTTGCTCTCGTGTGTATCTTTACTTAAACATTAAAAAGGAAGCCGGACGCATCCAACTCCCTTAGGCATAGTCCGCAGACGTCCGCCGCAATTCCAAATATATTATGAAAAATGTGAAGGGGAACCTCCCCATCTGCTGATGGACCCGGGTCCTTCGCCCAGCCCAAACTATAACATAATATTTTCTTTAATGTTCATCTCTTCTATAGTTCAAAACCATAAGATTAACGGAGACCTTTGTATGAATAAAAATATGCCCTTCAGGCCACTATGTCAATTACATATTCCACCCTATTTTACATCTTTTGAATTAGAAAAACATGTCAGGCAAATATCTTCTCCGCCAATTCCTTATAATGCTTCTTCAGCATATCATACTCCAAAGAATCTGAAATCAATTTGAGTGTGGTCTCCCGATAATCTTCTTTGTAAAAATCTTCATCACAAATCTTCTGAACCAACTCTACAATATTTACATGCAAGGGTGCTGCCGGAGCAATTTCACTTCCCATAGCGATTCTGTGCGCACGTACTTCTTTCACAAGCTTCAAGAAATCATCGTCAATCTCCACATGCTCTGTCAGCTTATAAATATCATACAAATGTCTTGCATTTCTGCGAGCCTTGCCCTGCAGGTAATAATCGCATACAGCAAAAACTTTATCAATCAGGGTACGGTTCAATGACTGAACACGCATAGAGAATGTTCTCAAATCATATGTTGTAATAAACCCTTCTTCCTCAGTTCCAAGGGCATCCAATATATAATTTCCCAACTCCTTTTCTTCTGTAGGAAATGCATAGGACATCAAGGAGGTTTCCACCTTGACATAAGACGGAATTGCATTGATAACTCTATCCCCTACCACTGACTCATAATAAAAATCATAATGATTCAGATTTTTATCACTTTCAATAGAGTCGAAATTACGAATCACAAGTCCTAACTCATCAGCAATCGGCTTCAATATGTTATATTTCAGTTTCTTTCTTCTAGCTTCGCCCAGATGCTCTGTAAATGTTATGTCGATATCCTCAGAGAATCGGTCAATTACATGAAAGGCTTTTGAAAGAGATGTACCGCCCTTAAACACAATCGGATATTCAATCGCAGAAAGCTTCTTCAAAATCAAAGTGACATAATAATCTTTCTCAACGATATCTTCACTGACTTCCAGTTTCTGTGAAGCCAGCAAGATTGCATCGCGAAATAATTCTCTATTTTCTTTATGCAAGTACATGATCTAACTCCAATTCATAATAGTATTTAAACGTAGACATCGGATACTTTCTGATATACAAATCCACATCACTTCTTGTGATTCCATGAATGGATATATACTCTGCGAATTTCTCCCGTGCCTCCACATAGGAATAATCTAAATACGCATCAAGATTTTTCAACAGCTCCAGCATCTGTAACACATACACATTCTCTTTTGTTATTTGTACGATTGGTTTTCTCACATAAAATCTTCTGTTGCCAATCCGAACCTCTCTGTCTGATGAGTTGGTATTATTACTTACAATCTCAACCACCCGTGGAACCTGTGTAGTAATCCCTATCTGGTTCGCAAAGGAATTGCCACCATAAAAACCATCTATATTGTCCCCCTTGGAAATAAAACGATATCTCGCTACCATATCCGCATTGGGACCAATAGTAGAATTTAGTAGCGTCTTCTTGGGAATAAAATATACCCCAGTATCATATTTCTGCAGAAGACCTTTTTCACAGAGTTTTTTCAACTGCTGATTTAAAGCAGACTTCGTAATATTCTCTCTCTCCAAATCCGAAAAGAAAATCGGCTCTGCTTCTTTGTAATGTTCCTTAATATAATTGTATAGCATCGTCTTTTCTCCTTTCTTAATATTTTAGTCTTTATAATTCTATTTTGTTAAGTATATTATATTCTTTGACGCAAACTATGTCAATTATATTCTTTCGCAAATTATTTATTTTATACAAGCAACTAGTGAAAGCCTTAGGCTGTAATTACCGCTCCATCACAACGCTCCTTCCCACTACGCAGTGAAAGAAGTGATGTTCGCACTCTTACAACATGTATCATTACGCGTATCACAAGCCCATTTTGAGTGAAGAACTTGAAAAGAGCTTTTTCTATGTTCGTTAATCTTCCGTTAAAAAAATAAACCGCAACCCCTCATAAAATGAGGAATTGCGGCTTGTATTTAAGTTTCTATGATACGAAATCAGAGATTATTCGATGATAGTAGCAACACGGCCTGAACCAACTGTTCTACCACCTTCACGGATAGCGAATGTAAGACCCTGTTCCATAGCAACTGGGTGGATCAGTTCGATTGTCATTTCTACGTTATCACCAGGCATGCACATTTCTGTACCTTCTGGAAGGCTGATCTGACCTGTGATGTCTGTTGTTCTGAAGTAGAACTGTGGACGATAGTTGTTGAAGAATGGAGTATGACGGCCACCTTCATCTTTTGTTAATACGTAAACCTGAGCTGTGAATTTTTTGTGTGGGTGTACTGAACCTGGTTTAGCAAGAACCTGTCCTCTTTCGATTTCATTTCTCTGAACACCACGGAGAAGACAACCGATGTTATCACCAGCCTGAGCTTCGTCAAGGAGTTTACGGAACATTTCGATACCTGTTACAACAACTTTACGAGCTTCTTCTTTAACACCAACGATTTCAACTTCTTCAGATACATGAAGAACACCACGTTCTACTCTACCTGTAGCAACTGTACCACGGCCTGTGATAGAGAAAACGTCTTCGACTGGCATAAGGAATGGCTGATCTGTAGCACGCTTAGGATCTGGGATATATTCATCAACAGTATCCATAAGTTCCATGATCTTGTCACCCCATTCGCCTGAAGGATCTTCAAGAGCCATAAGAGCTGAACCTTTAACGATTGGGCAATCTGTGAATTCATATTCTTCAAGAACTTCTGTGATTTCCATTTCTACTAATTCAAGAAGTTCTTCGTCATCTACCATATCACATTTGTTCATGAATACAACGATATAAGGAACACCTACCTGACGTGAAAGAAGGATATGTTCTTTTGTCTGAGCCATAACACCATCTGTTGCAGCAACAACAAGGATAGCACCATCCATCTGAGCAGCACCAGTAATCATGTTCTTAACGTAGTCAGCATGTCCCGGGCAGTCAACGTGAGCGTAGTGTCTCTTTTCTGTTTCATATTCTACGTGAGCTGTAGAAATTGTGATACCACGTTCTCTTTCTTCTGGAGCTTTATCGATGTTTTCGAAATCTGTAGCTGTGTTACCAGCAACTCTTTCTGCTAAAACTTTTGTAATAGCTGCTGTTAATGTAGTTTTACCGTGGTCAACGTGGCCGATAGTACCAATATTACAATGTGGTTTAGTTCTTTCAAACTTAGCTTTTGCCATTTTTAACGTCCTCCTTAATTAAAACATTATATTTTTATACGCTTGGCTAGCTACAATTATATTGCATTTTAGATATTGTTGCAAGCCTAATTTTAAGAAAAGTCAATTTTATATAGACCCGGCTGCCTGGTCTGCAGCCGGATTTTATGACTTTATTGATTATTTTGTTTTGGCAGCAAGTACTTTTTCCTGAACGGACTTTGGAACCTGCTCATATTTTTCAAAGAACATAGAGTAGTTACCACGACCCTGTGTCTTTGAACGAAGGTCTGTTGCATAGCCGAACATTTCAGCAAGTGGAACATAAGCTTTAACCATCTTGCCGCCGCCGACATCTTCCATACCTTCAATACGTCCACGACGTGAGTTAACGTCACCGATAACATCACCCATGTATTCTTCAGGCATTGTTACTTCAACTTTCATGATTGGCTCAAGAAGTACAGGATTACCTTTCTTCATAGCATCCTTGAATGCAAGAGAGCCTGCGATGTGGAATGCCATTTCAGAAGAGTCGACTTCATGATATGAACCGTCATAAACATTTGCATATACACCGAGTACAGGGAATCCGCCAAGTACACCGGCTTTGGCAGCTTCTTCAATACCTTCACCGACAGCCGGGATATATTCCTTAGGAATAGCACCACCGACTACAGTTGATTCAAACTTGAATGTCTCTTCACCGTTTGGATCCATTGGCGCAAATTTAACTTTACAGTGACCATACTGACCACGACCACCGGACTGCTTCGCATACTTGCTGTCAACTTCAACCGGTTTTGTAAATGTTTCTTTGTAAGCAACCTGAGGTGCGCCTACATTTGCTTCAACCTTGAATTCACGAAGAAGTCTGTCTACGATGATTTCAAGATGAAGTTCACCCATACCGGCGATGATTGTCTGACCTGTTTCAGGATCTGTATGAGCTCTGAATGTCGGGTCTTCTTCTGCAAGTTTTGCAAGAGATTCACCAAGTTTACCCTGACCTGCTTTTGTCTTCGGCTCGATTGCAAGCTCGATAACCGGTTCAGGGAATTCCATGGATTCAAGGATAACCGGATGCTGTTCGTCACAGATTGTATCACCTGTTGTTGTTACCTTGAAACCAACAGCTGCTGCGATATCACCTGAGTAAACTTTATCAAGTTCCTGACGTTTGTTGGCATGCATCTGAAGGATACGGCCAACACGTTCTTTTTTGTCTTTTGTTGAGTTATATACATATGAACCTGAGTTCATTGTACCTGAGTAAACTCTGAAGAATGCAAGCTTACCAACAAACGGGTCAGCCATGATCTTGAATGCCAGAGCTGAGAAAGGTTCTTCATCTGAAGAATGTCTTTCCACTTCATTGCCATCCATATCAACACCCTTGATTGCAGGGATATCTGTAGGTGCAGGCATGTACTCAAGAATTGCATCAAGAAGCTTCTGAACACCTTTGTTTCTGTAAGCAGAACCACAGCATACAGGAATAGCCTGACATTCACATGTCGCTTTTCTCAAAACTGCTTTCATCTCTTCTACAGATGGTTCTTCACCTTCAAGATACTGCATCATCAGGTCATCATCTAATTCACAGATCTTTTCAACAAGCTCTGTTCTGTATAATTCAGCATCATCTGCCATGTCTTCAGGAATATCAACGATAGAAATATCGTCGCCCTTATCATCATTGTAGATGTAAGCTTTCATTTCGAAAAGGTCGATAATACCTTTGAATTCGTCTTCTTTACCGATCGGGAGCTGAAGACAGATAGCATTTTTACCCAATCTTGTTTTAATCTGTTCTACTGCATTGTAGAAGTCTGCACCTAAAATATCCATCTTATTGATGAAAGCCATTCTAGGTACGTTGTAAGTATCAGCCTGACGCCATACATTCTCGGACTGAGGTTCTACACCGCCTTTAGCACAGAAAACGCCGACAGCACCATCAAGTACACGCAAAGAACGTTCAACTTCTACAGTAAAGTCAACGTGACCCGGTGTATCAATGATATTGATACGGTGTTCCAAAGCGCCTGGCTTTGGTTTGCAGTTTTCCTGCTCTGTCCAATGGCATGTTGTCGCTGCTGAAGTGATTGTGATACCACGTTCCTGTTCCTGTTCCATCCAGTCCATGGTTGCAGTACCTTCATGAGTATCACCAATCTTGTAGTTAACACCAGTATAATATAAAATACGCTCTGTCAATGTTGTCTTACCAGCATCAATGTGAGCCATAATACCAATATTTCTGGTTCTCTCTAATGGATATTCTCTACCAGCCAAGGATAATTCCTCCTATCAATCTGTGAAGCCAACCGGCAGATGAAAACATCTGCCCCGCCACTTGCTTAAAACCGATGTGTAAAAAATTACCATCTGTAATGTGCAAATGCCTTGTTTGCTTCTGCCATTTTGTGCATGTCTTCTTTCTTCTTTACAGATGCACCTGTGTTGTTTGCTGCATCCATAATTTCGTTAGCAAGTCTTTCTTCCATTGTTTTTTCACCACGTTTACGTGAATACAATGTAATCCAACGAAGTGCTAAAGCCTGTCTTCTGTCAGCTCTTACTTCGATAGGCACCTGATATGTGGCACCACCGATACGTCTTGCTTTTACTTCAAGTACTGGCATGATGTTGTTCATAGCTTCTTCGAAAACTTCCAAAGCTTCTTTACCAGTCTTTGCTGCTACTCTGTCAAATGCGCCGTAAACGATTTTCTGAGCAACACCTTTCTTACCGTCTAACATAATGTTATTGATAAGCTTTGTCACGACCTTACTGTTGTAGATCGGATCTGCTAATACATCTCTTTTCTGGATATGTCCTTTTCTTGGCACGTTACTTCCCTCCTTAATACGCGATTGCCGGTCTCCCGGTAAATTCACTTGTTAATTCTTAGGTACTCACACTAATTCACGGCTGTGCCGTGTGATACTTCATGTGTTCGCGCTCGAATTTCTACATATATATAAACCTTTAAATCGGTAAAATAATGCTACATTCGTCGCAAATAGTATCAAATCTAAAGCCTTAATTATTTCTTAGCGTCTTTAGGTCTCTTAGCGCCGTATTTTGAACGTGCCTGTCTTCTCTTAGCTACACCTGCTGTATCCAGTGTACCTCTGATGATGTGGTATCTTGTACCAGGTAAGTCCTTAACACGACCACCACGGATCAAAACAACACTATGTTCCTGAAGGTTATGACCTTCACCTGGGATGTAGCTTGTTACTTCGATGCCGTTTGACAAACGAACTCTGGCGATCTTTCTAAGCGCTGAGTTAGGCTTCTTAGGAGTTGCTGTTTTAACTGCTGTACAAACACCTCTCTTCTGTGGTGAGGACATATCTGTGCTCTTTTTGTGAAGTGAGTTATAGCTTTTCTGTAAAGCAGGTGCAGTTGATTTCTTTTCAACAGTCTGTCTTCCTTTTCTTACTAACTGGTTAAATGTTGGCATTATTTTCACCTCCTGTAATGTGATAAAATCATTTGTTTTCCTGTGAAACACATCGGCTTCTCTGTAAACAGATGAGTGTTCCCATGAAACACATAAGTTTTTCTTGGAAACACATAAGTTTTCCTTGGAAACACATGAGCTTTCCTGTGTAACACATTAGTTTTTGGCACAACAACAGAGTGTTCCGTTGCCGCACACATCATTTAGTATAGCAACGGCGTTTAAAATTGTCAATGACTTTTTCCACATTTTGCGGCGCGGTTTCGTACATTTTTTTTGAGTATTCCCGTATCTGCTTGTATATTTTTCCCTGTTTTTTGGGAGATATACATTTTACACCGCAAAAACCAACGGACTTTTCAATGATATAAAACCTATACCGCAAAAGCCTAAGAACTTTTCAATCATATAAAACCAGCTGCCGTACCAATGACCTTTCCAGTCATCAATACGGCAGCTGAACACATTCTGCTATTTAACCTGCAAATTATCTTGCTGCATATGTTGTATGCAATAATTCATGTGCCTTTTCACTTCCCGGCTCTCCGAGATATTCCTCATAAACTGCCTTAATATAAGGATTTTCATGAGATTTTCTAATACTGCTGCCTGCATCATTTCTGTAAAGTGCCGCTGCGCGCTCTGCCGGTACATCAACCAGCCGGCGTGTTTTTGCATCCTGATGAGGCTGTCCGCCGCCATTAACGCAACCACCAGGGCAAGCCATAATTTCCACGAACTGATAGTCTGCTTCACCGGACTTGATTCTTGTCAAAAGCGCATTTGCGTTGGCAAGACCTGAAGCAATGGCAACTTTAATTTCTGTACCATCAATATCTACAGACGCTTCTTTAATACCATTCATACCGCGGACTGCTTTAAAATCCACATTTTCCAGCGGTTTGCCGGAAATAGTCTCCGCTGCGGTACGCAGCGCCGCTTCCATAACGCCGCCTGTTGCGCCAAAGATGACACCGGCGCCTGTTCCGATACCTAAAGGATTATCAAAGACTGATTTCGGATTCATAGCCTCCAGCTGGATCTCGGCATCCTTTAACATTTTGGCAAGCTCATTGGTCGTAATAGAAATATCCACATCAGGTACCCCTGCGCCATTTTCATCATCACGGGTAATTTCAAATTTCTTTGCTGTACAAGGCATAACACTGACTGTTACAATATTTTCTTTAGCTATACCCTCTTTTTGAGCGACATAAGATTTTATAACAGCGCCCTGCATCTGGTGCGGTGATTTACAGGAAGAAAGATTGTCAAGCATATCCGGGTAAAAATGCTCTGCATATTTAATCCAGCCCGGACAACACGAAGTAAGCATCGGAAGAACGCCGTCGTTCTGAATTCTTTCAACAAGTTCATGGGCTTCTTCCATAATTGTTAAATCGGCACCGAACTTTGTATCAAATACCTTATCAAACCCAAGACGTTTTAATGCTTCCGCAATTCTTCCCTCTACGTCAACACCGATCGGGAATTCAAATGCCTCACCAAGGGCGGCACGCACAGCAGGCGCCACCTGAACAACAACATATTTTTCAGGATCTGCAAGAGCTTTTCTGACTTCTTCTGTCTGATCTTTCTCTGTCAATGCCCCTACAGGACATACTGCTACACACTGTCCGCAGTTGACACAGCTTGCGGCAGCAAGTCCCTTAAGGGAGGAAGGGGCAATGACTGCGTCAAGACCATTTCCTGTACAGGCAATGGCTGACACCGCCTGCATTTTGGCACAGACGTTTATACACCGCTTACATCTGATACACTTGTTGTTATCACGAACAAGAACCTTTGAAGATGTATCCAGTAATTCAATCTTGGACATCGGCAGTTCCGGTTCATTGGTAAATCCATATTCATGCAGTAAATTCTGCAGTTCACAGCTTGTTGAACGTGCACAGTAAATACATGATTTATTATGTATAGCAAGTATTTTAGCCAGCGCTTCTTTTCTGGCCGCCATAACTGCAGGGGTTTTTGTTTCAATTACCATACCCTCTTTAATACGGGTCACAGAGGCATTGACAATTTCACCGTCGGCTTCCACAACGCAAACGCCGGACTCATCAATATCCACGACACCTTTTAAATAGTAGAGTGTTGGAATTTGATGCTGCAAATACTCTCTTTTCATTTTTAATGTTTCAAAGGAAGCATCGAGAATGGTGATTCCTTTTTTCATGGTATAATCATAGCCATTGATTTTAATATTCACTGTATTCATCATCCAATCCTCCTCCTTCTTACACATAAAATTCTTCCACATGGCCTTCCGGAATTTCATAGCCTTCCGGTCTCACCGGATATCTCCACATCGGTATATCCTCTGTAAACAGTTCCATCTCTCCGTTATCACCCTGCTTGATATTGATCCATTTCAGCCAGTTCTTGTTATCTGTTTCCGGATAATCTTTTCTGTAATGCGGATACATAATGCCTCGTGTTTCTTTTCTCATATCCGCTGAACGGAAAATCATTTCAAGACAGAGAATTGTGTCCGCCGCTTCCAGACATTTTGCAAGTGAATGCGGGTCGTCTGCTGTAAGGTGAGGAACGATTTTCTTCATCTCTTCGATATCTGCGTAAACCTTCTGAATTTCATCTTCACTCTTCAAAACACATTTATTAACATCAAAGATATATCGTTCAATCATATCATAGATTTCTTTTGGTTTGCGGCCGTTTGGACGATTCAGAGGCGCATAGATTTTCTCCTTTAATGCCGCAACCTGATCGAGATTAATTTCGTCCCATTCTGCTTTTGCTGCATATGGCGCAATGCTGTCACCGGCCATCATACCGGTTGTTGACGCATTTCCGAGACCGTCACCGCGGGTCCAACCAAAATAAGCATTACCCTGGGTAGAAATTTTACCCGGTGCCCAGAGGCCCTCGACATCCGTTTTAATATCCGTATCAACCTTAATCGGTTCCACCTGAATAACGGTCTTGATGGTCGTCTCAGGTTTTGTTCCGACATCACCGATATTCTGTGCCGTTTTCCTGAATACGAGATGCTCCCAGGCCATCTTATCCCGGAACATACGCTGTGTGGATTCATCCATATCGGTGCCGCCGATCATTTGACGTACTTCATCCGGCTCCTCAAGATTTACCCAGAGCGGACCGTTGCCCATGGCAACCTCTTTAACCATCGCGTCAACCAGTGCCGGTGTTACTTCCCACTCAATGTGACCAATGTATTTCTGAGTCAGGTTCTCACCATGTTTGTTGCATATCATGTTAAATCCGCCGTAAATCGGTGTGTTCGTTTTCTTAAACACGACATCGACCTGTGTGGAGAACTCAACATTTCGCATCACAGCGCCAACACGGTACATTGCGCCGACACCGGTACCGTAACCCATAAACTCAAGACCGATCTTCTTGAAATGACAGCCCTGTGTTGCCATAGCGACAGCTTTTGCATGGAAAATCTTGCATTCCATATGATCCATATCAAAGCCGATGGCACCGATAACCTTGCCGGATTTGCTTGTCAGAAGTTCAAATACATTAACACGGCTTAAAAGGCGAATGCCAAGCTTTAACGCAAAGCTTCGAAGCTGTGCGCATACATTAATGGAAACACCGCCCATATCCAGAGCATCCGGAATAAACGGAAGCGGAGTAGCCTCATCATTTTCATTACAGGATGTAATAACACCGCAATGTTTCATATAATCAATATTATCTCTGTGTACTTCCAGGTATCTTTGCAGGAATTCCTGATCATTCATAAATGGCGTATGGGCATGTACAAGATAACCCAATGCATTCTTAACGCCATCCGGATGTTTTGATGTTGCACGGATACCGTTGCCCGCTTTTGTTGCCTGACCATTCCATCCGATAATACCTTTATCAATGACTAAAATATCCAGATCAGGGTCATTTTCTTTCGCCCTGATCGCTGTGACAAGACCTGACATACCACCGCCAACGACAAGGATATCCGCGGTATAAAGTTCTCCGTAATCTTTAATATCTGCCACTTTTCCTTCCTCCTTATTCGTTGTCTGATTTTACAAGACCCGCGCTGTACTCCAGCGGATCCACCTGTAAAGTTGCAATTGCCTGAATGTCAATGACATTATTAAGGCAATCCATTTCGCACTGATAACACAGTACACATTCATCCGGATACTTCGGATATGCATGGTGATGTTCTTCGTCCCACTGCCATACATTTTCCTGGCATCTTCGGATACATCTTTTGCATCCGCAGCAGCGGTCCGTATCCACCACATATCTTACACTCTGCTGTTGTCCTCTGTTTTCAACAATCATGCAAATTCCCTCCTGTTAAGAAATTTTATCGTTTTCCGATGAATTCATCGTTTGAACATGCCATCATTACAAAACCGATCACAAGGAAAATAATATCAAAAACATACATCATAAACGGATTCGCAAAGAAACCTGTCATCATAACACCAACGCCTGCGCCGATTTCAAAAATTGTGCCGATCACCTGATAACCCGAAGAATAATCCCAGCGGCCGTATTTTGTCGCAACATAGGAAGGAAGAAGATTGCATAAAGCTCCCTGCGCCGTAAAAATGATAATTCCTGCCAGCCAGCAAAAAACCGGTCCCTTTGTCATTAATAATGTAAAAATAAAACCAATAATAATTGCTATGAAATAGATAATAAAAGCTTTCTTTGTCCCAACCTTCTGGTCAATTACACCAAATAAGAAGCTTCCGATTACAGCCATAATACCGCCTACCGCAAAAATCGCTGTCGCAAATGACGGTGCATAACCATAACCGATCATGATTGGAATCGCTGATGCTATATAGCTCATAACTGCCATGAAAGCAAATGCGGAACCAAGACCGATCAGCCATGTATTGCGATCACCGCAAACCTTTTTGAATGTGAACGGGCTTTTGTATTCGCGCATCATCTTATCGATTTCAGCACCATTAACTGCATATGTAGGGTCGCCATCCGGATATTCACCGGCTTCCTCCGGCGTATTTTTAATGGCTACTAAACCAAGGATTGCCACAACCACAAGAATCACTGCGATGACCGTCATACCGGCACCAAGACCAAGTGCACCAAGCAGCTTCGGCATCATCGGCACATACACAAAGTTCATTGCCACAATACCCATTGTTGTAAAACCGAGAACGATACCTTTCTTTGTCGGCCACCAGTTTGCTGTCAGTGTCATACCGCCGTTTTTCTCATATCCGCCGCCCAAAAAGCCTATGATAAGAATAACGATGAGAAATACCGGCAGACTCTTTGTCGTTCCAAACACAATCAATAACGCTGCAGATATTAACAATGTGATTGCCGTCAACTTCTTTGCGCCCATCTTTCTTACAACTTTTGCAAGAACAAGAACACCAATGGCCTTCATGATACATGCGAAACCGGATACAATATTGATAATATTAACATCCCAGCCTCTGACCTCTGCAAACATCGGAAATACTGTATTGTTATTGCCCCCGATAATACTCGTACCAATCAAAAACAGAAT
>JALEHN010000005.1 GCA_022770525.1 Clostridiales bacterium
AATGCTATTCGGCGGTATATTGATGATCATCGGGCTTGTCGGGGTATCACCGGCTCTAAGGGCGGTGAACGCACCGGAAGAAATTATGCCGTTAGCCAAAACATATCTGAGGATTTATTTTTGCGGCATGATTCCGATGGCTGTTTATAATATGGGCGCAGGTATATTAAGAGCTGTCGGAGACACAAAACGGCCGCTGTATTTTTTAATTGGCGCCTGCGGGCTGAATGTTATACTGGATCTTTTGTTTATTGCAGTATTCAGGTTCGGTATCGGCGGTGCGGCGGCAGCGACAATTATATCACAGACAGTCAGCGCTATAGGTGTAATGATTGTTCTTGCACGTACGAAAGAAGATTATTGTCTGAAGATTGAAAAACACCTTGATCATGGAATGATAAAGCAAATGTTGTTGATCGGTTTCCCGGCAGGTTTTCAGGCGATGATGTATTCGGTATCCAATATGATGATGCAGGCCATGGTCAATTTGTATGGTACGGATACGATTGCGGCTTCCTCGATTTACGACAGGCTGGAAGGTTTTTTCTGGATGATATTTACAGCTTATGGTATTGCGGTAACAACATTTATGGGACAAAATTTCGGCGCATGCAAGTATGACCGGATCAAAAAAGGTGTCAGACAGTCAATAGCGGCAGGTCTTATGATGGCATGGATTTTAAGTGCAGTTTCGATCTGTTTCGGACGCTATTTCTTTGCTATATTTACAAAGGATCCTATAGTTACAAAAATCGGCATTGAACTTCTATATTTTTTAATGCCGTGGTATTTCCTTTATGTATTTGTGGAAATATATTCAAATACTATAAGAAGTTACGGCGATGCCGTGGTGCCGATGATCATTTGCGCGATCGGAATATGCGGTGTTCGTCTCGTCTGGGGCGGCATCATGATGTTTCTTCATCAGGAAATAAAAATCGTCCTTTTTGCTTATCCGGTCAGCTGGGGGATCACAGCCGTTGCCTTTTTTATTTATTTCTTTAAAAACAGGCATAAATATTATAATAGCTATTGTTCTTTAAACTAAAAGACGATAAAATATATTAGGATATCTGTTTTTAAAGGAGGATTTGAATGAATCGACAATTAAAAGGTAAGATCAATGAATCATTGGCTTCTGTACTGCCGATCACGATGATTGTTCTCATTCTTGGGATTACAGCTGCTCCGATACCTTCCGGTATACTTGTGCTGTTTTTATTTGGCGCACTGATGCTGATTGGCGGAATGGGTATATTTACGCTGGGGGCAGATATTTCTATGATACCTATGGGAGACGGTATCGGTGTTCAGATCAGCAAAGCCAAAAAACTTGTTGTACCGATCGTATTATGTTTTACTCTTGGTGTAGTCGTAACGATAGCGGAGCCGGATCTGCAGGTTCTGGCTGAGCAGATACCTGCAATTCCAAATATGGTACTGATTCTTTCAGTGGCTGTCGGTGTCGGCTGTTTTCTTGTGATTTCTTTACTGCGCATTGTTTTAAAAATCAGATTATCTTATGTCCTTATATTTTTTTATACTATTGTTTTCATAATGGCATTTCTGGCACCGGAGGATTTTATACCGGCAGCTTTTGATTCCGGCGGTGTGACAACAGGACCGATGACTGTGCCTTTTATTATGTCTCTTGGTATTGGTATGGCATCTATACGAAGTGATAAAGGTTCTGCCGATGACAGTTTCGGACTTGTATCACTGTGCAGTATCGGACCAATTATTTCCGTGCTTTTGCTTGGTATCATTTATAAACCGGAATCAGCGGTATATTCTTCGGAAACTGTGATTCATATTGAAACGACAAGAGATGCTGCAATTTATTTTTTACATGAATTTCCGGAAATGTTCCGGGAAGTAGCGATATCGCTTCTTCCGATTGTCATCATTTTTTGTATATTTCAACTGGCAGTCAGACGTTACCACAGGCACCAGGTGATGAAAATCATCAGCGGTTTTATTTATACATATGTGGGACTTGTTTTATTTCTCGTAGGAGCAAATGTCGGTTTTATGCCAATGGGGCAGTATCTCGGAGAAACGCTTGCATCTTCGGAATATAAACTTCTTCTGATCCCTGTGGGGATGGTCATCGGTTATTTTATTGTTTCGGCAGAGCCGGCGGTTCATGTTTTAAAGAAGCAGGTGGAAGAAGTTTCCAATGGCTCCATCAGCCAGAAAATGATGGGACGAAGTTTATCTTTAGGTGTGGCAGTCTCTGTTGGTATCGCCATGCTGAGAATTCTGACAGGGATTTCAATTTTATGGTTCCTGATACCGGGGTATGCCATATCACTGATGATGACATTTTTTGTTCCTTCGCTGTTTACAGGTATTGCATTTGACTCAGGCGGTGTGGCCAGCGGACCTATGACAGCTACATTTTTACTGCCGCTGTCGATGGGGGCATGCTCGGCACTGGGCGGAAATATTATGACAGATGCATTTGGTATTATTGCAATGGTTGCCATGACACCATTGATCACCATACAGATGCTTGGGGCTGTCAGTGTCATAAGGACAAGAAAAGCGCAAAAATATATGGAAGCAAAAGTCAGTCAGGTTGAAGACTGTATTGTTTATTTTGAAGATTGAGGAGAGCGCCTATGGCATTTAGAAGGAAAGTAAATAAAAATATAAAAACTGAAGATACAGATAGAGACAGTTTACCTTCTGTACAGAAGTCAAAACTGGTTATTACAATAGTCGACAGAGGATTTGGCCAGAAAATGATGGATCTTTATTCGAGACGACATATCGTATGCCACTGTCAGTGTGCCGGACACGGTACGGCAGCATCGGATATTATGGATGTGTTTGGACTTGGTATTACGGAAAAAGACATTATTTTCAGCCTGGGAACAAAAAAAGATGTGGAAAGCTTTCTATATGAACTGAAAAATGATCTTAGAAGTTATATTGAAAGTAAGGGTGTCGTTATGAGTATTCCGCTGACAGGCATCGGCAATATGATCGGCAGTTTTATTTCAGGTGTTTCGGGAAATGTGGAAGATAACAGAAAGGAAGTCAGAGAATTGGATAAAAACAGCAGTCTTATTGTGATTACAGTGAACCAGGGGTATACGGATGAAGTCATGAGTGCTGCGAAAGCAGCCGGTGCTATGGGCGGCACAATTTTACGTGCCCGTTGGTCGGACAGCGATATGATTAAAAACTTCTATGGATTTGCGATGCAGCAGGAGAAGGAAGTGATTATGATTCTTGCAGGTAATGATATCCGTAATCAGATTATGGAAGCGGTTAATTCGGCATATGGTTTGAAAACAGAGGCACAGGCATTCGTATATAGCCTGGCTGTGGACAGGGCATTTAAATTGTCATAACATATAATTAAAGGAATAACTCTGAGTAAAGAAGTGTGATAAAACATTCTGTTTTCGGACAGAATGTTTTTTTTGCGGAAATTTTGCGGTCATTTTTCAGAAATTATTGAAATTCTGATTTTTAAAGAAAAATGAATATTATTCTTTTTTTCTGACATCATAAGGTTAGCGTACAAAAGTGAGGTTATACTGTGTAAAAAGCAGAACTTTCAATATTAATTATGCTGATGGAAGGGCAGCAGAATGGAGAATATTATGAATAGATTTTCTTTAAAACCCGATATCATTTTTGGAGAAGACGCTGTGGCTGTTCTTGAGACATTTAAAGAAGAACGGGTAATGGTTATAGCAGACCCGTTTATTATTGATTCAGGGATGATTGATCATGTGAAAAAGCATTTAACAGGATGCAAGATTTTTGTTTTTTCGGATGTTGTTCCGGATCCGCCGATGGAAAAAATAGCCTCAGGCATCGTCGCACTGAATGAATTTAATCCGACAGTTCTTATAGCCTGCGGCGGAGGTTCAGCCATTGACAGTGCCAAAGGTATTTATCATTATTCTGATTCGGGAAAAAGGCGTTTTATTGCAATACCGACGACAAGCGGAACGGGTTCGGAGGTCACAAAATTTGCTGTGTTTACAGATACTGCTTTAGGACAGAAATATCCGGTTGTCAGTGATAAGATGATACCGGATATGGCAATCATAGATGTGGATTTTGTAAAAACAGTGCCTGGAAAGGTTGCGGCAGATACGGGGTTTGATGTTCTGACCCACGCCGTAGAGGCTTATGTCTCGACAAGTGCAACGGTGATTACGGATGCAATGGCTGAAAAGGCTGCAGCATTGGTATTCACATATTTGAAGCGTTCCTGCGAAAACTGTGATGACCTTGAAGCAAGAGAAAAAATCCATGAAGCATCATTGCTGGCAGGCATTGCATTTAATGAAGCATCTTTAGGGCTTAACCATGCTATCGCCCATAACCTGGGTGGGCGGCTCCATATACCTCACGGGCGAATCAATGCAATGCTTTTGTGCCCGGTCATCTGGTTTAATGCAAACATCACAGGATACGGCCGGGAACAATATACTGCAGCAGCTGTTAAATATGCAAAACTGGCAAAAATATGCGGCATCAGTGCTTCAACCACAAGACAGCAGGTGCGGGGCTTTATGGAAAAAATATACAAACTGATGCGAGATCTCAAAATGCCCGTTGAATTAAAACAGGCAGGTATACAGGAAAATCAAATCAGAAAAATAGAAACAGAGGCGGTCAGGGGCGCACTTGCCGACGCATGCTTAAAGACAAACCCCAGAACTGTAAACGAAAATCAGATCAAAGAAATCATACACAAATTGAGTGAATATGAAAGAAAACAGTGAATGAATTTGAAAGCACGTCGTTAAAAACCGGTAAAAAGAACGCTTTAAACAGGTTTTTTAACGAGGTAATTCCAAATTCGGTCAGGAGCAGTTTATGGAAGAGGTTTTATTGAGTGCGGGTATTGATATTGGTACCAGTACGACTCAGCTTGTTTTTTCGAAGCTTAGGATCAGGAATATGGCATCGGATTTTTCGGTGCCGAGGATTGAGATTGTTGATAAGGAAATTTTTTATAAGAGCAGGATTTATATGACGCCGCTTCTTAATGGTCAGGTGATTGATGGCGATGGCATACGGGAGATACTAAAGAAGGAGTATGCACAGGCCGGTGTATCGAAATCGCAGGTTAAAACAGGTGCTGTGATTATTACCGGAGAAACGGCAGGGAAGAGGAATGCAAAAGATATTGTGCTTAAATGTTCTGAGTTTGCCGGTGATTTTGTTGTTGCAACTGCAGGACCTGATCTGGAAAGTATTATTTCGGGAAAAGGTGCCGGTGCGGATGTTTTTTCAAAGCGTGAGCATACGTCTGTTGTTCATCTTGATATCGGCGGAGGTACAAGTAATTTATCGGTTTTTGTCAATGGGACTTCGATGGATTGCGGATGTCTTGATATTGGCGGAAGAATTCTAAAAGTTGACAGCAGCCAATGTGTCACATATATTTCTCCGAAACTTCAAAGGCTTATAGAGCGTCATTGTCTTAAGATTCATGAGAATATGACAGTCACCGCTAAAATTTTAAAGCCGGTGCTGAAATTGCTGACAGACATCTTAAAAATGAGTGTCGGGTTGGAAGAAAAAACAGAAGATTATGATTTAATGGTGACCAATCATGGCCTTGAGAAGAATATTGATGCAGCGTATATCAGTTTTTCAGGAGGTGTTGCTGAATATATTTATGATGGAAAGGAAGAGACTGATGATTTTGCTTATGGTGATATCGGCATTCTTCTCGGAAAAGAAATAAGAAACTCTTCATTATTTAATACTAAAAAAGTATATGAAAGTGAAGAAAAAATAAGAGCGACTGTCGTTGGTGCCGGCAGCCATACGACAAAAATCAGCGGCAGTACTGTGTGGGCAGATGCAGGTATCCTGCCGCTTAAAAATATACCGATTATTAAGGTAGAGCCGCAGGAAGAATTTACAAAAGAATATCAAATGAATTTGCAGGAGAATCGTAAGCAGTACACCCCACTGACGCAGTTTGCAAAAGAATATCAGATTAATCTTCAGTTGAATCAGCCGCCAAGCTGTGACACCTGGCGGTCGTTTACAAAAGAACATCAGATTAATATACAGGGCATTGAAACAGCAATTATAAAAAAAAGTCACTGGTATACATCAGATGAACTGGGCGATTTAAAACGACCTTCGGCAGCGGTAGCGTTAACAGGATTGAAATCACCTTCTTTTATTCAGGTACAGCAGTATGCAACAGCAATATGCAGGGGATTTCAAAGCGTCAGGCAATCTGATCAGCCTATGATTATTATTGTCGGTGAAGATATGGGGAAAGTTTTGGGACAGTGTCTTAGAGCACAAGCAGGTAAAGATTGTCCGATCATCTGCCTTGACGGTATTGAACTGGAGCAGGGGGATTATATTGACATTGGAATGCCGGCGGCAGGAGGGCTGATTGTGCCTGTTGTTGTAAAGACACTGGTATTTAAGTCTGAAGAAGCGAGTACATCGATTTAGAAATAACTATACCAAGTAAAGAACAGAAAGGATTTCATCATCTCCTTAATCCTTTTTCATTTCGAAATAACTATACCAAGTAAAGATCACAGGAATTATATTCAAAGAATAATCCGAAAATTCATTGAATACATGCATAATTTTTACTGTTTTGCCAAATGATAATTCAGACGAAAAATCATCGGTTTCATCAGTGCAGGATGACCGAAATATAATAAGCGAGGATGACTTATGAATTTAAAAACAAAATTATTTGGTCATGTATATACGTTTAAGTCGTTAAAAGAAGTGATGGCGAAAGCAAATGAGGAAAAATCCGGTGACAGACTGGCAGGGCTTGCAGCAGAAACAGCACAGGAGCGAGTTGCGGCTAAAATAGTTCTGTCTGATATAACACTTTCTGAACTGAGAAATCATCCGGCAGTACCATACGAGGAAGACGAAGTGACAAGAATCATTCAGGATGATATTAATGAACCGATTTATAACTCAATAAAAAACTGGACTGTGGCTAAGCTTAGAGAATGGATTGTGTCAGAGACAACAACCGGTGATGACATCAGACGTATATCCCGAGGGCTTACATCTGAAATGGTAGCCGCTGTGGCAAAGCTTATGTCAAATATGGATCTTGTTTACGGGGCATCAAAAATAAAAATCACGGCGCACTGTAATACAACCATAGGGATGCCGGGAACGCTTTCGTGCAGATTACAGCCAAATCATCCGACTGACGATCCGGAAGGCATTATGGCTTCTGCCCTTGAAGGTCTGACTTATGGTGCCGGAGATGCGCTGATTGGTCTGAACCCGGTTGATGATTCGGCGGAAAGTGTGGCAAGAGTTTTAAAACGGTTTGATGAAATCAAACATAAATTCGAAATACCGACACAAATATGCGTGCTTGCCCATGTGACAACACAGATGGCTGCGATAAAGCAGGGCGCACCGACAGATCTTATTTTTCAGTCCATCGCAGGTTCACAAAAAGGCAATGAGGCATTCGGTTTTTCAGCAGACACGCTGGCTGAAGCAAAAGCTATGGCATTATCTAAAGGAACAGCTCAGGGACCGAATGTCATGTATTTTGAGACAGGACAGGGTTCCGAACTTTCGTCGGATGCTCATTTTGATACGGATCAGGTGACAATGGAAGCAAGATGTTATGGGTTTGCAAAGCATTTTTCGCCATTTATTGTAAATACGGTTGTCGGTTTTATTGGTCCTGAATATCTGTATGACGGCCGTCAGGTCAGCCGTGCGGGGCTTGAAGATCATTTTATGGGAAAACTGACAGGGATATCCATGGGGTGTGATGCCTGTTATACGAATCATATGAAAGCCGACCAAAACACCATCGAAGATTTATCTGTACTTCTTACAGCGGCGGGGTGCAATTATTTTATGGGGATTCCCCATGGCGATGACGTGATGCTTAATTATCAGACAACAGGCTTTCATGAAACGGCCGCACTCCGTGAAATTTTCGGACTGACAGCCATAGAGCCATTTTGGAAATGGTTATACAAAATGGGATTTATTGATGATAAAGGGCGGCTGACCCCTGCAGCAGGTGATGCGTCAAGACTTTTATAGGAGGTAAAATACAGTGGATGAACAACAGATTCAGTTAATTGTAAATCAGCTGGTGAATCAGCTGACTAAAGAAAAAAAATCCTGTAAAGCACAAAAAACATGGACAGCCATAGAAAATGATGAAAAGTCATCAGGGGATTCATTTTATAAAATATCTGAAAAGTCATCAGGGGATTCATTTTATAAAATAGCTGAAAAATCATCAGATACGGATTTTAGAGACACTGTTACAGAAGATTTAACAGATATAGATATTCGAAAATGGTATCTGGTGGATCAGCCGCTGAAGCCGGAAATATTTAAGGAAATGAAAGCTAAAACGCCGGCACGGATTGGTGTCGGACGTGCCGGTGCGCGGTATAAAACAAAGACGATGCTCAGGTTTGCAGCAGATCACGCCGCCGCTCAGGATACGGTATTTTCTGATGTATCAGAAGATTTTGTTAAAGAACATCATATGATACCGGTCAAAACACTTTGTAAAGATAAGGATGAATATCTGACAAGACCTGATCTTGGCAGGCGTTTTTCCGATGAGGAAAAAGCTGTCATCGAAAAAGTATGCAAAAAGAATTCGGATTGTTTGATTGTCGTCGGTGACGGACTTTCTTCAGCAGCCATTGAGGCCAATGTAGGCGATATGCTGCCGGCATTAAAGCAGGGACTTGAAACACACGGCATCCACACAGGTGATGTATTGTTTATTAAGTATGCCCGCGTTGGCGCAATGGATGACATTGGGGAGATCACAGACGCAAAGGTCATCTGCATGCTCGTCGGTGAAAGACCGGGGCTTGTAACGGCAGAATCGATGTCTGCGTATATCACTTATATGCCGAAACACGGTATTGCCGAGTCAAAACGTACGGTCATTTCAAATATTCATCGGGGCGGTACTAATCCTTCCGAAGCCGGGGCACATGCGGCAGAGCTGATTGTAAAAATGCTTGAGAAAAAAGCTTCGGGAATCGATTTGAAACTTCTTGGTTAAGGGTTTATAAAAATTCAGGCATATTAAAATGAATAATAGGATGAGGTGAATCTTATGAAAGGACAGAAAATAAAGCCCAATATATTAAGCGTGCGGCTGATATCCAATCTCAGTCAGGATATTTTTCATACGCTGCGTTTAAGCGCGGGGCAGCGAAGCATAGGTATTGTGACTGCGGATTCAGACGATGTTTTATATACGGCACTTGATGAGGCAACAAAAGATGCCCAGGTGGAAGTTGTATACGCAAAATCTATGTATGCGGGAGCTGATAATGCAACGACAAAATATGCCGGTGAAGCGATTGGTATTATTGCAGGAACAACACCTGATGAGGTCAAAAGCGGGCTTAAAAGTATCATGAATTATTTTGAAAGCGGTGATAGCTTTGTCAGTGCAAATGAGGATGATTCTGTTGTCTATTATGCACATACTGTATCAAGAACAGGCAGCTATCTGTCAAAATGTGCGGATATAAAGGAAGGAGAAGCGCTGGCTTATCTTATTGCCCCGCCAATGGAGGCCGTGTACGGTCTTGACGCTGCAATAAAGGCTGCTGATGTTGAGCTGAAAGTATTCTTTGAACCGCCGTCAGAAACGAATTTCGGCGGAGGACTTTTAACCGGAACACAATCTGCATGTCAGGCGGCATGTATGGCATTTGCTCAGGCTGTTTCAGATGCAGCGCAAAATCCGGTATATCTTGCATAAAAAAAACGATAATTATATCTTGCATAATAAACCGACAATTATATCTTGCAAAAAAAACCGATAATTATCTCTTGCATGAAAAACCCGATAATTATAGGAATAAATATTTGAAAGGCGGCAGGGCATGGAATGTTTTGATAAAGATTTACAGTCAATACAGGAGACAAGAAATCTGATTGCGGCAGCAAAGAAAGCATATGAAAAGCTGGCAGTGATGAGTCAGTCGGAAATCGACAGGATCGTCGCAGCTATTTCGGACGCGGCGTATGAAAGCGCTCAGATGCTAGCCGAAGCGGCATGTGAGGAAACGGGATTCGGAAGAGCAGCGGATAAGACGATTAAAAATGAATTTGCGGCAGCGACGTTATATGAAGCCATTAAAAATGAAAAAACCGTCGGCATTATTGCAGAAGACCACAGTAAAAAGACCATCGATATCGGCATTGGCGTCGGTGTGATTGCGGCACTTGTACCGTCCACAAATCCGACGTCAACAGTGATATATAAAACAATGATCGCCATTAAATCGGGAAATGCCATTGTATTTTCGCCCCATCCGGGTGCAAAAAACTGTATTTTAAAGGCTGTCGGCATTGTGGCGGCTGCTGCTGAAAAAGCAGGATGTCCAAAAGGAGCTATCAGTGCCATTTCCATACCGACACTTGAGGCAACAAATACACTGATGCGCCATGAAGATGTATCTTTAATACTGGCAACCGGCGGGGCGGCTATGGTTAAAGCGGCATATTCTTCAGGAACACCGGCTATTGGTGTCGGTGCCGGCAATGGTCCGGCATATATTGATCAGTCGGCGGATGTGGATCTGGCAGTCCGGCGGATCATTCATTCAAAAGATTTTGATTACGGCACCATTTGCGCTTCAGAGCAGTCTATTGTGATTACAAAGGCTATGGAAGCAAAGGTGACAGAATCTTTGAAAAAGCAGGGGGCATATCTTATGGAGCCCGGTGAAAGCAAAAAGCTGGGAAAATTTATTTTACGGGCAAACTTTACGATGAATCCTGCGATTGTCGGTAAAAGTGTCGATAAATTATGTGAAATGTCAGGCCTTAACGGTGTGCCAAAAGGTACAAAGGTTCTTGTTGCAAGGGAAACGGGTGTCGGTATGGAAGCGGTTTATTCTCATGAAAAACTGGCACCGATACTGGCATTATTTGTTGAAGCGGATGAAAATGCATGTTTAAAACGCTGCGTGGAAATACTGAATTTTGAGGGCGCAGGTCATACCTTTGCCATTCATTCTGAAAATGAAGCTCAGGTGAAGGCGTTTGCGTCGGCGGTGCCGGCGTCAAGAATTCTTGTCAATACTTCGGCATCTCTTGGTGGTGTAGGCGGCACGACAAATCTGTTTCCGGCACTGACCTTAGGTTGCGGCGCTGTGGGCGGAAGTTCGTCGTCGAACAATATCGGCCCTCTGGATCTTATTAATATCAAAAGAGTGGCTTTTGGCATCAAAGAAATTGAAGATATACGCAGTGCCTCACGAAAAAATCTATCCGGCAAAAGCAGCGATATAGACCGCATGACATCGGAAATTGTCGGAAAAATTGTCAGCCGTGTATTAAAACAGCTGAATATGTGAGGTACAGATTATGGCAGTCATCATAGAACCAAAAATAATTGAAAATTTTTCAGAACAGACGGAGGTTAAAAAAATGGCTAATACAAATGCGTTAGGTATGATTGAAACAAAAGGGCTTGTGGGTGCGATTGAAGCGGCAGATGCAATGGTCAAATCGGCCAATGTGGCACTGGTTGGAAAAGAAACAATCGGTGCGGGGCTTGTGACCGTGATGGTCAGAGGCGACGTAGGCGCTGTCAAAGCGGCAACTGATGCCGGAGCAGCGGCTGCGGAGCGGGTCGGCGAACTTGTTTCTGTTCATGTAATTCCGCGGCCGCACACAGAAGTTGATGTTATCCTGCCGGGTGGTCATGAATAATGATGTTTGATGAATCAGATATAGAAAAAGTAGCGGAGACAATCGCAGTCAGCATCCGCTGCATCCAAGAGACAGAGAAAGGTCAGACAGAGAAAAGTCAGATAAGAGAAAATAAGATTGAAAAAAGCCAGACAGGAAATCATTGGACAAAGAATAATAAGACAGAAAGCGATGCGGCAAAATTAATGGAGCCGGGGAAAGATATGAACAGGACAGATATAAACGGTAAGGAAGCGTCAGATGACAAACCGGAGAATATGACCCATTTGTCGGCAGACAAACTTGTTCTTAAAAACCATCCGGTCATTGCTTTCAGAGGAGAAATTGACGCTTTGGAAGCGGAAATCATTTTGGTTCAGCATCAAGTCAATGCTTTAGGGATGTTATCCTTAGAACGCGATCTGGAAGAAATACGCATATTTGTCCACAGCCTGATCAGATTGGAAATCATGCAGGAGCCGGTAAAAACAGGTATATTGTGCGGTATGAGCGATGAACAGATTCACGCGTATTCCCATCACCCCGGAAAATATTTTGGCATACAGCATTTTGTACCGTCAAAAGAACAGGGCGTTGTTTCGGCATACCTGAATAAATTAAGAACGGCATCAAGACAGGCAGAACTTTCAGCCTGCAGGGCATTTTTAAGAATGGATCTGATTCATGCGCTGAACAGGCTTTCATCATTATTCCATGTGATGATGATTAAATATTTGCACGGAGATTATCCGGCATCAATGGTGGAGGTGGAGGCATCGGGCAGACACATACATTTGTGTGAGGAAGATGTCAGACGATTATTCGGCGAAGGATATGAACTTCATAAAGTAAGAGATCTTTCGCAGCCCGGACAGTTTGTGTGCAGCGAGCGTGTAAGTATATACGGCCCCAAAGGGGTTATTGAAAATGTTGTTATACTGGGGCCTAAACGCAAAGAAAGCCAGGTGGAAATATCAAAAACAGATGCAAGAATGCTTGGTATCGAACCTGTCGTTCGCCAGAGCGGCCATATCAGTCAGACACCGGGCTGTATCCTTAAAAACGGAAACAGGGAAGTGACACTGACCGAGGGTGTCATCGTAGCAGCAAGGCATATCCATATGCATCCCGATGATGCAATGCGTATGGGAATTAATGACGGTGATTTTGTAAAGCTTAAAATACCGGGTGAGCGGGGACTTGTTTTTGATCATGTACTTGCAAGAGTCAGCCAAAGTTTTGCAACGTATGCCCACATTGATTACGATGAGGCAAATGCATGCGGTTTAGACGGCAAAAATCAGGGAATGATTATTAAAGAAGGGCAAAGGTAATTGTATGATTATTAAAGTAGAGCATAGGTAATCGTATGATTAGTAAAGAAGAGTATAGGTAATCGTATGATTATTAAAGAGCAGCAGAGGTAATAGTATGAGTATCAATGAGTGGATTATATATATTATGGTGGCGGCTGCCATTGTCGGCGCCCTTGACAGAATTTTCGGAAACCGTATCGGTATGGGTGAAAAATTCGAAGAAGGCATTATGGCCATCGGCGCCTTAGCTGTTTCAATGGTCGGTATTATTGCATTATCACCGGTCATTGCAAATATATTAAAGCCTGTCATTGTTCCTGTATTTAAGTTGTTTGGAGCAGACCCGTCTGTTTTCGCAGGTATGATACTGGCAAATGACATGGGCGGCGCGCCGCTTGCACAGGCGCTGGCGCAGGATAAAATGAGCGGCCTGTTTTCAGGTCTGATTGTAGGTTCAATGTTCGGTCCGACAATTGTTTTTACGATTCCGGTGGCTTTAGGTATCATTAAAGAAGAAGACAGAAAATTTCTGGCATCCGGCGTACTGGCAGGAATTATTACAATCCCCCTCGGCGCATTCATCGGCGGTATCACTGCAGGATTTCCGGTATTAATGATTATCAGGAATCTTATCCCCGTGATACTGATTGCAGTGCTTATTGCCATTGGTCTTTTGAAGTTTGAAAATGGTATGATCAAAGGGTTTATATGGTTTGGCCGCTTTATCGTTGCGGTAATCACCATCGGCCTGATTGCCGGTATTATTGAAAGCCTTACAGGTATCGTTGTTATACCGGGTATGAATCCGATCAGTGAAGGATTTGAAATTGTCGCAGAAATTTCCATCGTATTGGCGGGTGCATTCCCGCTGGTATTTATTATAACCAAACTTTTCAGTAAACCGCTGATGAAGCTTGGCAGCCTGCTTAAAATGAATGACGTTTCGGCAGCAGGTATGATTGCCAGTCTGGCAAACAGTATTCCGATGTTTGGTATGCTCAAAGATATGGACGACAGAGGAAAACTCATTAATATTGCTTTTGCTGTTTCGGCGGCTTTTGTATTCGGGGATCATCTCGGATTTACTGCCGGATATGCGCCGGATATGATTTTCCCGATGATTGCCGGAAAACTTGTGGGCGGTATCAGCGCCATATTTGCCGCAATATTTATGATGAACAGGCTTATTGGAAATCAAGAGGTAAAAACGTGAAAAGATATAAACGATTTGTGCGATGGCTTTTAACTGCGGGACTTGCGGCAATGCTTGCACAATCACTGATTTTTATGAATAATTATCGTGCGGTCACGGTCATGTCCTCAAGGGAAAACAGTTTTTACAGCACAAATATGATTTTAGTAGATATGACAGATCATCAGATGATAGCATCACAGGGAAGCAATGAAATCATATATCCGGCTTCGCTGACAAAAATCATGACAGCAATCGTAAGTATTGAACGGCTTTCTGAGGTTGACGGTATCTATCATGAAATGGCTGTTCCTGAAAATATTTTTCAGAAGCTGAATGATGAAAATGCATCTATGGCCGGTTTTGCACCGGGTGAAAAAGTTGAAGCGATAGATTTGCTTTACGGAATGATTTTGCCGTCAGGCGCGGATGCGGCTGTCGGTATGGCAGTGAATCTTTATGGCAGTGAAGAAGTTTTTGTATATAAAATGAATGAAAAGGCGGAGTCACTTGGTATGCGGCAGACACATTTTGTCAATGCCACGGGGCTTCATGACGAAAAACATTATTCTACGGCAAAAGATTTAAGCATTCTTCTTGAATATGCAATGGATAATGAAATATTCAGAAAGATATTTACAACAGGTGCTTATAAAACGACAAAAACAAAAGAACATCCCGATGGTATTGTTATGGAAAGTACGCTGTTTGGAAAATTGTCTGTGGAAACGATGGAGCATTTAACAATACTTGGCGGAAAAACCGGATTTACAAAAAAAGCGGGTCTCTGCCTTGCAACAGTGGCAAACATCGATAACAAAGAATATATCCTTATCACAGCCGGGGCTAAAAGCCGCAGTGCGGCCAGTGCATTTCATATACTGGACGCCGTCAAAATATATGCATCACTTGTTTAAAGCAGTGTCAGACACCATTAAAATTCTATAAAAATCATTAAGAAAATTTAATGGTGTCAGACACCCTTAAAAGATCAGCAGTATTTCTATGATGCCGGTGATGATCAGCAGAATATAGGATATTGGCGTAAGAAGCCGCAACACTTTATATTTTCCAAAGAAAGTGCCGAATTTATTACTGACTGACATACATAAAATTGAAAAAAAACCGGTGCATGCGCCGATGGCCGGCGGTGATATATCGAGCATACCGGCAGAGAAAGCCGGAGGTATACTGTTAATAGAAAGAACAAGTCCGAGGAGAATTGATTTTTTTAAGGTCAGTTCTTTGTATTTTTCTGTGATTTCTTCATCACTTTCTTTGCGTATCAGGCAGAAAGCGCCAAATAAAATTAAAAACAGAGCACCAAAGATATTACTCAGTTTAAGCACCTCATCAGATATGAGCCATGTGGCGAAAGAGGACAGAAAGGTTGCCAGTGAGGTCATCGCTGCAATCATTATATTCGAAGTCAGTGTCAATCGCCGTTTTTTAAGACCTAAATTGATGCCGATCAGAAAATTATCAAGGTTAACGGCAATACTGATGAGAATACATAGAAGAAACGACATAGATGGTATCACCTCTATTTATTTTATGCTGTAAAAAATCTGATGTAACCCCGATTTCCAAATATTGTCTGCAGAATGCCAATATTGCCGTATTGCTTGGATTCTTAATTTCATAAATTTCACATAAGATAATATCGAAACGGGAATCCGGATAACAGAGCAGTTTTTATTGGAGGAATGTATGAATCATCGAAAATGTATGAATTATGAAAAATGTATGAATCATCGAAAAGGTATGAATCTTGAAAAAGGTATGAATCATCAAATAGTTATAAAACGACTGTTGAAGTTTTTTATGGCTGCTGCGGCAGCAATGACTGTGTGCACCGGCTGCAGTCAGACAGTAGAAATAATGCAAGGGCGTCCATTAAGTCTTTCATTACATAAATCATCGGAAGAAACAGAAATTTCGGCACAGCTTTATTCAAAATCTGCAGTACTGATCGATGGCGATTCCGGTAGAGTTTTGTTCGGGAAAAATGAAAGTGAAGTACTGCCAATGGCAAGCACAACGAAAATTATGACTTGTATACTTGCGCTTGAAAATGTTGATATTAAAGATACGGCTGTCGTTTCCGAATATGCGGCTTCAATGCCGGAGGTATCCCTGGGGCTAAAAGCAGGACAAACCTGCACCGTTGAAAATCTTTTATATTCAATGATGCTTGAATCTCATAACGATGCTGCAGTTGTTATTGCTGAAAAAGTGGCGGGGTCAGCGGAAGCTTTTGCAAAAATGATGAATGATAAAGCAAAAAGTATCGGCTGCACAGATACATTTTTTGTGACGCCCAATGGCCTTGATGGTGAAGCTGCCGACGAAAACGGGCAGATGCGCAGCCATTCAACAACGGCTTTGGATCTTGCAAAAATTTTGCGCTATTGTATGAAACTGTCAGAAAAAAAAGAGGATTTCATACAGATTACAACAACAATGTCATGGCCGTTTACAGATGTGAACAATGAAATGTCCCAAACACTGACAAACCATAATTCTTTTTTAAATATGATGCGTGGTGCTTCTTCGGGAAAAACAGGCTTCACCGGTAAAGCGGGATATTGCTATGTCGGTTCAGTCATTGACGGAGAACGGACTTATATTGCAGCTTTGCTTGCCTGCGGATGGCCGGACAATAAAACCTATAAATGGCGGGATATGGAAAAGCTGATTAATTACGGGAAAAATAATTATGAAATCCGTGAAATAAATACTTCACCCAATCTTGAACCCATCGATGTGTACGGCGCCATTGGTGAAATTAACCAATTGCATGATGCTGTAAAAATCCCGGTTGCTGTGGATCACTCCGTGGATCCGGCGCCTTTAAAAATTTTGCTGAGGGATGATGAACAAGTAAAAATCACTTATAATATGATTGAAAAAGTAGAAGCGCCGGTAACAAAGGGACAAATGGCAGGAACGGTTATTTTTAGTATAGATAACATAAAATTAAAAGAATATCCTGTGGTTTTTGAAGAAAATGCACAACAGATTACAGCAAAATGGTGCTTAAGGCAGATTGCAGATCGGTTTTTGAACCCGTAATCCATCAAAAGTTTGTTTAAAATTTAACTTATTTTAACCCGTGCTGTTATCGATAAAAAGCATGGGTTTTTTATGATTTAGCAGATTATGAAAAATTTTTAAAAAGTTTCTTTTGATACAATTTTAACAAAATTGTAAAAGTAAACAATTTTGCCTTGAAAAATTTGTGTATTAGCGATAAAATTATAGTGGCATAAATTTTGAGGAATTTATACTTTGTCGCGCTTTTTAACAAAGTGCGCTGACCCGAAGAGCATATATCAAAATGCCCTGTGGGTATAAAAATTTATTTTACGATGGAGGGTAAAAAATGAACGAAAGTAAGCAAATGTCAGCAAGAGAGCGTATTGAAAATTTACTTGATGACAACAGCTTTGTTGAAATCGGAGCGAAAGTCAGTGCCAGAGCGACTGATTTTAACATGGCTGGTAAAGAAACACCTGCAGACGGTGTTGTTACCGGATATGGCGTTATTGATGGACGCGTAGTTTATATTTACAGCCAGGATATCAAAGTTTTAAACGGTGCTGTAGGTGAAATGCACGGCAGGAAAATATCCAGGATTTACGACCTTGCCATTAAAACAGGTTCACCTGTCATCGGCATGATTGATTGTGCGGGCATGCGTCTTCAGGAGGCAACAGATGCACTTGACGCATTTGGTGAACTGTACTTAAAACAGGTTCAGGCTTCCGGCGTTATTCCGCAGATTACAGCTGTTTTTGGTACATGCGGCGGCGGTGCTGCATTGATTCCGGCTTTATCAGATTTTACTTTGATGACAAAGAAAACAGCCAAATTATTTGTTAACAGTCCGAATGCACTGGATGGCAATGAAATTTCAAGATGTGATACTTCAGATGCGGTTTATCAGGCAGAAGCAGGCCTTGCCGATGTTCTTGGTGAAGACGACAGCGAAGTGATTGCTAAAATCAGAGCTTTACTTGCATTCCTTCCATCAAACAATACAGATATCATCTATGATGAATGTCAGGATGATTTAAACCGTGAAAATCCTGCGGTTGCAGATATGAAAGATACAGCAGTTCTTTTAAAGGATATTGCGGATAATTATAATTTTTATGAAGTTAAATCCATGTACGGCAAAGAAATGGTCACCGGATTTATTAAGCTTGACGGCATGACCGTCGGTGCGGTGGCAAACAGAAGTGAGATTCTTGACGATGAGGGTGAAGTCAAGGCAAAGCTTGAGCCGGTACTTACGACGGCAGGTGCCAGAAAAGCGGCAGGTTTTGTAAAGTTCTGCGATGCTTTTGGTATCCCTGTGCTTACACTTGTCAACGTTAAAGGATATAAGGCGACAAAGCATGAAGAACGTACGATTGCAAAAGCAGCCGCAGATATGACAGCCGCATATGCACAGGCTACCGTACCGAAGGTTTCCGTAGTGATCGGTGAAGCATTCGGCAGTGCTTATCTGACAATGTGCAGTAAACATATCGGTGCGGATATTGTTTATGCATATCCTGACGCAAAGATCGGTATGATGAATGCCGAATCGGCAGTTAAAATTATTTATGCCGATGAAATCGCTGCTTCAGACAATGCCGGCGAACTGATCGCCGAAAAGGCCGCAGCTTATGACGAGCTTCAGACAAGTCCTCTCTCAGCAGCGGGCCGGGGCTATATTGATGATGTGATTGAGCCTGCCGCAACACGTAAGCGTGTACTTGCAGCTTTTGAAATGTTATGTGATAAAGATATGGATCGTGTCGCTGTGAAAAAACATACGACGATCTAGAAAGAGGTGGGCAGTCATATGAAAAATATGAAAAAACTGATAACATTAATATGTGCGTTGGCCTGTATTTTTTCAATGACGGCATGTCAGGGCAAAACAGCCACAGAATCAGCTGAAGATGTCAATTCTGCTTCTGTAGAACAGATTGTAGGAAGTCTTTATGCGCAGTTTGCGTCAATGTCACCGGAACAGATGGATGCGATGATCAATGCCAAGAACAGTGAAATATCCGCAGACACGGAAACGGCGCTGCTGTTTAAAAGAGGTATGACCGCATGGCGTGACGTACAGGCTGATTTAGGCTCGTATGTATCTACAGACGGATTTGAACTGACAATCGGAAATGATACAGTGACCGGTACGCTGAATCTGACATATGAAAAACGTACAGCAAAGTTCATCGTTATATTTGACCGTGATGTGACAAAATACGAGGCTATCAAAGTCGAGCCGCGTTACACATTGGGTGAAAAAATGGCGAATGCCGGCATGAATACATTGATGGGTATGGGCATTGTATTCCTTGTGCTTATATTCATTGCGTTTATTATCAGTCGGTTTAAATATATCAGCAAATTTGAAAACTGGCTTTCAGTGCGCAAAGATCTTAAAAAGAAAAAGAAAGAAAATAAAAATGCAAACGGTACAGAAGAAGCATTTGTACCTAAGACTCCCGAAAATGCACCGGTTGTTTTTGAAAGTGAGCCGGATTTAGCAGATGACCTGGAACTTGTCGCCGTGATTACAGCGGCCGTTGCTGCATCTATGAATACATCCGTAGATCAGCTTGTTGTGCGTTCCATCAGAAAAAGAAAAAATAACAGATAGGCATTGGCCGTTAGGAGGAAATCAATATGAAGAGTTATGTCATTACAGTAAATGGTACAAGTTATGATGTTACAGTAGAAGAAGTCGGCGCGGGACAGGCACCACAGGCAGCAGCCGCAGCGCCTTTGGCACCAAAGGCCGCACCGAAGGCAGCACCAAAGGCAGCGCCTGCAAAGGCCGGTTCAGTTACAGTTTCAGCGCCAATGCCTGGAAAGATTTTAAATGTTAAGCTTCAAAGCGGCGCGGCTGTTAAAAAAGGTGATGTTATTTTAGTTCTTGAAGCTATGAAGATGGAAAATGAAATTGTTGCTCCGCAGGACGGCACAATCGCTAGTATTAATGTCGCTGTCGGTGATTCTGTAGAAGCCGGCTCGGTTTTAGCGACATTAAACTAATCATGAATTTACATAAGATTGTGAATTCCCTTAATGAATTACGGGAGGTTAAAAAATGGAGTATATTTTATCTACATTGGGAAATCTCGTTCACCAGACCGCATTTTTTAATTTGACCTGGGGCAATTTTGTTATGATTTTAGTGGCCTGTTTCTTCCTGTATCTGGCAATCGGAAGAGGCTATGAGCCATTGCTTTTAGTACCGATTGCTTTTGGTATGCTTTTGGTTAACCTGTATCCTGATATTATGAAAACAATTGAAGAAGCGGCAGCTGACGGCTCGACTTCGGCAGGGCTTCTGCACTATTTCTTCCTCGGTGATGAATGGGGCCTCTGGCCGTCGCTGATCTTCCTTGGTGTTGGTGCAATGACTGACTTTGGTCCGCTGATTGCCAATCCGATGAGCTTCCTTCTTGGTGCGGCAGCACAGTTTGGTATTTTCTTTGCATATCTTGGAGCAATTTTACTTGGATTTAACGATCAGGCAGCGGCAGCCGTATCCATCATCGGCGGTGCCGACGGTCCGACATCTATTTTCCTTGCCGGTAAACTTGGTCAGACGGATTTGATGGGTCCTATTGCCGTGGCAGCATATTCTTATATGTCACTGGTACCGATCATTCAGCCGCCGATCATGAAACTTCTGACAACGGAAAAAGAACGTAAAATTAAAATGGAACAGCTGCGCCCGGTTTCAAAACTGGAAAAAATTCTGTTCCCGATTATTGTAACAATTGTTGTTGTTCTGATTCTTCCGTCAACAGCACCGTTAGTTGGTTTCTTAATGCTTGGTAACCTTTTCAGAGAATGTGGTGTGACAAAACAGCTGTCAGAGACAGCTTCAAATGCTATGATGTACATTATCGTTATTTTACTCGGTACATCAGTCGGTGCGACGACAAGTGCCGAAGCTTTCCTGAACCTGACAACAATTAAGATCGTTGTTCTTGGTCTTGTTGCCTTTGTTGTAGGTACGGGAACCGGTGTGCTGTTCGGTAAGCTGATGTGTAAGCTCACCGGCGGAAAGGTCAACCCGCTGATTGGCTCGGCCGGTGTATCTGCGGTGCCGATGGCAGCCCGTGTATCACAAAAAGTCGGCGCGGAGGCAGACCCTACAAACTTCCTTTTGATGCATGCAATGGGACCGAACGTTGCCGGTGTTATCGGTACAGCAGTTGCTGCCGGTGTATTTATGGCGATTTTCGGTGTGGCTTAAAGTTAAATCTTGATATATAAATCAAAGTCATAGAGAATAACAGGAGGATAGATTATGTCAGAACAAGTTAAAAAACCTGTTGGAATTACTGAAACTGTGCTTCGTGATGCGCATCAGTCACTGATCGCGACGCGTATGTCCACAGAACAAATGCTTCCAATTATTGATAAAATGGATAAAGTCGGTTATCATTCAGTTGAATGCTGGGGCGGAGCTACATTTGATGCAAGTCTTCGTTTCCTTAAAGAAGATCCGTGGGACAGACTTCGCAAATTAAGAGACGGATTTAAAAACACGAAGCTTCAGATGCTGCTTCGCGGACAGAATCTTCTCGGATACCGTCATTACGCGGATGATGTCGTTGAATATTTTGTTCAGAAATCAATTGCAAATGGTATTGATATTATCCGAATTTTTGATGCCCTCAATGATTTGAGAAATCTTGAAACATCCGTTAAGGCATGTGTCAAGGAAGGCGGACACGCACAGATTGCTCTGGCCTATACATTGGGTGATGCCTATACACTGGATTACTGGAAAGATATTGCAAAAAGAATCGAAGATATGGGTGCTAATTCCATCTGTATTAAAGATATGGCAGGTCTCCTTGTGCCGTATAAAGCAACTGAACTTGTTACAGCTTTAAAAGAGGCAACATCACTGCCGATTCAGTTGCATACTCATTACACAAGCGGTGTGGCATCCATGACATATATGAAAGCTGTAGAAGCCGGCTGCGATGTGATTGATACGGCGATTTCACCGCTGGCACTTGGTACAAGCCAGCCTGCAACAGAAGTTATGGTTGAGACATTTAAAGGAACACCATATGATTCAGGTCTTGATCAGAATCTTTTAGCAGAAATTGCGGATTATTTCAGACCGATGCGTGAAGTGTGGCTTGAAAGCGGCCTTTTAAATCCGAAGGTTATGGGCGTTAATATTAAGACACTGCTTTACCAGGTACCGGGCGGTATGCTTTCAAACCTTGTATCACAGCTTAAAGACGCAAAAGCAGAAGATAAATATGAGCAGGTGCTTGAGGAAGTTCCAAGAGTGCGCAAAGACTTCGGTGAGCCGCCGCTTGTTACACCTTCATCACAGATTGTCGGTACTCAGGCAGTGCTTAATGTACTGATGGGTGAGAGATATAAGATGATTACAAAGGAAAGTAAGGCACTGCTTCATGGTGAATATGGCCAGACTGTTAAACCGTTTAATGCTGAGGTTCAGAAAAAAGCATGCGGTGATGAAGAACCGATCACATGCCGTCCGGCAGATAAAATCGAACCGGAACTTACAAAAATCGAAGCGGAAATGGCACAGTATAAACAGCAGGACGAAGATGTATTATCTTATGCACTGTTCCCACAGGTAGCCAAAGAATTTTTTGAGTACAGAGAAGCACAGCAGACAAAGATTGATCCGTCTGTGGCAGACAAAAAGAACGGTGCATATCCGGTATAAAACAGTATCATCAATCTGTAGAATAGAGAAGATTAAGATTTTACTTAATCTTCTCTTTTTTTTGATATTGACAAATATATCGCAGTGTGATATATAATATAAAACGAAGTACGATATATATTACTGCGATGTATAGAGACTGGAAAGGAGTGTCAATTGATGGATGCACATATAAAGAAAGTCTATGTTCCAATGACAGAGACGGCTTTTTATATTCTATTATGTTTAAAAGAGCCGAATCATGGATATGGCATTGTTCAGAAGGTAAAGGAACTTACAAAGGGAGATATTGTTCTTGCGCCGGGGACAATGTATGGCAGCTTATCAAAGATGGAAAAGGATGGATTAATCAGTTTTCAAAGGGAAGAAGAGAAACGAAAAATATATGTAATTACAGACCTGGGAAATGAAGTGTTGGAAATTGAAATGAAGAGAATTGAAAGATTGTATCAGAATATGAAGGAGATGCGATGATGGGAAAAACAAAGTCTGCAAGAAAGCTGATGAAGCAAACATTGATGAAGAAATCTTTTGTGATGATGATTCCAGACTTGATATGATTTAAATACGGGAGATGTCATCGAGGTTTCTCATGAGGCTGAAGGCGGAGAATTCTATATTAGTATAAAAAAAGAAAATGATGATCCTGTATTTTATGGAAATACATTTGGAGAATTTGATGATTTTTCTGTGAGAATACAGGAAGATGGATGTTATCAAATTACGTGTTCCGGAAAGAAGGCTAAGGGTACAGTAAAATTTACAATAAACGAGAAGCATGTAAAGTAACGAATGACAATGAAAATCCTTGTTTTAGATATCATCGCCTTAAGGCGATGATATCTAAAACAGGATACGTAGAAGGCATTCTGTCTGGGTTTTCAGCTGTTCCATGGATAAGGCACCATAGCCGAGAATGACTGTGTTTTTCATATTCATATGTTCCGGTGCAATATAATATGACGATACATCCATCAGATGGATACCGGCGTTTTTTGCTGCGGCAGTGATATCATTGGCTGTTCTTCCGTCAATAAAAGTTAACAAAAGATGCAGACCGCTGTTTTCGCCGGATATCTTCACGCGGTGCTGATACGGTGCAAAAGCCTGAAGCAGATAGTCCCGTTTGGCTTTGTAAATATTTCTCATACGGTTTAAGTGGCGCTCAAAACATCCCTGTGTGATAAAGTTTGTCAGCTGACGCTGCTCAGTACGGGCTACGGTGCTGGCGTAGAAAGACATATTTGTTTTGTAAATTTCAAGCAGCGGTTTCGGGAGTACAAGATAACTGATACGGATCGCAGGTGCGATTGCCTTGGAAAATGTGCCAAGATAGATGACCTTTTCATTGCGGTTAATGCTTTGCAGACTTGGAATCGGTTTGCCTTTGTATCTAAACTCGCTGTCATAGTCATCTTCGATAATATATCGTTTATGATCTTCAAAAGCCCAGTTTAAAAGCTCAAGCCGGCGCTTGATCGGCATGACAATACCGAGAGGAAAATGGTTTGACGGTGTCACATAGGCAACGGTTGCATCTGTTTTTCGAAGCTTTGTAATGCTCATGCCGTTTTTATCCAGAGGAATCGGCCGTATAGGATATCCCATTTTATGAAGTATTTCATAAGAACGCCGGTAAGAAGGATCTTCCATGGCAAAAATGCTGTCACTGCCAAGAATCTGTGTCAGCAGTATAAGTAAATATTCCGTTCCTGCACCGACAATAATCTGATCGGCACTGCAGCGAACACCTCGGGACTGATGCAGATAGTTTGCAATGGCTGTTCGAAAGTCTTCATCGCCCTGCCTGTGGCCGGACTGGAACAGAGCAAAATTTCGGTCATCATAATAAATATCCCTTGCAATTTTCCGCCATGTTCCAAATGGAAAATTTTCAAGATCGATACCGTAAGGTGAAAAATCATATTGGTAATCGGTATAAACCGCGCTGTCTTTGGAATGATCATCTATATGACTTTTAAAGTTGCTGTGATTGTTCGAAGAAATTGTATGTCTGTCTGCAAAATGGTCTGTTTTTGACATTTTGGGGTTTGGGATCGCGGTTTTATTGGAAAAAGCAGGTACAAGACTTTCAATGTCACTGACAAAAAAACCTTTTTTAGGGTAAGACTCTATATAACCTTCATCAAGAAGCTGTCCATAGGCCATGTCAATGGTATTTCGGCTGACCTGAAGATGCGCAGCCAGATGCCTTGTGGAAGGAAGCCTGGAATTAAACGGCAGGGCACCGCTTTCAATTTCAGAACGAATATACTTATAAATCTGCATATAAATATGCTCATCACTATGAACGTCAATATTTAAAGTAACCGTAGACATAAAAACCTCCGTTGACAGTAACTGGTATTATCAGTTATAATATATTGATTCTAGTATACAGTGCCAGATATAAAAATACAACAAAAAACAATAACAAAACTGAAGAAAACAGGAAATCAGGTGATGACGATGGATCATATAGATATCAGAAAAGAAGCTTTGGCGGTATATGATGACGTTACAGCGCTTAGGAGGTATTTCCACATGTATCCGGAACCGGCAATGCAGGAGTACAATACGTCCGAAAAAATTAAATCTCAGCTTGAAAAGCTGCATATACCTTATCAAACGATTGGAGAAACAGGCATTACAGCATCAATCGGAGAAGGACATATGAAAACCGTGGCACTTCGGGCGGATATGGATGCGCTGAAAATACAGGAGAAAAATGACATTAGCTACAAGTCGAAAAATGACGGTTATATGCATGCCTGTGGTCATGACGGGCACACAGCGTCACTGCTTGGCGCCGCAGCTATACTTAAAAAGTATGAAAAGTGCTTAAATGTCAATATACGTCTGATTTTTCAGCCGGCCGAGGAAAACTGTCTCGGTGCCAAAATGATGACAGAAAACCATGGACTTGACGGCGTGGATGAAATTTACGGCATTCATATTTTTACAGATATTCCCGCTGGAAAAGTATCCATTGAAGCAGGACCAAGAATGGCATCGACAGATATCTTTAAAGTTACAATTAAGGGAAAGGCAGGGCATGCGGCAAAACCGCAGCAGTGTGTCGATGCGACCGTGGCAGCCGCTGCATCAGTGATGAATTTACAGACGATTGTAAGCAGAGAGCTTGATCCGGTAAACAGTGCGGTTGTTACTGTTGGAAAGCTGCATAGCGGAACCCAGTATAATATTATTTCCGGTGAGGCGGTTCTTGAAGGCACGGTGCGCAGCTTTGATTTAGAAACATCAAAACATATACAGGAATCAATCGAGCGTATTGTTTCAATGACAGCATCGGCCTACGGTGCCAAAGCAGATTTTTTGTTTAAGCCGTCAAGACATCCGGTTGTTTATAATGACCGGATGCTGACAGAAAGAATGTACGAAGCTGCTGAAAAATTATTTGGAAAAGATGCAATGATCCATGTGCCGCCGATGATGCTTGGTGAAGATTTTTCGATTTATCAGTCAAAAATACCGGGTGTATTTGCTTTTGTAGGTGCGGGAAATCCCCAAAAAGGCTGTATATATCCAAACCATCATGACTGCTTTAACATGGATGAGCAGGCATTGCTTGACTGTGTGATATTATATACAATGTTTGGACTAAACGGAGGAAAAGACAATGATTGAGAAAGTGACCGATAAAAAAATATTCAATATTAAAGCATGTATTTTTGATCTTGACGGAACACTGGCAGATACTGTGGAATCCATTGCATATTCATGCAACGAAGCACTTGCCGCGGTTGGGCTTGGACCTCTGCCGATTAATGATTATCGTTACTATGCCGGTGACGGCGCAAAGGTTTTAGTTGAACGGGCGATGAAAGCTGCCGGTGCAAAAGATATGGATGATCTTGAAAGTGTTTTTGAGATTTATAACGGTTTTTTTAAAAAAGACTGTACATATAAAGTCAGTGTATTTGACGGTATGCTGCCGACACTTAAAAAACTTAAGGCAAGCAGTATAAAAATCGCGGTTCTGTCAAATAAGCCTCATGACCGTGCTGTAGATGTGATCAACAAGCTTTTTGGTGAAGGCTTTTTTGATATGGTTCAGGGGCAGACAGAATCAATACGCAGAAAACCGGCACCGGACGGCGCAGTGATGATTGCTGAAAACTTCGGCGTAAAGCCGGAAGAATGCCTCTATATGGGGGATACGAATACAGACATGATGACCGGAACAAGTGCCGGGATGTATACGGTTGGGGTACTCTGGGGATTTAGAGAACGAGAGGAATTGCTTGAAAACGGCGCAGACGCGGTGATTGAAAAGCCGCAGGAAATCGCAGAAATTGCCTGTGCAGTTAAAGCAGGCATCTTTTGACAAAACATCATCATATATAAAGGAAGCGATGGATTCAATGATATTTGATAAAAAAATGCTTCAGCTATATGCTGTGACAGACCGGGGATTTGGCAATGAAGACCGCCTGTATGCGCAGGTGGAGGCCGCGTTAAGAGGCGGTGTCACAATGGTACAGCTGCGGGAAAAGCATATGGATGATAAAGATTTCATAGAGGAAGCAAGAAAAATAAAAATGCTGACAAAGGCTTATCATGTGCCGCTGATCATCAACGATAATATCCATGTGTGTGTGGAAAGCGGGGCAGATGGTGTTCATGTCGGACAAAGTGATATGGAGGCCGGTCATGTCCGGGAAATACTTGGTCCGGATAAAATCATCGGTGTGACGGCAAAAACACCTGAGCAGGCATTGGCAGCGCAATGCGCAGGTGCGGATTATATCGGCTGCGGTGCCGTATTTGGATCTTCAACAAAACTGGATACAAATAAGATATCAATGGAACAGCTTGACGCAGTCTGTGCAGCTGTAAATATCCCTGTGGTTGCCATCGGTGGCATTAACAGAGATAACATTTTACAGTTAAAGGGACACAAAATGTGCGGCGCAGCTGTTGTATCTGCATTATTTGCAAAAGAAGATGTGGAAGAGGCTGCAAAAGAGCTGTTGGCAAAAGTCAGAGAAATTCTTGAATAGATCATCAATTTAAAAGGCGGCAATTTGTCCGGTTTATAAAAGTTTCTTTTCAAACCGGACAACGCCGCCTTTTTTGAGCCTTTTTTACAGATTACAAAAAATCGTTATAACTGTTCAGAGCCAACCTCCAAAATGCTCCGCATTTCGTCATTATTCCAACTCTCCGCGGAATAAAATCACTGCATTTCCGCCAATCAGTATATCGCCCTGTTCTGTGACTTTACTCATGATTTTTGAAGGGCGTCCCATAGCCTCACCCTGCAGAAATGTATTTGTCATACCGGGTTCTATGATGCCCTTTTCATAAAGATACCAGGTCAGAGCGCCGTTTGAAGTGCCTGTTGCAGCTTCTTCGTTAATTGCATAAAGCGGTGCAAAGTTTCTGCAGTCCGCAGTAATATCCGGTTTGTTTCCAAGTGAAAAGACATGAAAACCGACAACGTTTAAGCTGCGGGATATTTCAGTAATTTTGTCAAAATCCGGTTTTAATGTATCAAGAAGTGATTTATCCCTAACCGGCAGTAAAATATCAGGAAGTCCGGTGGAAACAATCTGCGGCAGCAGATCATTCGGCATAGCTTCTTTCGTAAGACCGAAAGACTGATAAAATGAATCTACAGCTTTAGCATCTTCAGGCGAACTTAAATCAAATTTGCGTATATCGGCTGCTTTGGCCATGGACATTAATATCAGGTGATCATCAGTAAAAATTTTTAACCGGCCTGCTTTAGTGAGCGCTGTGCTTTCATGACTTTCAAGCAGTCCTTCATCTTTTAAAACGGTAAAGGCAGCAATGGTTGCATGGCCGCACAAGTCTACTTCACCGGCAGGCGTAAAGTAACGCAGTGAAAAAGTACCGCCGCCTTCCGGATGGATAAAAGCGGTCTCCGAATGTTTTAACTCCGCAGCCATCTGCTGCATAAAATCATCTGACGGAAACGGTTCGTCGGCTTTAAGCAGTGCGATACCGGCAGGATTGCCGCCGAAATGCTTTTCTGTGAAAGCATCTGCAATAAACATTTTCATAAAAAACCCCTCCTTGAATATAGATACTTGAATATAGATAGAAGATTAAATATTGAATTAAATTGGATAAAGATTTTTTAGCCACGTCAATTCCGGGCAGTTTTACTTTGGGCAGTCTGACATTAGCAAAAATTTATAACAAAAAAACGCACTCCAAAGGAATGCGTCAGAAGCGTAGCGGAAAAGGGATTTGAACCCATGACACCACGGGTATGAACCGTGTGCTCTAGCCAACTGAGCTATTCCGCCATATTTTTTTCAATAAAATGGGGCCTACAGGGCTCGAACCTGTGACCCTCTGCTTGTAAGGCAGATGCTCTCCCAGCTGAGCTAAGACCCCATTATAAATCATCTGTTAAACAGATGAGCGACCCAGATCGGACTCGAACCGACGACCTCCGCCGTGACAGGGCGGCGCTCTAACCAACTGAGCCACTAGGCCGTATCGACTATGTCATTATCATACACGAAATTGTTTTAATTGTCAAGATAATTTTAAAAATATTTTCAAATTCTTTGCAGCCCGCTTTACTGTATATTGAGTGTGTCCGGTAAATCATCTGAATCATCCATGGCAATCATGGATTTTTTAATGTGCGGTCTGCACCACGTTTCAATTTCGTCTTAATTATCCATGACAATCATTGACTGGTCGAAAAGGTTTTGCTGATGAGCATAGGTCTTAGGACAGATACCTGTCATTTTCTTAAATACCCTTGAAAAATAAAGAGGGTCGGTAAATCCCGAAGCGTATGCGATGTCTTTCATGCTGCGGCTTGTACCAAACTGGTTCAGCAGTGACTTTGCGTAATTAATGCGGAGCATCTGCATATAATTGACAGGCGATACTCCGGAAAACTCTTTAAATATTTTTCGAAAATAGCCTTTACAGTAGCCGGTTTTTTCTATGGCGGCTGAAAGGTCAAAGTCCGGGTTGCCGATGTTATTCTGCATTGCTTCAAGAACAGCATCGAAACGGCTGTCGTTTTTCTGATGGTTCACATATATAAAAACAAGAACCTGATATAAAAGGTCGCCGATGACATTTAAAACTGCGTGTTCATAAACATTATCGATATTTGAAAAACGAGAAGCCATATCCATAAGGCACCCGACCGTCTGATTTTCGTCATCGTGGAGTATTTTAAATGGTGAAGTCCCTATAGGGCGAAAGTTTTTGATAAACAGGCATACATCGGAAAAACCATCGATGGATTCTTTGCGGTGAACCATGCCCGGCGGTATGACAGCGACATCCCCGGGCTCAAAAGGGTAAGGTGTATCATTGACATACATTGTCCCGCAGCCTTTTTTATTGAGAATTATTTCCCAGTATCCGTGACTGTGTTCGGGAAAGGACTGATAAAAATCCCCGACTCTGCCCACATATGCGACATCCATTGTATCTGCCTCCTAAATAATGCGTTTTATCCATATAATTATAACATTTTATGTATGGAAAATCTATAGCTACCTTAGTAAAATGTATATATAAAAACAAGGAAGGCAGGTAGTTATAATGTATAAGTACGAGCGAAAAGGCCCGAAACGCGGGGTTTCATTGTACAGTTATTCAGCGGATTTCGGCATGATTAAAAATCTTGAGGACTGTTTTGAAGATATGTACGATATGGGGGCACATGGTCTTGAAATTCTTGCTAATACCCATATTGAAAATTATCCTGAACCGTCAGACCAGTGGATCGATCAGTGGTTCAGACTTTTGGACAAATATGAAATTGTTCCGGTGGAATATGGTAACTGGATTGATTCACATATTCTCGGATACCGCGAATTGACCACAAAAGAATCCTATGAAATGCTTGCAAGAGATATACGTCTTGCCGCAAAACTTGGATTTACAGTCATGAGAACAAAAATGCCGGTTATTTCAGATGACCTTGATCCTGTAAAAAACTGGCGGGAAATTATAAAAATGGCATTGCCGCTTGCCGAAGAAAATAACATTAAGATGTGTCCGGAAATTCATATTCCTACAATGTTAAAGTCCAAAATGATCAGTGATTATATTGATTTCATTGAACAGACAGGCACGAAAAACTTCGGTTTAAACATCGATTTCAGTGTGTTCAGAAAAGTTTTCGGGGAAAATGAATATCGTCCGGCAGGGTTTGTGCCGAGCGAACCGGAAGAAATCATTCCGCTTCTGCCATATATTTATTGCTGTCATGCTAAATTTATCAATATGAGTGATGAATTTGAAGAGACAACAATTCCATTTAAAGAGATTATTCAGATTTTAAAAGAACACCAGTGGGATGGCTATCTCTTAAGTGAATATGAAGGCGCAGATAAATATGAACCGGGCTATGAAGTCGGTCAGACGCTTAGAAAACAGCATATTATGCTGAAGCGTTATATCGGAGATTAGGAGGTACAGTGTCATGTTGGAAAGAGAAGTCATTCAGTCTGTAGGATTTAGAAATACTAAAGAAAATGGAAAGGTGACAGGATTTCAGTTTAAAATCCGCCTGCCGTATTACAGAGGTATTTTTTTATGCCAGCTTCGTCCGGGAACACTTTTTGTTGACGGTGAGCGGTTTGAAAAAGAAGATATTGTATGGAATGTAAGCGGTAAAGACTATACATATGAAGAAATGAAGTCAAATATGGAATGCCACTGGGCAACGACAGAACCTGCCGTACTTAAAGTAAAAAAAGAAGGTGGTCTGTCACAGGGTTATCATGACCTGACGTACGGATTCTGTTTTACATCTTCCTATATGCCGCCGGTGATGCAAAATGCTCTTGATCCGGATAAAGAAAGTCCGATTTTCATGCCTGAATTCGGTCATCATGTGAATCATAGAAAATTGATTATTGTTTAATAAAAATGCCGGTAACTGCATCAAATCATTGACAGACAAAGCGTTTAATCAAAGAGGTTGGAGAATTAAAGTTCTTCAGCTTCTTTTTTTATAGATACAAACATTTGTTTGCAACTTTGCCTTTGTTATGATATACTGCTGTATGAATGAGTAAGAAGCGGAGGATTGATTATGGCTAAAGCGGTTAATTATGATGCTGACAGTATATCCGTATTGGAAGGGCTTGAAGCTGTCAGAAAAAGGCCGGGGATGTATATCGGCAGTGTATCAAGAAAAGGCTTGAATCATTTGATATATGAAATTGTAGACAATGCGGTCGATGAGCATCTTGCGGGATTTTGTCATTTGATTCATGTGACACTGGAAAAGGATGGCTCGGCTACAGTCAGTGATGACGGCAGAGGTATCCCGGTGGGTATGCATAAGAAAGGCATTTCGGCGGAACGTCTCGTATTTACAACGCTGCATGCCGGCGGCAAGTTTGATGATTCGGTCTATAAGACAAGCGGCGGTCTTCACGGTGTAGGCTCGTCGGTTGTCAATGCTTTATCCGAGCGGCTTCATGTGAAGGTATACAGAGACGGTTTTATATATACGGACAGCTATGCCAGGGGAATTCCTACGACAGAGCTTCAAAAAGGTCTGCTGCCTGTGGCCGGAAAGAGTAAACGGACAGGCACGACCATTAATTTTCTTCCGGACCCGCAGATTTTTGAACGGACAGATTTTAAAGCGGATGAAGTCAAAAGCCGTATGCATGAAACAGCGTATTTAAATCCGGAACTGACCATTGTTTTTGAGGATCTGAGGCACACAGAACCGGAAATCATAGAATTTCATGAGCCTGAAGGTATCATCGGTTTTGTGCGGGATATGAATAAAAATAAAGAGGCTGTCTGTGAGCCTGTTTACTTTAAAGGCGAGAGTGAAGGTATCACTGTCGAAGCGGCTTTTCAGTATGTGAATGAATTCCATGAAAATGTTCTTGGCTTCTGCAACAATATCTATAATGCAGAAGGCGGCACACATATTACCGGATTTAAAACCGTTTTCACGACAGTGATGAACACTTATGCAAGAGAACTGGGGATTTTAAAGGAAAAGGACACAAACTTTACCGGTGCCGATATAAGAAACGGGATGACAGCTGTCATTTCAATCAAGCATCCTGCACCGAGGTTTGAAGGCCAGACAAAGACAAAGCTTGATAATCAGGATGCGGCAAAAGCTGCCGGAAAAGTGACCGGTGAGGAAATCCAGCTTTATTTTGATAAAAATCTGGAATCTTTAAAAAATGTCCTCTCATGTGCGGAGAAAGCAGCCAAAATCAGGAAATCCGAAGAACGCGCAAAGACAAATCTTTTGACAAAGCAGAAGTTTTCCTTTGATTCCAACGGAAAGCTTGCCAACTGTGAGAGCCGTGATGCTTCAAAATGCGAAATATTTATTGTGGAAGGTGATTCGGCCGGCGGTTCTGCAAAAACGGCAAGAGACAGAAATTATCAGGCAATCCTTCCGATTCGCGGAAAAATATTAAATGTGGAAAAGGCAAGTATAGATAAGGTCCTGGCAAATGCGGAAATTAAAACGATGATCAATGCTTTCGGATGCGGTTTTTCTGAAGGTTACGGCAATGACTTTGATATTACAAAGCTTCGGTACAATAAAATCATCATTATGGCCGATGCCGATGTGGATGGTGCCCATATTTCGACGTTGCTGTTGACTTTGTTTTACAGATTTATGCCTGAACTTATTTATGAAGGCCATGTCTATATTGCTATGCCGCCGCTTTATAAAGCAATGCCGGCCAAGGGCAAAGAAGAGTATCTGTATGACGATAAAGCGTTGGAAAAGTATCGGAGAACACATAAGGGCAATTTTACATTACAGCGTTACAAAGGTCTCGGTGAAATGGACGCCGTACAGCTCTGGGAAACAACACTGGATCCCGCAACCCGGATTTTAAAGCGTGTGGAAATTGAAGATGCCCGCATGGCTTCTGATGTGACAGAAATGCTTATGGGCAATGATGTACCGCCGAGACGGGCATTTATACATGAACACGCCCTTGATGCGGAACTTGATTTTTAGGAGGATATAGAATGGCTATAGAAGAACAGATTATCCGGACCGAATATTCGGAAGTGATGCAAAAATCATACATTGATTATGCGATGAGTGTTATCATTGCAAGGGCACTGCCGGATGTACGGGATGGCTTAAAGCCTGTGCAGCGCCGTACACTTTATGATATGTATGAGCTTGGTATCCGTTATGATAAACCTTACAGAAAGTGCGCCCGTATCGTCGGCGATACGATGGGTAAATACCATCCTCACGGTGATTCATCGATTTATGAAGCACTTGTTGTTATGGCACAGGATTTCAAAAAAGAGATGCCTCTGATTGACGGCCATGGGAATTTCGGCTCCATTGAGGGGGATGGCGCTGCCGCCATGCGTTATACAGAAGCAAGACTTGAAAAGGTGACGCAGGAGACATTTCTTGCGGATCTTGATAAAGATGTCGTTGATTTTGTGCCGAATTTTGATGAAACTGAAAAAGAACCGGCAGTACTTCCGGTGACAATTCCGAATCTTTTAGTCAACGGTTCAGAAGGTATTGCTGTCGGAATGGCTACAAGCATACCGCCGCACAATCTCGGTGAAGTCATTGATGCGGTAAAGGCGTATATGTCCAATAATAAAATGACAAGTGAGCAGCTGCTTGAGTATATCAAAGGGCCTGATTTTCCCACCGGCGGTATTGTTGTCAATAAAGATGAATTAAAGGATATTTATGCCGCAGGGCAGGGGAAAATACGTATCCGCGGCAAGGTCGAGCTTGAAAAGGGCCATGGCAATGTCAGAGATAAGCTTGTCATCACAGAAATTCCATACACGATGATCGGTGCCAATATCGGAAAGTTCTTAAATGATATTTATGCCCTTGTTGAGACAAAAAAGACGGCGGATATCGTGGATATTTCCAATCAGTCTTCAAAGGAAGGCATACGCATTGTTCTGGAGCTTCGCAAAAATGCGGATGTTGAGCAGCTTAAAAACCTGCTTTATAAAAAGACAAGACTTGAAGATACTTTCGGTGTCAATATGCTTGCGGTGGCTGACGGCCGCCCGGAGACACTTGGTCTTAAAGCCGTGATTGAATATTTTCTTGATTTTCAGTATGAGATAACCACAAGAAAGTACCGGACGCTGCTTAGAAAAGAGCTTGAAAAGAAGGAAATACAGGAAGGTCTTATCAAAGCATGCGATGTCATTGACCTGATTATCGAAATCCTTCGGGGAAGCCAGAATATCAAACAGGCAAAGGCGTGTCTTGTGGAAGGAAAAACAGAAGGCATTACATTTAAGACGAAGGCTTCCGAGAAAGCTGCTTCAAAACTTAATTTTACGGAAAAGCAGGCTTCGGCGATTCTTGAGATGCGCCTTTATAAGTTGATCGGTCTTGAAATCCAGGCACTGATGAAAGAGCATGAAGAAACGATGAAAAACATCGCAGAGTATGAAGATATTCTTGAAAATCACACAAGCATGTCAAGGGTTATCCGAAGACATCTTGATTATATTAAGAAAAACTATGCCGTACCCAGAAAGACAGCTATTGAAAATGCCGAGCAGGTCGTACTTGCGGAAAAGAAGATTGAAGAGATGCCTGTCGTATTTTTGATGGACAGATTCGGATATGCAAGAACGGTAGATATGACAGCTTTTGAAAGAAATAAAGAAGCGGCATATCAGGAAAATAAATATGTGATTCCTTGTATGAATACCGGAAAAGTATGTATATTTACAAATACGGGCCGGATGCATACGATTCGTGTTCTCGATGTTCCTTTTGGGCGGTTCAGGGATAAAGGGACACCGATTGATAATCTGTGTAATTATGACAGCCGTGTGGAATCCATGGTTTATGTTGCATCGCTGGAATCATTTATTGATAAAAAGCTTGTTTTCTGCAGCAGTATGGGATACTTAAAGCAGGTGGACGGCAGTGAATTTGACGCTGCAAAACGGACAATTGCGGCAACAAAGCTTTTAGACGGCGATGAAGTAACCGCGGTTGAAGTGACAGACCGTATTACAAATCTTGTTCTGCAGACACATCAGGGGTATTTTCTTAAGTTTGCTATTGATGAGATTCCGGAAAAGAAAAAAGGTGCAGTCGGTGTCAGGGGTATCAAGCTTGGTGAAAAAGACCGGGTAGAAAAGATGTACAGTATGATTTACGGCGAGGAGCAGATGATTATTTACAAAGACAAAGAAATGTCTTTAAATAAACTAAAACTTGCAAAGCGTGATACAAAGGGAACAAAAGTCCGGGTGTAATCATGCGCTTTGAAAAACTTCAGTCCGGTTGACTTCATACAAGGAAAGAAAATCCGGGTGTAAATATGAATATTGGGGCTTGCATTCATGATTGGTTTATGTTAATCTAAATGCAGTCAAATACGAAAACACGTTGAGAAGACTAAGTAGAAGCTTTACACTGCCTACAGAAAGCGGCCGGTTGATGAGAGGCGCAGGAAAAGAAAAGCTTTGAATACAGCTTTGAGTGCGTCTAACAAACGCCGGCAGCTGCCGTTATACAGCAAAGTCTTGATAGAGACTTAGTAAGTCATATGCAGTGATGCATATGAGAATTAAGGTGGTAACGCGAGCTTTCGTCCTTATGGGATGAGAGCTCTTTTTTAGTGAAAATTGAGTTTTTAGAAGAAAGGTGAATATGATGGGAATTTATGAAGAATTACAGGCCAGAGGCCTGATTGCACAGGTTACAGACGAGCCGCTGATCAGAGATTTGGTCAATAACGGGAAGGCAACATTTTATATCGGTTTTGACCCGACGGCAGACAGCCTTCACGTCGGACATTTTATGGCTTTATGCCTTATGAAACGTCTTCAGGAAGCGGGCAACAGACCGATTGCATTAATCGGCGGCGGCACAGCGATGATCGGTGACCCGTCAGGACGTACGGATATGCGTCAGATGATGACAAAAGAAACCATTGAGCATAACTGCGAATGCTTTAAAAAACAGATGAGCCGTTTTATTGATTTTTCAGACGGAAAGGCTCTGATGGTTAACAATGCAGACTGGCTGCTCGGACTTAATTATGTCGAAGTGCTCCGTGAAGTCGGCGCTCATTTCAGTGTTAACAGAATGCTCACAGCTGAGTGCTACAAGCAGAGAATGGAAAAAGGATTAAGCTTCCTTGAATTTAACTACATGATTATGCAGAGCTATGACTTTTATATGCTGTACCAGAAATATGGCTGTAACCTTCAGTTCGGCGGTGATGATCAGTGGAGCAATATGCTTGGCGGTACAGAGCTGATCAGACGTAAGCTGGGCAAGGATGCCAGTGCGATGACGATTACACTGCTTCTTAATTCAGAAGGCAAGAAGATGGGTAAGACACAAAAAGGCGCTGTATGGCTTGATCCGGAAAAGACTTCACCATTTGAATTCTACCAGTACTGGAGAAATGTCGCTGATGCCGATGTTTTGAAATGTCTGCGCATGCTGACATTCCTTCCGCTTGAGCAGATTGATGAAATGGATCAGTGGGAAGGCAGTCAGTTAAATAAAGCAAAAGAAATTCTTGCTTATGAACTGACAAAGCTTGTCCATGGCGAGGAAGAAGCAAAGCAGGCACAGACAGCTGCCAAAGCACTGTTTGCATCAGGCGGCATGGCAGGAAGTATTCCGACAAAAGTTTATCCGATGGAAAAACTTGACGAAGGTATTGATATTATCACGCTGCTTGTGGATACGAAACTTGCCCCGACTCGTTCAGAGGCAAGACGTCTGGTACAGCAGGGCGGTGTTACAGTGAATGATGTGAAAGTTCCTGCATTCGATGCCGTATATGGTTCAAAGGATTTTAATGATAACGGCGTTCTTATGGTTAAAAAAGGCAAAAAAGGCTTTTATCAGATTAAAGGCGAATAAATTTTTGGCGGCAGTTTCTTTAATGAGGAACTGCCGTTTATCTTTATATTATCTTAATACCGATGCCCACAGTTTAATACCTTCTTAAAATAGAGTATTGTATAATTTTAATATGAACTTTAACTATTTTAAAGGGGCTGAATCAATGATGCAGAATTCTTTGCATAGAAAACGGCATTTAACGTCATTCCAGATCATCATATTCGGCTTTGCGGCGGTGATATTATTCGGGGCATTGATCTTAATGCTTCCGATAGCTTCCGCTTCCGGTCAGTTTACGTCTTTTAATAAATCATTATTTACAGCCACTTCGGCTGTATGTGTGACGGGACTTGTACTGGTAGATACAGGAAGCTATTGGTCAGCTTTCGGACAAACAGTCATATTAATTCTGATTCAGATCGGCGGCATGGGTGTTGTTACCGTGGCTGCTTCGATTACGATGATTTCCGGAAGAAAAATATCGCTGATGCAAAGAAGTACGATGCAGGAGGCGCTTGCGGCGCCAAAGGTCGGCGGCATTGTGAGGCTGACAGGGTTTATTATTAAAACGACGTTTGCGGTTGAACTTCTTGGGGCGCTTATTATGATGCCTGTCTTTTGCCGTGATTACAACTTAAAAGGCGTGTGGATGGCAGTTTTTCATTCAATATCCGCTTTTTGTAATGCAGGTTTTGACCTGATGGGGACAAAGGGGGCACCGTTTGTTTCTCTGACTTCATATGCCGAAAACCCTGTTATTAATATGACAGTGATGCTTTTAATTATCATCGGCGGTATCGGTTTTCTGACGTGGGACGATATCAGAAGTAACGGCTTACATATGAAAAAATATCGTATGCAGAGTAAAGTTATCTTTGTTACGACAGCAGTTCTTCTTGTTCTTCCTGTCTTATATTTTTTCTGCTGTGAATTTAAAAACTTAAATATGGGTCTGAGAATATTTTATTCCCTTTTCCAGACAGTGACACCGAGAACCGCAGGGTTTAATACGGCGGATCTTACAAAGGTTTCGGGAACAGGGCAGGCTGTATTGATTCTTCTGATGCTGATCGGCGGTTCACCGGGTTCTACAGCCGGTGGTATGAAAACGACAACCGTGGCTGTTTTATTTGCCAGCGCTATTTCAGTATTTAAACGTAAAGAAGACACACAATTTTTCGGCCGGAGAGTTGCGGGAAATGCGATTAAAAATGCATCTACGATACTTTCAATGTATATTATATTGTTTTTCTTTGGAGGACTGATTATCAGTATTGCGGAAGGACTGCCGATGGGCGTATGTCTTTTTGAAACAGCTTCGGCTGTCGGTACGGTCGGCTTAAGTCTTGGAATTACACCGGGACTTGGATTAATTTCACAAATTGTGTTAATTATTCTGATGTTTTCGGGAAGAGTCGGTGGTCTGACACTGATATATGCGGCACTTTCGGGAACTAGTAAGAATGTTTCAAAAATGCCGCAGGAAAGAATCACCGTTGGATAAGTGAAAGGAGAAACTGTGATGAAATCGATTTTATTGATCGGTATGGGAAGATTTGGAAAACATATCGCGTTTCAGTTAAACCAGCTGGGACATCAGGTCATGGCTGTGGATCACAATGAAGACAGGGTTAATGAAATTTTACCTTTTGTAACAAATGCCCAGATCGGTGACAGCACCAATGAAGATTTTTTAAATTCACTGGGGGTAAATAACTATGATGTATGCATTGTTGCCATCGGCAGTGATTTTCAGAGTTCCCTTGAGACAACATCACTGTTAAAGGAGCTGGGCGCAAAAACGGTTGTGTCCCGTGCCGCAAGGGATGTCCATGCAAAGTTCCTTCTGCGTAACGGCGCTGATGAAGTCGTCTACCCGGAAAAACAAATTGCCAAATGGGCGGCCATACGCTACAGCGCGGACCATATTCTTGACTATGTAGAGCTTGATGATACCCATGCAATATTTGAAGTGACCGTACCTAAAGCCTGGGTCGGAAAGAGCATTGGTCAGATCGATATTCGTAAAAAATATAATATTAACATTATGGCAGTCAAAAAAGACGGTCAGATGAATCTGGCTGTGACGCCGGATACATTTTTAACAGCCGATAAAACAATGCTTGTGCTTGGTGAATATAAGGCTATTCAAAAATGTTTTCATATTTAAGATATCTCTGAAATTATGTAATGATTAAATTATGGCTGAAATTCCGGCACATCAGCAGCAATGATGGGATTTTTTTAATCATACAATAATCAGATTTTGGGAGGTGAGCTGCATGGGTGATGTTTTGCTGCTTATTATTGTATTTGTTTTTTTGGGTTTTGGATTTTTTATCGTTAGTCATATCGGCAGTTTTCTTGAAGAGAATCAGAAGAATATGAAAAATGAGCAGATCGAACCTGCCTGTGTGATGCTCACACAAGATCTTGACGATGAAGCAATTGCCGAAGAAGTGCGGAAATTCAGAAAAAAACATAAAGGCGCACGGATTATACTGTGCAGCGGCAGTGATGAAAATATGCAGGATAAAAAGGGCTGACTGGATATATTTTGATATATATGTTAAAATGAGTAACGGTGAACAATATCATCAGGAGGATTACAAACACTGTGAAAATTACAAAGAACTATCCATTGGGCGATAATGCAGAGAAAGAACATATACTTGCATGTCTGTCACCGGCACCTTCCAATGCGAAAATTATCGAAACCGCAGCAAGAATGGCAGCGGCTTTTGACGGTGATTTCACGGCGCTTTATGTGCAGACACCGGAGTTTGCAGTGATCAGTGATGCTGATAAAAAGCGGCTTGAGGCACATATAAAGCTGGCTGAGTCCAAAGGCGCAGAGATTACGACCGTGTATGGCGATGATGTCTCTTATCAGATTGCGGAGTTTGCAAGATTATCTGCGGTGACAAAAATCGTTATCGGCCGAAGCAATACGGCACGAAGACATTTCTGGAATAAACCTGCGCTTACGGAAAGACTTGCGTCACTGGCACCGAATCTGGATATTCATATTATCCCGGATTCTTCTTCGGAAAGTAAATATCATGTCAATAAAAAATTATTTTCCCATTATCTGCTGCCGACAGTGAGAGATTTAATGACGACGCTGTTTTTTCTCGCGGCGGCAACGTGTATCGGACAGCTGTTTTTAAACCGCGGATTTACGGAAGCCAATATCATCACGGTTTATATTCTTGGCGTGCTTTTAACATCACTGTTTACTAAAAGTCATGCCTGCAGTTTCATCAGTTCACTGGCCAGTGTTTTGATATTTAACTTTTTTTTCACGGAGCCAAGGCTAACGCTGCATGCTTATGAACCCGGTTATCCGGTGACATTTGCCATTATGCTGATTGCTTCGCTGATTACCGGCTCGCTGGCGAATAAATTAAAAGATCATGCCAAACAGTCCGCACAGTCGGCGTTTCGGACGAAAGTGCTGTTTGAGACAAACCAGCTTTTGCAAAAGGCTGAAGATGACAGCGATATCATTAATATCACAGCCAGTCAGCTTTTAAAGCTTCTGGACAGAGATATTACGGTATATCCGGAAACAGACGGGAAACTGAGCAAAGGGTATCTTTTTGAAACTGATGAAGCAGCAACAGACCGACGGGCATTGGCGGCATTTCATGAAAAGTCAGTGGCTGAGTGGGTTTTTATTCATAATAAACGGGCCGGAGCTATGACAGACCAGTTCGGTGATGCCAGATGTCTTTATCTGGCAATCCGTATCAATAATAAAGTGTACGGTGTTGTGGGGATTTACATCGGCAGTAAGACACTGGATTCCTTTGAATACAGCATGGTGCTTTCCATTCTCGGAGAATGCGCGCTGGCAATAGAAAACAGCCGAAATGCCGCGGCAAAAGAAAAAGCGGCAGTCCTTGCAAAAAACGAACAGCTGCGGGCCAATCTTTTAAGATCGATTTCCCATGATCTTCGCACACCGTTGACGTCCATTTCGGGAAATGCTGGAAATCTTCTTTCCAACTATGATAAACTGGACGCTGATACAAGGATGCAGATGTTTACGGATATTTATGATGATTCCATGTGGCTTATCAGTCTTGTGGAAAATCTGCTTTCTGTCACAAGAATAGAAGAGGGCAGGATGAACCTGAATACGAATGCAGAGCTTATTGATGATGTCATCGAAGAGGCGTTAAAGCATATTGACCGTAAAAGTTCAGAACATCATATTAAGGTTGATATTAAAGATGAACTGATGCTGGCAAAAATGGATGTGAAACTGATTATGCAGGTGATTATTAATATTGTCGATAATGCAGTCAAATATACACAAAAAGGCTCGGTCATCACGGTTTCGGCCAGGAAAAAGGAATCTTTGATATATGTTTGTATCTCAGATGATGGTCCGGGGATTCCTGACCGTATGAAACCGCAGGTTTTTAAAATGTTTTTTACCGGTGAAAATCAAATAGCGGACAGCAGAAGAAGCCTGGGACTTGGACTTTGTCTCTGCCGTTCGATTATCAATGCCCATGGCGGTGAAATTACATTAACGGATAATAAACCCCATGGATGCGTATTTACATTCACATTACCATCTGAAGAGGTGAAAATTAATGAATAAAACACTGATTCTTGTGGTGGAAGATGATGCGCCTGTCAGTCATCTGATTACAACCACACTGAAAACACATGATTATAAATATATTGTGGCCGCTGACGGTGAAGGGGCAATTATGCAGGCTTCATCACATAATCCGGATATTGTACTTCTGGATCTTGGACTTCCCGACATTGACGGTGTGGAAGTCATCAAAAAGATCAGAACATGGTCGAATATGCCGATTATTGTAATCAGCGCCCGAAGTGAAGACACTGATAAAATCGAAGCCCTTGATTCAGGTGCCGATGATTACCTGACAAAACCATTTTCTGTTGAAGAACTTCTGGCAAGGCTTCGCGTGATTCAAAGGCGTCTGGCCGTCATGAATGCAGATACAGCGGGTTCGGTCTTTATTAACGGCGCGCTGAAAATTGATTTTGCGGCGGGCTGTGCCTATCTGGGCGAAAAAGAACTGCATCTGACACCAAGTGAATACAAGCTGCTTTGCCTGATGGCAAAAAATGTCGGTAAAGTGCTGACACACACATACATCACTCAAAAAATATGGGGCACAAGCCGGGAAAACGACGTCGCCTCCCTTCGGGTATTCATGGCAACACTTCGGAAAAAAATCGAATGTGAACCGGAATCACCTCAGTATATCCAGACACATATCGGTATCGGGTACAGAATGCTGAAGGTATAGGAACATAGCTGCCAGCTGACGATGGTCTTATAAAAATATTCAAAAAAATGTAAAAAAGGTATTGCATTATTCTGGAAAGTGTGGTAATATTATTTTCGTTGTGAAGCGGGGTGTAGCACAGCTTGGTAGTGCGCATCGTTCGGGACGATGAGGTCGCAGGTTCAAATCCTGTCACCCCGATGATAATAGAAAAAGAAAAGTTTAAATGAGAATAGATGCTATTTTCATTTAAACTTTTTTTGTTATATGCTAAAAATTATCTATTATTATTGAAAAGCTTGGAGGAGAAAAACGATGGCAGTCATAAAAAAAGAATATATTGAACATATTTATGCCGGGTGGCTTGCTAAGATTATCGGCATCCGTCTTGGCGCGCCGATTGAAGGCTGGACATATGAACAGATTAAAAATATTTATGGCGCTCTTAATGATTATCCTGTCGATTATCGTGATTTTGCAGCTGATGATGACAGCAACGGACCGTTATTTTTTCTGAGGGCACTGGAAGACAGCAGGAAATGGGAAAACCTTGAATCACAGGATGTGGCAGAGGCGCTGCTTAATTACGCCCCTTTTGAACACGGCTTTTTCTGGTGGGGCGGCTACGGCGTATCTACAGAACATACAGCCTATCTGAACCTTCGAAATGGTATCAGGGCGCCGCAAAGCGGAAGTATTGCTCAAAACGGTCATGCCACGGCTGAGCAGATCGGCGGTCAGATTTTTATAGACACATGGGGACTTGTGACACCGGGAAATCCTGATCTGGCGGCAAAACTGGCCAAAAAGGCAGCAAGTGTTACCCATGACGGAAACGGCATTTACGGCGGTATGTTTGTCGCTGCATGTATCAGTTATGCTTTTGTGGAAAAAGATATTCATAAAATCATTGAAAAAGGTTTAAGCTATATTCCAAATGACTGCGAATATACAAGGGTTGTCCGCAGTGTGATGGATTTTTATGAAAGTGAAAAGAACGACTGGGAAGCATGTTTTAAGTATATTTATCAAAACTTCGGCTATGATAAATATCCGGGTGTCTGTCATATTATACCGAATACGGCAGTGATGATTCTTTCGCTTTTATATGGCAAAGGCGATTTTTCAGATACATTGAATATATGTAACCGGTGTGGCTGGGATACAGACTGCAATGTGGGCAATGTGGCAACAATTATGGGTGTAAGAAACGGACTTGAGGGCATCAGTGACCATTGGCGCAAGCCGGTGAATGATTTTCTGGCCTGTTCAAGTGTGGTTGGTTCATTAAATATTATGGATATCCCTTATGGCGCTTTATATATTGCAAAACTGGCTTCTGTGCTCTCAGGTGAAGAACTGCCTGAGCCGTACAGGACGATTGTAAATGAAAAAATTGATAGTTGTCACTTTGAATATCCGGGTTCAACCCATGCCATCCGGGTGCGTACAGAGTCATTGCAGCCAAATCCGCGGGCGGCGTTAAGTTATCGCCTGGAAAATACCGATGAGACGGCAGCGACAGGCACACGTTCATTAAAAGTGACTGTGGCGGAAATGCAGCCGGGTGAAAATATTTATATTTATAAAAAGACTTATTATGGTCCAAAGGATTTTCATGACAGCAGATATGATCCGGCTTTTTCACCGGTTGTATATCCGGGTCAGACAATTAACGGAAGTGTCATGATTCCGGACTATGGTGCCTGTGGCTTTGTTACACTTTATGCGAGAGATATGCGAACAAAGGTCATCTATGAAAGCGCGCCGCAGAAATTAACTGCAAATTGCTGGGAGAATATGAGTTTTAAGATTCCTTCGCTTGAAGGCGGGCTGATTGATGAAATCGGGTTTTGCCTGCATATTCAGGGGGAAAATCAGGCAGAAAAAACAGCTGTCGTTTTCATTGATGATTTGTTTGCAGAGGGGAGACCTTCTTATTCCGTTGAAATGGAACGGGAAACGGAGGAAGTCTGGACATCCGTTCACAGAGAAATCAGCCAGTTTACAAAACTCAAAGGACTGTTCTACCTGGAAAAAGGGCGGCTGCATTTGTCATGCGCTGATTTTGGCGAGGTATACACAGGCGGGCATGACTGGAAAGATTACCGCGCGGATTTTTATATCACACCGTTGACCGGCAAAATGCACATGGTCAATGTGCGTGTTCAGGGGGCAGCCAGATCATATGCGGCGGCGCTGATGCCGGATGATACCGTCGGACTTTATAAAAATCATAATGGCTATCAGCTTCTTGCGTCATGTGATTATCAGTGGCATCACGGGGAAGAATATATGATGACGGCAGAGGTTTTAGACAATGAGATTTGCATCTCAATTAATGGTCAGCCTGTCCTTACATATAAAGATACAGAAATGCCGTATTTACACGGTTCGGTCGGTTTCTCGGTACAGGAAGGCAGCCATTGTATGTGCAGGAAAATTGTTATATCATAATTCTTTTTCATAAGGATGCCCCCCGCTTCAGGCACAAAAAGTGCCGGGCGGGGGGATACACCAACCTCCAAAATGCGAAGCATTTTGGAGGTTGGCTCTTAATAGATACAATTATTTTAAGGCTTTATTTGTCATCGCATCCGCAGTCAACAGTTCTTGGCATATATTGTCCCTGACGTTCGCCGTTATAGCTGTTTTTACATCCACAGTCGTTATCTCTGCGGTCATTGTCTCTTCTGCAGCCGCAGTCGTTGTCCCTGTGGTCATTATCCTTTCTGCATCTGCAGTCGTTATCTCTGCGGTCATTGTCTCTTCTGCAGCCGCAGTCGTTATCTCTGCGATCGCTGTCTCTTCTGCAGCCGCAGTCGTTATCTCTGCGATCGTTATCCCATCTGTGCCCGCAGTCGTTGCCTCTGCGGCCGCTGTCTATGCCGCAGCCCCACATGTTTCTGAAGCAGTCATTGTCGTTTAACCATCTGCGGCCGTTGTTCCATTGACATGAATTTGGACAGAGAAGTATAAGAATTAACCAAAAGCAAGAATTCATAAAATTTCGCCTCCCTTTCTTAATTAATATATGGTAAAATTGATATTGTGTGAAATTTTACTTTTCAGAAAGCAGGTAGAAAAATGAGCGATAAGCTTGTCATTGATGAACATATCATGGAGAAACTTGAAAATATTCAGTTAATCATTACAGATATTGACGGAACTTTATTAAAAGACGATCAGACCATTGAAAGCCGCACAAAGCAGTTACTGGTCGATGCACACAATATGGGTATTCATACAGCCATTGCCACAGGGCGGGCCGTTGATGCACTGCCTGAAGAAGTGAAAAAGATGGACTGTTTTGAATATGTGATTGCATCAAACGGTTCAAATATTTATTATATGCCTGAGAAGAAAAAAGTTTTTGACTGCCTGATGCCCGAAAAACTGGTTTTGGGAATGACGGAGGTATTTAAACAGTATGAACTTCCGTTGGAGGCTTCTGTTGACGGCAAGGTTTATGTGCCCCGGTATTATTATGAAAATCCCCTTGCCCTAAAGCTGCCGGCGCGTATGTTTGATTACGTGCGCTCAACGAGACATCCTGTGGATGATATTTATGAATTTATCGGGAAGCACCTTCAAAAGATCGAATCACTGACACTTGTCGTAGATGATGAATCACTTAAAGAAGAAATCCAGAAAAAAATCGGGCGTTTTGAAAACCTCCATATGACATCATCGGCCAGTCACTATATCGAATGCAACGATCAGTCAGCAGGCAAAGGTAAAGTATTAAAAAAGCTGTGCGAAATGCTTGGGATATCTTTGCAGTCTGTGCTGGCATTCGGCGACGGTGAAAATGATATGGAAATGTTAAGGTGCGCGGGTATCGGCGCGGCTATGGGGAATGCGCCTGAAATTGTTAAAGCCAGTGCGGATATTGTGACATTGGATAATAACCATGAGGGGCTGGCAGCCGTGATCGAAAATCTCCGGTGTTTTAAATCCGATGTGTTTTTATACAGCACGGGTGACGAGGGTGTCACAATTACCGGTCTTACAGAGAAAGGAAAACAGTCAGCCTATTTAACAGTGCCTGAAATGATTGGCGGGTATCAAGTCATTGCAATCGGTGATCATGCATTTTATGAAAACAGGGTCGTGGAAAGTGTGACATTGCCGGATACTGTAAGAAAAATAGAAAGCTATAGCTTTGCGGAATGTCGCAGTCTTGAACGTGTTCAAATGTCTTTAAACATAGAAAATATAGGTGACTATGCATTTTATAACTGTCACAGTTTAAAATCCGTTGTACTGCCGGGAGAGCTTCGTGCAATGGGCTACGGCGCTTTTAAAAACTGTTCGGCTCTTGATGAAGTGTTTTTATGCACAGACGGTATCAGGGAACTGGCCGCCGGCGCATTGTTTGACGATACTTCCCATGAAATGACAGTGCATGTTTGTGATATGGACGGGAAGATTCTTACAAGTCTTGTATTGACAGAATTCGATTATGATTGTATCTTACAGGTTGAGGCACGGCAGTTTGACTGGGTGTATCACGGTTCGGGCAATGTGTATCGCCAGTGTATTACGAAAAAAGGAATAGACTATGAAAAGTATGACAGCCTTTTTCATTCAGCCATTCATGAAGACTGGCCAAAAACGGCGTTAAAGATTGCCCTTGGCAGAGTCGTATATCCTTATAAACTCAGTGATACCCATAAGAAAGATTATGTGTCTTATCTGAAAGCCCACAGACAGGAGGTCTTTGATTATTATTTGAAAAATCAGCAGGCGGATATGTTTGGAAAGGTTCTGGAAATGATTGGAGATGAACAGATCATTAAAGAATGGACAGAAACTGCAAGAGATAAAAATGCCTTAGGTTTTGTCAGCCTTCTGATGGACTTTCAGCGCAGCCATTATGGCAAAAAAAACAGAAAATTTGAACTTTAGCAGGTGAACAGGTTGAACAATATCAAACAAAAACTGGAACAAACAGGAAAAAGTATACTTGCCTATTCAAGAAATGAAATTTATCTTTCGATGCGTTTTATGGATATTGCTCTGTCAAAGCTTTCATGGGAGATGAACCTGTCAACGACATCGATCGGTATGGATGGCGAAAAAATATTGTTTAATCCGCGGTATCTTATAGAACTGTATCGCGAGGATGACGTGTTGGTCAACAGAGTTTATATGCATATGCTGCTGCACGGATTATTCGGACATGCCTATCACGGCGGCGGCCGCAATGAGGAATACTGGCATTTGTCCTGTGATATTGCAGTGGCATCGATTCTTTACAGTATGCCGGCAAAGTGTGTCTGTCAGGTGACACCGGATTTTCAGATGTCGGTTTTTGAAAATCTGAAAAAAGAGATGAAGGTGCTTACGGCGGAAGGCATATACCGTGTCCTGTATAACAGCCATGTGACTGTCAGTCAGCTTGATATGCTCAAAAAAGCATTTCACGCCGATGATCATCGGTTCTGGCCAAAGGATGAAGATAAAGACGATTCAGAGCAGCAGCAAAAACATACGAAGAATGAAAAACAGTGGCAGGAAATCAGTGAAAAAGTGCAGACAGGTATGGAAACGATGAATAAAGAATTCGGCAGTGATGCCGGCGAGCTTTTGTATCAGCTGTCACTGTATCACAGAGAGCGTTATGATCTTCGGGAATTTCTTAAAAAGTTTGCTGTGATGAAAGAAGAAATGAAAACAGATATGGATACATTTGACTATATTTATTATACGTATGGTCTTACAATGTATGAAAACATGCCGTTTATTGAGCCTCTGGAATATAAAGAAGTCAAAAAAATACAGGATTTTGTCATTGTCATAGATACTTCACAGTCCTGCGAACCTGAAACTGTGCGAAGTTTTTTAAATATCGTTTATGATACATTAAAAGATAGTGAGACATTTTTTAGTACAGTAAATATCCATCTGATCCAATGTGATATAGAAGTAAAAAGTGATATATGTATCAGAAATCTTGATGACCTTGACCATTATATGAGCGAAATGACTGTTTACGGCGGCGGAGGTACAGATTTTACAAAGGCATTTGACTATGTGGCGCAGTTAATGATGCAGGGGGCTTTTGAAAATTTGAAGGGACTTTTGTATTTTACTGATGGTTACGGAAAGTTTCCGGGCATGGCGCCGCCTTATGATACAGCGTTTATATTTCTTGATGAAAGCGGCGCAAATATTAAAGTGCCGCCATGGGCGATGAAAATTATTTTAGATAAAGAGGAGCTTAGAAATGAACATACTGCAGGCAAAAGAAGAAATTAAACATACCATTTTGGCCTATCTGATGAAGGATGAGTTCGGCTGTTATAAAATACCTGAGGTAAGACAGCGACCTGTGCTTTTAATGGGACCGCCGGGTATCGGAAAAACAGCCATCATGTCTCAGATTGCAAAAGAATGCAATATAGGCCTTGTGTCATATACGATTACCCATCATACACGTCAGAGCGCCATCGGCCTGCCGTTTATATTACAGAAAGATTATGGCGGTAAAGCGTATTCTGTAACAGAATATACGATGAGCGAGATTATTGCATCGGTCTATGAGCAGATTGAAAAAACAGGTCTTAAAGAAGGCATCCTGTTTATTGATGAAATTAACTGTGTGTCTGAAACACTGGCGCCGACGATGCTGCAGTTTTTACAGGGAAAGACTTTCGGCAATCATAAAGTGCCTGAAGGCTGGATTATTGCCGCGGCAGGCAATCCGCCGGAGTACAATAAATCTGTCAGACCTTTTGATATTGTGACTCTGGACCGTGTCAAACGTATCGATATACAGGAAGATTTTAACGTATGGAAGTCTTACGGATACAGTCATCATATCCATGGTGCCGTGATGACTTACCTGGAGATTAAAAAAGAAAATTTTTATTGTGTGGAAATGACGGTTGACGGCAAGCGATTTGTGACGGCAAGGGGCTGGGAAGATTTATCGGAGATGATGAAAGCCTATGAGTCTTTAAATATTCCTGTAACGGAGGCAATGATCATTCAGTACGTCCAGCATCCGAAAATTGCGAGAGATTTTGCCAATTATTATGACTTATATAAAAAGTATGAGACAAGTTACGATGTGGAAGCATTGCTTTCGGGAAATATTTCAGAAAAAATGATCCGGCAGATTCAGGAAGCGTCTTTTGATGAAAAAGTCAGCGTCATCGGTCTGATGGTGAGCAGGCTTAACGAAGCTTTTATAGAAGCATACCGTATCGACCGTCTGACGGAATATTTATACGAAAAACTAAAGACATTAAAATCAGAGATTTCAGACAATACAGATGTGGCCCGATTTATGGCGCTTTTAGATCAGACCGCTTCGCTGGCTGAATCAGAAAGAAATCTTTTGGAACAGCGCGGTCAGCTGGATAAAGATACAGGCTGGGTGCTTCATAAGGCTAATGCGCTTCTTAAAGACTATGTTCATTGTGCTTCCCTGGTGGACGGCAGTCAGTGGCAGGACAGATTTGAATGCGTGAAAGTAAAATTTAATGAGACGGTTTCAAATCGTGAAGAGATCATGGAACACACAGCAAAAATGCTTGATTGTGGCTTTGTCTTTTTGGAAAAAGCCTTTGGGGAAAGTCAGGAGATGGTCATTTTCCTGACAGAATTAAACACAGACAGTTATTGCCTTAAATTTATTCAGGATAACGGATGCGAAAAATATTATCAATATAATCAATCACTTTTATTTGGCGAAAAACGCCGTGAGATTTTAAATAATATTTCAAATATGATGATGTGATTTTAGTTTTGTCCACGTTATTTAACGAAACATACGGTTATTTAAGTGGATTTATGCGGTATAATTGATGCGGAGGTATATGATGAGAGTAGGAATGGGATATGATGTTCATAAACTTGTTGAAGACAGAGCTTTGATTCTTGGCGGCGTATGTATACCTTATGAGAAGGGACTTTTGGGGCATTCTGATGCGGATGTTCTGATTCACGCGGTGATGGATGCCCTTCTTGGTGCGGCGGCACTTGGAGATATAGGCAGGCATTTTCCGGATTCAGATCCGAAATATAAAGGTATTTCAAGTATGCTGCTTTTGGAGCATGTCGGCAGCCTGCTTATGGAAAACGGATATGTTGTCGGAAATATAGATGCGACAGTGATCGCACAGCGTCCGAAGCTGGCGCCATATATTGAAACAATGCGTGAAAATATGGCAAAAGCACTGAAAATAGAAGTCAGCCGGGTCAATGTCAAAGCGACAACGGAGGAAGGACTTGGATTTACAGGCCAGGGTCTGGGTATTGCATCTTCGGCTGTGGCACTGATTGAGGCAAAGTAAAAGTATATTCCGGCATTGAATGTTATAACGTGAAAGTATGTATGATATTGCAAAAGAAAAAAATAACTGTTGACAAATGATTTATTTTTGCATATCCTTAGTAATGGACGATATGATAAAGGCAGTGAACGGAAAGAGTAAAATCAATGAAGATGACAGAGAGTAAACGCCGTCGGCTGAAAGCGTTTTACATGGGAGTTGATTTGAAGTGCATCCGGGAGCCGGCTGCAGGAAATATAAGTATGGCAGCACGCAGACGCAGGCGTTATATGCGGCCGTTTTAAAAGACTGATTTTGAAGATTAAAAAAGTCCAAAAGACGGCATTGAGTGAAAGGCTATGCCTTTAAAAGGAGTGGAACCGCGGATTTATCCGTCTCTTAAGAGATGGATAAGTCCGTTTTGTGTATATAAGCAGTTTTTCATTCGATTGATCAAAATTGAGTTTTGGGAGGACGAGGCAGGTGCTTCATTTTATAAAGTATATAAAAAGTGAAATTGAGATTATCCGTGAAAGAGACCCGGCCATCAAGTCAAATTGGGAAGTACTTCTGTATCCAAGCTTTAAAGCGATTATACGATACCGGGTAGCCCATAAGCTTTATGTGAATAAACACTATTTTCTAGCAAGATGGTATTCTCAGCGTACAGCCAGAAAAACAGGCATTGAAATCCATCCCGGTGCTACCATTGGCAAGGGGCTATTTATCGACCACGGCCATGGTGTTGTTATCGGTGAAACGGCCATTGTGGGAGATAATGTCACGCTTTACCAGGGTGTTACTCTTGGCGGTACAGGAAAAGAGACAGGAAAGCGTCATCCGACAGTGGGAGACAACGTCATGATCAGTGCCGGCGCCAAAATCCTCGGTTCATTTACGATCGGGGAAAATTCAAAAATAGGTGCAGGAAGTGTTGTGCTTTCGGAAGTTCCGCCAAATTCCACCGTTGTCGGTGTGCCGGGACGAATTGTCAAAAAAGATGATGTCCGTGTGCCGCGGTTCGATATGGACCAGGTACATCTGCCGGACCCTGTATTAAACGATATCCTTGATCTGTACAAGGAAAATAAAGAATTGAAAGAACAGTTAAAGCATATCTGCAGTTGTATTGCTTCAGGCAAGAGCGGCTGTGGTACAGAAGGGAAAATGCTTTGTAAAGAGAATGATCAAAATAAAGAAGATTGTTCTTCAGAAAAATAATAAGTACAGAGAATGATCAAAAAAAGATTTAAGTGCATGACGCACTGTGGGAGGTCAATATGAAAATATATAACACTTTATCACGTAAAAAAGAAGAATTTGAACCATTGGAAGAGGGCAAGGTAAGAATGTATGTCTGCGGACCTACCGTATACAATTACATTCATATCGGCAATGCCCGTCCGATGATCGTTTTTGATACAGTCAGAAGATATTTTGAATACAAAGGATACAAAGTGAACTATGTTTCAAATTTTACTGATGTTGATGATAAGATTATCAAAAAGGCCAATGAAGAAGGCGTTGACGCTTCTGTGATTTCTGAGAGATATATCAAAGAGGCACAAAAAGACATGGAAGGACTTAACGTTAAAGAAGCAACCTATCATCCAAAGGCAACCGAAGAAATCGGCGGTATGATTGAAATGATTCAGACACTGATTGATAAAGGTCATGCTTATGCAGCGGATGGAACGGTTTATTTCAGAACAAGAAGCTTTGACGGCTACGGAAAGCTTTCAAAGAAAAATATCGACGATCTTCAGGCCGGACATCGTGAAATCAAGGTAACCGGCGAAGAAGGCAAGGAAGATCCGCTTGATTTTGTTTTGTGGAAGCCTAAAAAAGAAGGTGAGCCTTCATGGCCTTCACCGTGGGGCGACGGACGTCCGGGCTGGCATATTGAATGCTCCGTGATGAGCAAAAAGTATCTTGGTGAGCAGATTGACATTCATGCAGGCGGCGAAGACCTTATTTTCCCGCATCATGAAAATGAAATCGCTCAAAGCGAAGCAGCCAATGATAAGCAATTTTCAAAGTACTGGATGCATAACGGCTTTTTAAATATTGATAACGTTAAAATGTCAAAGTCTCTCGGTAATTTCTTTACTGTCCGTGAAATCAGTGAAAAATATGACCTTCAGGTGCTGCGGTTTTTCATGCTCAGCGCCCATTACAGAAGTCCTCTGAATTTCAGCGCAGATCTTATGGCGGCTTCAAAAAATGGTCTTGAACGTATTTTAACGGCAGTGGAAAGACTTAAGGGCTTTGGCGGCGCCGACGGTGAAATGACAGACGATGAAAAGGCATTGTATGCACAGGTTGATGCTTATGTAAAGAAGTTTGAAGATGCCATGGAAGATGACTTTAATACAGCGGATGCCGTCACTGCTGTATTTGAGATTGTTAAATTTGCAAATATCAATGTCACAGGTGATTCAACAAAGGCGATGATTGAAAAAGTTCTTAAAGAAATCGAAACTTTGTGCGATGTGCTTGGTATTATTACCGAAAAAGAAGAAGAACTGCTTGATGCAGATATCGAACAGCTGATCGAGGAACGTCAGGCTGCCAGAAAAGCAAAGAACTTTGCAAGAGCCGATGAGATCAGAAATGAACTTTTAAGCAAAGGCATTATCCTTAAGGATACAAGAGAGGGCGTTCAATGGAAACGGGCTTAAGTCAGTGTATAGCCGCCATCGGACAAATGACGGCAGAAGATGCTGTGGATTTAAGAAATTATTCACCCCTTACGCTGGCGTATATCGGTGACGCGGTTTATGAACTGATGATACGTTCAATGGTCATAAGCCGCGGCAATGCGCCTGTAAATAAGCTTCACAAGCGTTCTGCAGCGCTTGCTAAAGCACCGGCGCAGGCATGGATCATTAAGGCTATCGAACCGATGCTTGATGAGGAAGAACTGCAGGTATTTAAGCGCGGCAGAAATGCCAAGGCATATACTTCGGCAAAAAATGCTTCAATCATTGATTACAGAATGGCGACCGGCTTTGAAGCACTGATCGGATACTTGTATTTGCAGAAAAAATATGAGCGTCTGACAGAGATTGTAAAAACAGGCATTGAAAAATATTCGGAGGAATTTAAGCATTGAAAAAGCAAAATAGAGATTTGACAGCAGCAAATCAGGAAGTTTTTGAAGAAACAAAAATCGAAGGCAGAAATCCGGTACTGGAAGCGTTTCGTTCCGGCCGTACGGTTGATAAGCTGTTTGTACTTGACGGCTGTCAGGATGGACCGGTAAAAACGATTACAAGAGAAGCAAGAAAGCAGGACACAATGATTCAGTATGTGACGAAGGAACGTCTTGATCAGATGTCTGAGACGTATATGCATCAGGGTGTTATCGCCATCTGTGCGGCATTTAAGTATGCCGAAGTTGATGATATTCTTGAAAATGCCGAAAAAAAAGGTGAACCGCCGTTTATTTTTCTTCTTGACGGCATCACTGATCCTCATAATCTTGGCGCAATTATCAGAACTGCCAATCTTGCCGGTGCCCATGGTGTCATTATTCCAAAAAACAGGGCGGTGGGCCTGACTGCCACAGTAGCAAGGACAAGTGCAGGCGCCATTAATTATACACCGGTCGCAAAGGTGACAAACTTAGGGAAAACAATCGATATGCTTAAAGAAAAGGGACTCTGGTTTGTATGTGCCGACATGGATGGCGAGCTTATGTATCGTTTAAATCTTAAAGGCGCTATCGGACTTGTCATCGGCAGTGAAGGTGAAGGCGTTTCAAGACTTATCCGTGAAAAGTGTGATTTTACGGCATCGATTCCGATGAAAGGGGACATTGATTCTCTCAATGCTTCGGTGGCAGCAGGTGTGCTTGCATACGAAATAGTCCGTCAGAGGATGTGCTGATGACGGGGATTTTCTGAACAGTTACTATTATAGGTGAATCATGGTTAATAATGAATACGAACAAATGTCTGATGAAGCAGTGATCAATATGATCAGAAATGGACATAATGACGGCACTGCTTATATCTTAAATAAATATAAAAGTATGGTCAGGAAAAAGGCAAGAGGTCTGTTTATTATCGGTGGTGAATCGGAGGATCTGATCCAGGAGGGTATGATCGGGCTTTTTGAGGCGATACAAAATTATGATGATAGCCGTGATATGTCCTTTCACAGCTTTGCCGATATGTGTGTCACAAGGCAGCTGTATTCTGCGGTTAAGGCATCACAGCGAAAAAAGCATGTACCCTTAAATTCCTATGTTTCCCTTGATTCGGACAATGCAAAAAACAGTGACGATGAGGGGGTAAGTCTTGCGGATATACTTCCGGCAGAAAAAAGTGCCGAGGAGCTGTTTATTGACAGAGAAAATACTGAACTGATCAAAAAACAGATACTGACTCAGTTAAGTAAGTTTGAACAAAAGGTCTTAAATCTTTATCTTTCAGGTATAGGATATACACAAATTGCGGAAATACTTGACAAAGACCAGAAATCCGTGGATAATGCTTTACAGCGCATCAAAACGAAAACAAAGCGGCTGTTTAAATTATAAGCTGTTTTTTCACGATGCGGTTACTGTAAATGAATGATAACAGAACTGGAGGTTTTATATGCTAGTTATTAACTTAATCAGAGGTTTTTGTATGGCTCTGGCAGACAGTGTTCCGGGGGTTTCCGGCGGGACGATTGCTTTTTTGCTGGGCTTTTATGACCAGTTTATTCAGTCACTGGACGATCTGATCCGGGGCGGCAGGGAGAAAAAAATCAATGCTGTCAGGTTTTTAATTAAAATCATGATTGGCTGGGTCATCGGCTTTTGTGCGGCTGTCCTTGTGCTGACGCGGGTATTTGAGTCACATATTTATGCAATCAGTTCACTTTTTATCGGGTTTATCATATTTGCAATCCCATATGTGGCAATGGAAGAAAAAGAAACGATAAAAAGAGCGAAGATATGGCATCTGATTTTTGTCATCATCGGTATTGCCATTGTCAGTGCAATTACTTATTTTAATCCGGTTTCAGGGAACGGTGTTTCCGTAGACGTGGATCATTTGTCTTTTGGCCTTGGTATTTATGTATTCTTTGCGGCAATGATTGCCATATCGGCGATGATTCTTCCGGGAATTTCAGGTTCAACACTTCTTTTAATCTTTGGATTATATGTGCCTGTACTTGGCGCGGTGAAAGAAGTACTGCATTTGAATTTTAAATATGTGCCTGTACTGATGATATTTGGCCTTGGCATTCTTACAGGTATTGTACTTATCATCCGTTTGATTCGTATTGCGCTGGAAAAGTTCAGACCACAGATGATTTATCTGATCATTGGATTAATGATCGGTTCTTTATATGCCATCGTCATGGGTCCGACAACACTTGATGAGCCAAAAGCACCAATGGGTATCGGCACATTCAGTATTCTTTTCTTTATCATCGGCGGTGCAGTCATTATCGGTCTGCAGATGTTAAAGAAAGTCATGGATAAAAAATAAAAATTTGATAGAGAACAAAATTGGAATTACCAGTCGGAAAAATCCGGCTGGTTTTTTGTCAATTGACAGACTTTGTTATTTATTGCTGATTTTTCCCACCGGTTGTATCATAGGATGGATTTATGAGGAAATTTACTGCTGGATCACAGAAGGCATGCTCAGAAACCGGGGGATTCTGTATGGACCATGGCTTCCTATCTACGGCATCGGTGCATTGGGCATCTATACCTTGAAGCCTATGAAGAGACATCCCGTCCTTTTGTTTTTCCTCTGTTCTGAAGTCGCCGGTGTAGTAGAGTACATCATCGGATTTATCGGAATACGTTTTTGGGGAATGCGCCTGTGGGACTATCGGGGGATGTTTTTAAATATTGATGGGATTATCTGTTTGACCAGTGTCGTATGTTTTGCAGTGATGGGGTTTGTGTTTTTATATTTGTTGGAACCGTCAATGGAGCGCATCATTGCGAGGTTTAAACCCGAAATCGTTCGGCTGGTTTGTCTGATACTTCTCTTTGTTTTTGTGTCTGACTGTATCGTTAGTGCACTTTTCCGCACACCGATTACTTATTAAGAGGGGATTTAGGTGATGAACTTTTTGGAGCAGGCAAAAAAGATAATGAAAAGCGCATCAATCAAGAGTTTAATTTAAACGTGCCGAAAGTAAAACGGCACGTTTAAAAATAGTTAAAATGCAAGTGAATACTTGCACAAAGGAGGAGTACGTATGAGGGTAAAACAGATAAATCTTGTAGACACCTATATTGACAAAGAAAAAGGAAGGGGGAGGTATGATGATTATATCCGTAAGGTAAAACCGATTGTTGAGAGCTTCGGCGGAGAATATTTAGTACGTACAGAAAACATTTCTTCGCTTCATCCGAAAAGAAATCCGCAGAGAGTTATAGTCATCCGATTTCCGTCAAGACAGGCGCTTGATGATTGTTTCGGTTCAGAAGCTTACTTAAAAATTATGAAGGAAAGAACGGATAGTGTAGATGCGAGAGGCATCATTGTGGAATAAAGATATGTGTGCCGGGATATAAGAAAAAAAATAAAGCTGATGACGGGAATTGAACCCGTGACCCCTTCCTTACCAAGGAAGTGCTCTACCTCTGAGCCACATCAGCATCACTTACGCAACGATATAACTATACTATAGCAGCCGTTTTTTGTCAACAGATTTTTAACTTTAAGTCAGGGCTTTTTTCATTAAAGTCAGATTTTTTACCTTTGCCTCATAGAATTATTTTCAATTTTTAAAGATATTTATATTACTTTTTGCCATGTCCTTTCTTATGATATTTAAAAGCTTTATAAACTATGAAAACGATGAGCATTGAAACAAGTAAAATTTTGATGACAGTGCTGTAATTGTGTATATAGTGCGCAGCGATATTCCATGACTGACCGGCAAGGCGTCCAAGATTTACAAGAAGTGTATTCCATATCAGCGAACCAAGAACAGTCATGATTAAAAAAGGTGTCCAGGACATTTTGGACATTCCGGCCGGGATTGAAATCAGACTTCGAACGATAGGTACACATCTGCAGAAAAAGACAGTATATTTTCCTTTTTTATTGAACCATTCCATCGTATATTCCACATCATCTTTATTAAAATGAAGTATTTTGCCGACTTTACCATACAGGAGTTTCTCCATTTTTTCTTTGGTCAGTAAATACCCAAGCCAGTAAAGTACGATGGCACCAATGGTTGAGCCAAGGGTAGCGCAGATAATTACGCCTGTGACCGTCAGAGATGTATAGGTTGTTAAAAATCCGGAAAAAGGGAGTATGACTTCGGACGGAATCGGTGGAAATATGTTTTCCAGTGCAATAAGTATAATAATGCCTGCATAGCCGTATTTGCTGAGCCATGTTATTAATGTCAGGGTCATGGAAACCTCCGATGGTCTTTTAATCCAGTATATGGATCCGGGTGCCTGTCTTATGTATAATTTTCGTAAAATATGCCATATAATACTGTATATCAAATGGAAGATCGTTTCAGCTTTTTGACAGTGAACATACTTCCATTTCTCAATCTTTTGCAGAAGCCGGAGCAATGATCATGAAACAGGTCATTAAATATTTCTTTTTATTTTGTTTTGGAGGCGGCGTATATTACGGCATCGAGTGGGCTTTTCGTCAGTATTCGCATCCTTCAATGTTTTTACTGGGCGGTATTTGCTTTATCATATGTGGTGTGTTTAATGAAATCCTTCCTTCAGAGCTGCCCTTACCGGCGCAGATGCTGTTATGTACCCTTGCCATAACAACACTTGAACTGATTTTCGGGTATATCCTAAATATAAAAATGGGACTGCGCATATGGGATTACAGCGGCCATTTTTTAAACTTCAAAGGACAAATATGCCTGCTGTTTTCAGTCATATGGTTCTTTATGGGAGGTATAGCAATCATCGCTGACGATTACATCAGATACTGGTTTTTCGATGAAGAAAAACCATCCTATGTATTTTTAAGGAAAACAAAGGAAAAAAACACAAAATAACATTTACAACTTATTAAAATGTGATATAATGAGCCTTGCGACGGCTTTGCGCTTGCTTAAAAAGCCGGCATAAGGCGAATGGATATTCTCTGCTTTTTGCAGAATTAAATACTGTGGGAGGAAAAATGCGATGGAAAAAGAAGTCGTTTCTAAGAATTTTATTGAGCAGATTATTGATAAAGATATCAGTGAAGGTCACTGCAATGTTGTCTGCACCCGTTTCCCGCCGGAACCAAATGGTTATCTGCATGTCGGACATGCCAAATCGATTCTTTTAAATTATGGACTTGCGAAGAAGTATGGCGGCAAATTCCATTTAAGATTTGATGATACAAATCCGACTAAGGAAAAAACTGAGTTTGTACAGTCGATTATTAAAGATGTTGAATGGCTTGGTGCCCAGTATGACGGTGAAGTACTGTTTGCATCGAATTATTTTCAGCAGATGTATGAAGCGGCTGTAAAGTTGATTAAAAAAGGAAAGGCCTTTGTCTGCGACCTGTCAGCTGACGAGATTCGTGAATACAGAGGTACATTGAAAGAACCGGGTAAAAACAGCCCTTACAGAGATAGAAGCGTCGAGGAAAATCTTGATTTATTTGAACGCATGAAAAATGGTGAATTCCCGGATGGTTCAAAGGTTCTTCGTGCAAAAATCGATATGGCTTCATCAAATATAAACATGCGTGATCCCGTTATTTATCGTGTAGCGAGAATGACACACCATAACACGGGAGATCAGTGGTGCATTTATCCGATGTATGATTTTGCACATCCGATTGAGGATGCTATTGAAGGAATCACACATTCTATATGTACGCTGGAATTTGAAGATCACAGACCGCTATATGACTGGGTTGTCCGTGAACTTGAATATGAAAATCCGCCGAAACAGATTGAGTTTGCAAAGCTGTATCTGACAAATGTTATTACAGGAAAGCGTTATATTAAGCGCCTTGTTGAGGAAGGTATTGTTGACGGATGGGATGATCCGAGACTTGTTTCTATTGCTGCACTGAGAAGACGCGGATTTACACCGGAGTCTATTAAAATGTTTATGGAGCTTGTCGGCGTTTCAAAGAGCAACAGTTCTGTGGATTATGCAATGCTTGAATATTGCATCCGTGAAGACTTAAAGCTTAAGAAAAGCCGTATGATGGCTGTCCTTGATCCTGTTAAATTGATTATTGATAATTATCCGGAAGATAAGGTTGAATATATGGAAGTTTCAAATAACCAGGAAAATGAAGCACTAGGTGTCCGTACAGTACCATTCTGCCGTGAACTTTACATTGACAGGGACGACTTTATGGAAGAACCTCCGAAAAAATATTTCAGATTATATCCGGGCAATGAAGTACGTCTTATGAATGCGTATTTTGTAAAATGTACGGACTATGTCAAAGATGAAAACGGTAAAGTGACAGAAATTCATTGTACTTATGATCCGGAAACACGCAGCGGTTCAGGCTTCACCGGACGTAAAGTTAAGGGAACAATCCACTGGGTTGCGGCACCTTTCGCTGTACCTGCGACTGTACGTCTCTATGAGAATCTGGTTGATGAATCCAAAGGTGTTTACAATGAAGACGGTTCACTGAATCTGAATCCGAACTCGCTGACCGTACTTGACAACTGTTATCTTGAGTCTAATTTTAAGGATGCAAAAGGCGGCGACAGCTTCCAGTTTGTACGTCAGGGATATTTCTGTGTAGATACAAAAGATACAACACCGGACAGACTTGTATTTAACAGAATTGTTTCATTAAAAAGCTCTTATAAACCAAATTAAAATATACATAAGATAAATTGTAGGGGTACTGTGTTCATAAAGACGCAGTACCTTTTACTGTGACTTTGAAAATACAGGTTTCAGATTTTATTGTGCAGATACGCCGCATCGCCGAAATGAGAAGTATTTTGGGGGTTAGCTCGGAAGAGATACATTAATTTTCAAAATATTTCTATTATTTTTAAAAATAAAGATAAAGTGAGAAAAAAAGAGATATTAAGAGAAAAGATAGCAAAATGCACCAAAAACGACAAATAACAGGCGTTGCATAAAAAAGACAAAAAACATATTATAAGTACATCGGTTAGCACTCAAACAGAGTGAGTGCTAATAAACTAAAAACAGAGTATACAAACCTTGAAGGAGGCATTTATTATGAAATTAGTTCCATTAGGAGACAGAGTTGTATTAAAACATTTAGAAGCTGAAGAAAAAACAAAATCAGGTATCGTTTTAGCAGGTGCTGCTAAAGAAAAACCACAGGAAGCAGAAGTTATTGCTGTAGGTCCTGGCGGAATGGTTGACGGCAAGGAAGTTAAAATGGAAGTTGCTGTAGGCGCAAAGGTTATTTACCAGAAATATGCCGGCACAGAAGTTAAGCTTGACGGCGAAGAATATGTGATTGTAAAACAGAGCGATATTCTTGCAGTTGTTGAATAAAAACTATAGCAGAATCAATATTGACGAATTTATTTAATCATTCAGACATAATCAGGAGGAATTAATCATGGCAAAAGAAATTAAATATGGTGCAGAAGCCAGAAAAGCATTGGAAGCTGGCGTAAATCAGTTAGCAGATACAGTCAGAGTAACACTTGGACCTAAAGGAAGAAACGTTGTATTATCAAAATCATACGGCACACCGCTGATCACAAACGACGGTGTTACAATCGCAAAAGATATCGAACTTGAAGATGCTTTTGAAAACATGGGCGCTCAGATTGTTAAAGAAGTTGCAACAAAGACAAATGATGTTGCAGGTGATGGTACAACAACAGCGACAGTTCTTGCTCAGGCAATGATCAATGAAGGTATGAAAAACCTTGCAGCCGGCGCAAATCCTATCATTTTAAGAAAAGGTATGCAGAAAGCAACAGATGCAGCTGTAGAAGCAATCGCGGAAATGAGCTCTAAAGTTACAGGTAAAGCTCAGATTGCAAGAGTTGCAGCTATTTCAGCCGGTGATGACAGTGTCGGTGAAATGGTAGCAGATGCTATGGAAAAAGTTACAAGTGATGGCGTTATCACAATCGAAGAATCAAAGACAATGAAAACTGAACTTGATCTTGTTGAAGGTATGCAGTTTGACAGAGGTTATTTATCAGCTTATATGTGCACAGATATGGAAAAACTGGAAGCAGTTCTTGACAACCCATATATCTTAATCACAGATAAGAAGATTTCAAATATTCAGGAAATCCTTCCTGTGCTGGAACAGATCGTACAGTCAGGTGCTAAATTATTAATCATCGCTGAAGATATTGAAGGCGAAGCATTGACAACATTGATCCTTAACAAATTAAGAGGTACATTCCAGGTTGTTGCTGTTAAAGCTCCTGGTTACGGTGACAGAAGAAAAGACATGCTTCAGGATATCGCTATCTTAACAGGCGGTACAGTTATTTCAGAAGAACTGGGTTATGACCTTAAGGAAGCTACAATGGATATGCTCGGCCGTGCTAAATCTGTTAAAGTTGATAAAGAAAATACAATCATTGTTGACGGATGCGGCGCTCAGGAAGATATCCAGGCTCGTATTGCTCAGATCAAAAATCAGGCAGATGAAACAACTTCTGATTTCGACAGAGAAAAATTACTTGAAAGACTTGCTAAACTGTCAGGCGGTGTTGGTGTAATCCGTGTTGGTGCTGCTACAGAAACAGAAATGAAAGAAAAGAAACTTCGTATGGAAGATGCTTTAGCTGCAACACGTGCTGCTGTTGAAGAAGGCGTTGTATGCGGCGGTGGTTCAGCATATATCCATGCAGCAAAGAAAGTTTCAGTACTTGCTGCTTCACTTTCAGGTGATGAAAAGACAGGTGCAAATGTTGTCCTTAAAGCACTTGAATCTCCGTTATACCACATTGCAGCAAACGCAGGCCTTGAAGGTGCTGTCATCATCAACAAAGTCAGAGAAAGCGAAGTTGGTGTAGGTTTTGATGCATTAAACGAAACATATGTAAACATGATCGAAGCAGGTATCATCGACCCTGCAAAAGTTACAAGAAGCGCACTTCAGAACGCAACAAGCGTAGCTTCAACATTATTAACAACAGAATCCGTTGTTGCAGAAATCAAAACAGAAGCTCCAGCCGCAGCAATGCCACAGGGCGGCATGGGCATGATGTAAATATCCACGTTGGCAATGAGCCGTGCAAAAAAATAGAAAAGGTGTGCCTTGTGCTTGCACAAAAGGCACACCTTTTCTATTTTTTTTATAGGGCGAAGCCCGTGACTGAGAAAAGCTATGCTTTTCGAAGTCGAACGGCGAATGTCTCATAGGGCGAAGCCCGGCCTTAAGAAAAGCTCTGCTTTTCGAAGTCGCACGGCGAATCTTTATAGGGCGAGGCCCAGCCTTAAGAAAAGCAAAGCTTTTACACTTTTTTTGGAATAGGTCTTTTTTTATTATGCGTTATTGTGTATAATATTTAAAGATATTATATGCTAAGGAGTAGATGGAAATGAATGGTACATCAGGGGACGTGTTTTCGGAGTATCTTGTAAAGAGCAGGCTGACGGGTAAGAATTATGCATTTATTGCTTTGGCGGCTCTGCTTGGCTTAATCATCACGGCAGCGATTTTTATGTTTGTGCCGAGTCTTATGATGATAGCAGTTTTGGCGTGGCTGGGTGTTTATTTTGTGGTTAAGATGCAAAAGACCGAGTACGAGTATACATTTACGTCAGGGGATCTGGATATTGACCAGTTATCAGGAGATATGAAGAGAAAACGTAAATTAGAAATTAGTGGTGAGACGATAGAAGTTGTCGCACCGGAAAAATCAGATGCTCTTGCCGGTTTTGCTCATGGTAATTACAAGGTTTTTGATTTTTCTTCACACAATCCATCATCAAAAAACAGATATGTGATTGTAGCCAGTGTTAAAAATGAACGTGTTAAAGTGATTTTTGAACCAAATGAAAAAATGATTGATAATATGTGGAAGTATGCACCGAGCAAAGTGAAAAGGGTCTGAGAACGGTACGGGTATAATTCACGTTAAATACAGAAACATGCGGTTATTTAAAACGGATTATACTTACACTAATCAATATCATTAGAAGATATCATGAAATGCCGCATTGACATTTCGTTAATGCTTTGATACACTAAAAAAACTAAATACATTCATCAATACGACAACTTATTATTTTCGTTTTATTACAGTGATATAAATAATAGGTTGTCGTATTGTATACAGAGATATTTTCTGTATGATACAGCAAAAAAGAGGAATATTAAATTCAAAAGAAAGAGAGGTCTTCATTGTGGCAAAAATCATAGGCGATGGCATCACTTTTGATGACGTGCTTCTTGTACCGGCATATTCAGAAGTGATACCGAATCAGGTAGATATTACAACAAATCTTACAAGGAAAATCAAACTTAACGTACCGTTAATGAGTGCCGGTATGGATACGGTGACTGAGCACAGAATGGCCATTGCCATGGCAAGACAGGGCGGTATCGGCATAATTCATAAAAATATGTCCATTGATGCACAGGCTGAAGAAGTTGACAAAGTTAAACGTTCGGAAAACGGTGTCATTACAGACCCCTTCTCACTTTCACCGGACAATACACTGGCAGACGCAAATAAATTAATGTCAAAATACAGAATTTCAGGCGTGCCGATTACAAAGGGCAAAAAGCTTGTGGGAATTATAACAAACAGAGATTTAAAGTTTGAGGAAGATTACACAAAAAAAATCAGTGAATGTATGACATCGGAAGGGCTGATTACAGCAAAAGAAGGTGTAACTTTAAATGAAGCAAAGCATATTTTAGGTAAAGCGCGAAAAGAAAAACTTCCGATTGTTGATGATGATTTTAATTTAAAAGGGCTGATTACGATCAAAGATATCGAAAAGCAGATTAAATATCCTTTGTCAGCAAAAGACAGTCACGGCAGGCTGCTCTGCGGCGCGGGTGTCGGTGTGACAGCAGATATTATGGACCGCATTGAAGCGCTTGTTAAAGCCCATGTTGACGTGATCGTTATCGATACAGCACACGGGCATTCGGCAAATGTTTTGAATGTTGTCAGGAGGGTGAAGTCATCATATCCGGATTTGGATGTCATTGCCGGAAATGTTGCCACGGCAGAGGGTACAAAGGCATTGATCGAAGCAGGTGTTGATGCTGTTAAAGTGGGTATCGGTCCCGGTTCAATCTGTACGACACGAATCGTTGCCGGTATCGGCGTACCTCAGATCACGGCAGTGATGGAAGCTTACAGCGTTGCAAAAGAATATGGTATTTCAGTCATTGCGGACGGTGGTATTAAGTACTCGGGTGATATTACAAAAGCGATTGCCGCAGGTGCCAGCGCATGTATGATGGGCAGCATTTTTGCGGGATGTGATGAAAGCCCTGGAGATTTTGAACTTTATCAGGGAAGAAAGTTTAAAGTGTATCGGGGCATGGGATCCATCGCTGCTATGGAAAATGGCAGTAAAGACCGGTATTTCCAGTCGGATGCCAAAAAACTTGTCCCTGAAGGTGTGGAAGGACGTGTTGCTTACAAGGGATTTGTGGAAGATACAGTATTTCAGCTGCTTGGCGGGCTGAGAGCCGGCATGGGGTATTGTGGTGCCAAAAACATAAAGGAACTGCAGGAAAACAGCCAATTTATTAAAATTTCAGCAGCTTCATTAAAAGAAAGTCATCCTCATGACATTCAAATCACAAAGGAAGCGCCAAATTACAGCGTAGACTGAGACAAACGTAATTTATATATCATACGATGACAAAATCAGAGAATTCCTCATGTTGTGTATTCGGTACTTTACCATTTTGCAAGGCATGAGGAATTTTTGTGTGTTTAAATGTATGAAGATTTTTTTTATAATCTTATATATTTATGAAGAATATTGTCAAGTGATTGTTTTTCATTTTCAAAGTGATAAAATAGATTTAACAATAATGAACATGTTACACATCGGGCGGTATTATGAATCAGAAACATCAAAAGAAAAAAACTGTGTCTGTAAGGCGCAGAAAAAAATATAAGAAAAAGAAAAGAATAATGCTCATATGTCTTATGCTTATTACGGCAGGGGCAGCACTGATGGGTATTTTAAAAATAAGAAACGCCGGCAGTTTATGGGCGGTATCAGATACAGACGGTGAGCCGGCAGATTACAGTTCGATCCGTCCGGAAATGACTGTAGCGCTTTTGACACCAAATGTGTATTCAAGACCGCAGACACCCCTTGAAAAGGTGAATGGCATTGTTATTCATTATACGGCAAATCCCGGGTCAACAGCAATGAATAACAGGGACTACTTTGAAGGGCTTAAGGATAGCTGCGAGAATTATGTCAGCAGTCATTTTGTCGTAGGCATTGGCGGGGAAATCGTACAGTGTATACCGACATCAGAGATTGCTTATGCATCAAATAGCAGAAACAGTGATACGATATCCATCGAAGTCTGCCATTTGGATGAAAGCGGCGCATTTACGCAGGAAACCTATGATGCACTTGTTGAACTGACCGGGTGGCTTTGCCTGTACCTTGATGTTCCTCCGGAAAATGTGATCCGACATTATGATGTTACGGGTAAGATATGTCCGAAATATTATGTGGAACATGAAGACGCATGGGAAGCATTTAAAAAAGATGTGGCAAAATGGGCAAAAAAGCGAAAAAGCTGACAAAGGACTGTACATGATGTGCAGTCTTTTTTTGTTCCAAGAAAATTGTATAAAGCTAAAAAATGATTGTATTAAAAAAAATACTTGAAATGCCTACTAAAATGGTATATAATTCCAACATAAAAATATATATTATATATAAAACATATAGGAAATATATATTTATATTCTAACCGCGCGGTATAACAAACGGATCTGAGCCGTTGACATACATTTCTGTATGCTCCCAAACTCAACGATTTCCCAAAAATGACAAAGATGTTTATCAATATGAAGATAAGGAGGGTATATGATGACATCAAAAGAAATATTTCAAAGGGCTGTAAAGCTTCAGAGAACCCCCGGGTACCTGTAATTATTCTGTCCGGCGGTGTCTGGGCGTTTAATCAGGTGGGAAAATCTTTGCAGGACTGGTTTGACATGGATCCCGAAGTGTCTGCAGATTATGTGATTGAAGTTAACAAAAAGGTAAGGTCAGATTTAATCTGGTGTGCCGGAGGCTGCAATAATCTTGTACTGAGAGGACTTGGCGCAAAAACGGAATTTGGTGAACCGGGTAAGGCAGCGGAAGTGCTGGAGCCGTTAATACAAAGCCCCTCAGAAGTCGATCGGCTGAGTATTGATAAGATGAAGCAGGATCCCGGTATTCTGGCGATGCTTGAATGCACTAAAATATTAAAAAAGAAAATCGGTGATGAGACAATGCTTGCTGTGAGTCAATGGGGACCTTTGACACTGGCAAGTCTTTTACTTGGCACGAGAAAATTTATGCGTTCAATGGTTAAGGATAAAGAAGGCATTAAGTATGTGATGGAATTTACGCAGCAGCTTGTTTATGAATATTGGAAAATGTTTCTTGATGCCGGCGTAAGCCATGTATCACAGGCTGAGCCGGTAGCGTCCGGTGATATGATCGGGCTTAAAATGTTTGAAGAAATGGCATTGCCGGGAATGATTAAAACAAACGAGATGATCGGTGACCGGCCATTTTCAAAAATGATACATATATGCGGCAATACTATGCCTTTTCTTGATCTGCTGCCTGAAACAGGCGCGGATATGATTTCTATGGACTGGAAAGTTGATTTTAGCGTTGTGCGTGAAAAACTGGGAGGCAAAATGGCGTTTGCGGGTAAAATGGATCCGGCGGCCGTGATGCTTCTTGGTGATACAAAGAAAGTCAGAGATGACTGCATAGATTGTATAGAAAAAGCACAGTGGGAAAAGGGCGGTTTCATTCTTATGCCGGGATGTGATCTTCCGCCGAGGGTACCACTTGAAAATCTTGAGACAATGGTCGATACGGCGTACAGCTATACACAGGAAATTTAGTGCCTCTTTGATAAGATGGTGCCGGTTTTAAACACTTATAAACCATGATGCTTACGGATTTATACGGGTTTCACACTCCTTAAAACCCCGGCATCAAATCATATGAATATAGAGTATACGGAATATAAGTTCCGGGAAAGGCGGATATGATGTTAGAACAGGAAATGTATAAAGAACTGGCAGATGCAGTTGTGGAGATGGATGATGATTTAGTTGTTGAGTTATCTGAGAAGGCGATTGAGGAAGGTATGGACGCCTTTGAATTGATTGATAAAGGCCTTACAAAAGGTATGGAACGTGCAGGACAGTTATTTGAAGAAGAGGAATATTTTGTACCTGAGCTTCTCATGTGCGCAGACAGTATGAATGCAGGCGTTGATATTTTAAAACCGCACATTAAAGCTTCAGAATCTACAGAACATCATAAAGTGCTGATCGGTGTGATTGAAGGGGATACACATGATATCGGCAAAAACCTTGTGAAGCTGATGCTTGAGACATCGGGATTTGAAGTTATTGATGCAGGCAGGGACGTGCCGCCGCAGGTTCTTGTGGATAAAGCAAAAGAAACCGGTGCGGAAATCATCTGTATTTCCACATTAATGACAACGACCATGGAAGGTATGGAAGAGGTCATTCATATTCTTGATAAAGAAAATATAAGAGATAAGTTTAAGGTTATGGTTGGCGGCGGTCCGATTTCAAAAGGCTTTGCGGACAGAATCGGGGCTGATGGTTATTCACAGAATGCGGCAAGCGCTGTGAAGCTTGCCCAGGAATTAGTTGGTATAGCATAGGAGGATATGAAAATGAGCAAAGATGTATTTTCGCCAAAAGAAAGACTTCTACGCGTATTGAATAAGCAGGAAGTGGAAAGACAGCCGGTCATATGTCCCGGAGGTATGATGAATTCGGCTATTGTTGATATTATGAATAAAACAGGACATGTTCTTCCAGAAGCGCATCATACACCGGAGCTGATGTCGGCACTGGCAAGAGATGTCAATGAATATACCGGTTTTGAAAACTTCGGTGTTCCCTTTTGTATGACTGTTGAAGCGGAGGTTTTAGGCAGCGATATTAATTTCGGCACACTCCGCTGTGAACCGAAGATTCAGAAGGAAGCTTTTGATGCCGTCAGTCAGGTTGAGTTTAAACCCCTTGGAAGCATGGAAAAGAGCAGCCGTGTCGGCTCTGTTGTGCAGAGTATTTATATGTTAAGCAGGAAGTATCCGGATATTCCTGCAATCGGAAGTATTACCGGACCGTTAAGTACGGCAGCGTCCATCGTTGATCCGATGCCGTTTTTAAAGCAGCTTCGAAAAGATAAAGAAAACGCGCACAAAGTGATTGATTATGTAACGGATCATCTCCTTGAATATGCTCAGCTGATGATTGACAACGGAGCATCTGTCATTTCCATAGCAGACCCGACAGCGACCGGGGAAATTCTGGGACCTAAAATGTTTGAGGAGTATGCCGTCAAATATTTGAATAAGCTTGTTGATGGCATTCACAGTATGGGTGTTCCTGCAATCATACATATATGCGGTAAAATGGAAGCTGTTAAGCCGCTTGTGGCACAGCTTCACGGCGATGCATTAAGTGTTGATGCTTTTGTGAATCTTAAGAATATCAAGGAAAACTATAACGATGTGACGACGATGGGCAACTTAAGCACAATTATGCTTGAACAGTCAGATACGGAAAGTATACGAAAAAGGGCAGAAATGCTGATTCATGACAACATTAATATTCTGGCGCCGGCATGCGGACTGAGTACGACGACACCGCTTGAAAATATATCCGCATTTACGGAGACCGTAAAGTTACAATAGGAGGTCAGGTAATGATCAAAGTTAAGTTTTTACCTTCCGGTGTCTGCACTGAAGTTGAAAAAGGAACAACAATTTTAATGGCTGCCAGAAAGGCGGGTGTTATGATCGAATCTCCGTGTGACGGTATCGGAACATGCGGAAAGTGTAAAGTGAAAATTGATAAGTCACAGTTGGCAGGCATATCAGCAGGTGAGGGACGACATAAGCTCTCACAGGAAGAAAAAGATGAAGGCTATGTTCTGGCGTGTCAGACAGTTGTCCTTGGTGATGTTGAAGTCACAGTAAGCTCGACAAGGCAGCAGAATAAGACATTAAAAATACTAAGTGACGGAAAAAATCTTGAATATGAAATTTCACCATATATCCGAAAAACTTTTGATGGACAATCAACCATCGTCACAGCGGGAGAAAGCCTTCTTGGAGAAGAAAGCGGTGACACAACAAATGTTTTGTATGGTGTTACTGTGGATATAGGAACGACAACGCTTGTTGCGGCATTGATCGATATGAAAAACGGTAAAGAGATGGATTCGGTGTCCGCTTTAAATCCGCAGAGCCTCTATGCTCAGGATGTTCTGACCCGCATTAAATTTGCATCTGATGAAGATGGTTTAAAAACGATGTTTGACGGTATTTCCGGAGAAATCAATGCGATGATTGGTACATTGTGTGATAAATGTCACATTTTAAAAGAAAATATTTATGAGATTATTTACAGCGGCAATACGACAATGATTCATCTTGCAGCCGGTATTAACCCGAAATCTCTTGGCAAATATCCTTACACACCTGTATTAAAAGGCGGCTGTACGATGAAAGCATCGGATATCGGTATAGATGCGGCACCTTTTAGTATTGTGTATTTCCCTCCGATTATATCAGCTTATGTCGGACCGGATATAACATCGGGTGTTCTTGTGACAGATCTGAAAAATGAAAACGGGACGACATTACTGATTGATATCGGTACAAACGGAGAGATGGTCATTGCTCGTGATGGTGCGCTGTCATCAACTTCCACAGCGGCAGGTCCCGCATTTGAGGGTATGAATATAACTTTCGGCATGCGGGCCGGTAAAGGCGCCATTGAGTATTTTGATATTGATGATTTAAGAAAAGTCACTGTTAAGACAATCGGTGATGCGAAGCCGAAAGGCATATGCGGCAGCGGATTATTTGATATTGTCGGTGAGCTTGTCCGTACAGGAATCATTACATCAAACGGCAGGTTTATTAAGCGCGATCTTCTTAAAGATGATGACCCTCTAAAAGCACACCTTAAGGATTATGACGGAAAAACAGCTTTTGAAGTCGCAGACGGTGTCTTTCTTACATTAAAGGATATACGTCAGGTTCAGCTGGCAAAGGGTGCTGTAAGGGCAGGGGTTGAAGCACTGATGCTCAGTCAGGAGGTCAGTGCTGATGCGGTTGACAGGGTACTGATTGCCGGTTCCTTTGGATACCATTTGCGTTCAAAAAGTCTTGTCAACATTGGAATACTGCCTCCGTGTATGGAGAATAAAATTGAATTTGTCGGTAATACATCAAAAACCGGCGGCAATGCATTTTTGCTTCATGCGCCATACCGGGATTATATGAAATCCCTTGTCAGTGAGATACACAGTGTGGAACTGGCAAATATAGAAAATTTTGATAAAATCTTTGTCAAAGCTATGAGCTTTTAGTTGCATCATAGGAATATGTGCCGGGTTTTATGTGATATAAAGCTATCCGCAGGATGCACACGCGATGTGCCGGATTCAGGGAGGTGTGTTCATGGAGACACAGTCAGAATATATTTGCCCGGGACTTGAAACTCCGGATTATATAAGGGTTGATCCGGGTGAAGCCGCAAAAATATATGAGGCTGGTGATTTCATAGCGAAATATGCCATGGAGGTCTGTATGGCATCGGGCAGCCGTTTTATTAAGCTGCCGCTGGATTATAATTACGAAGCCTATGTATTTGGAAGCAGGATCAAACACCGAAGTGACGGTATGGTGATTACACAATACCGGTATGAAAACATTGATGAATTGTCATGGCTATTAACTAAAACATATGAGCCCAAACAGTTTGGTGCAATTTTTGATGCCATAAAGATCGCTTCAAAAAATGGTACGGTAATGCTTCGGGTAGAGGGTGTTTTTTCCATACTAAGCGCACTGATTAATCCTATGAAAATTCTTCGGGCACTTAAGAAAAAAAGAGCGCTGATCACCAGACTGATGGAGCACATGACGGAAATTCTTTATCAGTATATGCATCAGGCGCTTCAAAATGGTGTTTCAATCATATCCTATGCCGATCCTGTGGGCACAATTGAACTTGTAGGAAGAAATGAATATAAAAAAGTCATTGGCAAGTATACATTTATTTTAATGAAACAGCTTGAACCGGATCTAAGACAGGGGCTGATGCATTTATGCGGAAAATGTTCCTTTGCATTGGAAAAGTGCGGATATCTTAAAATGATACCGGTACCGGTAAAAGAAATGTTTTATGCGGATGCTGTGGAGCAAAGTATTCAGACAGAAAGCGTTCGTCTGATCGGGCACGGCTGTATTAATTGTGAAGAGCTTATGATCAGCCGGTTATGGACATTAAAGCTGTCAGAAATTGAGGGCTATGTGAGAGAAATGACGGCAGAGGATGCCAAAGCAGTACTTTCAATTTACGGCAGTGCCATTGAAGACGGAAAAAGTACGGTTGTGACAACACTCCCTGACTGGTCTGAATGGGATGAGATTTATTATCCGGATGGCAGATTTGTTTACTGCCTTGATCAAAGAACCGTCGGCTTTGCGGCACTTAAATATACCGGGATAGAATCGAAAGACACGGAAAAAAGTTTTGAAGTCAGTATATATGTCCACAAAGCATACAGAAACATGGGCATCGGTACGGCGCTGCTTCAACAGGTGATCGGGTATTGCAGTGATGTGTACGGCTGTAACATTTATTCCCATATTTTTGCCGATAATATTGCAAGTATTCGCCTGCATAAAAAAATGGGATTTGTGAGAATAAAAAATCAGACAAAAACGGTAAATCACAGGCATGTTATGAAAGAGATCTATACATATGAAAGAAAATACAATGGATGTGAAATGCTGCATGTACAAACAAAACAGGTTATATGAAAAACTGAAAAATGCTGTCATTGATATGGACGAGGAAGAAGCAGGAAAGACGGCGGAAGAAATCGTATCGTCCGGAGCGGATATACCGAAGGCCGTTGAATATGGTCTTGTGGGCGGCATGGATGTGGTAGCCAAATATTATGATGAAGAGACGTATTTTATTCCTGAAGTATTAATGTGCGCGGACGCTATGTATGCCGGGATGGCACCTTTAAAGAAAGCCATGCCGGTCAGCGCCGAAACCGGACAGCATGTCATCGTTATAGGGTCTGTATTCGGTGATACCCATGATATCGGTAAAAATATTGTCGCTCTTTTTCTGGAAGGCAGCGGGTTTAAGGTCATCAATCTCGGAAGGGATGTTGCTCCGGAAGTTTTTGTTGATGCTGCCGAGAAATACAATGCGGATATTATTGTCATATCCACATTGATGACAACGACAATGTGGGGAATGAAAGATGTCATAGAAATGCTAAAAGTCAGAGGACTTCGTGATCGTGTGAAAGTGATGGTGGGCGGAAAGCCCCTATCACTTAATTTTGCAAAAAAAATCGGAGCTGACGGCTATTCTCATGATGCCAAAGCAGCTGTCGCTCTTGCTAAAAAGTTAATCTATGAAGATTACAGTCTTCAAAAGTAATCTATACGGCCGCAGCCTTTTTTGTCAAAAAAGGTCTGCGGTCTTGAAATTTATGGGCAATGCATATATAATAATCATAATTACCTAAAAAACGGGGTGCATTGGAGGAAGAAGTTGTGAAAATTATTATTGTCGGGTGCGGAAAAGTTGGTATGAATATTACCGAGCAGCTCAGCGCGGAAGAACATGATGTTGTTGTCATTGATGAAAACAGTGAAAAAGTCAAAGCTGCATCAAACAGTTTCGATGTGATGGGTGTTGTCGGCAACGGTGCCAGCTATAATGTCCAAAGTGAAGCCGGTGTTGAATCGGCGGATATACTGATTGCTGTCACAGCATCCGATGAGTTGAATCTTTTATGCTGTCTCATTGCTAAAAAAGCCGGAAACTGCAGGACGATTGCCCGTGTGCGCAATCCTGTCTATAGTAAAGAAGTCAACTTTATTAAAGAAGAACTCGGTTTATCGATGATTATTAATCCGGAGTATGCCGCGGCAACGGAGATCGCGCGTATCTTAAGGTTCCCTTCGGCCATAAAAATTGATACATTTGCAAGAGGACGTGTGGAGCTGCTTAAATTTAAGGTCAGCGGCAGTTTGAAAATTTGCGGCTGCATGCTGATGGATATTAAAAACAGATTCAAAACAGATGTTCTGGTCTGCGCTGTGGAACGGGATAAGGAAGTGATCATTCCCGGCGGTAATTTTGTGATACGGGAAAATGATATTGTCTCAATTATTACTTCACATAAAGGCGCGGCGGAATTTTTCAGACGTATCGGTCTTGAAACACATCAGGTACATAAGGCAATGCTTGTGGGCGGCGGAAAAATTGCATTTTACCTGGCAAAGCAGCTGACGGAAATGGGCATTGATGTTCGGATTATCGAACTGAACAGGAAGCGCTGTGAGGAACTTTGTGAAGAACTGCCTAAGGCGGTTGTTATTAACGGAGATGCAACGAATCAGGAACTTCTTGTGGAGGAAGGCCTTTTATCCACGGAAGCTTTTGTGACACTTACAAATTATGATGAAGAAAATATTCTGCTTGCTCTGTATGCAAAGTCAAAGACAGATGCAAAGCTGATTGCAAAGGTGAACCGTCTTACTTTTGATGAGGTTATTAATAATATGGATCTGGGAAGTATTGTCTATCCTAAATTTATTACCTCCAACAGTATTTTGCAGTATGTCAGGGCAATGAGCAATTCTATCGGAAGCAATGTGACGACCCTTTATAAAATACTTGACAATAAAGCGGAAGCACTGGAGTTTACAGTGACGGAGTCAGCCCCTGTCATCGGCGTACCGCTTCAGAAGTTGAATTTAAAGGATCATCTTTTAGTCTGCTGTATTAATAGAAACGGAAAGATTATCACACCAAACGGTCAGGATATGATCAAGGCAGGCGATACGGTCATCATCGTAACAACAAATCGCGGACTTAAAGACATTAAGGATATTTTAAAATAGAGAGTGTGGGCTATGAATTATAAATTTATAAAATGTATTATCGGCTGGATTCTTATTTTTGAAGCCTGTTTTATGGTTTTGCCGCTTGCTGTGGCACTGATTTACCGGGAAAAAGAAGGTGTCTGGTTTGTTGTATCAATGGCCATATGCGCGGCAATCGGGGGATTATGTATATTAAAAAAACCGGAGCGCAAAAGCATTTTTGCAAAGGACAGTCTTGTGGCAGTGGCTTTAAGCTGGATTGTTTTAAGTCTGTTCGGTGCACTGCCTTTTGTATTCAGCGGTTCCATTCCGTCATATATTGATGCATTGTTTGAAATGATTTCCGGATTTACGACAACAGGGGCAAGTATTTTATCTGATGTAGAAAGTCTTCCGCGCTGCATGCTTTTCTGGCGAAGCTTCAGTCACTGGATCGGCGGCATGGGTGTTCTTGTATTTGTTATGGCGATATTGCCTCTGGCCGGCGGTAATAATATGTATTTAATGAAAGCGGAAAGCCCGGGACCGTCCGTCAGCAAACTTGTGCCGAAAGTCCGCCAGACAGCTATGATCCTTTATGGTATTTACATCTTTTTGACACTGCTTCAGATTGTACTGCTGCTGATAGGCAGGATGCCGGTATTTGATGCTATATGTACAGCATTCGGCACAGCGGGTACCGGCGGTTTTGGTATTAAAAATACCAGTCTTTCGGGATATTCTTCATATATACAGATTGTTACTACCGTATTTATGATTGCTTTTGGCATTAATTTTAATGTATACTTTCTGATTCTTATGAAAAAATACAGCCAGGCGTTTCGTTCAAGCGAAGTCAAAGTCTACCTTTCAGTGATTCTTGTTTCAATACTTTTAATTGTCTGGGATACAAGAGTGATGTTTGGTTCACTTGCGGATGGCTTTAAGCATGTCAGTTTTCAGGTGGCTTCAATTATTACAACAACAGGCTTTTCAACCGTTGATTTTAATATGTGGCCGGAGTTTTCAAAAACGGTGCTTCTTGCGCTGCTGATGATGGGAGCCTGTGCCGGCAGTACGGGCGGCGGTATTAAAGTATCGAGAATCATTATACTTGTAAAGTATGTGCTTCGCGAGTTTCAGACGCTTGTGCATCCGCGGAGCGTGAAAAAGGTATCGGTAGACGGCCGCATGGTAGAACATGAAGTTGTACGTTCTACAAATGTATTTTTAATTGTTTATGTGCTGCTGTTTGCAATTTCATTGCTGATTGTATCGTTGAACGAATATGATTTTACAACGAATTTTACAGCTGTGGCAACAACCATCGGCAACGTTGGTCCGGGCTTTTCTAATGTCGGTCCTGCATCAAACTTTTCTTTTTTTTCGCCGCTTTCAAAATGTGTTCTGATGTTTGATATGCTGGCGGGAAGACTTGAACTTTTCCCTATGCTGATTATGCTGCTGCCGTCAACATGGAAAAAATAAGTTTTGTATTTGAAAAAAAACAGCGGTTAAAAGTCCTGTGATAACGGCATGAATGATTTTTCCGCTGATATACGGTTTAACGGACAGTCCGTGACTGCTTATAACACCATGCGTCTGCGCTGCGACGGCAAATCCGCCGAAGCTGGTGAATACGGCAGTCAGGACTGTTTTTGATGCCAGGGATATTTGGGTCTTACAAAGCGCATCAATACCGGTCGTCTGCTCGCAAAGACCTGTTAATATGATTTTTAAACTGTTGATGCGGTCCGGAAGCGCAAAAATTAAATGGCTTAATATAGAAAACAATATCATATAAACGCCGATTTTCTGTATTGTCAAAAGGGCATCATCAATACACTGTTCAAGCAGCTGATCCGGAGAATAATCCATCGTATAGATACGGATTTTGGATGTTTTAGTCAAATGCTTACTATAATAAAAACGGTAGGAAATCATACAGGTCATCCATGCTGCAATATAAACAGATGCATAAAAGGCAGGTGCCAGTTCTTTATGACCGATACATGCGGATAAAACATAATTATAGATGTACATAGGGCTTGGAAGACAGCAAAAAGTCAGAAGGTAGTCTGCTTCTTTCCGGTCTATGTATCCAAAATCATAACTGTCGGCAACAGCTTTGGCACCGAGAGGATAACCGCATATGAGACCGATGATGACTGCATAGGCACCATGCTTTGAGCATAGAAAAACTTTTGACAAAAACGAACCAAATAGCTTCTCCATATATTGAATACCGCCGAAAGAACGCAGAAGCGCGGTCATCAGAATAAAAGGAAAAATCGAAGGAATGATGGTGTTAAACCATAAAAGAAGTCCGTTTTTTGCGCCTTCGACACAGTATGAAGGAAATAAAAAAAGTAATATTAAAAACAGACAAACAGCAATGATATAGCGTTTCAAAGAAAGCCTCCCTGCCGCTTCTTAAAAATAAAATATGCGTCGGGGAGGCTTTTATGATAATGATTTGTTATGAGGCAGGGGTGTGGAAGTACAAAAGTGCGAAACAATCCGTTTAATATTTTTAATCTTGTCATTATATGATGTTAGTCAAAGATGACGGGACTTTCACAATATTCATCACGTATGGTATGTTTGGCTTTTGTCTGTTCGACAGACTTATAAATGCGGGCGGCAAGAACGCCTTTTTGAAAAAGCTTGTAAGCTTTGTGATTTAATATTTTTTCAGCATCAGCCATTTTCGTGAGAACCGGTATGTCACAGTTGTTTTTAATAGCTTTCAAAAGAGGACCGGACGATTTTTTAAAGCCTAAAATCCGTATATAAGGCGCATTGTCCATTTCTGCCATAAGACAGGCATCATCCTTTGTCTGGCGGAGCATAATATGGGTCAGACTTCTTGAAACTTTGGTCCATGTATAGTTTTTGGATTTGATATCACTGATCCAGCTGTCTAAATTACCGTAACAGCTTTTATAAGTGAGAAGCCTGTTCGCAAAATCTTCGCTGATGTCAAAAATATATGAAAGTTTGTCGCAGGTCAATAGGCTATATCGCAGTAAAGGATAAAAATCTTTAGCCAAAACCGGCATACAGTTATTAAGATGCCTGATCATCAGATCAACAGCAGAAGCAGGCATTGCGTCTCTTAGTGACAGTGCAAGTTTTTGCGGGTCATATAATTCATTTTCAGCATGTTTAAGTATTTCATTTCTGATGGCTGTTGCTGAAGGAAGCAGCCCGGATTCGATGTTTTTTAAATTGCTGCCGTGGTAGGCCATGCCCGTTCTTTTAACCGTGACAGGTATAAGATGACATCGTTGATTGTTGATGGCTCTGATATACTCAACAGCAAGAATATCATTCGGGCTGTTCACTGTTTTTTCAAATAACGCCGACAGTGCAATATCTCTTGCGGCAGCATAAGAATACCCGGTTTTAAGTAAACGCTGTATATGATCAGACAATTCAGGTGTTTCATCAGTTAAAATTTCTGAAGTGCGCATAAGGGAACGGATATCACCGGATTCAGAGCCAAAGCCCAGGTGTGTGACAATGCCAAGATGCTTCAGAATAGAAACACCGCTTGCTGCAAAATAAGAAGCACTGGCGCACGAAGCAAACTGAGGAAGCTCGACCACAAGATCTGCGCCTCCTGATAAAGCCATGGCAGTTCGGGTATACTTATTTAATAAAGCCGGTGTACCGCGCTGGGTAAAATCACCGCCGAGAACGACAACTGTATAATCGGCATCAGAAGCTTTCATACATTCTGAAAGCTGAAACTTATGTCCGTTATGAAAAGGATTATATTCGGCTATAACACCAAGAACACGCATGAAAATACCTCCTGTATCCTATCATTATAGCCCGGGCATACGACCTGCGCAACAAAAATATAAGCCTCAGACAAAGAAAAAAATCCCAAAACACCTTGAACCCCAAAAAAAATTAGTATATAATATGCACGTGAGCATTGAGCCATGCGAAAACAGAGGCCGACAAGCCGGCTGCTTGCAGACGGGATTGGCGGACGCGGTTTTCATACGGCGAAAGCCGTGACTGAGGAAATCGGAGATTTCCGAGGGTGCATGGCGAAAGTTGTCGTGAAAAATATTTTTATTTTGAAGAATAAAGGAGAAAATGAAAATGAATGTATTAGTTATCAACTGTGGCAGTTCATCTCTGAAATATCAGTTAATTAATTCAGACACAGAAGCTGTTTTAGCAAAGGGACTTTGCGAAAGAATCGCTATCAATGGCAGCCGTATTGTTTATCAGAAAGCAGGCTGCGGAAAAGTTAAAACAGAAGCTCCGATGCCTACACATAAAGAAGCAATCGCACTTGTTTTAAAAGCATTAACAGATCCTGAAACAGGTGTTGTTAAAGATATGAGCGAAATCGATGCTGTCGGACATCGTATCGTGCACGGCGGCGAAAAATTCTCAGCAGCAACATTGCTGACAGACGAAGTAATCAAAGCAATCGAAGAATGCAGCGATCTTGCACCGCTTCATAACCCTGCAAACCTTATTGGTATTGCTGCATGCAAAGCTTTGATGCCGGACACACCGATGGTTGGTGTATTTGATACAGCTTTCCATCAGACTATGCCTGAAGAAGCATATCTTTACGGTCTTCCGATCGAATATTATGAAAAATATAAAGTAAGACGCTACGGCTTCCATGGAACAAGCCATTCCTATGTATCCAAAAAAGCAGCAGAATTACTTGGCAAACCATATGACCAGGTAAAAACAATCGTTTGTCATCTTGGCAACGGCGCAAGCTGCTGTGCAGTTAAAAACGGTAAGTCTGTTGATACATCAATGGGTCTTACACCGCTTGAAGGTCTGATCATGGGAACACGTTCAGGTGATATCGATCCTGCAATCATGGAATTTATCGCAAAAAAAGAAAATCTTGATATTGAAGGTGTCATGAATGTATTAAATAAAAAATCAGGTGTTCTTGGCGTATCCGGATATACAAGTGACTTTATGGATCTTGAAGTAGACAGCCTTGCAGGAAAACCGGAAGCACTTCTGACAATGAAAGTATTCGCATACAGAGTTGCGAAATACATCGGTGCTTATACAGCGGCAATGAACGGTGTCGATGCCATTGTATTTACTGCAGGTCTTGGTGAAAATAACAAATATGTCCGCAAAGACATCTGCGCATATCTTGGCTATCTCGGCATTGAACTTGATGATGAGCTGAATGCAAAACGCGGTGAAGACCTTATTGTTTCTACAAAAGATTCAAAAGTCGCAGTTATGGTGATTCCGACAAACGAAGAACTTGCAATCTGCCGTGAAACTGTTGCACTTGTAAAGTAACACACATATTTTAATATTTTGTGTATTTTATAAAATTATGTTGACAAAGTTATACTTCATGGGTATAATTGATAAGGTATGAATTTTAGGAGATGTCTATGGTTATTAATATATCGGAGATTATTTCAACAACCGGAAAAGCAGAGACGTATTCAGTAAATATAGATATGGATACGCTGAATATGAACGGGACAGCATACCCGTTTGTAAAAAAAGCACCGGTCGCACTGACCATTGCCAATACAGGTAATCGTGAGATTACGATTGACGGCAGGATTGATGCGGTGATAAATATCCCTTGTGATCGTTGCCTTGAAGATGTCCCGGTGGATTTTAATCTTGATATTCACAAAGAGATTGATTTTAAATCCACTGATGAAGAGCGTATTCAGGCATTAGATGAGACAAGCTATTTAGACCATAGCCAACTTGATGTCGATTTGTTGGTTTATAATGAGATATTTGTTCATTTCCCTATGAAAACGCTGTGCCGAAAAGATTGTAAAGGATTGTGCATAAAGTGCGGTCAGAATCTTAACAAGGGCGAGTGCGGATGTGACAGAGTGTCTCTTGATCCAAGGATGTCAGCTATCCGAGATATTTTCAATAATTTTAAGGAGGTGTAACCATGTCCATCTGTCCAAAAAATAAATCTTCAAAAGCCAGAAGAGATAAACGTAGAGCAAACTGGAAAATGAGCGCACCTGCATTGGTAAAATGCAGCAAATGCGGTGAACTTATGATGCCTCACAGAGTTTGTAAAAACTGCGGCTCATACAACAAAAAGGAAATTATTGCTGTTGATTAATAGTTAATAACAGTAAAGCAAGGTTTATGAATTTCATAAACCTTGCTTTTTTTAAAATTCTTTTAAAAACGTGTCAATAGAAGGATTAGTATTCATTGGATTCCATGCTAAAACCAATATATTTGTTGATTTTAGTACAAAAATTTAGTATATTTAAATGATAGAACAGTCAGGAGGAATTGGAATGGATCGATTGATAAAAGTCGCTGTAGATGCCATGGGCGGAGACAATGCACCGGCAGAGATCGTTAAAGGCGCTGTTGAAGCGGTCAATGAAAGTACAAAAATTAAAGTTATTTTAGTCGGAGATGAGGCAGCAGTTAAAGGCGAACTTGCGAAATATAGTTATGATAAAGAGCGCATTGAGGTTGTACATGCTTCTGAAATTATTACGAATAATGAACATCCGGTGGAAGCGGTGCGAAAGAAAAAGGATGCTTCCACTGTTGTGGCACAAAAGCTTGTGCGAACAGGTGATGCGGATGCGTTTGTGTCTGCCGGAAGTACGGGGGCCGTACTTGTCGGAGGACAGTTGTTAATCGGAAAGATCAAAGGTGTTGAAAGAGCACCCCTTGCTCCGGTCATTCCTACGGAAAAAGGCGTATCGCTTCTGATTGACTGCGGTGCCAATGTTGATGCAAGGCCGAGTCATCTTGTACAGTTTGCAAAAATGGGAACGATTTATATGGAAAATGTCATCGGACGTAAGAATCCGACAGTAGCCATTGTCAATGTCGGCGCGGAAGAAGAAAAGGGCAATCAGCTTGTGAGAGACACGATGCCGTTACTTAAAGAATGTAAAGATATTAATTTTATCGGCAGCATTGAAGCGAGAGAAATCCCTCACGGCGGTGCGGATATTATTGTATGCGAAGCTTTTACGGGCAATGTCATATTAAAGCTGTATGAAGGTGTCGCAAGTACATTGCTCGGACGCGTGAAACAGACACTGAAAAGCTCATTAAAAACAAAAATCGGTGCATTATTTGTCAAAGACGCATTAAAAAACATGGCAAAAGAATTCGATTCTTCAGAATACGGCGGTGCGCCAATGCTTGGTCTTAAAGGCCTTGTTATTAAGAGTCACGGCAGTTCAAAGGCTAAAGATATACGTATTTGTATATTAAAATGTATCGCCTTTGTTGAAAACGATGTTACAGGCAAGATCAGCGAGCATATTAAAGAATAAGTTTTTACGGACATATCCGGGATAGGGTGTTATTTATGGAATTTGAAAAAGTTCGGAGTATATTAGCTGCCAGGCTTTTAGTACCGGTCGGGGAAATCACACCGGAAACGGAATTTTCAAAGGATCTGGGCATGGATTCTATTGAAATGCTTGGCCTTATTATCGAAATTGAAAAAGAATTTGAGATCGTACTGGATATGGAAAGTATCGGCCATCTGAATACGGTGGCCGATGCTGTTGACTATATCCGGCTAAGGATTGACAGTAATCGAGGGATGAATCAGAAATGAAAAACGACGAAGTTTATACACTGGATAATTTTCAGTCAGAAATCGGCTATGTATTTAAAAACAAAAATCTGCTGCGGCAGGCGCTGACACACAGCTCTTATGCCAATGAGCATCGTATGAACCGGCTTTATAATAATGAACGTCTTGAATTCCTCGGTGATGCGGTGCTTGAGGTCGTTTCCAGTGAGTTTTTGTATAAAAAATATCCTGATATGCAGGAAGGTCAGCTGAGTAAAAAGAGGGCCAGCCTTGTATGTGAACCGACCCTTGCAAAATGCGCGGCAGAAATTGGCCTTGGTCAATATCTTTTTCTTGGCAAAGGCGAAGAAACGACCGGAGGAAGGGAAAGAGATTCAGTCGTATCTGATGCGATGGAAGCTGTCATTGGTGCTATTTTTCTTGACAGCGGCATTGATGATGCGAAAGCCTTTATATTGAAATATATATTAAATGATATCGAACATAAAGTCCTTTTCCATGACAGTAAAACACTTCTGCAGGAAATTGTTCAGGCAAAATGGAAAGTGCCTGTTGTGTTTGAGACGGTTGACGCACTTGGACCGGAGCATTCAAGAATTTTCGTTGTTCAGGCAAAAAAAGGAAATGAAGTACTGGGCGAGGGCAGAGGACGCACGAAACAGGCTGCCGGACAGGATGCCGCTTATCAGGCGATTATGAAAATAAAGGAAGTATATGGTGAAACATGTATTTAAAAAGTATTGAAGTGCAGGGATTTAAGTCTTTTGCAAATAAAATGATTTTTAAGTTCGATAAGGGAATTACCGGTATTGTCGGGCCTAACGGCAGCGGAAAAAGTAATGTTGCGGATGCTGTGCGGTGGGTACTCGGTGAACAGAGTGCAAAGCAGCTTCGCAGCTCCAAAATGGAGGACGTTATTTTTTCCGGTACCGAAACAAGAAAACCATTAGGCTTTGCATATGTAGCGATTACGCTGGATAACTCAGACCATAAGCTGGCTGTTGATTTTGATGAGGTGACCGTTGCGCGGCGTGTCTATCGTTCCGGAGAAAGTGAATATCTTATGAATGGAAGCCATTGCAGACTTAAAGACGTACAGGAGCTTTTTTTTGATACAGGTATCGGTAAAGAAGGCTATTCCATTATCGGTCAGGGTCAGATTGATAAGATTTTAAGCGGCAAGCCTGAAGAACGTCGTGAGCTGTTTGATGAAGCGGCAGGTATTGTCAAGTTTAAAAAACGGAAACAGGCTGCGGAAAAAAATCTGGAGGCGGAAAAACAAAATCTCTGCCGGGTCAATGATATCCTTACGGAACTGGAAAAGCAGGTAGGACCGCTGAAACGTCAGGAAGAAACAGCAAGAATTTATTTAAAGCTTCGGGATGAGCTTAAAATATGCGATGTCAATTTATATCTGCAGGAATATACGCATATACGGAGTCAATTAAAAGAACTGGAAGAAAAGCAGAAAATTGTCACAGATGATCTTGCGGATACTTCAAAAGCTTATGAAGATATAAAAATTGAATACGAAAAACTGGAACAGCAGTTGGAGCTGTTTGATCATCAGATTGAAGAAAAAAGAAGTTCTGTCAACGATTACAGACTGAAAAAGGAAAAACTCGATGGTGAAGTCAAAGTTTTACATGAACAGACGAATTCACTCCGTACAGTTATAGACAACGGTAAAAAGCGAGTGGATGAAATCAAAAATCAGGTCGAAGAAAAGAACAAAGAACTTACAGACTATATGGCTCAGAAAGCCGAAATTGATGCTCAGATTGACTGTCTTGACGACGCCCAGACAAAAGCAGACCAGGCACTGGAAGATATGAACAGCCATGTTGCAAAAATCAGAGCGGCAATTGACGGTAAAAATGCCGATTTGATTGAGTATCTCAATGAAGCTGCCGGTGTTAAGGCAAAAATCGGACGATACGACACGATGATCGATCAGATTAATATAAGAAAATCTGAGTTAAATCAGCGGCTGATTGTTTTAAAAAGTGAAGAAAATGAAAATTCGGATTCTGTGATGTCGTTTGAATCGGCACTTTCAGATAAAATGAAAGAAATAAGGGATTTTCAGGAAAAACAGAAAAATATGACGGAGACTGCCGAGAAAGTATCAAATCAGCTGGGTCAGACACGGCGAACGCTTGATTTAAAACAGCAGGAGTTTCATAAAATTAATTCAAAGTATCTGACGTTAAAAAATATCAGCGAGCGCTATGACGGTTATGGCAGCAGTATCAAAAAAGTCATGGAAAGAAAAAGCGATACCCCGGGAATTATCGGTGTCGTGGCAGATATTATCCATGTGCAGAAAAAATTTGAGACTGCCATAGAAATTGCTCTTGGCGGCAGTATTCAAAATATTGTTACAGATAATGAGCAGACGGCAAAACAGATGATCGGTTATCTGAAAGCAAATAAACTGGGGCGTGCCACATTTTTGCCGCTGACCAGTGTACGGGGTAAGGAAGGTCAGATAAACGATGCTGTACTTCGTGAAGAAGGCGTGATCGGTCCTGCTGCAGAGCTTGTTTCCTTTGATAAAACTTACAACGGACTGATACAGTATCTTCTGGGGCGCATCGTAATCGTAGACCATATTGATCATGCATTAAATCTTGCAAGAAAGTATAAACATTCCCTAAGAATTGTTACACTTGAAGGTGATTTGTTGAGTCCCGGCGGTTCTATGTCCGGCGGTGCTTATAAAAATTCCGGCAACCTTCTTGGACGAAGCCGTGAGATGACGGAACTGAATGTGCAGATCGAACAGATTAAAAAAGAAATTACAGAATGCAATCAGCAGATTAATACGTTTCAGGATAAAAAAGCCGAGATCAAAAAATCTTCAGAGAAACTCCAGATCCGTTTGCAGGAGCTTTCACTTGAGGAAAATACGATACGCATGAATCTGAATCAGGCCAAACAGGCTGCCGCTGACAGCGCGTCGGTACACCGGGAACTGGAAAAAGAGGAAAATGCATTAAAGCAGCAGATTCAGGAAATTCAGGTGACAAAAGATACCTTAAATGCATCACTCAAAGAATATGACAAGCTTCAGACAGACACACAAAAACTGATTGAAGAATTCAATGAAAGACTTAAGAAAGCTATTGATGAAACAAAGCGATTTTCCGATCAGACGGCGGATATACGTTTACAGGCCAGCGGATATCTTCAGAAAAATCAGTTTATTGTTGAGAATATCAAGCGTGTCCGCGGGGATATTTCAAAGCTTAATGATGAAGTCAAAAAGATCGAAGAGGATACATTAAGTTATAGAGATGAGGAAGAACAAAAGAATGCTCAGGTCAGAGCATGCGAAGATAGTGCTTTAAAAATGATTCAGGTCATTGAATCTGATGAGCAAAGCTTAAAGTCTCTTCGTTTTCAAAGGGAAGAAATCAGTGTAACCCACAAATCCTTTTTCGCAAAACGGGAAGAAATATCAGAGCGAATCAGCGCTCTGGACAAAGAAAACTTCAGACTCACAAGCCAGATTGAAAAGCTTGATGAGCAAAAAACTTCCCGGAGCAATTATATGTGGGAAGAATATGAACTTACATACAACAGCGCCGCGCCGCTTCGTAATGAAGCTATGATTGAGATGGGCGCTTCGGCCCTTAAGAAAAATATCAATGAGCTTAAAACAAGAATACGCGGCCTTGGTCATGTTAATGTCAATGCTATTGAAGAATACAGGGCAGTCAGCGAGCGTTATGAATTGTTAAAGGCACAGCATGATGATCTTGTGGAAGCTGAAGGAAAGCTTTCGGATATTATTGAATCCCTTGATCAGGCCATGAGGGCGCAGTTTACTGAGAAGTTTAAAGAGATCCAGGTCAATTTTGATAAGGTGTTTAAAGAACTGTTTGGCGGCGGTAAAGGAACACTTGAATTAACCGAGGGCGAAGACGTGCTTTATGCCGGTATCAGGATTATTGCATCGCCTCCGGGAAAGAAGCTGCAGAATATGATGCAGATGTCCGGCGGGGAAAAGGCTTTGACAGCGATTGCGCTTTTGTTTGCCATTCAAAGTTTAAAGCCGTCACCGTTTTGTCTGCTTGACGAAATTGAAGCTGCCCTTGATGACGCCAATGTCAAACGTTATGCCCAGTATTTAAATAAACTGACAGATGATACACAGTTCATTATCATTACACACCGCCGCGGAACAATGAATGCCGCAGATGTGTTATACGGTATAACGATGCAGGAAAAAGGTGTTTCGACACTTGTTTCTGTCAATCTTATTGACAGTAAACTCGATGATTGATCTATCTGAACAGTTACAAACTGTAGTAACTGTTCAGAGCCAACCTCCAAAATGCTTCGCATTTCGTCGGTGTGGCGTATCCGCCAAATAAAATTTCAAAAACAGTCTTAAAAATGCAAGTATTTTACGTCTGTTTTGTGAAATTTTGCTTGGCTCTGAACAGTTGCAAACTGTAAATGAAATAGAAGAAAAGAGGAATGTTATGTCAGAAGGAAAGAAAGGTTTTTTTTCGAGACTGGTATCAGGTCTTACAAAAACAAGAAAAAGTATTGCCGCAGGGTTTGATTATATTTTCGGCGGATTTACAAAAATTGATGATGATTTTTATGAGGAACTGGAAGAAGTCCTTGTTATGGCCGATATCGGCATCCATACAACGGAAAAAATTATCGAGGATCTGAAAGAAAAAGTAAAGGAACAGCGAATTTCAGAACCCGCCCGGTGTAAGGATTTACTGATTTCTTCCATTAAAGCACAGATGACGGTTGATGACCATGCTTATGATTTTGAAAATGAGAAAACGGTAATTTTAGTCATCGGTGTCAATGGCGTCGGCAAGACAACGACTGTCGGAAAACTTGCAGGTCAGTATAAAAATGTGGGCAAAAAGGTCGTTATGGCGGCTGCGGACACATTTCGCGCGGCTGCAATTGAGCAGTTGACGGAATGGTCAAAACGTGCTAACGTAGATATCATTGCAGGTCAGGAAGGTTCTGACCCGGCAGCAGTCATTTATGATGCCATCGCCGCTTCAAAGGCAAGACACGCTGATATATTAATCTGTGATACGGCGGGCAGACTCCATAATAAGAAAAATCTGATGGCAGAGCTTGGAAAAATTAACCGTATTATTGATAAAGAGTATCCGGAGGCCGTCAGAGAGACACTTATTGTACTTGACGGAACGACGGGACAAAACGCCCTTGCACAGGCGAAACAGTTTAAGGAAGTGGCTGATATTTCAGGCATAGTTCTGACAAAGTTAGACGGTACAGCCAAAGGCGGTATAGCTATTGCGATACAGTCAGAGCTTGGTGTACCGGTCAAATATATAGGCATTGGCGAAAAAATCGATGACCTGCAGCGGTTTAATGCCGATGATTTTGTAGATGCTTTATTTAAACAGGAAGATAAGGAGACGACGTGAAATGTTAACATTGGACAAATTTGAGGAAGCTTCGGAACGTCTTGAAAAAGTACTGATGGGTACAAAACTTGTATACAGCGATTATTTTTCGAAGGCAACAGGCAATAAGGTTTATTTTAAACCTGAAAATATGCAGTATACAGGTGCGTATAAAATCCGCGGTGCTTATTATAAAATCAGCACATTGACTGAAGAAGAGAAGGCTAAAGGACTAATTACGGCTTCTGCCGGCAACCATGCTCAGGGTGTTGCTTATGCGGCATCTTTATTTGGAGCAAAAGCAGTGATTGTTATGCCGACAACGACGCCTTTGATCAAGGTTAACCGTACTAAAAATTACGGCGCTGAAGTTGTTCTTTATGGAGATGTTTATGATGATGCCTGCGCTTATGCGCTCCGGCTAGCCGAAGAAAAGGGATATACATTTATACATCCGTTTGATGACGAGCAGGTGGCTACAGGTCAGGGGACAATTGCTATGGAAATTGTCAAGGAGCTTCCGACAGTGGATTATATTCTTGTGCCGATCGGCGGCGGCGGGCTTGCAAGCGGTGTATCGACACTGGCCAAGCTTTTGAATCCGAATATCAAAGTCATCGGTGTTGAGCCTGCGGGCGCAAACTGTATGCAGGAATCTGTCAAAGCGGGACATGTTGTGACACTGCCTTCGGTGAATACAATTGCCGACGGTACAGCTGTTAAAACGCCCGGCAGTAAAATATTCCCATATATCCAGAAAAATATTGACGACATTATTACTGTTGAGGATGATGAACTGATCGGCGCATTTCTTGATATGATTGAAAATCATAAAATGATTGTCGAAAATTCAGGACTTCTGACCGTTGGTGCGTTAAAGCATCTTAACGTTAAAGATAAAAAGATTGTTTCTATCTTAAGCGGCGGCAATATGGACGTGATTACGATGGCTTCCGTTGTTCAAAACGGTCTGATTCAACGCGGACGTATATTTACTGTATCTGTACTGCTTCCGGATAAGCCGGGTGAACTGGTAAATGTTGCGTCAGTGATTGCGAAGCTTCAGGGTAATGTGATCCGTCTTGAGCATAACCAGTTTGTCAGCGTCAACAGAAATGCCGCTGTGGAACTTGTTATTACAATGGAAGCATTCGGTCATGATCATAAAGAGAAAATTCTTTCTGAATTAAAGAAAGAAGGATACCGTCCGATATTAAAGGCACCGAAAGCAGTTTTTTAGCCGCATCAACCTTTAAGAATCATTATGATTTTAACAGCTGAATAACAAAAGTTTAAAGCTGCTGTTTAAAAATATTTATTGAATTGTATAAAAAATAGTTGACAATTCAGCTTATATGCGGTAGAATACCACCTGTAAAGTAAAAGTACTTGACAGGTGGTGCTTTTTGTGGATAAGATATTGGAACAATCTTTACTCTATGATTTTTACGGTGAGCTTTTAACTCAGCACCAGAAATCCATCTATGAAGATTTTGTACTCAATGATTTATCGTTGGGGGAGATTGCCGAGGAGAGAAATATCAGCAGGCAGGCTGTCTATGATATTGTTAAGCGGTGTAAAAAACAGCTGGAAGGTTATGAGCAGAAGCTTCACTTATTGGAAAGATTTACAAAGGTTAAAGAAAGCGTCGAAAGTATCCATGCGAAAGCAGAAGAGATATTACAGGAACCGGAGAATACAAAAAGGCGGTTTGAATGTGCCAGAGAAATTGAAGTATTATCCGGAGAAATCATTGATGTGCTGTAACTGTTCAGAACAGGTCGAATCACTTGCTGATGCGACCGTAAGAACATGATTCAGGTGTGAGCAAACCCCATCGGCGCAGCCGATTTTCATGGGTTTGCGAATCGTATCTGTGAAGGTACTGAACAGATACGATGTGTTGTAATAAAGGAGGCGTTTGACAATGGCATTTGAAAGCTTATCGGAAAAACTCCAGAATGTTTTTAAAAACTTAAGAGGCAAGGGAAGGCTGTCAGAGGCTGATGTTAAGGCCGCTTTAAAAGAAGTAAAGATGGCACTGCTTGAAGCCGATGTTAACTTTAAAGTTGTAAAGCAGTTTATAAATTCTGTTCAGGCACGCGCTGTCGGTCAGGATGTCCTGACAAGTCTTACACCGGGGCAGATGGTAATTAAAATTGTTAATGAAGAAATGATTTCTCTGATGGGCAGCGAGACAAAAGAGCTTGAATTAAAACCGTCCAGTGAAATTACTGTGATTTTGATGGCAGGTCTTCAGGGTGCAGGTAAGACGACAACAACAGCAAAAATCGGCGGCAAGATGAAGCAAAAAGGCCGCAAGCCTTTACTGGTTGCCTGTGATGTCTATCGTCCCGCAGCGATTAAACAGCTTCAGGTCAATGGAGAAAAGCAGGGGGTTCCTGTATTTGCCATGGGTGACAGACAAAATCCTGTGGATATAGCAAAAGCGGCAGTTGAGCATGCAAAGTCCAATGGTTTTAATGTGGTGATTCTCGATACTGCAGGCCGCCTGCATGTTGATGAGGATATGATGAATGAGCTGAAAAATATCAAGGCAGCGGTGAGTGTTGACCAGACAGTGCTTGTCGTTGATGCGATGACAGGTCAGGATGCAGTCAATGTGGCAAAATCATTCAATGAAATCGTAGAAATCGATGGTGTGATTCTTACAAAGATGGATGGCGATACAAGAGGCGGTGCGGCATTATCGATCCGTGCTGTCACAGGAAAGCCTATTTTATACGTCGGCATGGGTGAGAAGCTGTCTGATCTTGAGCAGTTTTACCCGGACCGTATGGCTTCGAGAATCCTTGGTATGGGCGATGTCCTTTCATTGATCGAAAAAGCGGAAGCAAGTATTGATGCCGATCAGGCCAAAGAATTGACAAGGAAGATTAAAAAAGCCGAATTCGGTTATGATGATTTCCTTACATCATTAAATCAGATTAAAAGTATGGGAAATCTCACAGACATTCTGGCCATGATTCCGGGCATGAATGCTTCGGCTTTAAAAAATGTCGACATTGATGAAAAGCAGATGAAACGCACAGAAGCGATTATCCTGTCGATGACACCTGAAGAAAGAGGCAATCCGGATCTTATTAATCCGTCAAGAAAGCAGCGCATTGCAAAAGGTGCCGGTGTTGATATTACAGAAGTGAATAAACTGACAAAACAGTTTGATCAGATGAAAAAAATGATGAAGCAGTTTTCAGGACAGATGTCTGGAAAGGCTGCAAAGCGGGGCAGATTTAAAATGCCTTTCGGATTTTAGTAAACAAGTCGTTAAGTACAGAGGCTGTCTTCCAGATAAGTTCTGACTATATAAATTATTAATATGTAAACATTTTTAGGAGGTATACTACAATGGCAGTTAAAATCAGATTAAAGAGAATGGGTAAGAAAAAAGCACCTTTTTATAGAATTATCGTTGCTGATTCAAGAAGCCCAAGAGATGGTCGTTTCATCGATGAAATCGGTACTTACGATCCGTCTTCAGAACCAAGCGCAGTAAAGGTTGACGAAGAAGCAGCTAAAAAATGGCTTGCTAACGGTGCTCAGCCAACTGAAACAGTTGCTAAATTATTTAAGAGTGCAGGCATTTCTAAATAATATCACTAATGAGGTGATTCGATGAAAAATTTAGTAGAAGTAATTGCAAAAGCACTTGTAGATCATCCGGAGGAAGTTATTGTCACTGAAACAGAGAGCGATAAATCAATCGTCATCGAGCTTAAAGTGGCACAGGAGGATATGGGCAAGGTCATTGGCAAACAGGGACGCATTGCAAAAGCAATCAGAACTGTTGTTAAGTCTGCCGCTTCCAAAGATGAACGAAAAGTTATTGTTGAAATTTTACAGTAATGTATCGAAAGCATTGATGTGCTGATACCGGACTGCCGTCATGTATACGGCGTATGGTTTCAAGTGAAGCAGATACATTTAAGACCCTGAAAACCGTCTGGCTTTTGGGGTTTTGTTTTAGTTTGCGATTGCAGGCAGAATGGAGATTATATGGAAAAGTATTTGCGTGTGGGAACGATTGCTTCGACCCATGGTATCCGCGGAGAAGTTAAAGTATTTCCGACGACTGATGATATGAATCGTTTTAAATTTTTGAAGAAGTGCGTTCTGGACACAGGTCGCGAATATATCGAATTGGAAGTGGAAGGCGTTAAATTCTTCAAACAGTTTGCTATTTTAAAGTTTAAGGGCTATAACAGCATTAATGATATAGAAAAGTACAGGGGCAGAGATTTGCTGGTGGACAGAGAAAATGCCGTGCCGCTTGAGGAAGATGAATATTTTATTGCTGATCTGATCGGCTTAAAGGTTGTGACTGACGAAGGTGAAGAATTCGGACATATTACAGATGTCCTTCAGACCGGTGCCAATGATGTGTATGAGATTGAAGCATTAGACGGTAAATCTTATCTGTTCCCGGTAACGAGAGAGTGTATTCTTAATATCGATCTTGAAACATCGGTTGTCACAGTACACATTCTTCCGGGACTTCTGGATCTATAGGAGGCATACTGTGAATTTTCATGTGATGACATTATTTCCGGAAATGATTGAACACGGATTAAATACCAGTATTACGGGAAAGGCTATCGAAAATGGCCGGATTTCATTAAATGCTGTGAATATACGTAATTTCAGCAAAGATAAACATCTTCATGTGGATGACTATCCATATGGCGGCGGTGCGGGTATGGTCATGCAGCCGCAGCCGGTGTACGACTGTTATGAATTTCTATTAAACCAGATCCGCAAACGAAAAGCTTTAGAAGGCAGCTTAATTGAAAAAAAGCCAAGAGTTATCTATATGACACCACAGGGTGATGTTTTTACGCAAAAAATCGCGGAGTCACTGTCCAAAGAGGAAGATCTGATTTTTTTATGCGGCCATTATGAGGGAATCGATGAGAGAGTTCTTGAAGAAATCGTAACAGACAATCTCTCTGTTGGTGATTATGTCCTGACCGGCGGAGAGCTTCCGGCGATGGTGATGATTGATACAATTTCGCGGCTTGTTCCCGGCGTTTTAAGTAATGATGAATCTGCCATGGATGAGTCTTTTCAGGATGGACTTTTAGAATACCCGCAGTATACAAGACCGCCTGTTTTTCATGATAAAAAAGTTCCTGATGTTCTTCTGACAGGAAATCATATTAAAATTGAACAATGGCGAAGGGAGAAATCCGTGGAGCGCACGCTGCTGCGCCGTCCCGATCTTTTGGAAACGGCACAGCTTGATGCACAGGGAATGCAATGCTTAAGTTATATCAAAGGTAAAAGTGCAGCTAAGGATTACTATGCAAACATTCGGGAAAAAATCAGTAAACCTGATGAATTATTTACAGAATTTGCAAATCAGATGATTTTTTGGGGACTGGACGCAGGCAGGAGAGTTCTAAGTATCGGACTTTGTACAGGCATGTGGCATAAAAAGTTTGCGGATTACTACACCTTAGACAGAGAAAACCTTTATTGTTATGGCATAGAGGCGCTTGATGAAGGGATCGGCATCAGTGATGATATCACGAAAAATCTTGAAGGCAAATATGTTTATGACTCGGGAATCTTTAGCGGCCTTGAAAAACTTGATCCATCGGATTCTTTTGATGCCGTTATTTTACCGCATATATTTGACAGACTTTATCCGAAAGATTCCAAAAAGCTGCTGAAAAAAATAGTATCACTGACACACAAAGACAGCCGGGTCTGTGTCATACTTTCATCCTATATTAAGGAAGATGAGTTTACAAAATTTGTCGGAAAGCATATGGTCGAAACGAATGACGGTGCCGTATACAATCTGACTGATGAAACATGGCGCCGTATTTTTATGCCATATTTTAAAGTTGTCCAAATAGCAGAGTCAGAAGTGTTAAAATCAGGTGAAATTGTACGTATTTTTGAACTTATAAGAAAAATGTAAAAAAAACTTGTATTTTATATAGAGATATGCTATAGTATATAAGTCTGAAAAATAGGATGGTCCTCTGGTACGGGAAGAGATGCGTATTAAGAACATCTAAGTATTATGAAGGAGGTTCATTTTAATGAACGAAATTATTAAAAGCATTGAAGCTGCTCAGTTGAAAGCAGAAGTTCCTGAATTCTCAGTAGGTGATACTGTTAAAGTATACGCTAAAGTTAAAGAAGGTAACAGAGAAAGAACACAGGTATTTGAAGGTACAGTCCTCAAAAGACAGAACGGCGGAAACCGTGAAACTTTCACAGTAAGAAAATCTTCAAATGGTATCGGCGTTGAAAAAACATGGCCTTTACATTCTCCAGTCGTAGAAAAGATTGAAGTTGTAAGAAAAGGTAAAGTAAGACGTGCTAAACTGTTCTACTTAAGAGACAGAGTTGGTAAACGTGCTAAAGTTAAAGAATTAGTTAAATAATTACGAAAAAGGGGACAAATACTTGCGTAGTTGTCCTTTTTTTTATGATAAAGGGAATTGTGATTTCTTATATCATATCAAAGCTCCGGTTGGATGCGACACGTGCGGTGCAGAAGATGCAGCTGCCTGTTTATTTTGTTTGATGATGGGGCTATATTTATGATTCCAGTTATGATAGAATGATTAAAAAAGATAACTGTTCAGAGTCAACCTCCAAAATGCTTCGCATTTCGTCGGTGTGGCGTATCCGCCAAATAAAATTTCAAAAACAGTCTTAAAAATGCAAGCATTTTACGTCTGTTTTATGAAATTTTGCTTGGCTCTGAACAGTTACAAAAAAGGAAAGTTGGAAAAATAATGAATATACAGTGGTATCCGGGACATATGACAAAAGCGAGACGTCAGATGCAGGAAGATATAAAACTGATTGATGTTGTGATTGAACTGGTGGATGCGCGTATCCCCATCAGCAGTAAAAATCCGGACATTGACCAGCTGGCAGGGCAAAAAGCAAGGCTTGTTTTGTTAAATAAAGCGGATCTTGCAAGTCCCGAACATACAAAAGCATGGGAACAGTGGTTTCGTTCAAAAGGTTATTATGTTGTAAAACTGGATTCAAGGTCAAAGAATGGCGTCCGTGATGTGACAGCCGCAGTTAATGAGGCATGTAAAGAAAAAATTGAACGCAACAGACGAAGAGGGATTATTAATCGTCCGCTCAGGGCCATGGTTGTCGGTATCCCGAATGTTGGAAAATCAACATTTATTAACAGTTATGCAGGCCGTGCCTGCGCAAAGACCGGTAATAAGCCCGGTGTTACAAAGGGAAAGCAGTGGATCCGTCTTAATAAAAATCTGGAGCTTCTTGATACACCCGGTATTTTATGGCCGAAATTTGAAGATCAGAATGTCGGTGTCAAACTTGCGCTGATTGGCTCCATCAAGGATGATATCCTTGATATCAGTGAGTTGTCTGTAAAATTATTGAACTTATTAAAACAGTACTATCCGGGACTTTTAAATGCCCGTTACGGTGTTGATGAATCTGTGGACGCAGTGGCGCTTCTTAACGCTGTTGCCGAAGCGAGAAACTGTCGTCAAAAGGGCAATGAGTTAGACATTGTGAAAGCAGAAAAACTTTTGCTTGATGACTTCAGAAATGCAAGAATCGGACAGATTACCCTTGAATTTCCGGAAGAAATGGCTTAAAAGGTGATATTATGGTTAATGATACAAATGTGCAGGACACATTAAACAAAAGTGATGAAAATAATGAAAAGACTAAGTACAAAAGAAATGCCGGATATCGTAAAGATGCCAAAAGCCACAGAAATATTGATGGTGAGGCAAATGGCGAAGAGAAAAAAAATCCATGGAAAGATATTCTGGATTTAGTCGTTTACTGCGCGGTTATTTTATTAATAACATTTCTGATTGTTCATTTTGTCGGACAGCGCACAGAAGTCATCGGCAATTCGATGGTTCCGACACTGGCAGACGGCGACAATTTAATTGTTGATAAAATCAGTTATCGTTTTCGTGATCCGGAAAGATTTGATATTATCGTATTTCCTTCACCTGATGAGCCGGGGAAAAACTATATTAAAAGGATTATCGGTCTTCCGGGAGAAACAGTACAGATTGACGGCGATGTGATTTATATCAATGGTCAGCTGCTTGAGGAGAATTATGGCGCTGAGCCTATGCAATACAGCGGAACAGCACAGGAAGGCGTGATTCTTGGTGAAGATGAATATTTTGTTCTTGGTGACAACCGCAATGTAAGTAAAGACAGCCGTTATGATATTGTCGGAAATATTTCCAGAGATGATATTATCGGCAGAGCATGGCTGCGCATATGGCCGCTTCGTCAGTTCGGATTTTTGAAACATCAGTAAGGTATGATAAAGAATTATGGAAAGTATAGCACAAATCAGAGAGAAATTTAAAAATACACCGACAGATGACCTCGCTGCTTTGATTCATATGTATGAAACAGACAGCCGAAGCGGTGTTATTTCAATTGTAAATCGTGCCAGAAAATCCGTTGAAGCACTGAACATGGAACTGGAACGACTTGAAAGCATGAAAGCTTATGAACGAAAATATGATGCATATACATATATCTGCGGTATTGATGAGGCAGGCAGAGGGCCTTTGGCCGGACCTGTTGTGGCTGGTGCTGTTATATTGCCAAAAGATGCCCGGATTTTATATGTCAACGATTCTAAGCAGCTGTCAGCGGCAAAAAGAGAAGCGTTATACGATGAGATTATGGATAAAGCTGTTGCTGCAGCGGTCGGCATTGTTGACTGTACTGTCATCGACCGGATCAACATATTGCAGGCAACTTATGAGGCAATGCGGCAGGCTGTTTTAAAGCTGTCTGTAAAACCGGATGTGCTCCTCAATGATGCGGTCGTTATTCCGGGAATTGAAATTCCGCAGGAAAAAATTATTAAAGGTGATGCAAAGAGTGTTTCCATCGCTGCTGCAAGTATTCTTGCAAAGGTTACGAGGGACAGGATGATGGAAGCTTATGATGAAATTTATCCGGAGTATGGTTTCGCAAAGCATAAAGGTTATGGGACGGCACAACATGTGGCGGCGATTAAAAAATATGGCCCGTCACCGATCCATCGCGTGACATTTATTCAAAATATGATCGATGTTCGTGAGTCAGGTGACTTTTAGAGAGATTTGAGGTGGCGGTATCAACGTGGCAACTGCAAGAGAGACAGGACAAAAATATGAAGCATTGGCTGCCGATTATTTAAAGTCAGAAAATTATGAGATTATAGAAATGAATTTTCACGGCAGACACGGTGAAATTGATATTATTGCCAAAGACGGCAAATACCTTGTGTTTATTGAAGTTAAATACCGAAAAAGCAGCGTTAAAGGAATGCCTTTTGAAGCTGTTGATAAGAATAAGCAAAAGCGTATACGGCAGACAGCGCTCTATTATATGATAAAGAATAAGTATAGCTGTGAGACACCATGCCGTTTCGATGTGGTGTCTATTTTAGGTCATACAGTGACATTGTTTAAAAATGCATTTTGATAGGCATGGAGGATGACATGTTGGATAAGAAAATAATTAAAAAACGCAATATTTGTTCAACAGACATTGAAGTCATCAATGGTATACCTGTGATCAAGTATCAAAGCTTCTGTGATATTCCCGGGATTACACATGGTTTTTCCACAAGAATCGGGGGTGTCAGCAGCGGAATATATGAAAGTATGAACCTTTCGCTGACACGCGGTGATGATCCTGAAAAGGTTATGGATAATTTCAGATTGTTTGGAAATGCTGTCGGTATAAAAACATCTCAGATGGTTTTTACGGACCAGACCCATACAACAAATGTAAGGGTTGTTACTAAAGAGGATACAGGCAAGGGTATTTTAAGAGAGAGGGATTATAAAGATATCGATGGTTTTGTTACAAATTGTCCTGGTGTCGGTCTTGTTACTTTTTATGCGGATTGTGTGCCTTTATTTTTCGCAGATCCTTGTAAAAAAGTGATCGCCCTCAGCCATTCCGGCTGGCGCGGCACAGTCGGAAAAATTGGTGCAAAAACTGTTGGGATGATGACAGATGTTTTTGGCTGCAGGCCTGAAAATATAGTAGCTGCCATAGGACCGTCTATTTGCGGGGATTGTTATGAAGTCAGCTCTGATGTGGCGGAGGCCTTTAAGGCTGTATTTAAAAAAGAGCAGTATGAAGCGATGATTCTATGCAAAGGTGACGGCAAATATCAGCTTGATTTATGGAAAGCCAATGCATTTATTCTGGAAGATTCAGGTCTTCTGAAAAGAAATATTTCTATGCCCGATATATGTACATGCTGTAACCCGGAATCGATGTGGTCGCACAGAAAAACAGGAGCTCACAGAGGAAGTCTGGCAGCATTTCTGATGATAACTGAAGGTTTGAATGACTATTCTTGAATAGTTACTTGAATTTTAAATATAGCTTGAAAGGAATAAGATTGATGAAAGATGTACATGTGATTAAAACTGTTAAGCCGGGAAGTATTGCTGAAGAACTTGAGCTTGTGCCCGGTGATGCTGTCGTTGCAGTGAATCATACGGAAATCGAAGATGTTTTTGATTATCAATATTTAATCAATGATGAATATATTGAACTTCTGGTACAAAAGGAAGACGGTGAAGAATGGCTTCTTGAAATTGAGAAGGATTTCGATGAAGATTTGGGTATTGAGTTTGAATCCGGCTTGATGGATAACTATAAATCCTGCAGTAATAAATGTATATTTTGCTTCATTGACCAGCTTCCCAAAGGCATGCGCCCGACAATGTATTTTAAAGATGATGATTCACGGCTTTCATTTCTTCAGGGAAATTACATTACAATGACCAACATGAAGGATAAAGATATTGACAGAATCATTAAGTATAAGCTGGCACCGATTAATATATCTGTTCATACAACAGATCCTAAGCTGCGCTGTGAAATGCTTCATAACCGGTTTGCAGGTAAAATTATGAATCAGATGAAGAAACTTTATGAAAATCATATTATTATGAATGGACAGATCGTTCTGTGTAAAAATATTAATGATGGTGAAGTTCTTGAAAAGACAATTGAAGATTTGTCCGGCTTTTTGCCTTATATGGAAAGCGTTTCCGTTGTGCCTATGGGTATGACAAAATACAGGGAAGGCCTTGTACAGGTTGAAATGTTTAACAGGGAAGATGCGCTTAATGTTATTGAAACGGTTGAGCGATGGCAGAAAAAGCTTTTTGAAGAATATGGCACGCATTTTATTCATGCAGGTGACGAATGGTATATTATGGCCGGTCTTGATTTGCCGGATTCCGACCAGTATGACGGATATTTACAGCTTGAAAACGGTGTAGGTATGATGCGCCTTCTGATTGATGAATTTACGGAGGAACTGGAACTGATCAGCGGAGATGACAGAGTGATATCAAAGGATATTGTTACCGGAAAGCTGGCTTACCCTTACATTCTGAGTCTTATTGGTCTGATGAAGCAAAAATTTTGTAATCTTGATGTCCGTGTTCATATGATAAAAAATGACTTTTTCGGTGAAACAATTACAGTGACCGGATTGATTACGGGACAGGATATTATCAAACAGCTTAAAAGCATGGAGCCAGGCGGACATTTACTTATACCTGTGAATATGCTTAGGGCTGGGGAAGATGTTCTTCTTGATGATATAACCGTTGGGGATATTGAAAAAGCTTTACAAGTTGAAGTTGATATTATACAATCTAGTGGAAAAGATTTAATCGATATGATATTAAAATAAATGAAAGGGTTTAATGTTATATTAAAACAGGTGATATATATGAGCAGACCGATCGTTGCAGTGGTGGGACGGCCAAATGTCGGTAAATCCACATTGTTTAATGCGCTTGCAGGACAGCAGATCAGTATCGTTAAGGATACACCGGGGGTTACAAGAGACAGAATTTATGCGGATATAACATGGCTTGATATGCAGTTTACACTTGTTGATACAGGCGGTATTGAACCGGAAAGCAAGGATCTGATTCTATCAAGGATGCGTCAGCAGGCTGAGATAGCTATTGAAACAGCCGATGTTATTATTTTCCTTACTGATGTAAGGCAGGGTCTTGTGGATGCTGATTTTAAAGTCGCGGATATGCTTCGTAAATCAGGAAAACCGATTGTTCTTGCGGTTAATAAAGTTGATAATTTTGATAAGTTTTTAATGGACACATATGAATTTTACAATCTTGGCCTCGGCGATCCGATGCCTATATCTGCAGCGTCAAGACTTGGCATTGGCGATATGCTTGACGAAGTGGCAAAATATTTTGATAAGGATGCCGTTGCTGAGGAAGAGGATGAAAGACCGAAGATTGCTGTGGTGGGTAAACCAAATGTCGGCAAATCATCTTTGATTAATAAGCTCGTTGGAGAAGAACGTGTTATTGTATCAAACATTGCCGGAACGACAAGAGATGCTGTGGATACACCTGTCAAATACAATGGCAGAGAGTATGTGTTTATCGACACTGCCGGCTTAAGAAGGAAAAATAAAATTAAAGAAGAATTGGAAAGATACAGTATCATCCGAACAGTTTCTGCTGTGGAAAAGGCGGATGTTGTTGTTCTTATGATCGATGCTGTTGAAGGTGTTACAGAGCAGGATGCTAAGATTGCAGGCATAGCTCATGAACGCGGTAAAGGCATGATTATTGCAGTTAATAAATGGGATGCCATTGAAAAAGATGACAAAACGATTTATAAATTTACTGATGAAATACGGGAAAAACTGGCATTTATGCCATATGCGGAACTTATTTTTATTTCAGCACTGACAGGACAGCGTATTCAGAAACTTTTTGATGTGATTGACGCAGTCATTGAAAATCATTCAATGCGTATTGGTACAGGTGTGTTAAATGAAATCCTGTCTGAAGCTGTTGCGATGAAACAGCCGCCTTCAGATAAAGGAAAGCGCCTCAGATTGTACTATATCACACAGGTTTCTGTAAAACCGCCGACATTTGTCATTTTTATTAATGACAAAGAACTGACACATTTTTCATATACAAGATATATTGAAAACAGAATCAGAGAGGCTTTTGGTTTCAGAGGCACACCGCTGCACTTTATTTACAGGGAAAGAAAAGAAAAAGATCAGTAACCCGGAAATTACGGAATGTGATGGCTGTTAATGACAGTTAATGATACTGATCATGTCGTATTGACGGCAGAATGGAGATTTAAATGATTGTCAAAATAATGATTAGTTTATTCATCGGCTATTGTTTTGGCTGTATTCAGACCGGATATATCTATGGAAGACTTCATGGGATTGATATCAGAGAATACGGCAGCGGTAACGCCGGTACAACGAATGTTTTACGTACATTAGGAAAAAAGGCCGGTTATATTACATATGCCGGCGATGCCCTTAAAGGCATTGCTGCAGTATATCTGGTGCGATACCTGATTTTTGCCAACAGTGGTATTGATATATCATTATTAACTATGTATACGGGGTTTGGTGTTGTCTTAGGACACAATTATCCGTTTTATTTAAAATTTAAAGGCGGTAAGGGAATTGCTGTGACCTCCGGTGTTATGTTTGCGTTTGACTGGAGATTTGCGGCTATAGCACTTGTTTGTTTTGCGATTGCTTTTTATACAACAAGATATGTTTCTGTGGGCTCACTTGTTGTGTCCGCTTTATTTCCAATATGCTGTTTTGTTTTTTATTTCGGGCAATGGCATCTTTTTGCTTTAAGTATGGTTTTCTGCGCAATGGCATGGTGGCGTCACAAAGCAAATATTAAGCGCCTTATGAACGGCACGGAAAATAAGTTTGAAAAGAAAAAGAAAACTAAAAAGAAATAAAAGATATAAATATAAGTAAAAAAATGAAATGTATTTAACATACGGTTATTTGATGTGAATTATACTAATCTTGACGGAGGTGCTTTATGGCAGATATTAGTGTTATTGGTGCAGGAAGCTGGGGAACGGCAATATCAAAAGTGTTGTCAGATAACGGAAATCATGTGACGATCTGGTCTGCGGTGGCATCTGAAGTCGATATGATTAATAAAATGCATGAACATCAGACGAAGCTTCCGGGTGTTGTTTTAGATGATTCTGTTATTGCCGTAACGGATATGCAGAAAGCCTGTGAAGAAAAAGATCTTCTTGTTTTTGTTGTCCCTTCAATTTATGTTCGCGAAACTGCAAAAAAGGCAGCGCCTTACATAAAAAAAGGACAGAAAATCGTTAATCTTGCAAAGGGAATTGAATCTGAAACTTTATATACTTTATGTGAGGTAATCAGTGAGGAGATTCCTGAGGCAGATGTTTGCGTATTATCAGGACCGTCACATGCGGAAGAAGTCGGAAAAAGAATACCTACGACTCTTGTTGCAGGTGCGTCGACGAGTCAGACGGCAAAATATATTCAGAATATTTTTATGAATGATGTACTGCGGGTATATACCAGCCCGGATATTATTGGTATCGAGCTTGGCGGGGCTTTGAAAAATATTATCGCTCTTGCAGCAGGAACAATTGATGGCCTGGGCTACGGTGATAATACAAAGGCAGCACTTATGACCCGGGGAATTACGGAAATGACAAGACTCGGTGTTGCCTGCGGCGGAAATGCAGAAACATTTTCCGGATTATCGGGTATTGGGGATTTAATTGTTACTTGTACAAGTAAGCATAGCCGAAATCGCAATGCAGGCTATTTAATCGGTAAAGGTTATTCAATGGAAGAAGCAATGAAAGCCGTAAAAATGGTCGTCGAAGGTGTATATTCGGCAAAAGCGGCACTGGCGCTTGCCAATAAGCATAATGTCTCAATGCCTATTGTTTCCGAAGTTAATGCGGTATTGTTTAATCATAAATCTCCAAAAGATGCTGTCGCTGACTTGTTCAGCAGAGAAAAAAAAACAGAGCATCAGGATTTGTCATGGTGAAATTCAAAGATAATCTTGATTAACTGTTGCGCTTTAATGATTTTAAGGATACCGTTGTTTTTGAAAAGCTTAAATAAAAGGTATAAATTGAAACTCTTTCCAATATATTATTTTTAGAAAATATATGGAAGGAGTTTTTTATGCTTCAACAGGAAGAATTTAATCTTTATAAAGATATTCAGACGAGAACAAACGGTGAGTTGTTTTTAGGAGTTGTAGGTCCTGTCAGGACAGGAAAATCAACGTTTATAAGACGGTTTATGAATCAGGTGGTCATACCGAATATGGAAAGCAGTCAGCAAAAACTTGCGACTGATGAACTGCCGGTCAGTGGTAAAGGAACACTGATTACAACAGTCGAACCTAAATTTGTCCCAAAAGAAGCGGTAGAAATGGCAGTTGGCGAAAATATAAATATTAAAATCAGATTAATTGACTGTGTCGGCTTTATTGTAGACGGCGCTACTGGCGTTTTTGATCAGGAAAAGGAACGTCTGGTTAAAACACCATGGTTCAATGATGAAATTCCTTTCTCGCAGGCAGCACATATTGGTACTCAAAAAGTGATCAATGATCACGCGACTATTGGCATTGTTGTTACCAGTGATGCAAGTTTCGGAGAAATAAAGCGTGAACAGTTTGAAGATGCAGAAGAACAAACTGTTCAGGAATTAAAAAAAATAGGCAAACCTTTTATAGTAATATTAAACTCTTCAAAACCCTATTCCGAAAATACTCAAGAACTATCTGAACAACTTAGCCTAAAATACGGCGTCGCCTGTGTTGCATTGAATTGTGATCAGATCAGACAGGCTGATATTCACAAAATAATGGAAGCTATATTATATGAATTTCCTGTAACCGCGGTAAATTTTTACATGCCAAAATGGATAGACATCCTGCCTTATGAACATGAACTTCGCAAAAGCATCATAGAAACAATACAAACATACATGGAAAAAATAACAACCATCAAAGACATTGAAAAAAACAAACATATAATAAATAATCCCAACATCGAAAAATACTACATCGACGAAATAAACACCGCAAACGGTACGGTAAACATCAGCCTTAGCTTTAATAAAGCGTATTATTACGATATTCTTTCACGTTTATTAAGTAAAAAAGTACGAGGTGAATTCGAATTTTTACAGGAATTGTCAAAAATTGTCAACGAAAGGGAGAAGTATTGTTTGTTTTCAAGTGCAATAGATGAAGTCAAACAAAAGGGATATGGATCTGTTATGCCTTTAAAAGAGGAAATAAATATTGCTGACCCCATAATTATAAAACATGGCAATAAATATGGGGTTAATATTAAAGCCATTGCACCTTCCATACATATGATCAGTGCTGAAATTGAAACCGAAATTGCACCACTCGTAGGTACACAGCAGCAGGCACAGGATTTAGTTGACTACATTAAATCAGCTAAATCTTCAGAGGGAAACCAAAGTATATGGGATACGCTGATTTTTGGAAAAACTATGGGAGAGTTGGTTGATGAAGGATTAAAAACAAAAATAGGCAAATTAACTGAAAATTGTCAGGAAAAATTACAAGAAACTTTACAAAAAATAATAAATGAAAGCAATGGAAATATAATCTTTATTATTATATAAAAAGAATTAAACCGACGTTTAAACATTATAGTTGTCTTAACCTAGAAATTGACGCTTTTAATGAATAGATGTCGGTTTTATACTTGTTATTTTGCGTTTTAGTTTTAATAACAAACGATGTATGCACTTTTTTTGTCGAATTGTTTTTCGTTTTAGGGCTTGATTGTTATATCCATTTTGTATATTATTAACTCAAACTTCCCGTACCAATTAGTGTGATGAACCTGGAAAAATTTATACTTTAACATATAAAAAAAGCATAAACCGCTTGCTTATAGAATAATTGAGTTGTCGAAAAACAATTACACAGTGATGAGCATTGATACCCATACTGCTATTGTGTTCACAAGGTATATGATGCTTTCTGTCACCCGGAGACGGAACACGGATGGCAAAACACTATGTGAACGTTTTTCTGCCTGAAGGACGAACTGGTTGACATTACATTTGGTCAGCCCATGAGGATTATTATAGATGCTCTAATGAATTCTGTTAAGGAATTCTTCCATATCACAGAACAGGAACTGGAGGCATTACTGCCAGTTTTATTCAGAGACTTCTTAAATATATGCAGGATGCTCTGGAATACGGTCAAAGTGCAGCCTGAAAGCAATTTAGTGAGCTAAAAGTATTGATTTTTCAAGGAACGATTCCCATTTTTTATGTGGGAAGTTTGAGTTTTTAATTATAGTTAGTATTTTATTATTGGAGGGTATATGTTTAAGACAAGAAGAGTAAGCCGCACAGATATTTATCATGTTATGATTCGGGGAATCAATCATGAAAAAGTTTTTGGAAATGATTTTTATAAGCATGTGATAAAAGGTATATTATACAAAAAACTAGAGGATAAGAATGTGACCATAATGGCGTACTGCATAATGGATACACATTTACATTTGCTGATAAAGGCATCAATTGAAGAAATGTCTTTATATATGAGCCGCGTTGAAAATGCATATGCCAGGTTTTATAATAAATCTTTAGGTAGAAATGGACATGTATTTCAAAACCGATATAAAAGTGAATGCGTTGAAGATGAACGGTACTTTTATTGTTGTTTAAAATATATTTATAAAAATCCGATGAAAGCCGGGATTTGCAAAAATATTGATGAATATGAATTTAGTAGTTTATATGAAATTAATAGGAAGAAATTGTTTTTATTAAATGAACAGATTATCAAATATGTATCGCTGAACGAAATTGATCATGTTGATGATACTTCATATTTATTTTCAGATGTTCCGGAGGAAATTGCTATGCAAAAAATAGCTATACTTAAAAGAATTTTATATAAATATATGGAGATATACGATTTACACAGTATATTTCAAATTTATGAGAAATATACTGTGCTTGACCAGATTTGTTGTGAATATAAAGAACTTACAAAAGAGGGAATGAATCGCGTACGGTGTATGGTTCTTCAATATATTCTGAATGAACAATGTGCATGATTTATAGATGAATTTGCATCATTTCTAAAAAAAGTTTTAAGGCTACAGGGGTATAGTTTTGATTACGAATAGCAAAACCAACTTTCCTTTTGGAAATAGGATGATCAAGTCTTAATTCAATTAAGTTTCCATTATCAAGGTCTTCTTTGACAAATTCTTTAATTACACATCCTACACCCATGCCTATTTTAGAAAATTCAATAATAAGATCCATGGAAGAAATTTCTAATAAATTTGAAATTGTTATCTTATTACTAGACAGAAAATTGTCAATGTATTGCCGTGTAATATTGCTCTTATCCAACAACATGACTGTTGCAGAGTCAAGAATTTCATGGCTTTTTGTCGTGGATGTCAGATTTAAATTTTTTAGATAAGTAGTTGTGCAAACAAATGTATCTTCAATTTCTTTAAGGTCAAAAAAGGTTATATTCTCCAAAATATCAGGTTTTCCTATTAATCCAATGTCTATTTTCCCTTGTTCTAACAATTGCAATGTATGATTTGTTGATTGGCAATGTATTGATATCTTCACATTGGGATTTTGAACAATATAAGTCTTTAAATAAGGTAAGAGCATATATTTGCATAAAGTTGTACTGACACCTATTCGGATTTGTCCGACCCCTAGAGATTGTTTACGCTGTAATTCATTTATTCCGGCATCAAAACAGTCAAATGCTGTTTTAACATAATTAAATAAAACTTCACCTTCTTCGGTTAAACGAACACCTCTTGACGTCCTGATAAACAATTGAACATTTAACTCATCTTCCAATCGATGAATATACTTACTCACGACAGGTTGACTTGTGAAAAGTAACTTTGCTGCTTCAGAAATATTGCAACATGTTGCAGCGGCATAAAAATATTTGTAAAGATCCAATGAAATAACCATAATAACCCTCCTAAAACGACAAAATTTGCGTCGATAACGTTAATGAATATGATTAATAACGTTAAAAATATATTTAAAACGTGAATAATTCTGGGGATAACTGTCTTACTACTAAGCGATATTCTGAAATAGAATGATAAATATTCATATTATATATTTCTATTATATCTGTATTTGTGCTAATATATCAATAGTTTTACTCATTTTATTTTTGGATTTTTTGATAAGGAGGATTTG
>JALEHN010000020.1 GCA_022770525.1 Clostridiales bacterium
GTTTCCTTTGCGCGGTCAAGCAATGTTTTTTCTTCGTCTTCAATATTTCTTAAATGGCCTTTATAAAACAGCTGCGGACGGTGCATTTCATGAAAATGATCCAGTGTATGGTCACTCATCAGGTAACCGTCCTCATCATCACCTTCAAGAAGTTCGTCAAAGTCAAGTGTTTCGTCATCGATGGCAAGACCGTTTCTTAAACGTCTTGCGATTCCGAAAATTTCATTGTCGATCACAAGCTGCAGCGGGCTGATTGTTTTGGCGGTTTCAAGCTGACCGGCACCGCCTAAAACACTGGCATCGGACATTGCCATCATATGGATGAGAGAAGTACGCTCAATCATATTTTGTCCGTCCAGTTTCATACTGTCTGTACCTGTACCGTAAGAATGACACGGAATACCGTATCCCTGTTCAAATGCCTGCATACAAATAAGACGGCCAAAAGTAATCTCAGTGTTGGACTGCAGCGTATAGGTTGTCTGCATGTCCATAGAAAAGAGCAGCGGTGTGGCAATGACGGGAAGACCCGGGCAAAGAAGCTCAAGCATCACAATCTGAGCCAGTACGTCGGCACATGCTGCAAGCGCTGTTCCCTGAGCGGTAATCGGTGTATTAGCACCGGCCGTCGGCAGCGCGCATGGCTGTACAGGAATGCCTGCTTTGGCACACTGATAAAGTATTTCGGCATCCATATATTTGAATTTAAGTACCGGAACACTGCATGAGATAAAGCTGACAAATGGCTTTCTTCGCAGATTTTCCATACCGCCTGCGGCAGCGGCGCACATATCGATCAGATATTTTGTATTTTTGGCTTCATAAGGCTGTATCCATATATGTTTTTTTGAAATCTGCAAAGCCTTTTCCAGTGTGTATACATCAATAGCCGCACCGGGGATGCCGTCCGCGCATGTGGATGGCAGTGCGACAAAATCAATGTTTTCCATGGCATTGACAAGCTGAAACCATTCGCTCGTGTCATCAAGGTTAATATAATGTTTATCACCGCTGACCGGCAGATAATTCGGTGCGCCGGTACATGTTCTTGTGTAAAAACTGCCTTCGGGATGAGGAAACTTCATGTTGAAAGTCTCATCCGGTGCATAAAGTGTAAATTCTTTCGGTACGGCGCCGACAGCCTTTTTAATCACTTCTATTGGAAAACGGATACTGTCTCCGTCTACGATACAGCCGGCTTTTTCAAGTTCTTCCTTCATTTTCGGATGATCCATGCGAATCCCGCGCTTAAAAAGCAGTTGTTCCATTCTGTCTGTAAAAAGTGCCAGTTCATCTGCTGACATCACATTGTATTTAATTCTTCCCTGCATATGTACCTCCTGTATATTTCTATCTTTCACGCTTTCATTTTAAATGTCCTGTCAGGTGTCAATATATGAATTGACACCTGACAAGACAGCTTTTATTATAGCAACAAATCAAAAAAAAGCAAGAAAAATAGTGACAACATTTCAGAAAATAATACGCTGAAGTGAAAAATGTTTTTGTGCAAAGTGCAAATGTCTTTGATGTACAGTGAAAAAATGCTTTTCCCGCACAGTTGAAAAAATGTCCACAGACAGTTATAATGAAGATGCCGGGGTGCCCGGTAAATTAAAAAAGGGGTAAAATGATGATTATTATTGTATGTCTTGATGACGCGGGCGGTATGATGTTTAACAAAAGAAGGCAGAGCCGTGACCGCGCAGTAATCAGTGATATTTTAAAAATGTGTAAAGGAAGCCGGTTGTGGGTCAATCATTACACTGCCGGACTTTTTAAAGATTGTGATGATGCAATGGTGATTGATGAAGCATTTTGTGAAAAAGCATCTGCAGGCGAGTATTGTTTTGCCGAGAATATTTTACTGATGCCATATATTGAAAAAATTGAGAAGATGATCGTCTACCGCTGGAACAGAAAATATCCGGCTGATTTTTGTGTGGATATCGATTTTAAGTCATGGTCCTGTGAAAGTGTCTGTGAGTTCGCAGGATTTTCCCATGAAAAGATTACAAAGGAAATTTATGTCAAGTCATCAGAACACGTTAAGAAAGGTTGAATTTTATGAATGATATGAGAAAGAAAAGACTGTACAGATGGTCTGTGGCCGCGCTTATTCTGATACTATTATGCTTTGCGGGCGGATGCAGCGATTCTGTTCAGGAGGGCATTTTAACGCAGCAGGCCGGTGTTGAAGGCGCATTAAACGGCGGCATTCAGTCCATCGGTGTGGATGGCTCAAATATACCGGCCTATACCGGTGAGCCTTATGTTGTGGTCAATGACAATGTCCCGTTTTTTAAAGAAAGTGAAAAAACCACGCAGTCCTATGAACAATACAGTGAGCTGGACAGTCTCGGCAGATGCGGTATCGCCATGGCAAATATCGGTCAGGATCTGATGCCGACAGATAAGCGGGGCGATATCAGTCAGGTAAAACCGACAGGCTGGCAGAGTGTGCAGTATGACAATGTGAATGGAAAAAGCCTTTATAACCGGTGTCATCTGATCGGTTTTCAGCTGGCAGGTGAAAATGCCAACGAAAAGAACCTCATTACCGGTACACGGTATATGAATGTGGAAGGTATGCTGCCGTTTGAAAATATGGTTGCGGATTATGTCAAGGAGACAGATTACCATGTCCTTTACCGTGTCACACCGATATTTGAAGGAGACAATCTTGTTGCGTCCGGTGTTTTGATGGAGGCAGAGTCTGTGGAAGATGACGGCGAAGGTATATTATTCAACGTTTATGTTTATAATGTCCAGCCGGGGATCGTCATTGATTATGCAACAGGCGACAGTTATTTAGAAAGCAGCAAAACAGCTTCAGACAATTCAGAAGCCGTTAAAACCTATATTTTAAATACAAATTCAAAGAAATTCCATGATCCTTCATGTTCCGGTGCAAAAACCATCAAAGACTCAAACAGGCAGACATATGAAGGCAGTCGTGAAGATTTAATAAAGCAGGGTTATGAACCGTGCGGCAAATGTCGGCCTTAAATGCGGACAGCAATAGCTGCAGAAATGATTAGTATAGCCATTGGATATGACTTGTGTATAAAAATTCGAAGTTTTATATAAATAAGCAGCAGTTTATTGACATGATTCATGGCCTGTGCTAAAATCCTATAGAATTGATAGGCAATATATCGGAAAGGAATGAGATAACGATGCTTAATCGTTTTTCAAGAACAGAGCTGCTGCTTGGCAGTGATCATATGGAACGTTTAAAAAATGCCAGAGTGGCAGTATTTGGTATTGGCGGTGTCGGCGGATATACAGTGGAAGCCCTTGCGCGAAGCGGTGTCGGTACGCTGGATCTGATTGATGATGATAAAGTGTGCCTTACAAATATCAAT
>JALEHN010000039.1 GCA_022770525.1 Clostridiales bacterium
AAAGAACTATCACAATATATCTGATAATGCTCTGGGGAGTTCAACTCCCCAGACTTTTAACATAAGCAAAGACAGAAAACTGAGCAACCTACTGACAAGCGATGAAATCACGTCAGTGACAGCTCATGAAATCACTAACAAATACATGCAATATGTGTTAGCTATTTAATATTGAAATTATTAAAGGGTCGTTAGACAACTTGGTATACATTATAAGTAAAAAAACCTTCTTTTCCTGAGTAACGTGTAAACGGGGAAAAGAAGGTTTTTGTAAAATTTTTAGTTATAATGTAAAGTGTTATTATTACTGGTTAATCAAAATATTGTTCATTTAATATATATAGTTTTCTTTTGTTTGATTGTATGACGTACATAGATGGAGGCTTCTTTAACTGAAAGTTCTGGTATTATTCTGTTAAGCAATGATTTTATGTTGGTATTATCTTCGCTATTTAAGGGAATTGATAAAATTGTTGATACTATTGGCTTATTAGAATTACACTGAATGCCAAAGATAATAAAAATACCATGTTTGGTTGAAAAAAAACCTAGTGTATTCTGATCAAAATTGTATATTTTCTCTGCAGTCTTGGTTTTAAATTGCAAATGGGTGTTATCTATTATTATTGTTATTGGTGTTGATAATTGGTCAGTATTAGCACCGTAATTTTTGTTTAGAAACAATATTATCTTTTGGTATACTGAACAAATTTTAAAAATATTTAAAATAAAAGCAATACTGTATGCGATAAAAATAATAATCAGTAATGTTGCCATAAAGAATTTTTTTTCGTACAAAAGAGACGAGGTAACTCTAAATCCAAAAAGAGCGTAACAGAGAATGATTACCGATGTGAAAATAGCAGCATTTAATGAATTATCATGATAGAAAAAACATTCCATAAATAATTTCTTATATAGTTTTTTGGTGGCTGTAAACTGAATTGTATACTTTTCTTCCATATAAACGCTCCCGTTGCTGTTTCATATTTCAGTAAAATGCTTTTTGAATGGATTTTACCACAAAAAAGTATTTATGAATAGATGAAGGGCATAATTTTAACGTTTTTGACTGTATAACGTTTATTTTTGTTCATAGCAATATGATAGAATATAAGCATAGTAAGAATGCTTGATGTTTGAAAAAGAAACGGAGGAGGCAGGTTATGAAAAAGTTGAAGATTGTTATAGGTTTACTGTTGGGTGTCAGTGTTTTATCCGGCTGTGGCAATAAAGAATTGCAGAAAGCGGATGAGTATAAGACTTTTAATGAAGATGTGAAGGAAACAATACGTGTCATTGAAGATGAAGTGATGTCGGAATCAGCTTTATATGAAGGAAGTGAACTGATGAACGGTATGTATAACCGCTGTACATGGGGAGATGGAGAAAACACGTACTATACAGATTTTTATGGTATATATAAGATCGATGGTGAAGGTGAAGTGTCATGTATATATGATGGCAATAACAGAGGTGGTATATCGGTTTATGATCAGTGGATTTACTTTTTGCCGGATAATGATAGAGAAGAAAATGGCATGGTATATAGGATAAGCAAAGACGGAAAGCTTTTAGAAAAAGTATGTTCGGGTATTCAAATTGTTGAGATTCGGGAAGATTACCTGATTACTATGGAGAATAATCCTGAGATGCCGGGGTTAAAGGAATATGCCGTTTATAATATAGAGCCGAAGACAGGGCTGGTATCCGGTGTAAATGAGGCATTTACAGAATTACTTAATGAAAAACGGGTCAAATATGATCCTGAGAAAAATTATATTTCTGAGCTTTATGTTTCTGATGGAAAATTAATTGAACAGATAGTTTATGCTGGAAAGCCGCTGACGGAAACTATAGCTGCCGGGGGATATCTGGCATATGATTTAAAATCTGACGGAAAGGTATCACTCGTGTTTGTTAATTCGGGAGAAACTGAGATAATTGCGGAAAATGATGTATCTGGAAGCCTTATGAACGATATGTCATTTCAGTGGCCTGTCATGTGTCTGGAAAAATCGGTTGTTTATACGGACATCGGAAATGGCGGCAGAGAAACAATGATATACATAAAAATGCTGGGTAGTGATGAAGAAAAAGTACTGGTTGATAATTTGAATGACCTCTACTTTGTTAATTATGATGGTGAAAGGTTATACTATCTCAGCGAAGATGAGGAATTAAGACTGCATTTGTATAGCTTCAATTTGTATTCAGAGGAGATCAAAGATATAGTAACTTTCAATACAGGCATATGGAATCCAAAAATGGAAACGTTTTATGTGGATATTGTAGGCGATAAGGCATTTTATTATGAAAATGGCGTAAAGCAAATACAAATTAAATAAAATTAAGTGGAATGACAGACTGGGCTGTGTCAATAAAGACACAGCCCCTTTGATGCTGTAAATGGCGAATTATTGACTGAATAATCAAACAAATATGGCTATTGTGTCAATAGAAATAATGACAGATGCATTATACAATAGTAAAACAGGTTTGAAATTTTATTTGGCGGATACATCACACCGACGAAATGCGAAGCAATTTGGTGGTTTGCTCTGAATAGTAATAATAAAATAAGTATGAGGTTATAAGATGATTAAAATAGCAATTACAGATGATGATATTGATGATTTATGTAGCGTTTATGCTGTTACGCAAAAATTTTTTACTGATGCTCAGGTAGCGTGTGAAATAGACAAGTTTTTGACACCCGAAGCGTTAATTAATAAAATTTGTGAAAATGTGTATTTTGATATTTATCTTTTGGATATTCACATGAAGGGCATTGTCGGATGTCAAATAGCGCAGAGACTGCAGGAAAAATTTGAGAATCCATTAATTATTTTTGTAACTCATTATCGTGAGTATGCGGTTAAAGGATATGAATATAACATTTACAGATATATTTTGAAAAGTGAACTGACCAAAAAGCTGCCTGAAGCTTTAAAAAAATGTGTGGAGAAAATTGAAAGACAGCGGGTACATAAGGATTATCTTGAGGTATCAGGTATTAATCATTTTGAATTGATTAAATTTTCTGATATTTTTTATATTACTAAAGAGAAAAAATATGTTATTATTGTTTGTGATGCCGGACGAAGAGAAATCAGAACGACATTGAAAGAAATGTCAAAGAAGCTGGACGGGGAGTTATTTGTTTTTTGTGATAAAAGCTATATTGTAAATCTGATGCACATAAAGAGTGTCAAAGAGCGCATGCTGTATTTGGATAATGGTGAGCGCATTCCTGTGAGTGTGCCAAGATTAAAAGAGGTGTTGGATCGGTTTAAAACTTTCCGGCAGAAAAGGAATGCAAAAAATTCCTGAAAATTTATTGTATGAGGAGATTATATTTTGAGATTTGAAGAATTAGAAGTGAATGCTAAAATTTTACGTGCGGTAACCGACATGGGATTTGAGGAGGCAACGCCGATTCAGGCCCGTGCCATACCGGCGGTGCTTGAAGGCAGAGATATTATCGGACAGGCACAGACAGGTACGGGAAAGACGGCGGCGTTTGGTATACCGATGCTTGAAAAGACAGATCCTAAAAACAAACATGTCCAGTCAGTGGTACTTTGTCCGACCCGTGAACTGGCGATACAGGTGGCAGAAGAAATCAGAAATCTGGCAAAGTATATGCATGGTATTAAAGTGCTGCCGATTTACGGCGGTCAGGATATTGTGAAGCAGATCCGTTCTTTAAAAAGCGGTGTCCAGATTGTTGTGGGCACGCCGGGACGTGTGATGGATCATATGCGCCGCAAGACAGTGAAGTTTAATCAAGTACAGATGGTTGTGCTTGATGAAGCTGACGAGATGTTAAACATGGGTTTTCGGGAGGATATTGAGACAATATTAAGCCAGTTTCCCGAGGAACGGCAGACCGTTTTATTTTCAGCGACGATGCCAAAACCGATTCAGGAAATTGCGGCCGAGTATCAAAAAGATGCCCAGCTGATTAAAGTTGTTCATAAAGAACTGACTGTACAAAATATTGAACAGTATTATTTTGAAGTTTCGCCAAAGAGCAAAGAAGAAGTGCTGTCGAGACTTCTTGATATTTATAATCCAAAGCTTTCCATTGTTTTCTGCAACACAAAAAAACAGGTGGATGAGCTGACCGATGCACTAAAGGGCAGAGGTTATTTTGCGGAAGGACTCCATGGCGATTTAAAGCAGCAGCAGAGAGACCGTGTTATGGACAGCTTCAGACAGGGGCGTGTGGATGTGCTTGTGGCGACAGATGTTGCTGCAAGAGGTATTGATGTGGATGACGTGGACGTTGTATTTAATTATGATCTTCCTCAGGACGATGAGTATTATGTTCACCGTATCGGACGGACGGGCCGTGCGGGCAGAGGCGGTCTCGCATTTACCTTTGTTGTCGGCAGAGAAGTTTATAAACTGAAGGAAATTCAGAGATACTGCAAAACAAAGATTGCGGCTAAAAAAGTGCCGTCTATGAATGATGTTACAAATACAAGAATAGAAAAGATTTTTGAAAATGCGGAAAATGTCATCGGCAGTGAAGATTTGACAGCGCTGCTTCAAACGATTGAGGAGCATATTAATCACAGTGATTATACAGCAATGGATCTGGCGGCGGCGCTTATAAAAATGTCCATAGGTGATCTGGAAATTGTTGAGGAGCCGGATTACGGAGAATTTGGCAATACCGGCGCAAAAGATGGCATGGTGCGCTTATTTATCAATATCGGAAAGAATCAGAAGGCCAGACCGGGTGATATTTTGGGTGCCATCGCAGGCGAGAGCGGCATGCCGGGAAGACTGGTCGGTTCCATCGATATGTATGATAAATACACATTTGTTGAGGTGCCTGAGGACAGAGCGCGAGATGTCTTAAATGCCATGAAAAATGTCCGGATCAAAGGCAAAAACATCAGTATTGAGCCGGCGAATCAGAGATAAAATAAATATCGCACGGACATGACAGAGATAGATGCAATATTGCATAAAGATGCCGGACATGGCAGAGATAGAAGCAATATTGCATAGAAGCGGCGGATGTGGCAGATAGAGACAATATTGCATAGAAGCGGCAGTCATGGTAAAATGGGTATAGATTAGAATAGCAGTGCGGATTTTTCTTAAGCTGCAGTAATAGCAGTTTTATACAGGGATATTGTACACGCCATTTTTAAACGCAATATACTGCAAGACGCAATAACAGCAGTATTGCGCCGGGGAAAATCCGGTCAGCAGTTTTGGGAGGAGAAACTATGGATATTAAAAAATTAACTGCAATTCAGCATTTATATTTTAATACAGGAAAAACGCGAAGTATTACCTTCAGGCTTCATGCGCTGGAGCGGCTGAAAAATGGTATTGTGCGTATGGAAAAAGAAATTCTTGATGCCCTTTGTCAGGATCTTGGAAAAAGTGCCGCGGAAGGCTATATGACAGAAATCGGCATGGTGCTGTCGGAGATTTCGCACATGCAGAAGTATCTCCGGTTTTATGCGGCTAAAAAGTATGTTGTGACACCTTTGGCGCAGTTTTGCGCGGTCAGTTATAAAGTGCCGGAGCCTTACGGCGTTGTTCTTGTGATGAGTCCGTGGAATTATCCGTTCATGCTTGCCATGGAACCGGTTGTCGATGCCATTGCCGCCGGAAATACGGTTGTGATTAAACCAAGTGATTATGCACCGGCTACAAGTGCGGTGATTGCGAAGCTTGCTGCAAAGTGCTTCAGAAGTGAATATATTGCGGTTGTGACAGGCGGCCGGGAGGTGAATCAGGATCTGCTGGAACAGAAGTTTGATTATATTTTCTTTACAGGCGGAAAGACAGTGGGACATCTTGTGATGGAAAAGGCGGCAGCCCATCTGACACCTGTGACACTGGAACTGGGAGGTAAGAGTCCGTGCATCGTAGATTCAACGGCAGACCTTAAGCTTGCCGCAAAGCGGATCGTGTTCGGAAAGTTTTTAAATGTCGGACAGACATGTGTTGCACCGGATTATCTCCTTGTCCATCAGACTGTAAAGAATAAACTTTTAAGGTATATATGTATGGAAATCCGAGAACAGCTCGGCACTGATCCGATGCACCATCCGGAGTACGGACGGATTGTCAATGAAAAGCATTTTAAGCGGCTGACGGGACTTTTGAAAGATCAGAAAATTGTGATCGGCGGCGAAAGTGATGAAGCGCATCTGAAAATTGCGCCGACAGTTGTTGACAAAGTGACATTAAGCAATCCGCTGATGGGCGAAGAAATCTTCGGGCCGATTCTCCCTGTAGTTACCTACAAAACAAGGGAAGAGGCAGGAAAAATCATTCAGGCTAATGCCACACCGCTGGCGCTGTATTTATTTACAGGCAGCAGAAAAAGCAAAGCTTATTTCATGAAAAATATCCGTTTCGGCGGCGGCTGTATCAATGATACGATTATTCATCTGGCCACAAGTCATATGGGCTTTGGCGGTACCGGCGAGAGCGGCATGGGAAGCTATCACGGAAAAGATGGCTTTGACACGTTCAGTCACTATAAGAGCATCGTGGATAAAAAAACATGGATTGACCTTTCCATACGTTATCATCCATACAACGGGCTGAAAGAGCAACTGATGCGGCTGTTTTTAAAATGACGCAAAAGAACAAAGGGTTTACTGTACAGACTCTTTGTTCTTTTTTTTGTCTTGTTTTATATCATTCGATTTTCCTTGCGCCAGTTTTGAGGGGATTTTCCGAAAGTATTTTTAAATGTACGTGAAAAATTCAGCTGATTTGGATATCCGACCTGTTTGGATATTTCACCGACAGGCAGCATCGTATGCTTAAGCAGTTCCGCGGCTTTATTCATACGATAATAGATTAAAAACTGCTGAGGTGTCTGTTTCATGACTTCTTTAAATATTTTAGCGAGGTAGTTTTGGTTCAGGCTGCAGAAGGTAGCCATATCTTTAATCGTAATATCCGGGTGACGATAATTATGTTCCACAAAAGTGGTTGCTTCTCTGATATATAAGTCTTTCAGGTTTCCCTGCAGCTTAGTATGATTAAAGGATGAGCGGACAAAAAGGTCAAGGAACTGATAAAGGTGGCCAATCAGATATAGAGAAGTCTGTCCGTCGTTCTGGATAATGGATAACATTTCTTTTTTCATTTCGTCCCTAAGGGTATTGCTTGTAGCATGGTAAACAGGCATATCTGCCGTAATACCGGTTGAAGCAACGATGTCTTTGGCTTTCATGCCGTCAAATTCAAGCCAGCAGTATGACCATGGATGGTCATTGTCAGCGGTATATGTATTAATCTGTCCGGGATATATTAAAAAACCGGAGCCGGCACTGAGATGATATAGATGCGTTTTGCCATTCGTGTCTGTGGATTGAAGCGTACCTTTACCGGAAAGAATGTAGTGAAACAGATAATGGTTTCTTGTTGCCGGTCCGTAAGAATAACTGGCGCTGCATTGTTCCATGCCGTACTGGTAAAGCGTTATGTCCATATAACGCTCATTTGGGAAAAGCTTAAAGATATTATCGTAAGCCATAAAAGCGCCTCCTTTGACGAAAATATTTGTTTAATGGCGGGGCGACAGCCGGTAATGTTATTGGTGGTCTGTTTTCTTTGAAGGAAATATTTGCTTAATGGCGGTCTTAAATATATCAAAATTATACCACAATATACAAATGATGTATATATGTTGAATATTGATATATTTGTAAAAATAAAATGATATTTACTTTATTGTGCTTCTTGCATATAATGGCTGTAACAAAATGAAAATAACAGAAAAAAGTATCAAATATAACTATATTTTAAAGGAAAACTGATTATAAAAATGTTAAATCATCATGGCCATTGATGTTTATATATATAAAAAATAAAGGTGTAATATTGTTATATTTGGAAGGAGGTTCATATGTCTATCATTTTTTCAGAGAAGTTTCGGACATTTTCCCTGCACACAAACCGGAGTACGTATCAGATGAAAATATCAGATATGGGATATTTGTTCCATGTGTATTACGGAGAACGCATCAAAGACGAAGATTTAAGTTACCTGATTACTTATTATGACAGAGGATTTTCGCCGAACCCAAATCAGGCGGGAAATGACAGAACGATTTCGTTAGATGTTATGCCGCAGGAATTTTCAGGAACAGGCGCCGGAGACTTCAGAATAAGCAGTATTGAAGTTGAAAACAGTGATGGAAGCAGAGTTTTTGAAGGAAAATATGCAGGTCACCGTATTTATAAAGGCAAATATAAACAACATGGCCTGCCGGGTATCAGAGTTAATGAAAATGATTGTGTAGATACAGTCGAAATTGATTTAAAGGATGAAGTGTCCGGATTAAAAGCGGTTCTTTGCTATACTGTTTTTGAGAATCTGGATATCATCACGAGAAAGGTTCATATTGTCAATGAAGGCAGCGGCACAGTTCGTCTGAATAAAATAATGTCTGTAACAATGGACTATATCGATTCAGATTATGATTTTATTCATTTTGACGGCCGTCATGCGATGGAACGGGAAATGCACAGAGACAGCGTTCATTACGGGCAACAGTCTGTCGGAAGTCTTCGGGGCACATCAAGCCACCAGCATAATCCGTTTGTTGTTTTATGCAGCCGTGATGCCGGCGAAGCAGCGGGAAGCTGTTACGGTTTTTCATTTGTTTACAGCGGTAATTTTCAGTGCGTCGTGCAAAAAGATCAATATGATCAGCTGCGTCTTGTGATGGGGATTCACCCGGAATGTTTTGCGTGGCCTTTAAATAAAGGCGACGTATTTGATGCGCCGGAAGTTGTGATGGCTTATACAAATCAGGGATTCACAGAGCTTTCACATATTTATCACGATGTATTTCGGACAAATTTAAACGACAGTATTTATATGAAGCAGAAACGTCCGGTACTGATTAACAGCTGGGAGGCAGCATATTTTGATTTTAACCATGAAACACTTGTGAAAATGGCAAAAAATGCGGCTTGTATGGGTGTCGATCTTTTTGTTCTTGATGACGGATGGTTTGGTGAACGCAATGATGATACATGCGCCCTCGGTGACTGGGAGGTCAATACAGAGAAATTGTCGAAAGGACTTAAAGGGCTTGTTGATGAAATTAATGAAATCGGTTTGGATTTCGGTATATGGATCGAACCTGAAATGGTTTCGGAAAACAGCCGCCTTTACCTAAGTCATCCGGAGTGGGCTTTAAAAATTCCAAAACGTCCGGTGACAAGAGGAAGGTATCAGCTTGTTCTTGATCTTTCCAGAAAAGATGTGCGGGAATATATTGTGACATTTGTTAATCAGATTTTGGATTCGGCAAATATCAAATACGTTAAATGGGATATGAACAGAAGCATCAGTGATGCATGGTCGGGACTTTTGGATAAATCCGATCAGGGAAAGGTGATGCACCGGTATGTATTAGGTCTGTATGAAATTTTGGACAGACTTGTCCATGAACATCCGGATGTACTTTTTGAAGGCTGTTCCGGCGGCGGCGGACGTTTTGATGCGGGCATGCTTTATTATCATCCTCAGATTTGGTGCAGTGATAATACCGATGCCATTAACCGTTTGAAAATTCAGTACGGTACATCTTTTGGCTATCCTGTTTCATCAATGGGTGCGCATGTTTCTGTATGTCCGAACCATCAGACCGGGCGGACAACCCCGCTTCAAACAAGGGCCGTAACGGCGATGAGCGGTACGTTCGGGTATGAACTGGATCCGGGAAAAATGACAGCGGAAGAAAAAGAACAGTGCAGGTATATGACAGAACAGTTTAAAAAATATAATGACCTGATTTTTAACGGTGATTATTATCGTCTGGAAAGTCCGTACGGTGATAAGGGATTTGCAGCCTGGGCTTATATATCAAAGGATAAAGAAGAAGGTCTTGCAAGTGTTGTCATTACAGATAAAGAACCAAACGATGCACAGCGATATTTAAAATTCAGAGGTCTTAAAGCAGATGCTTTTTACGAAGTTGATGGATTGACAGATGCTCATTGTGAAGCAGACGGATTGACAGACGCTCATTGTAAAGTTAACGGGTTGACAGGCGCTGTTTCAGGACGGGCGCTGATGTGCGCAGGTATTCCGATTGATAATACACTTAAAGAATATGAATCTGTTCAGTTTCATATCCGCCTTCATAAAAATAACGAGGAAGAGATTTAAGGTTTATAACAGATATGATGATCAATGGGAGGATTATTATGAGAAAAAATATGAAAGCTGTACTGTGTCTTGGATGCACCTTTTTGGCAGCAGCAGCTTCGATGATGACAGGATGTCAAAAGGCTGAAAACAGTTCAGGAAAAATTGTTGTTGAAATGATTCAATACAAACCGGAAGCGGTAGCGGTTTTTGAAGCGCTTGAGAAAAAGTTTAATGAGACACATGATGATATCGAATTAAGAATTGATTCACCGAATGATGCGATGACAATTCTTAAAACAAAGCTGATCCGTGAAGATTATCCGGATATTATCGGAATCGGCGGTGACAGTAATTATTCAAATTTCCTTGATGCGGATCTGTTTATGGATATTTCTGATTATGAAGGTCTGAGTGATATCAAGGAATCTTACCTGGAGATTAATAAAAACCTTGAATATGTTCCAAAAGAAGGTGTTTATGCAATTCCTTACATGGCCAACGCCGCAGGTATTTTATATAACAAAGATATCTTTGAAGAATACGGCTGGACAATACCGACGACGTGGGATGAATTGATTGCGCTTTGTGAAGATATTCAGGATGCCGGTCTTTTGCCGCTGTATTTTGGCTATAAAGATTCATGGACATGTCTGGCACCATGGAATGCGATTGCCGTAGACCTTGCGCCGGCAGATATCTGCAGTCAGGTCAACAGAGGCGAAGCAACATTTACAGAAGCTTATCGTGAAGTTGCAGAGAAAACAAAAGCATTGCTTCAATATGCCCAGAAATCACCGGTGGCCTATGGTTACAACGATGCATGTACGGCATTTGCAAGAGGGGAATCTGTCATGTACACCATCGGCAGTTATGCAGTCCCTCAGATTAAATCCGTCAATCCTGATATGAATATTGATTCTTTTGTATTTCCTGCAAGCAACAACGCTGAGGAAAATCTCTTAAATTCCGGTAATGACCTTGAATTTATGGTGATGAAAAACTGTGAACATAAAGAAGCGGTGTATGAAGTCCTTGATTTTCTTTACGAAGACGAAAATATTCAGATGTATCTCGATGATCAGGGCGCGGTGCCTTGTAAAAAAGGTGATTTTGAACTTCCGGCCGTTCTTGACGGTATGAAAGAATATATTGTGGAAGGGAAATCCGCAGATTATCAGGATCATTATTATCCAAGTGAAATGTCGGTTGATGCACTGATTCAGACATATCTTCTCGATGACAGCGATGGGGCACTGGATACTTTTCTTGAAAAATTTGATACGGACTGGAAGCGGTACAATAGAGATGTGATCAAAAAAGTTCAGGATTATTTAGATGCACAGTCGAGTCAGAAATAAGGAGGGGCAGGTTTATGAAAACAAAAAATAAAAATAACAGAAAACGTACATTTTTGTTGATTACGATTCCGGTTGTTGTATTGTTCTTTTTATTCAATACGTTTCCGTTGATTCATGGTTTTATTTACAGTTTTACAAATTTCAGAGGCTATGGCTCTTTTGAATGGGTCGGGCTTAGAAATTATATTGATTTATTTACAGATGCCAGAGTCGGCAAGTCCTACTTATTTACAATTAAATATGCAGTGGTATGTACGATTATTACAAATGTGCTCAGCCTTATACTGGCATTAGGATTAAACAGCAAAATTAAAGCTAAAAGCGCACTGCGCGGTATTTACTTTATTCCAAATGTTTTGGGAAGTCTTGTTGTTGCTTACATTTTCAGTTTCTTTTTCACATATATTCTTCCTGCGATTGGAAAAAGCCTTCATATTGGATTTTTAAGCGAAAGTATTCTTGCAGGAACAGGCACGGCATGGCTTGGTATCGTTATTGTCGGTGCATGGCAGGCTATTGCTCAAAATACGATTATTTATATATCAGGGCTTCAGACAGTGCCGACAGATGTTTATGAAGCAGGCTCAATCGACGGTGCCCGTAAATGGAAACAGTTCTGGAAACTTACATTTCCGCTGATTATACCATTCGTCACAACAAATATGGTATTGTGCATGAAAAACTTTTTGATGGTGTTCGATCAGATTATGGCGATGACAAAAGGCGGACCTTCACAGAGTACGGAATCTATTTCTTATTTGATTTATCAAAATGGTATGAGCGGCGGTCAGTTCGGATTCCAGAGTGCCAATGCGTTTGTATTCTTTGTTGTTATTGTTGTAATTTCTGTGCTGCAGATGAGATTTATGAATAAGAGAGAGGAGCAGTTATAATGAAAAAAGAAAAAGTACATGAAAGAATCAACTGGCCGGTGACAATATTGCTGATTATTGGAACAATAACGATATTTTTTCCGTTGTACATGGCTATTATAATTGCTTTTAAAAAGCCGACTGAAATGACAAACGATATTGCCGGTGCGCTTTCATTCCCATCAAGCTGGAGTCTTGAGAATTTTGCGGAAGCCATGAGAGTCACTGATTTTTGGCATTCTCTCGGTAATTCTATTTTGATTACAGTGATCACAGTCGTCCTTGCTGTGCTGATTCATGGTATTGCTGCTTATGCAATCGGCCGCAGTATGGCCAATTCAAAAGGTTATCGCTTTGTTTACTACTACATTGTATCCGGTATGTTTGTACCGTTTGCGATTTTGATGATGCCGCTTGTCAAACAGACAGCGCAGATGGGCATTGCAAACCGTGTCGGTGTCATAATTTTGTATCTTGTTTTCTTTATGCCGATTAATCTTTTGCTTTATACAGGATATCTGAAAAATATACCGATGGCACTGGAAGAAGCGGCAAATGTTGACGGTGCGGCAACATGGTATACATACTGGCATGTGATTTTTCCGATGATGAAACCGATGCATGCGACAGTTGCGGTTTTAACAGCATTGTCTGTATGGAATGATGTGATGACGCCTCTCGTTATTATGGGCGGAACTGAAATGAATACATTGCCTCTGGCACAGCTGAATTTCCAGACACAGTTCGGAACAAACTACAATCTTGCGTTTGCGTCTTATTTACTTGCATTACTGCCGATTCTGATTTTCTATATTATTTGCCAGAAGCAGATTATCAGCGGTGTTGCTGCCGGAGCTGTTAAATAATCATGATATCAGAGGAAAGCGATGTCATGCGGGATGATCCGTTCAGACCGGACACGTCAAATAAACATAATATCAGAGGAAAGCCGGTAAATAGGCTGTACAGGAGATTTATAGATGGAAGATACTGTATTCAAATATAGAAAACACAAATATATGAAAGAGCTGCATCATAAGTATATGTCACTGTATCAAAATGAGCAGTGTTTCGAAGAACTGATGCAGATGCTGGAAAGGGCATATGATAACCGTCCGGTGGATCTGCGGCAGCAGGACATTGAAAGAGAACAGACGCCGACATGGTACAAAAATAAAAATATGCTTGGCATGACGATGTATCCGAAGATGTTTGCCGGCGGTTTAAAGGGACTTACTCAAAAGCTTGATTATTTGTCCGAGCAAAACATCACATATCTTCATTTGATGCCGCTGCTTCAAATGCCGCATCCATACAATGACGGCGGCTATGCAGTGGAGGATTTTAAAACCGTTGACCCGGAAATCGGAACAAATGAAGAACTGGAAAATCTTACAAAAGAACTGAGAAAACGGGGCATCAGTCTTTGCCTTGATGTTGTCATGAATCATACAGCCGATTCTCATGAGTGGGCCATAAGGGCTAAAAACGGAGAACAGGAATATATTGACCGCTATCAGTGCTATGATACTTATGAAATACCGGCGGCTTTTGAAAAAACAATGCCTCAGGTATTTCCGGGCACGGCACCGGGAAACTTTACATGGTGCGATGAAATGAAAAAATATGTGCTGACGACATTTTATCCGTATCAGTGGGATTTAAATTACCATAACCCGAAAGTCTTTAATGAAATGATGGACAATATTTTATATCTGGCCAATCTTGGTGTTGAGATTTTCAGGATCGATGCGGTTCCGTACATATGGAAGGAGCTTGGGACAAACTGCAGAAATCTGCCGCAGGTACATACCATTGTCAGGATGTTAAGAATGATTCTTGAAATCGTATGCCCGGGTGTGATTCTTAAAGGTGAGGTTGTCATGGCACCGAAGGAACTTCCTGTTTATTTTGGTACGGAAACGGAGCCGGAGTGCCATATGCTCTATGGTGTATCGAGTATGGTTAACCTGTGGGCAGCTTTGGCAACAAGAGATACAAGGCTTCTTAAGCATCAGATGGATGTTATACACAGTCTTCCGAAAAATTGTTATTTTGTCAATTATATCCGCTGTCATGACGATATTGGCTGGGGACTGGATGAAGACTATGAACAGAAAATAATGATCGACCCGCTGATGCATAAAGAGTATCTGTATCGTTTTTATGAAGGTGTCATTCCGGGAAGTTTTGCAAGGGGCGAATTGTATAATTATGATCCTGTGACAAGAGATGCGAGAAGCTGTGGAACGACAGCGAGCCTTTGCGGTATTGAAAAAGGCGGGTTTGAACAGGACCGGATGCAGGTGCAGTATGGCATCAAAAGAGTGCTTCTTATGCATGCGGCATGTATGAGCCTGGAAGGCTTTATGATGCTTTCGTCCGGGGATGAGATCGGTCAGGTGAATGAATACAGTTATAAAGAAAATCCGGATATTGCCGATGACAGCAGGTATTTGCACCGCAGTATTTTCAAATGGGAAAACGCCCAGTGCCGCAGCAAAAAAGGGACGGTTCAGAATATGATCTGGGAAGGTTTAAAACAGATGGCGCAAATCCGCAGGGAAAATGCATGTTTCACCGAGAAAGCATATGTGACAACATGGGATACAGGAACAAAGGAAGTTTTTGCCATCAGACGAACAACAGAAGATGAAGAACTGTTATGCCTTTCGAATTTTTCGCAGGACGGACATAAAGCCAGCCTGCCATGTCTTGTGGGACAGTATGAGGACGTTTTTACAGGGGAAATATTTGAGGCAAATGCAGTGTGGCTTGCGCCGTATCAGTACCGCTGGTGCAAAAAAATCAGCCGGTAAAAGCGGGCGCTACATTGGAAACAGATATTTTTAAAAGCAATGTGAGAAAAAATCAGCAGATAAAAATTGATATCGTTATTAAAAAACTCAGTGCTCATTTTGATGTGTCACTGAGTTTTTTTCGATATAAGAGCGTGCATAGCAGATTGTGCAGGAGCGTGTATAGGCGCGTCATAGCAGTGTACGATGCCTTATATCCCTAAAATGCTTCGCGCGGATGCGCACGCTTTTGTACGAGACTACAAATTTTCCCGGCACCACCGGATAAAGGCTGTCCAGTCACCGCGCCATGTGCAGGTAATCGGTGCGTTTTCACGGTTGATCAGGCAGTTGTCAATGAGATGTCCGCGGATGCCAAGCTGTTCGGCGCACATATCCTCCTGGTTGTCATTTCCGGCCATCAGACATTCCTCAGGCTGTTTGTTTAATTTGGCAAGGATTTCCTTGTAGTAATTTAAGTTCGGTTTGCAGTAGCTGCTGTTTTCGTATGTCGTAATCAGTTCAAAGTCGCCGGGATCAAAGCCTGCCCACTTCAGGCGGTTTTCAGTGGCAACCCGCGGAAACAGCGGATTTGTAGCGGCTACAATGGTATAGCCCTCTTGTTTTAACCTGTGTATGCAGTCAATAATTTCATGGTTGGCTTCGGTCGCACCTTTTGCAATGCTAAACTCATTTTTATAAAAATTTGTAAATGAATCTTCCACGTCTTCTTTTTTTACATTCATTTGCTTTGTAAAAACGTTCCAGAAAACTTCTTCATTGGTCAGTTCACCGGTATTGGCAACCATTGCAGCAGTGCCTGCCCAGATGGATTTGGAAAGCAGGTCATAATCAAAAGTATCGTGAAATTTGACATAAAGTCCTTTAAAGTATAATTTAATAAATTCTTCCTGATCCATCGGCAGCAGTGTGCCGTCCAGATCAAACAATAATGTGTTAATCAATTTGTCATCTCCCTGTATATCATTGTGTGTCATTGTGTATTATTGTATAATAAAGTAAGATAAATAACAATTTATTTTTTGTTGAATCGGAAAAGTCATTGAATTTTATAGAAAAATCATCGGTTACCGGAGGTGTTCATTGTGAATGATATGAAACTTATTGAAATGGCGGTTAAAGCAAGAGAAAAGGCGTACGCGCCTTATTCAGAATTTAAAGTCGGTGCGGCGCTTCTTGCTGTGGGAGGAAAGGTTTATACGGGATGTAATATTGAAAATGCGGCTTATTCACCTTCTAACTGTGCTGAACGCACAGCATTTTTTAAAGCAGTCAGTGAAGGGGAACGGGATTTTGAAGCCATTGCTGTTGTGGGCGGAAAAGATACACCGGGATTTTGTACGCCGTGCGGTGTATGCCGTCAGGTCATGGCAGAGTTTTGTAATCCGGAAAAATTCCGGATTATTCTGATGGACAATAAAGGCGGTACAATCACATATCTGCTTGAAGAATTATTGCCGTCAGGCTTTAAGTTGTAAGCCGGAATGTCAATGAGTCTGATATGTTACTGTTAACAGGCAGGTCATTTCGGTACCGAAATTGCCGTATGAAGTCTAATGTTAAACGCACATAATGGGTGTACATTTGATGAAGATATGATATAATCAGAATTACGGTAGGCGGTGCATACATAGGATGATATAACAGGTCTTGGCAAAAGCCGGGATAGTACGCCGCACCGACGAAATTCAAAGCATTTACAGATCAGATCAAAACAGATATGAAAATTTTGGCACAAATGCCATTGGAGGTTAATATGGGTAAATATTTTGGTACAGATGGTTTCAGAGGTGAAGCCAATGTCGTTTTAACTGTTGAACATGCCTTTAAAGTCGGACGTTTTCTTGGATGGTATTTCGGAAAGGAACATCAGGCCAATATTGTTATCGGTAAAGACACAAGAAGATCAAGCTATATGTTTGAATATGCGCTTGCCGCCGGAATTACAGCCAGCGGGGCGAATGCTTACCTGCTTCATGTAACGACAACACCAAGTGTGTCTTATGTTGTGCGGACAGAAGATTTTGACTGCGGCGTCATGATTTCAGCAAGTCACAATCCATACTATGACAATGGGTTAAAGGTCATTAATGCTCAGGGACACAAGATGGAAGCGGAAGTTGAGCAGATGATTGAAGATTATATTGACGGAAAAAGCGGAGAACTGCCTCTGGCTGTTCGGGAAAAAATCGGCCGTACAGTGGATTATGCCATGGGACGCAACCGGTATATCGGCTATTTGATTTCCATAGCGACACGTTCTTTTAAAGGGAAGAAAATCGGCCTTGACTGTGCCAACGGTTCGGCATCTTCCATTGCAAAGAGTGTATTTGACGCACTTGGTGCAAAAACTTATGTGATTCATGCTCAGCCAAATGGTGTGAATATCAATACGGGATGTGGTTCCACACATATTGAGGAGTTAAGAAAATATGTGGTTGATAACGGACTTGATGTCGGCTTTGCATTCGACGGCGATGCAGACAGATGTATTGCAGTTGCAGATGACGGACGTATCATTGATGGCGATTTAATCATCTATATCTGCGGCAAATACATGAAAGAAAACGGTCAATTGACCAACAATACAGTCGTAACAACCGTAATGTCAAATTTCGGTCTTTATCTTGCACTGGATGATGCGGGTATTCAGTATGAAAAAACGGCTGTCGGTGATAAATATGTTTACGAAAACATGATGAAGAATGGCCACATGATTGGCGGAGAACAGTCCGGACATATTATCTTTTCAAAACATGCGAGAACCGGTGACGGTATTCTGACAGCAATTATGCTGATGGAAGTCATTATGGAAAAGAAAATGAATCTGTCAGAACTGGCAAAGCCGGTGGAAATATATCCGCAGAAGCTTGTCAATGTCAGAGTTGCCAATAAACCTGCTGCAAGAGAAGATGAAGATGTCGTTAAAGCGATAGCTTCCGTGGAAAAGGCTCTTGGAAACACAGGCAGAATCCTTGTACGGGAAAGCGGCACAGAACCTGTGATCCGCGTCATGGTAGAGGCTAAAAACGACGAAATATGCGAAAAATACGTAAATCAGGTGGTAGATGTATTAAAAGCAAAAGGGCATGTCATCTAAAAAAAGTGTGAATCATAGCCTATATCGAAGAAATATTGTAGAGACTTAGAAAAATCACCGGCTGTCATGAAAGTAAATTATACTTTTCAGAGGCGGGTGATTTTTTTCTAAAGACCTTAAATAAACCGGTTCACATTTTCATCATATACATAATCGATATTTTCCAGTTTTTTACACAGTTCGTCCCGGTCAATTCCAAGTGACAGGCAAAGTTCATCAAGGTCAGGATAATCATCTCTCAGTTTTAAGTTAATAAAGCTTAAAAGCATGACAGGATCTTTTGGAATATTTTCGATGCTCATTAGATTTACCTCTTTAATCGTATATTTGACATATAGTTTTCGCTGATTTTATGTACTTTTGTAGTATAGTTGATAAGATTGATGGCGTCAATGGTTATTGTACACAGGAAAAATAATATCCACGAATCTTTATTTTATCATAGATGTTTTGGCTTTTTTTTGGTATCATAGAAAGGGCGGCGGTAAAGCCGCGAATTTTAACAGATACAAATATGATTAAAGAAGGGAAAATTATGATTTTAGTGACGGGCGGAACCCGAAGCGGCAAAAGTGAATTTGCGGAGCAGCTTGTGATGCGTCGGGGCGAACGCTATTTATATATGGCGACAGCAAAGATTACCGACGAAGAGATGGCAAGAAGAGTAGAAAAACATCAAAAAAGACGCAGCAGCAGATGGACGACGCATGAAGGATATCATGAGCTGTGGCGTGTACTTGAAGAGGAAGGCAAAAACTATGACGGCATTTTGCTGGATAGTGTATCTTCGATGCTGACAAACCTGTTGTTTGATTTGATCGGGGAAGTGAACTGGGATACCTTTGATTTCGCGGATGTGGATTTTAAAGCAGCGGAACAGGAGATTATTCCTGTATTTGAAAAAATAGCGGCGGCGGCAGAACAAAGAAAATTGCCCCTTGTCGTTGTGACTGATGAGATCGGTCTTGGTGTTATTCCGGATACATATCTGGGACGGGCATTCAGAGATATGATGGGACTGGCTAATCAGAAGCTTGCGGCGGCAGCTGATGAAGTTTATTTTGTCATCAGCGGTATTCCGGTAAAAATCAAGGGGGAATAAAAAATGGACACTTTAATATTGACGATTCAGTTATTAACACGTATTCCCATCAATAAACAGATCGATGTTAAAGATGAAATGCTTTCTAAAGGTGTCATGTACTGGCCGGTTGTCGGGCTGATCATCGGTGTGGGACAGGCGATTGTTTATATGCTCTTATCACTTATTCTTCCGAAGCCGGTGGCCGTGATTTTTGCCGTATTGTCTGAAATATGCATTAACGGCGGTTTTCATTTGGATGGTCTGTGTGATACGGCAGATGCTATTTATTCGGCAAGGACAAAAGAACGAATGCTGGAAATTATGAAAGACAGCAGAGTCGGTACAAACGGTGTGATTGCTGCATTTTTTGATCTGATGCTGAAAATATTCCTTCTGATGTCATCTGTGGACACAGAGGTCGTTCTGATTCTTGCACCGGTGGCGGGAAAAATGGTTCAGGGTATTTTGATGTATAAAGCCCGCTATGCCAGAGAAAAAGGACTTGGACATTCATATATCGGGCGTATCAGCTTAAAAACCTGCTTAATATGTTCGATATCAGGCGCCGTATTTATAGGCGCATGCCTGGCGGTTTTTGGAAAATGGTTTCTGTTTCCGGTGCCGTTTATCTGTATGTTGGCAGCATTTGGTTTCAGAAAATACATAGAAAGTAAAATTGACGGGATGACCGGTGATACACTTGGTGCAGGGTCTGAGGTGACAGAGATTTTATTTCTGTTACTTATTGCAATTGCCCAGAGTATGCTCTGGTGGTAAAGCAAATCATTCAGAGTGTTGGACATTATTGTTTGTGATTGTAAAGCTTAAGTTGGGATGATGGATATGAGGATATATTTTATAAGACATTCAGAAACAGACTGCAATAAAAACCATCTTTTTTATGGAAGTCTTGATGTTCCGGTTAATGAAACCGGTGCAGCGCAGGCAGACCGATTGGCAGCGCTGCTTGAGGATGTGCAGTTTGACCGTATATATGCCAGTGATATGTTAAGGGTTCATCAGACGCTGGATATTGTGCTGAAAAGAAATAAAGCGGCGCAGCAGGAATGTCCGCCGGTGATTTTTTTACCGGAAATCAGGGAGATTGACTTTGGGCTGTGGGAAGGAAAAACCTATGGCGAGATATCGGAGGCATATCCCGATGATGTGGCGAAATGGTGCAATGACTGGGAAAATTCCATACCGACCGGTGGTGAAAGCTTTCGGCATTTTATAAGTGTGAGAATTAAAAATGCTTTTTTTGACATCATTTCCGATGCACTGGCACACGGTATGACGGAGAAGACGATTTTGATCGCCTCCCATAACGGTGTGATGCAGTCAATGTTTGCGGCAATCATGAATCTTGAACTTAAAGGTGTCTGGCACTTTCAGTTTGAGCAGGATGCCTACAGTGTGGTAGATTTTGAGTGTGACAATTATACTGTGAGAAAAATTAATTCACGTGAGCATGCGAAATAAGTACAGAAGAAGATAATTAATTTCTGTGCATGCGAAGCAAATGCAGAAGAAAGGCAATATATTTCCGGGCATATCCGGTAAGTGCAGAAGAAGACAATTAATTTCCGTAATAATGCGAAGTAAATACGGCAGAAAGAAGGATATGAATGACATTAAACGAAGCGATTGAAGCGATTGCTCCTCTTGATGAAGATGCGATGGCAAAGGCATGGGAAATCTGGGATCATAAATGCATACCATTAAGAAGTCTCGGAAGGCTGGAAGATATGGTTGTGCGGCTTTGCGGTATTTTCGGGACGACAAAGCCTGAGATAAAAAAAAGAGCCGTTGTTGTTATGGCAGGCGATAATGGAGTGATTGAAGAAGGCGTGACTCAGTCGGATAATCATGTGACGACGACGGTGACGTGCAATATGACAAAAGCCAATGCGACAATCTGCGTATTGTCAAAGATTTCCGGTGCAGACGTATTTCCGGTGGACATCGGTATTCTTGATGATTACGACTGTCCGGGAATTTACAACAGAAAAGTGATGCGCGGCACATCCAATATGACCAAAGGTCCGGCAATGCCAAGGGAAAAAGCGATTGAAGCGGTGGAGACAGGCATTGCTTTTGTTTCGGAGCTTGTGGATCAGGGATACAATTTATTTGCTACAGGTGAGATGGGCATCGGCAATACTTCCACAAGCAGTGCCATGGCGTCGGTATTTTTAGATGCAGCGCCTGAAAAGGTAACAGGCCGGGGCGCGGGGCTTTCAACGCCGGGACTGGAACGTAAAATCAATGCGATTAAAAAAGCAATTGAAGTGAACAGACCGGATAAAAATGACCCACTCGATGTGCTTTCAAAAGTTGGGGGACTGGACATTGCCGGTCTTTGCGGATGCTTTATCGGCGCTGCGGCAAAAAGAGTACCGATACTGATTGACGGATTTATTTCGTCAGTGGCAGCACTTTGCGCTGTAAGACTGGCACCGGCAGCGGCAGCCTATATTTTTCCTTCCCATGTTTCGGCAGAACCGGCAGGTCAGATGGTTCTTGATGCGATGGGAATGGAGGCTTATCTTCATGGCGGTATGTGCCTTGGTGAAGGCAGCGGCGCGGTCACCTGTTTTCATTTATTTGATTATGCCCTGGCAGCCTATGAGCAGATCCCGACATTTGAGGTGGCCGAAATCGAAACCTATGTGCCGCTTGTGTAGGCCATTGATACCTGGATGAAAGACTTTGTGTTTATTTCATTGATGCCGGGATGAAAGATTCTGAGTTTATTTAACTACATCGTATGTGAGAGTGATGATTCATGGATTTGTTTGATTATATGCGGGAAACTGCAAAAGAGAAGGAATCGCCTTTAGCGTCAAGACTTCGGCCGGTGACCCTTGATGAGATTGTAGGTCAGCAGCATATTATCGGAAAGGGTAAGCTGCTTTACCGGGCGATTGCCGCCGATAAGCTGAGTTCTCTGATATTATACGGACCGCCGGGGACGGGAAAGACGACCATAGCCCAGGTGATCGCAAAAACGACAAAGGCTGAGTTTATGCAGATCAATGCCACCGGTGCCGGAAAAAAGGATATGGAGCAGGTGATTGAAAGCGCAAAACAGAATATGGGTATGTACGGCAAAAAGACGATTCTGTTTATTGATGAAATTCATCGTTTTAATAAAAGCCAGCAGGATTATCTTTTGCCTTATGTTGAGGACGGCACGGTGATTTTGATCGGTGCCACCACGGAAAATCCGTATTTCGAAGTGAATTCAGCCCTTATTTCACGTTCTATCGTGTTTGAATTAAAGGCCTTGTCCGCAGAAGACATTAAGACACTGATTCACCGGGCTGTTTATGATAAAGAACGGGGGATGGGGGCTTACGATGCAGTCATTGATGATGAGGCGATGACATTTCTTGCGGATATGGCCAATGGTGACGCAAGACAGGCGCTGAATGCCGTTGAGCTGGCTGTACTTACAACAGACCGCGGTGATGACGGAAAAATTCATATTACCATTGATGTGGCATCGGAGTGTATACAAAAAAGAGTGATGAATTATGACAAGGACGGGGATAATCATTACGATACGATTTCCGCGTTCATTAAAAGTATGCGGGGGTCAGACCCCGATGCAGCGCTTTATTACCTTGCGCGGATGCTGTATGCCGGTGAAGATGTGGCATTTGTTGCCAGGAGAATTATGATCTGCGCGGCAGAGGATGTCGGCAACGCTGATCCGATGGCGCTTACAGTGGCTGTATCTGCGGCTCAGGCGGTGGAGCGGCTCGGTATGCCGGAGGGGCGGATCGTTTTAGCACAGGCAGCGGCTTATGTGGCCTGTGCGCCAAAAAGTAATGCTGCTATCTGCGGCATTGATGCGGCCATGGAGACGGTGCGCAGTATGAAAACGGCGTCAATACCTTCATATCTGATGGATGCCCATTATAAAGGCGCCGGCAAGCTTGGACACGGCATTGGGTATAAATATGCCCATGATTATAAAAATCATTATGTGAATCAGCAATATCTTCCGGATGAACTTAAGGATCATGTATTTTATGAAATGGGTGACCTTGGCTATGAGGCAGTGATGAAGGCAAATCTTGAAAAAATCCGGAAGGAAGCAGAATAAATTGAACAGACAGAAGGATTCGTAGATTATGGAACTTTATATATTCAGACACGGAAAAACCGTATGGAATGCGGCAAGAAGGATTCAGGGCAGCGTGGATATTGAACTGACTGATGAAGGAAGGGAGATGGCGGCACAAACATCAAAGGCCATTAAAGATATTCATTTTGATGCGATTTATGCCAGTCCGCTGAAAAGAGCTTACGAAACAGCCTGCATTTTAAAAGGTGACCGTGATTTAGAAGTGATTCGGGATGACAGAATCAAAGAGCTGAATTTTGGCGTATTGGAAGGCACCAGCTTTGACAATATACAGAGTTCGGATTGTGACAAAAGGTTCAGTGTGTTTTTTACAAGACCGGAGCTTTATGAGCGGCCGCCAAAGGGAGAGTCACTGGAGGAGCTGTGTGCCCGGGCTGCGGATTTCATTGAGGATATTCGTCAAAAACATCACGATGATGAGCGGATCATGATCGTTGCCCACGGAGCGGTGAATAAAGCGATGCTAAAACATATCCGGGGACTTGAAATGAAGGATCTGTGGTATGGGCAGCTTCAGAAAAATTGTGCGGCAGCTATCGTTTCTATGAATGAACAGGGATTTAAAGTGATTGAAGAAAGTAAGACTTATGTCAGTAAAGCTTAAGAAGGTCACGTGTAAAGTCATGGAATACTTCAAATACATGAAAAAAACGGTTTAAGAATGCTTAAGCAGATCACGGATAAAGTTACGGGGAGGAAGTCTTGAAAAGAAAAAATCTAAATTGCAAAAAAAGGATGCTTGTGATATCGCTTGATGCCGTCGGCGGTGCGGACTATGATTATTTAAAAACACTGCCGAATTTCAGTAAATTTCTGGAAGGCGCATGTCTTTGTACCGATGTTCAAAGCGTTTATCCAAGTATTACATATCCGGCGCACACGACGATTATCACAGGCCGGATGCCGAAAAATCACGGGATTATTAACAATACCCTTGTGATGCCGGGGGCTTTATCGCCGGACTGGTACTGGCAGCGAAAGTATATCCGGGGGACAACGCTTTATGATGAAGCAGTTAAAAAGGGTATGAAGGTGGCGGCGCTTTTATGGCCGGTGACAGCAAAGGCTAAAATTCAATACAACATGCCTGAGATTTTTGCAAACAGGCCATGGTCCAACCAGATTCTTACTTCCATGAGCAACGGCAGCATATTGTATCAGGCAAAAATGAACAGTATGTTCGGACATTTAAGAAACGGCAAATCCCAGCCGGCGCTGGACAATTTTGTACATCAGGCGCTTTTGTATACATTAAGCCATTACAAACCGGATCTGACACTGGTACACTGGACAGATGTGGATTCTACAAGACATTTATACGGTGTTCACGGTCCGGAAGTGACAGAGGCATTAAACAGGCATGACAAACGTCTCGGCGAGATGATGGCTCTGTTAAAAAAGATGGGCATTGACGAAGAAACAAATATTGTTTTGCTGGGCGACCATTACCAGAAAGATGTCCGGAGGATTATTTATCTGAATCACGTATTGAAGGAAAAAGGATATCTAAAGACGGATGGGCAAAAAGTGAGAGACTGGAAGGCGATATGTAAAAACTGTGATGGCAGTGCCTATATTTATTTGAAAAAAGGCTTTGCACATCTTGAAAAGGAAATTTATCAGCTGTTTAACGATATGAAAGATGATGAAAACAGCGGCATCAAGGCGGTGTATACAAGGCAGGAGGCGGCAGATAAAGGTGCTGATCCAAGATGTGCGGTGATGCTTGAAGCCGCCGAAGGCTGTTATTTCCTTGATGAATGGCGGTGTTTCAGTGAAAATGTCATGGTTGATGAAGGACAGTCAAAAACCGGACATATGATGGCTGTACACGGCTATGATCCGACAGACAAAGGATACGGCACCATTTTTATGGCGAAAGGTCCTGATTTCAATAAAAATGTTCGTATTCCGACAATGCATCTGGCAGATGAAGGTGTGACGATGGCAAAGATTTTAGGATTGGATCTGGGAAAAACAGATGGTCATGCGATTGATGCATTCATCTGTAAACAATAGACAGTTGTTGATACAGCCAAAAAATAAGCAGTTATTGGTACTGCTAAAAACAAGAGGGAGGTAACTCTATGCTGAAAAATGTTTCAAAAAAGGAATTGAGCTGGATTTTTTATGACTGGGCCAATTCCGCGTATACGATGGTGGTCACTTCCACGATCATGAGCCTCTATTTTATGGAGTCGGCAAAAACGGCACTGGCCGGCAAAGTGGCAGATCCGGCAGTGACAGCCAATGCCTACTGGGGATTCGGCAATTCATTTGCGACGATTATACTTGTCGTGCTGTCACCGATACTTGGCACACTTGCTGATTATAAGGGAAAGAAAAAGATGTATTTTAACTTTTTCCTCTGGATGGGGCTGATTTCAACACTTGTGCTGGCTGTTGTTCCGAGCCGCTTTTGGATAGGCCTTTTGGTTGTTTATGTGGTTTCAGCCATTGGTTTTGCAGGCAGTAATATTTTTTATGACGCGTTTCTTGTGGATGTCAGTGAAGATAAGGATATGGACAGGGTGTCAAGCCTCGGATACGCACTGGGCTATATCGGCAGTACGATTCCGTTTATCATCTGCATGATCATTGTTGTTCTCAGTATGATGGAAATGATTCCGCTGTCACTGACGGCGGCTTACAGAATTTCATTTGTGATCACTTTCCTGTGGTGGCTTGGCTTTAGTATTCCGATTATTAAAAATGTGCATCAGAAATATGGTATTGAGCCGGAACCACACTATGTGCGCCAAAGTTTTGCCCGTATATTTAAAACATTAAAAGAAATCAAAAAGCACAAAAATATTTTTATATTCCTGCTGGCTTATTTCTTTTACATTGATGGTGTGGACACGATTATTAAAATGGCAACATCTTACGGCAGTAGTATCGGCATCAGCAGTATTATGCTGCTTGTCATCCTTTTGGTGACTCAGTTTGTGGCATTTCCGTTTGCTATTATTTACGGCCGTGCCGCTGAAAAATACGGTACGAGAAAACCGCTGTATTTCGGAATCCTTACATATTGCGTCATTTGTGTTGTTGCCTTCTTTATGTCTCCGGACAGAGATGTAAAAACGCTGACGATCATGTTCTGGGTACTGGCGATGCTTGTGGGCACAGCCCAGGGCGGTATTCAGGCATTAAGCCGCTCTTATTTCGGACGTATTGTGCCGAAGGATAAGGCCAATGAATTTTTCGGATTTTACAATATTCTCGGCAAGTTTGCGGCTGTCATCGGTCCGGTGCTTTTTGGAGCTATTTCGCTGGCAACAGGCAAGGCGAATTATGGTGTGTCAAGTATTATCATTCTTTTCATTGCCGGGGCTGTCATTTTTAAATTCGTTCCGGAAGAAAATGAGGCTGAATAAATACAGGATAAAGACCTGATTTGCGTAAAATTGTTTTTGAACGAAGAAATTTGCATCATTTTTGGTGAAACTTATACGATTTTTGATTAAAGATTTGACTTTTCATAAAAAACAGCGTATTATCTTAATGAAACCCAGTTTCAATAAGATAATTCTGAAAGGACGCGGTGATTTATGAAAAGTCACTTTTTTTTATCCAATAAATTACGGCGGTATTTTTTATGTAAAAAAAACCGGATTGTCCGGAGGATTTTTTTTCAGGCGGGCAGAGTTGCCGCGGTCTGTTTGCTGTTTATATGTATGACGACGCTTTGCGGCTGCGGCAAAAACACGCAGGGTGATATAGGCGCGCAGGGTGATACGGGCGTGCAGGGCGATGCAGATGCACCGGATCATGCAGGGACACAGAATCATGTAAATGAAGAGATAATGGCAGGCGAAAGTCGTGAGTTTTCAGAAAAACCGGTGATTGTCTGCACACTTTTTCCGCAGTATGATTTTGCCAGGACAGTTTTTGGAAGTCAGGCGAAAGTCGTGATGCTTTTAAGTCCGGGTATGGAAAGCCATATGTATGATCCGACACCGGAAGATATGGTGACGATTTCTGAGGCGGATGCGTTTATTTATACTGGTGACGAGATGGAGCCGTGGGCGGCTCAGATTGTGGAAAGTCTTGATGGTGTGACTATTCTTGATTTATCTGAACATGTGAATCTTCAGATGGAAGATGAGGAAGGTCATGATCATGAAGATGAACATCACCATCACGGTGAACACGAACACAGCTATGATCCTCATTTCTGGCTTGATATGGATAATGCGGTGGCTATGCTTGATGCCATTGAGAAACTGGCGCTTGACATGGGCATTGAAAATGCAGACCTTGTGACAGATGCAGCTAAGACATACAGAGAAAAACTGACAGCCCTTGATGAAGCTTATTTTGATGCTCTTGAAGGTGCGGATCACAGAGATATTGTCTTTGCGGGGCGCTTTGCCTACGGCTATTTTGTACACCGTTATGATCTTTCGTACGAGACAGTATATCATTCATGCTCAGCGGAGGCGGATCCCAGTGTCAGCGATATGACCCGGGTCATTGATTATATTAAGGAGCACGGGACAAAAGTTATTTTTTACGAGGAGCTGTCCAATGCTTCGGTGGCTAAAACGATTGCGGCTGATACGGGCGTTCAGATACGGATGCTCTCGACAGCCCACAACGTCACGAAGACGGAATTTGAAGCCGGAATAACATTTTATGATATTATGAAAAATAATCTTGAGGTTGTCAAAGAAGCTCTGGGCGTAGGTCAATGAGTATATGGCAATGGCCGGCACACCGGTACATGGGAGGCCGGACGCTATGCATACAGGACAATGAGCATAAGACAGCATTTCATGAAGTTTTATGTGTCAGTGACAGGTGGTGTGGAATTTATGAAATTATTGGAAGTAAAAAATGTTTCAATTGCCTATGAGGGCGATAAAAACTATGCGGTTGAAGATGTCAGCTTTAATATAGAAGATGGCGAGTATGTATGTCTGATCGGCAGCAACGGTTCAGGTAAAAGTACGCTGATGAAAGGAATTGTCGGTCTCGTTCCTGTGACAAAAGGTCAGATCAATAAAGAAATTGCGCCGGAAGCGTGTGCCTACATGGGACAGGTCAATATGATCGACAAAGATTTTCCGGCGACCGTATGGGAGATTGTATTGTCAGGAACGCAGAAAAGAGGACGCAGACTTCCTTTTTACAGTAAAAAAGATAAGGCGACTGCCAAAGAAGCGATGGATACTTTTGAGATTAATGAACTGGCTGACAGACGCATTGGAAATCTTTCCGGCGGACAGCAGCAGCGTGTACTTCTGGCAAGAGCATTTTGCAGAAATCCGAAGCTTTTGATTTTAGATGAACCTTGTGCCGGACTTGACCCGGTCATTACAGAGGAGTTTTACAGGCTTTTAAGCCAGCTGAATAAGACGCGTCATATGACGATCTTAATGGCGTCCCATGATATGGAGCAGGTGGCTTCTTATGCTTCACGGGTCATTGTGATGAATCAGACAAAGGAGTTTGACGGCAGTATTGCCCAGTGGAAGGAGAGAAATCAGTCATGCAGGAATTTTTAAAAATGTTTTCATATCCGTTTATTCAGAGGGCATTGATTGTCGGTGTTTTAATCTCACTGTGTGCGGCGCTGCTTGGTGTGATCCTGGTTTTGAAAAGATATTCTCTGATCGGACACGGACTTGGCGATGTCGGCTTTGCTTCCACTTCTCTAGCGGTGGCCCTGGGACTTCCGATTTTGTCGGTATCCATTCCGATTGTCGTTATTGCGGCGTGCCTGATTATGTTTTACAGTCAGAAAACGAAAACCGGCGGCGATGTGGCCATCGGCATGGTGGCAACAGGCGCATTGTCTGCGGGTGTGATTATTACGGCACTGTCCGGCGGATTTAATGTCGATGTCAGCAACTATATGTTCGGAAGTATTCTTGCAATGAGCGATGCGGATGTGGTGATGAGCCTTGTTCTTTCGGTTGTGATTATTGTGATGTATGTTTTGTTTTACAATCGTCTGTTTCTGATTACATGCGATGAAGCTTTTGCAAAATCATCCGGTATCCATGTTGGATTTTATCAGTTTGTCATTGCTTTATTGACGGCACTGACAGTTGTACTTGGCATGCGTATGATGGGCAGTCTTCTGATTTCAAGCCTGATCATATTTCCGGCAGTGACGGCAAGAAAACTGGTTGGAAGTTTTAAGTCTGTTGTGGCCATATCCGTTGTGTTATCTGTGACATGTTATATTATCGGAATTATCCTGTCATTTACAGTGAACCTGCCGACAGGCGCCAGCATCGTTATTGTTAACCTTGCGGTTTGGGTCATTGTGACTGTCATCACAAAACTCAGAGGATAAATGGCTATACAGGACAGTGTAAAAAATCTGGACTTTTTTAACATCATGATTTAATATATAACTTACGAGAAGTACGCCGGCGGCGTACTTGAAAAGAAAGGATGAGCGATTTGAAAATTATTTCGTTTGCAGTTCCATGTTATAACTCGGAAGCATATATGCGCCATTGCATAGAATCATTGCTGCCGGCAGGTGAAGAAGCGGAAATTATTATTGTTGATGACGGTTCGTCAGATGGAACCGCAGATATTGCCGATGAATATGCCGCCAAATACCCGTCCATCGTCAAAGCTGTCCATCAGCCAAACGGCGGCCATGGTGCAGCGGTAAATACAGGTATAGAAAATGCGAAAGGCATGTATTATAAGGTTGTAGATTCTGATGACTGGCTTGATGAGGAAAGCCTTCATAAAGTTATGAATGAGCTGCGTTCGATTATCAGCCGGCGTAAACGGGTTGATTTATTTATATGTAATTATGTTTATGAGCATGTGCTGGACCATAAAAGCCATGTTGTAAAGTATGATAATGCATTGCCGGAAAATGAGATTTTTGGCTGGAGTGAGATTCGCAGATTCAGGCCGGATCAGAACCTTCTGATGCACTCGGTCATCTACCGGACGAAAATACTTCGGGCCTGTGGATTAAAGCTGCCGGAACATACTTTTTATGTGGATAACCTGTTTGTTTATGTGCCGCTGCCATATGTGAAGACGCTGTATTATATGAATGTGGATTTATACAGATATTATATAGGACGTGAGGATCAGTCCGTCAATCAGCAGGTGATGATCAGCCGTATTGACCAGCAGATTAAGGTTAATGAGCTGATGATTGATGCTTATGATCTGCCGTCTGAAGTTAAGAATAAACAGCTGGCCAAGTATATGCTTGGATACCTGGCCATGATCTGTAGTGTGACGTCAATTATGCTGATTCTTGCCAATACGGAGGAAGCTGATGAAAAGCGCTGTAAACTCTGGCACGATTTTAAGGAAAAACGACCGAAAACTTACCGCCATGTCCGTGTGGGCATCCGCGGGCTGATTTCAAATCCGAAGACAAAAGTCGGAAAGAAAACTGCAAAGCAGCTGTATAAAGTTTCAAGAAAAATATTTAAATTCAACTGAGTTTGCGTTTAACCGGGCGCAAAAAGGGGCTGTAAAAAGTCCCGTTCAAAAAAGTTCCAGCCATGTTCTCCGTGGCTGGAACTTTTTTCTAACGCTGTTTTTTACAGCCCCTTTTTGCTTTTGAACGTGCGCCTTGCGGCGCACGTTCAATGTATTTACATGGAGTCACTGTGTAGAGCCACAGTGATATTATTTATTTCTGTGAGATTCCACAAGGGCATCAATCTTTTCGTATGGATCAAGAAGCTTGCTGATGGAATTGTCGTGGTTTAATGTATCAATCAGAAGTGCCACATATTTGCTCAGGTCTACATTGATATAGTAAGGTTTTTCCAGAAGTTCCGGTCTCTGGTAAATCACATTCGTTGTGAGAACTTTGGAAATCAGTCCTTCTTCGTAGTATTTATCAAATGCGTCAAAGCCATTGGTGAAAAGACCAAATGTAGAGGCAACAAATACACGTTTAGCTTTACGTGCTTTTAATGCTTTGGCAACATCCAGCATACTTTCACCGGAAGAAATCATGTCATCAATGATGAATACGTCCTTGCCCTCAACAGATGAACCGAGGAATTCATGGGCAACGATCGGGTTGCGTCCGTTAACGATCTTTGTATAGTCACGGCGTTTGTAGAACATACCGACATCGACACCGAGAACATTGGCATAGTATACAGCACGACCCATCGCACCTTCATCAGGGCTGATGATCATCAGATGATCGTTGTCAAGGCAGATATCAGGCACGTTTTTGCATAATGCTTTGATAAACTGATATGTTGGCTGTACGTTGTCAAAGCCGCTTAACGGAATGGCGTTTTGTACACGAGGATCATGGGCATCAAAAGTGATGATGTTTTCAACACCCATTGCTTTTAATTCCTGAAGCGCCAGGGCACAGTCAAGAGATTCTCTTGTGGAACGTTTATGCTGACGGCTTTCATACAGGAACGGCATGATTACGTTGATTCTTCTTGCCTTACCTGCGGCTGCGGCGATGATACGCTTTAAGTCACTGTAATGGTCATCAGGTGACATGCGGTTTTCATGTCCGCAAAGAGAGTATTTGATATTGTAGTTTGTGACATCAACAAGGATAAAAAGGTCTTTGCCGCGGACGGATTCGTTGATGGTACCTTTGGCTTCGCCGGTACCGAATCTTGAACACTTTGCGTCCAGCAAAAAAGTATCATTTGCATAACCGCTGAAATGGAGAGACTGTGACTGGTCGAGGTCACGCTCTTTACGCCAGCTTACGATATAATCGTTGACTTTCTGACCAAGTTCCTTGCAGCTTTCCAGGGCGATGATACCAAGTTCACCAACAGGAATAGATTCTGTGATATTTTCATTCTGATTCATGATATACCTCCATAGTATAAATGTACTCGTTAACATTGTAAACAAATCGTATAAATAAGACAAGCCCTTTTGTAAAAGTATGTCGAAAAAAACAAAAAATGTGTATGCACTGCTTTTGTTGCTCTATGAAATCAGGCAGCTGTTCAGGAAATGACTTTTTTGATGCGTATATCATCTCCAAGAATCAGTGTAACCTGATAATGGCTTATTAAACGTGAAAATATACGTTCGCTGTAAATATCCTGCAGATCATCAAGGGACAGATTGGTTGAAATAATCGTGGATCTCCGGTTTAAAAGCCGATCATTGAGACAGGCAAACAGCTGTGACGCTGTAAAAGCGTTGCTTACTTCTGTGCCAAGGTCATCGATGATTAAAAGGTCGCAGTCTGAAATATAGGCATACATATCCTCGGGGTCATTTTCATCACCGGTACGGTGAAAAGCGTGATTTTCAAGAATCTCCATCAGCGACAGCGCAGTCAGGTAAATGACAGTGTGAGCACGGTCGAGCAGTTCTTTGGCAATACAGTTGGATAAAAAGGTTTTTCCGACCCCTGTGCTGCCATAAAACAGAAGATTGGAAAATTCCGTATCAAAGTTTTCGATAAAGCTGCGGCATGTACCAAGGACATATTCCATATTTTCACGGGGACTGATGCCTATGCGGGCATCTTTTTGTTCCGGATACAATGAAATATCAAAATAATCGAAATTTTCTGTTTGCAGTCTCTCTTTAATATTGGATTGTGCGTAAACGAGATCCACAATCGCCTGTTTAAAACAGTGGCATTTTTTTTCTCCGATAAAACCGGTATCTTTACAGTCATTACAAAAATAGACCGGCTCCAGATAATTTTCGGGATAGCCATACTGCTTTAAAAGCACCGTTTTTTTCTGTTCCAGTGACTGAATCGTTCGGTGGATATCGCCGGTTTTTTCACCGCGGATCAGTGCACGGGCATGGTCGGCAGCGGCGGCGGCAATCAACGCATCAATCGATGCAAACTCCGGAATCGTCTCGGCAATCTGTTTTTGACGTTCTTTTTGAATGTTGATGGCATCAAAGCGGCGCAGGTCATACTGCCGCATGATGGCATTATACTGTGCATTTTTTAATGGCATTACAAAACTCCTTTCCTGTTATTTGGATTCGGTGCCGGTCTGTATTTTTTGTGCCAGTTTTTGCTCAAGCTTTGCATAATCATAGGTGCGCTGACTGAAATTATTGAACCGGTTTGCCGGTGTCTTTGGCTTTGCAGGCTTGGAATCGCCGCCTGTGTTTTTCATACCGGCAGCTTTTTTTTCTTCAGCGGCTTTTTTATTTCTTGCATATGAAGCATCTAAAGCTTTGACATCCTCAAGGTTGACTACTTTTTCCTTTTGCCATTTTTTTAAAATACTGTCCGCATATTCGAAGCTTGGCATATGGGTCGCGGCCATCGTCCGGTTGCATGCTTCCACAATCAGGGCAGGTGAAAAACAATATTCATCGGTCCAGCGGTTAATATATTCAGTTTCGCTTTTTCCGGGATTACGGCCGGTAATACCGAAGGCTTTAAGGACAGCATAATGCGTCTTACTGTACAGGGTACTGCGGCCTTTGGCTTTGGATACAGTATCAATGCCGGCTTCGGCCCACGAAATAGCCACTTTTTCAATATAGTGGATGCTTTTGTGATTATTGCCGACACAGTATTCAAAAAGATATTCAATCAGATCCGTGGAGAATCCCAGCTTTTCATGAAAGTATACGATACTGTTGATTTCCGTCTGGCTCAGAGGGTGACCGACATACTGCTGCAGAACGAAAAAGAGCTGCTCTCCGTCGTGCTCTTTGGAAAAACGGGAAATCTGGTTGATCGTATATTGAGGTTTTGAATAATCCTTCTGAAGAACGTTTACTGATGAGGAGGCAATATGTGTATCCTGGTATGCAGTGACTGCAGTCTGGTATGGTGCGGCGGCTGTATCCGTATATATGGCAGCATCTTTTGAAGCAGATCTGGCAGATGATGGATTTCCGGCTGCTAAATCAGTTTCAAATGGAAGCAGCGTGAGACCGGTGAGATTTTTTTGACCGTCAAAAGACAGCAAAAGCAGTCCCTTACTCTGCCAGTATTTTAAAGCGCGGATTACATCGCCTTCCGTCATAAACAGCCTGTCGGCAATGTTTTCAAGACAGATACGACTGTCTTTTTTGGAATTCCATCGGACTAAGTACAGGTAAACTTTTAAAAATTCGCCATTGGCTTCCGGCATATATTGATCAAAAAAAAGGTTCGGAATTGTCGTTGAAGACTGTTCAAGTCTGGAATCGAGGCTCAGATAACGCATATATGTATCACCTTTTCTTAAATATTATGTCTGTATGATGAGATTTTCATCGTTTCGAATATTTTTGATTATAACATATTCGCCAAAAAAAGAGAATAGGCACAGAATTGTGAAAAGATTGAGGGTGTGTTGAATGTGGAAATTGTGGATAATGTGGATAGTTGGTGGACATAATGCAGAAAATGTCGAATTACGGTTTTCTAAAACCTTGATTTTACAGGAAAAAAGCATGAAGAAAGTCGAATCATCGGGAATATTATGTAAATAAAAATATCCACCAAAAAAACTAAAAATATCCACACAGTTATACACAGAAAATGGTTATAACTATGTGGATATTGTGGATAAGTAGCTGCGATGCTGATAAATACTTATGTTTAGATTGTGGATAAAAAAAGTTTAATTTTTGCCAAGCAATTTTTCTCCGATCAAGACGACATCGCCGGCCCCCATTGTAATCAGTAAGTCACCGTGTTCACAGTTTTTGATCAGGAAGTCTTCAATTTCCTCAAAAGTCGGGAAGTAATAAGCTTCGCCGCCGGCAGCAGTGATCAGTTCCTGTATATCTCTGGAGTGAATATCTCCCGGATCTTCTTCACGGGCAGGGAAAATATCCGCAAGAATCACTTTGTCTGCCAGAGAAAGTGATTTTGCAAAGTCATTTAAAAAGGCTTTTGTTCTTGAGTAAGTGTGCGGCTGGAATACACACCATGTTGTGTGGTGCGGATAGTTTTTAGCCGCTGTCAGCGTGGCGGTAATTTCTGTCGGGTGATGCGCATAGTCATCAATGACAGTGATGCCGTTGAATTCTCCTTTATACTCAAAACGCCGGTCTGTACCTTCAAAGGCTAAAAGTCCGCGGCGGATATGTTCCATGGAGATATTTAAGGCCCGTGCAACAGCAATCACCGCGAGGGCATTGGATACATTATGGATACCCGGAACATTCAGGTGAAAGCGTGCGATTTTTTCTTTGTGATAAAGGACATCAAAAGAAGCATCTGCAACATCATCAAGAACAATATTCTCGGCGGTATAGTCGTAATTGCCGTTTAATCCGTAAGTAACGACGGGACATGGCAGTTCGTCGCAGATTTCATTGTAATGATCAATCTCACCGTTGATGACAAGAAGACCGTCTTTCGGAAGCTTGTGTGCAAATTCCCTGAAGGAATGCCGTATATCATCGAGGTCTTTAAAGAAATCCATATGGTCTTCTTCTATATTTAATATCACCTCGATTTTTGGATTGAACTTAAGGAAGCTGTTTGTATATTCGCAGGCTTCCGTAATAAAATTCTCAGAACGTCCGATACGATAGTTGCCGTGGATCGCTTTTAAGATACCGCCGACAGATATCGTCGGATCGGTGTCAGCGTCAAGTAAGATATGGGACATCATCGAGGTTGTCGTTGTTTTTCCGTGAGTTCCCGCAACAGCAACGGAATTTTGATAGTTTTTCATAATCTGGCCGAGAAGCTCCGCACGATCCATCATCGGAATCCCTTTTGAGGCACCGGCTGCAAATTCAGGGTTGTCCGGATGAATAGCCGCAGTGTAGACAATCATATGGATATCATCTGTAATATTTGATGCTTTCTGACCATAGTAAACAGTGATACCCTGCGCTTCAAGTTTCTTTGTGATGGCTGACGGCTTGACATCAGAGCCTGAAACAGTAAAACCGCGGTCAAGCAATATTTCTGCAAGTCCGCTCATGCTGATACCGCCTATGCCCATAAAATGGACTTTAACTGGTTTATTAAAATCAATTTGATACATTATTACACATCCCAATCATTGTATAAAATTGTGTATTGACATTGTAATAAGTACAATGTCAATACTAACTCCATTATAAACACAGTTGTAAAAAAAATCAAATACTATCAAAAAAAATATGAAGGGCAAAATATACTGGAGTTAATGTATACAGGCAGGTAATTTCGGCACCGAAATTACCGTATGAAAGTCTTTTGGCTTCGGATTTTGGCCATGAAATTTTATGAAGAAAAAGTGCATAATAAAGCGGATTTTCCGAAAAAAAGAAAAAAGAAGAGATGGAAAAATAAGTCATTTTTTGCCCCGGATTTTGAAGTAAATGGTAAAAATGTGTCATTTTAATGAAAAAAATATGCAAAATTTACTAAAAATTTTAATGCGGTTTTGTTAAAAAATGTCGATTACATAAAGAGAATAACCGAATTTAGTTGGGAGGATTGCATATAAATCACTTTAAAATAATAAAAAAATTGGTAATAAGTATTCACATTTTATGGAAAAAGTGTTATAATGAATGAACAAATCAAAATGACAAAACAACAAGAGGTGGTAACGTGATTAAGAAGGAAATGATAGCCATGCTTTTAGCAGGCGGCCAGGGCAGCAGACTTGGTGTATTAACGGCAAATGTGGCAAAACCTGCAGTTTCATTTGGCGGTAAATATCGTATCATTGATTTCCCGTTAAGCAACTGTATTAATTCGGGAATTGACACAGTGGGTGTATTAACACAGTACAGACATTTAAGACTGAATACCCATATTGGTATTGGTATTCCTTGGGATCTGGACAGAAATTACGGTGGTGTGACATTGCTTCCGCCATATGAAAAGAAAGAAAATACAGACTGGTATACAGGTACAGCAAATGCGATCTACCAGAATATTGAATACATAGAGTCATATAATCCTGAATATGTATTGATTCTCGGCGGTGATCATATTTACAAAATGGACTATGAAGTGATGCTTGATTTCCATAAAGCTAAAAATGCCGAAGTCACTGTGGCATGTATGCCTGTACCTTGGGAAGATGCAAGCAGATTCGGTGTTGTCGTTGCCGATGACAACAGCAACATTAAAGAGTTTGAAGAAAAACCTGAGAAGCCAAGTTCAAACCTGGCATCTATGGGTATCTACATATTTAACTGGCCGACACTTCGTGAAGCGCTGCTTACACTGAAAGATCAGCCGGGATGTGACTTTGGTAAGCACGTGATTCCATATGTTCATGAGAAGACACATAACTGCTATGTTTACGAATTCAACGGTTACTGGAAAGATGTCGGAACACTGGGTGCATACTGGGAGTCCAATATGGAACTGATCGATATTATTCCTGAGTTTAACCTTTATGAAGAGTTCTGGAAAATATATACAAACAACAACTCCACAGCACCTCAGTATTTCGGTGAAGATGCGAAAGTTGAAAGATGTATTATCGGTGAAGGCACAGAAATTTACGGACAGGTTTCAGGCAGTGTGATCGGCGATGGCGTAACCATCGGCGCCGGCACGGTTGTCCGTGATTCAATCGTTATGTCAGGCACGACCATCGGCGAAAATTGCGTGATCGATAAATCTATCATCGCTGAAAATATTACAATTGGTGATAATGTTAAGTTCGGTGTTGGTGAGTATGCGCCAAACGTTCTCAATCCAAAGGTATATGCGTTTGATCTTGTTACGGTTTCTGAAGGTTCTGTGATTCCGAGTAATGTATCTGTCGGCAAGAATACAGCAATCGTAGGTGTGACAACGGCAGAGGATTATCCGGACGGATTACTGGAAAGCGGACATTGTATTGTTAAGGCAGGTGAAATCTAATGAGAGCGATTGGTATTATTTTAGCAGGTGGTAATAGTAATAGAATGAAGGAGTTGTCTAAAAAGCGTGCAGTGGCAGCGATGCCGACAGCCGGAAGCTACAGAGCGATTGACTTTGCGCTTTCAAACATGGCAAACTCCCATATTAAAAAAGTAGCTGTGCTTACACAGTATAACTCAAAATCATTAAATCAGCATTTAAATTCATCAAAATGGTGGGATTTCGGAAGAAAACAGGGGGGACTTTATCTTCTGACACCATCCATTACAGCTGATAACAGCAGCTGGTACAGAGGTACGGCAGATGCCATTTATCAGAATCTGGACTTTTTGAAAAACAGCCATGAACCGTATGTTGTGATCGCATCCGGTGACTGCGTTTATAAAATGGACTACGGCAAGATGCTTGAGTATCATATTGCTAAAAAGGCAGATATTACAGTGGCATACAAAGAACTGTCAGATGAAGAAGATGACCTGACAAGATTTGGTATTCTTAATGTTGATGAGGATGGCAGAATCACAGATTTCGAAGAAAAACCGCTTGTTGCAAAAGCAAACTGTGTATCAGCAGGTGTTTATGTACTTCGAAGAAGACACCTCATTGATTTAATTGAAAAAGCAAATTCTGAGAGCCGTTATGATCTCGTTAAAGATATTCTGATCAGATATAAGGATCAGAAAAAGATTTACGGATATAAGATGGAAGGATATTGGAGAAATATCGCTACAACAGAATCTTATTTCAAGACAAATATGGATTTCCTGAAAAAAGATGTCAGAGATTACTTCTTCAAAGAATATCCTTCAGTTTTAACAAAAGTATCGGATCTGCCGCCGGCAAAATATAATCCGGGTGCATTTTTACAGAACAGCCTTATTTCAAGCGGATGTATTATCAACGGACGTGTTGAAAATTCAGTTTTGTTTAAGAAAGTGTATGTCGGCAACAATTGTGTAATCAAGAATTCCATTATTCTTAATGATGTTTATATCGGCGACAATACAGTGATTGAAAACTGTATCGTGGAAAGCCGTGATACAATCCGTGCCAATGCTTCCTATATAGGCAAAGACGGCGAAATTAAGATTGTCATCGAGGATAGTGAGAGATATATTATCTAACGCGTTACATGCGTTGAAGGGGGATTTACACGATGCAGATTACAGATGTACGGGTCAGAAAAGTAAGCAAAGAAGGTAAGATGAAAGCTGTCGTTTCCATTACGCTGGATAACGAATTTGTTGTTCATGATATTAAAGTGATTGAAGGGGAAAAAGGCCTGTTTATCGCTATGCCGAGCAGAAAAGCGGCAGACGGCGAATACAGAGATATTGCTCATCCGATCAACTCAGATACACGTGAAAAGATTCAGTCGATCATTCTTGAAAAGTACGAAATTGCAGCGTTGGAAAGCAGTGAAGATTTAGGGGAACTGTAACAGAAGATGATTACAATTAAATAAATAAGCAACAGCAAGAGGCGGGGTTACCTGCCTCTTGTTGTTGTGTGCGGGTATGGACCAATCTTTCATCGCCTTATCCCTTGACAAAGGCACCCTGTTTTATCGGAGGTTTGTATGCGCTTATATTTTCAGCTGACTTATCCCTTGACAAAGATACCCTGTTTTGGATATGATAGCTGTTGGAATAAGCATCATAGAGTTTTTATTAAAGAGGTGAGTTTTATGTATTTGATCGCAGGTCTTGGCAATCCTACCCGTCAGTATGAAGGGACAAGACACAATGCCGGTTTTTGTGTCATAGACCGGATTTCGAAGGATTATAATATACCAGTGGAAACGAAGAAATATAAAGCACTTTGCGGGCAGGGATATATCGAAGGTCAGAAAGTATTGCTTGTAAAGCCTCAGACTTTCATGAACTTAAGCGGTGAAAGTATCCGGGAGGCAGCTGATTTTTATAAAATAGCGCCGGAAGATATTATCGTCATTTTTGATGATGTCAGTCTTGATGTGGGTCAGCTGAGAATCCGTATGAAAGGAAGCGCCGGCGGCCATAATGGGATTAAGAGTATTATAGCGCATCTTGGCAGTCAGGATTTTCCGCGTATTAAGGTCGGTGTCGGTGAAAAGCCGGCGGGATGGGATCTGGCGGATTATGTGCTGGGCAAATTTTCGGGTGATGATAAGTTAAAGATTGAAGAAGCATGTAAAGATGCATCGGATGCGGTGAAACTGTGGCTGACAGAAGGCGCGGCGGCAGCAATGAACCGGTATAACACGAAAAAGAAGTAAATGAAAGAATCATATCGGATGATTACCGGAGGAGGGATAATTTGAAGGCATTGACAGAACCGATGCAGCAGCTTGAGACTGTGGCGGAAATAAAGCAGGATATTGCGGCAAAAAGGCTGCCTGTTGTCATTGACGGATGTATTGATGCGTCTAAAGGACACCTTGTATATACATTATCGGAAAGCTTCAGGAACAGACTTATTGTCACATACAATGATATCCGCGCCAAAGAACTGTATGAGAATTATAAGTTCTTTGACAGAAATGTGAAGATTTATCCATCCAAGGATCTGATATTTTACAGTGCAGATGTTCATGGCGGATTGATTGTCAGACAGCGGCTTGAGGCACTGCGCTGTCTTATTGACCGGACACCGGTAACCATTGTGACAACGATCGACGGGCTGATGGACAGTATACTGCGGCTTGATCGGATAGAAAAAAGTGTGAAAAAGCTGGCTGTCGGTGATATCGTGGATCTGGAGAAACTGATTCGTTCCCTTGTTGATATGGGTTTTGAGAGAATGGGACAGGTGGAAGGTCCGGGGCAGTTTTCTGTTCGGGGCGGTATTCTTGATATTTACAATATGTCCGACGACTGTCCTTACAGAATTGAGTTTTTTGATGATGAGATCGATTCAATGCGAAGCTTTGATGTTGAAAGCCAGCGATCCATTGAAAACTGCGCTCAGATCTGTATATATCCGGCGTCAGAATTTGTATTTACAGAGTCTGTGATCGAAGCGGGCATCCGGAAAATGAAGGATGAGACAGACAAGCTTGCAAAAATCTTTAAAAAACAGGGAAAGCTTGAATCAGCAGCAAGAATACGTCAGACGATTGCGGAGACGGAAGAAGACATGAGGGCATCCTTATGTACAACAAATATTGACGCTTATATTCGTTTTTTTTACGATGATACGGTAACATTTCTTGACTATTTTGATAATGATGAAAGCATCATATTTCTGGATGAGCCAAACAGGATTGAAGAAAAAGGTCAGGCTGTGGAATATGAATTCAGGGAAGGTATGACAGGACGTCTCGAAAAGGGATATATACTGCCGCCGCAGATGGACTTACTGTATCCGATGAAAGCACTGTGGCATAAGTTTGAAAAGATGAGAACCGTAGGTTTTCTGACCTTAAACCAGAAGCTTAAAATGCTTGATATCAGAAAAAACTACAGTATGACGGTACGTTCGATTCATACTTATAACAGTGATTTTGAAATGCTTGTGAAGGAATTAAAGGCATGGAAAAAGAATCAGTATAAGATTTTGCTTGTATCCAGTTCTGCCACAAGGGCAAAACGGCTGGCCACAGACCTTCTGGAATATGATCTGAATGCATTTTATACCGAAGATCAGGACAGAGTGATCGGTGCCGGTGAAATTATGATTGTCGCGGGAAATTTAAATCAGGGGATGGAATATCCGCTGATTAAATTTGCTGTCGTGGCGGAAAGTGATATTTTTGGCCAGGATAAAAAGAAGCGTCGGCGCAAAGCAAAGTATGGCGGACAGAAAATCCAGAGCTTTCTTGAATTAAATATCGGCGATTATGTTGTTCATGAAAGTTATGGCGTAGGTATTTACCGGGGTATTGAAAAGATTGAAGTTGACCATGTTGAAAAAGATTATATCAAAATCGAATATGCGGGGGGCGGCAATCTTTATGTACTTGCAACCCAGCTTGACGCTGTACAGAAGTATGCGGGCGCTGATGCCAAAAAACCAAAGATTAATAAGCTGAACAGTCAGGACTGGGCAAAAACAAAGTCAAGGGTCCGGGGAGCGGTAAAGGAGCTGGCACAGGATTTGATTGCTTTGTATGCGGCCAGACAGTCCGAACAGGGATATCCGTTTGCAGAGGATACACTGTGGCAGCGGGAATTTGAGGAAATGTTTCCTTATACAGAAACCGATGATCAGTTAAATGCCATTGAAGCCGTTAAAAAAGATATGGAAAGTACAAAAATTATGGACCGGCTCATCTGCGGTGATGTGGGCTACGGCAAAACAGAGGTGGCTATCCGGGCAGCGTTTAAAGCAGTTCAGGATGGCAAGCAGGTTGTGCTGCTTGTGCCTACAACGATTCTGGCGCAGCAGCATTATAATACTTTTGTGCAGCGTATGAAGGATTATCCTGTAAATATCGATATGATGTCCAGATTCAGGACGAAGGCTCAGCAGGCGGAAACAGTAAAAAAATTGAAGAAAGGCCTGGTTGATATTCTGATCGGAACACACAGAGTCTTATCCAAAGATGTGGAATTTAAGGATCTGGGGCTTCTGATCGTTGATGAGGAACAGCGTTTTGGTGTGGCACATAAAGAAAAAATCAAGCAGATGCGCCATAATGTTGATGTACTGACATTGACGGCAACGCCGATTCCGCGGACGCTGCATATGAGTCTGATCGGAATCCGCGATATGAGTGTTCTTGAAGAACCGCCTCAGGACCGTATGCCGATTCAGACTTATGTGATGGAGTTTAATGAAGAAATGGTCCGGGAAGCGATTCTTCGTGAGCTTGGCAGGGGCGGTCAGGTTTATTATGTATTTAACCGTGTCAATGGTATTGCGGAAATGGCCAATATGATCGCGGGACTTGTGCCGGAAGCCGAAGTGGCATTTGCCCACGGGCAAATGAGCGAGCGGGAGCTGGAGAAAATTATGTTCCGTTTTATTAACGGAGAGATTGATGTCCTTGTGTCAACAACGATCATCGAGACGGGGCTTGATATTTCAAATGTGAATACAATGATTATCCATGATGCGGATAAACTGGGATTATCACAGCTTTATCAGCTGCGGGGCCGAGTGGGACGTTCAAGCCGCATGGCCTATGCGTTTTTGCTGTACCGGCGAAATACGATGCTTCGTGAGGTGGCGGAAAAGCGGCTTTCGGCAATCCGGGAATTTACGGAACTTGGCTCCGGCTTTAAAATTGCCATGAAGGATCTTGAAATCCGCGGTGCCGGCAATCTCCTCGGTGCCCAGCAGAGCGGCCATATGGAAGCGGTCGGTTATGATTTATACTGCAAGATGCTTGGTGAAGCCGTCGGACAGCTTAAAGGTGAAGCTGTCAGTGAGGACTTTGAAACAACGGTGGATATGGATATTGACGCATTTATTCCGGCTTCTTATATTAAAAATGAGATGCAGAAGCTTGAAATTTATAAGCGTATAGCCGCAATAAGCAGTGAGGAAGATTATGATGAAATGGCAGGCGAGCTGATTGACAGATACGGTGAGATGCCAAGACCCGCACAAAACCTTCTGCAGATCGCACTGATCCGTTCCATGGCCCATGAAGCGGGTATTGCCCAGATGACGCAGAAAGGGCAGGAAACAAAGTTTGTAATGTATGAAAAGGCGGATGTCGATATATTAAAAATTCCGCCGCTGATTGAAAAATATAAAAATGTACTGCATTTTACGCCGGCTCAGATACCGTATTTTACAATGCGTATCAGGAAAATGAATACGCAGGAACTGCTGAAATGTGAAAAAAATGTGATAAAAGATATGAAAGCATTGATACAGCATTAAAAATCAATTATAATGATGTGGATATGATGCGGCTGTATGCCGACTTAAAATTGAAAGGATAAAAAGGATAAGAAAATGAAAAAATTTTACAAAAAAAGTATCGTCAGCATACTTTTAGTGATGATTCTTGTGTTTACATTTGCTGCCGGATGTTCTAAAAAAGACAGCAGCAGTGACACATCGGGAGAAACCGCCCAAAGCGGCGAAGAAACAACAGGCAGCGCTGTGGTGGCGGAATACGGTACGGAACCGGTGAAGGTTAATCCTGATGAAATTGCGCTTAAAGTCGGCGATTTTGAAATGACTGCCGCGGAAATGTTTTACAGTTATTATTCAATGAAGAATACATTTGAAATGTATTATGGACTTACAGACTGGGGACAGCAGCTTTATGAAGGTTATTCCTATGGCGATTATCTGAAGTCAAATATAGAGTCGCAGATGCTTAACCTTGCTTATCTGATGACAAAAGCAGAGGAACTGGGCATTGAACTGACAGAAGAAGAAATCACTGAGGCTAAAGAAGAAGTGGCTTCAGCTTTCGCGTCACTGCCTGATGAAGATAAGGAAACGTATGGATTTACGGAAGATAATCTTCTGAAGCTCAATGAGCATATGAAACTCGCCAATAAAGTGATGGAACAGCTTGAGAGTGATGCGGCTGCAGCACTGACCGATGAAGAAAAGGCATCATGTAAATACAGAAAAATCCAGCACATTCTGATATCGACGATGGATGGACCTTCATCTACAGAAAGCGGCGATACATCTGAATCGGAGTCAGGCGCTGAAACGGAGTCACCGGAAGAATCCGAATATAAAGCAGAGCAGTTACAGCTTGCCAAAGAAGTGCTTGAAAAAGTAAAATCCGGCGAGGACTTTGAAAAACTGGCTGAAGAATACACAGCGGACAGCGGTGTTGAATATTCAATCAATGCTGATGGGCAGACACCGGATGGCGCGACGATGGTTACAGAGTTTTCTGAAGCGGCCAATGCCCTCGGTGAAGGGGAAATCAGTGATATTGTAGAAACACAGTACGGTTATCACATTATTAAATGTGTATCCTTAAACGATGAAGATGCTGCCAAAGAAGCAGAGCAGAATCTTGCGTACACAAATATTACAGAGGCTTATCAGACATGGCTTGAAAGTGCGGAATATACGTTCTCTGATACATGGAAAGACTATGTGATCATTAATCCGAAGGTTGAACTGGAAAGCGAGACAAATGAGGAAACAGACAGCACGGCAGAAGAAACTGTGGCTGATGAAGCGGAAAGTGAAGCAGAAAGCGAAAGTGCAGAAGAAAGCGAAAGTACGGCGGAAAGCGAATAAAATCAAAGCACAAAAGGGATGTTTTAACATCCCTTTTTGTATAGGCATGATGGGAAAAAAGTGATTTCAATAAACATCATTTGCTGAAAAGAGAGGATTGCGGCAAATACATAAGCCGGAGAAAGGAGAAGTCTTATGGAAAACGGGAGACGGCGGAAAAAGAAAAAAAAGAGAATTATAAACATGATCATGAATATTGTTCTTGTTGTTTCTATTATTTGCTTTGTAGGCAGCGGTGCTTATCTTTTTAAGTATTTTTACACAACGTATAAAGCTGAAAAAAATGTTGACGCACTGGCAGAAAAAATCCAGGTCACAGCAGAAACTGTTATAGAAACCGATGCATCTGGGGAAACTGAGGTTATTGAAGGGCGATATCTGGAACTGTACCGGGAGAACAGTGATTTTGTCGGCTGGATATCCATTGACGGGACGTCGCTGAATTACCCGGTCATGTATACGCCGGAGGATAATGAATACTATCTGCACAGAAATTTTGAGAAAGAGTATGAGTACAGCGGGCTGCCGTTTATTGATGCAAGGTGCACTGTGAAAGAACCGTCGCAGAATATTATTATTTACGGACATCATATGAATACGGATACGATGTTTACATCACTGCATGAATATAAAGAAAAATCATTTTTTGAAAAGCATCCGCTGATTCAATTTGACACAATTTATGGCCAAGGCATGTATCAGATCTGTTTTGTCATTCTTTCAAAAGCTTATGCGGAAGGGGAGGAAGGTTTCAGATATTATGACTTTATTCAATGCGAAAATGAGGAAGCCTTTCATCAGACCATTTCTGAACTGAAAAAGCTTTCCGTTTATGATACCGGGGTTGATGTTTCTATGGAGGACAGGCTGATTACCCTGTCCACATGTGAGTATTCACAGGAAAACGGACGAATGGCTGTCATAGCGAAAAAAATTCAATAAAAATTTTAAATTTCTATAGTCATTTTGAATAAAGTATGCTACAATGAATTTGGATTTGGGGAAAATTAACAATATTGTTATTTATTTATCAAGAAAATTTGTAGAATACCACGAAATTTAAGGAGGATTATTGAATGAATGTATTGGTTATCAACTGCGGAAGCTCATCTTTGAAGTTTCAGCTGATTAATTCGGAGACGGAAGACGTTTTAGCAAAGGGACTTTGTGAAAGAATTGGCATTGGCGGAAGCAGAATTGTTTACAAACCTACCGGTAAGGAGAAACAGGTGATTGAATCTCCGATGCCGAATCACACAAATGCTGTCAGCCTCGTTCTTGAGTGCCTGACACATGAGACATACGGTGTGATTAAATCTCTTGATGAGATCGGCGCTGTTGGTCACAGAGCTGTCCATGGCGGCGAAAAGTTTTCAAAAGCGGTATTGATTACAAAAGAAGTCCGTAAGATCATGGAAGGTACGATTGAACTGGCACCGCTGCATGTTCCGGCAAACCTGATCGGTATTGACGTATGCAGCCAGCTGATGCCGGAAACACCGATGGTTGCGGTATTTGATACAGCTTTCCATCAGACGATGCCACAGAAGGCATTCTTATATGGTGTACCTTATAAATATTATACAGATTATCAGATTCGCCGTTATGGCTTCCACGGCACAAGCCACAGCTATGTTTCAAAGAGAACAGCTGAAATTCTCGGTGTGCCTAAGGAAAACTTAAAGACGATTGTATGTCACCTGGGTAATGGTGCCAGCGTATGTGCTGTTGACGGCGGCAAATCTGTAGATACAAGTATGGGCTTCACACCGATTACAGGACTTGTGATGGGTACACGTTGCGGTGATATAGACCCAGAGATTATTGAGTATGTCGCTGCCAAGGAGGGTACGACAGCGCATTCCGTTATGGAAGTTCTCAATAAAAAGTCAGGTATTTACGGATTGACAGACGGTATTGTGGATTTCAGAGATTTAAGAGCCGGATGTGACCGCGGAGACGAGGCATGCTTAAGAGCAATGGAAATTTTTGTTTATAATGTGGCAACAAGAGTCGGAGCTTATGCGGCAGCCATGAACGGTGTTGATGCCATTGCCTTTACAGCAGGTATCGGTGAAAATGCGCCTACAGTTCGAAAAGCTGTTTGTGAATATCTGGGATACCTTGGTGTTAAGATTGATGATGCGGCCAATGATGCCGGTGAAGATGATTCCATTATTACAACACCGGATTCAAAGACAAAAGTGCTTGTTGTACCGACAAATGAAGAACTGATGATTGCAAGAGAAACTGTTGAAGTTGTAAAAAGCTTATAAGTCATAAAAAAATCAGAGACCATGTCATACGGGTCTCTGATTTTTACTGCTTGCAATCAGTTGAAGCTTTTTGCTGCGCGGCATTTTTTTGATCATATATTCACGCCGCATGGCATCTTCTTTTGTGTCGAAGCTTTCAAAATAGACAAGGGTGACCGGACGCCGTGTCCGTGTGTATTTGGCACCGCGGCCGCAGTTATGGGCTGCGATTCTTTCTTCAAGATGGTTGGTCCAGCCTGTGTATAATGTATGGTCGGCACATTCCACGATATATGTGTAGTTCAAGGGGATTCACTTCCTATGTAGGTTTGGACTGTCAACGACCCGCGACCTGAAGGTCATGGGCCTGTAACAGCCCGGATTTTAATCCATAGTAACACATCGGGGGACGTTCTGTAAAGAACCTCCCCCATTTATATAAAGCAGCCGGTGAACAATGGTATTTAGCGGCCGGTGACCGCTGTAAATATTACGGTTGCATATTTTTAAAATATGTAACGCGCATTGATTGATCCGGCTACTTTATACTATTCAAAAGTGTTGAAGGTGTGCGTCATGTTACTGTAAAAATAATTTAGGGTCTGTCGGTATTTCGTCCTTCGTCAGTTCGAAGTAAAGATGGCTGCCTTCTTCCGTATAGTATCGTGTGGGAGCGGCAACATGACCGATGAGATTTCCGGCAGCAATATATTCACCTTCGGATACGGCAATATCTTTTAACTGGCCATAGACTGCTCTGAAATCATTGCCCATGTTAACCGTGACCATCTGTCCATGTTCGCTGTCGCCGCGGATACTTTCTACTGTGCCGCTGTAAGAACACCGGACTTCACTGTTAATATCGGCACCGATTAAAATACCCGGGTTGCATTTATACTGATCCAGTGTTTTGTAGTAAGTTGTTGTGTTCATACTGTAATCCATGAGAATCGTTCCTGACAGCGGCCATGCAAGTGTCTGACTTTCATCAAAAGCGTTGTCTGCGGCAGCAGCGTTTGCGGCCTGACTTTGTGTATCCGGATCCGTGTCTGAAACGGTATTTGATGAAGTTTCACTGTCATCAGAGCCAGTTTCCAAAGCCTTGCTTTCTTCAATCTGTGTAACAATATCCTGAATTTCATCGGCATTGTAGCCGTCGATATCATCGGAGCCTGAATTGGCGGCAACTTCATCCTGACTGTATTCTTCTGTATTTTCCGCGTATTCTTCGGTTTGGGCATCTGTAAACCCGGCAGCATTTTCGGCATCATCCTTTGGGGAAGTTTTTGTACTGATGATACCGATGGCGGCTGCCAAAGCGACGATACACAATGCTGCAAGAATGTAATATCCATTTTTTTTGAATAAATCTGTAAATTTCTGTTTCAACGTTATCACCTCTGGTCATAGTGTGTCCGGAAGTCATCGTGTTTATACATGAAATTCATGTAACTGTTCAGGTAATTGCTCAGGATATATTTACCGGACATTCGTACCGGGATAATAATATGAAAGAATCTCCGTATAGGTTTTACCTTCTTTAGCCATGGCGGCAGCGCCTGCCTGGCTTAATCCGACGCCGTGACCGCTGCCGTGAACAGTAAAGGTAAGGTCTGTTTCAGTGACAGTGACCGTAAAGTCTGATGAGGGAAGATGAAGCAGATAGCGCATATCATCGCCGGACAGGGAGATATTGCCTGCCTGAATGGTCTTTACATAGCCGCCGCTGTCTCTGTCAATAATCTGTACAGATGAGGTCAGGCTTATGGGGGAAGCATAAAAATTCCTGTCATATTTCTGCATCGTGCCGATAAATACATCAGGTGTTATGGTGATGATGTTTTCGTAGGAAGGATCGGTTTTGTCGGCAGCACTTTCTACGGATATCAGGTAGGGGAGGGCAGTGCCGAAAACTTCTTCCATATTTCGTGTGCGGCCGCTGCTGCACCTGAAATAAAGCGGTAATGCCAGACGGTCTTCATAATAAAGCGCTTCACCGCCTGTTTGGGTGACGGCTTCCTGAAGCTGTATGCAGACATTATTAAAGTTTTCCTTTTCTCCGGATTTAATGGTGCCCGGTGGTATGTATGTCATATTGACTTCGCTGGCATCCATTGATTTGCGGGTGCCGAGGGTGTTTAAAAGTATCGTTCTTAAGATGACAGACTGGACTTTCATCATTTCCGTATCAGAACCGCGCGGCAGTGCCGCGTAAACGCAATACATCAGAAATTGTTCCATATCCATCCGGGTGCTTTGGTTTCCTTCGTTAATAAAAATGTCGATGCCGCTGTGAAACAGGTCATCTGCGGTGGATACTGTCTTTCCTGACAGGATACTTTTGGATAAAATGAGTGGAAGAATCAGACTTATGAGACACATGAACAATGCGGTGGATAAGAATTTTTTCACAAAAATCACCCGGATAGCGGCCTTTTTATAATATATGCCAAAATCCGGGCGGGTATGAAGTCCGTATCAATGATCGGCGCCATTTAAAAAACGGTTCATCTTTCAGATATAAATGCAGCAAATTTTGATGACTTATGACGATGAAATCGGAAAGCGTCATATGAAGCATACGTAAATGCAGGCAAATTTTGATTACCTGTGACCGGATGATAAGCAGTCATCGATTTTTAAACCGAGATAAACTGAAAATAAGTGGTCGTTTTGTTCAAAATCGATGCCGGTCATGAGACGTATACGGTCAAGGATTCTGTATACGGAACTTTTGCTGAGGCCTGTCTGAGCGGCAGTAAGACCGGCATTTTTTCCGTTTTCAACATAGGTTTTCAGAACATGCCTGTAGTTTGTGCTGTGGGTATTGTCGTAGTTTTCAAGTCGTTTAATTTCCGGAAGCTTGTAGTACATGCAGTGTTTAACAATTGTGTTTTTAACAAAATCCGGAAATACGACATAATCATAAGGTATTAAAGCGGCAGACGCTCTTTGTTTGGCACAGGACAGCGCAAGCTTTGCCTGACGGTAGCCTCCCGGAATATCTGAAATCTGGCGGCAGGAAAAGCTTATGCCGCCGCAGAGACCGTTTTTATGCATATATGAAAGAAGTGTCTTTTTTTCCCCGGAATCGGTCATCAGATTTTTGATTGAACCTTGTTTTAGCAATACAATGTTTTCATTGTCGTATGTACTGAGGCCTGAACCTGTCAAAAGGAGCAGCTGATTTTTGATATCGGCGCCCGGCATATTGGCTTTGGAAAAACCGATCATACTAAATGCCAGTATATAAAAATCGGTCTGCTTATTAATACCCAGACGTATCACGGCATCGGCGTTGCTGCTGATGGCGTCGGTTTTGTGGTTCAGAATATCGGCAAAAAGTGATTCCGGAGCCGCCGGCGGCGTGGCCAGCAGTGAAGAATGTCTTGTCAGTGCACATTCAATCGTTTCCCTGATAAGAATCGCAAGCGGTTCAATGTCAGGCTGGTACAGCCGGTTATAGAATAATATACTCATGTAGCCCACAACTTTACCGTGTAGTGAAAGCTTTGTAAGCAGGGTTTTGTAGCCGCCGTACTGTTCATCAGTTACAATCGGTTTATTGCTGTAATAAGCGGCTTCATTGTATTTGATGAATTCTTTATCCGTGGAAAAGTCCGGTGAAATAACCCCGGGTTTTGCCATCGGTACGTTGGCGGGCATATTTTTTGACGTATATAAAACAGTCAGCCGGGCATTGCCGACAGCTACCGGATTTCCTGTGAGTTTAGAAGCAAGCTCTACAAGGTCTTCCATTCCCCGGTCATCAAGCAGCGCATCTAAAAGCTGCCGGCTGCAGTATTCAAGATAGTTCTTGTTAAATTCAGGCAGATACATAGGCGCCTCCGTAAAAATATCATTTTAGAAAATATGGCCGTTTAACTTCATGAGTTTAAAGGATAAGTATAACAGCAGAAATTCATCATGATCTTCCAGTGAAAAGTCGATCAAGGCCTGTATTTTTTTCAGCCTGTACTTCATTGTATTATAATGGATATTCATCTCCTGGGCGGCATTTTTCTGATTTCTGAAGTTAATGATATAGTAATACAGCGTTTTCGTATATTCTGTTTTATGGCGTGCATCTTCTGTCATAAGCTGTCCGATGCACGGATGACAGAAATCCTTCGGGTTTTTGACATAGGAGAGGGCATGGTAAGGAAGGTAGTCCTGATAGAAATAAAGATTATCGGAATAATCAACGGCAAGACCTTCATCCAGTGCCTGCAGTGTCTGAATATATGCCTGATGGATCTCATAAATATGCTCAAAAGGAAAACTTACGGCCGCAGTCAGACTGTATTTTGCCAGAAATTCAGAAAGACCACAAGAAGCTGCCCATGTTCGATCCGGTATGATGCCGCAAAGCAAAACAACAAGACGGTTATTGTGGATGACGTAAACGAAATTAGATAGTATACCGTTAAGCTTTCGGACGGCTGCATCAAAAACCGGTTTGTTTGTAATATTTTGTGAATTACAAACAGTCATCAGGAAAAAATCAGCTGCAGGTTTTAATCCGACAATTTTGCAGCGTTCAGCAACAGCCAGTCTTGAAACCGGTTTGCTTTCAAGCAGGTCAGACAAAAGAAGCTCCTTCGGGTTACGGCTGTCTGTGCGCATGGAATGGCCAAGTAATAACATGAGCGTCCGGCAAATGGTATTCAGTTGATCAATTTCAGAGCTTTTCAGTCTGTCAAAAGGTACGTGGACAGCAAGACAGGCACAGGCTTTGCCTCCGGTTTTCAGTGAACAGACTGTCAATGAAAAGTTCCGGACACGGCAGTTTTTCATGGGTATCCATCCGGGCTTATTGACGGATTCCTTATAACATTGATCATCTGATTCAGAAAAAATGGCCTGACAGGTGTTTAAATCAATGCATCCTCTGCTGCAAAATGACTGCCATACATGTTCTTCTGTATTCAAAGACATACCGGTCATACTTTTCCTGTTCTGATGGTTTCGGCCTTTTGAGGCGGCAGACAAAACCGGCGGAAGGGCAAAACCCAGTATTTTACCTGTGCAGTCGATTAAATACAGCGAATGACCAAACTCAGTAGCACCTGTTTTAAGAACAGCTTCTAATGGTGAGGCGCTGCTTAAATTTTGTAAAAGTCTGGAAGAAAGTCCCGTACATTCGGACACAAAAACACCTCCGTTTACTGTAAGTTCTGCATAGCCGCAGCAGAACTGTACGTCCGGTTATCGATCAGATAGAAATAACTGTGGCTATTATAACATACCTTGTCCGTTTTTGACAGTATACAACTTGAAGTTGACTTTATTTTTTGGTATACTTGTTGGAAAACAGGGAGGTCATGTCGATGAAAGTGCTGTTGGTGGCCATCAATGCCAAATATATACATTCAAATCCGGCGATTTACAGTCTGGCAGCTTATGCAAAGGCATACAAATCACACATTCGTCTGGCGGAATATACGATCAATCATACGGCAGATGAGGTGCTTGGCGGTATTTATAAAGAAAAAGCGGATGTTGTTATATTTTCGTGTTATATATGGAATATTTCCATGGTTTGTGATGTGGCAGACGGTCTTAAGAAGGCTGCACCGGATATCGGGATATGGCTTGGCGGGCCGGAAGTTTCTTTTGAAAGCGACAGCTTCCTTAAAGACCATGCCTTTGCTGACGGTATTATCCGGGGAGAGGGCGAGCAGACTTTTTTAAAGCTGATGTCTTTCTGGCAGAGCGGACAGTGTGGACCGGCATATATTGACGGTATCACTTACCGGCAGGGGCAGGAGATTATAAAAAATCCGCCTGCAGGGCTTATGAATCTTGATGAGCTGCCATTTATATATGAAGACATGTCGTTGTTTGAAAATAAAATCATTTATTATGAGTCAAGCAGAGGCTGTCCGTATGCGTGCAGTTATTGTCTCTCATCAGTCGATAAAACGGTTCGGTTTAAGTCCATTGAGCTTGTCAAAAAAGAACTGCAGTGCTTTCTTGATGCGTCGGTAAAGCAGGTTAAGTTTGTTGACCGGACATTTAACTGCCGGCACAGCCACACAAAGGAGGTTTGGCGGTATATCCGGGATCATGATAATGGTGTGACGAATTTTCATTTTGAAATAACGGCGGATTTGATTGATGATGAAGAGATTGAGATTCTTGCTTCAATGCGTCCGGGACTTGTTCAGCTTGAAATCGGTGTACAGTCCACATGTCCAAGGACCATTGAGGAAATCCGCAGGAAGGTGGATTTTGAAAAGTTAAGTTATGTTGTCTGCCGGATTCACGAAGGCGGGAATGTTCATCAGCATCTGGACCTGATTGCGGGACTGCCTTATGAAAACCTCGAAAGATTTAAGCAGTCATTTGATGATGTCTACGGATTAAAGCCGCAGCAGCTTCAGCTTGGGTTTTTAAAAGTACTTAAAGGTTCTTTCATGCATGAAAAACAGCAGGACTATGGTCTCGTCTGCAAAAAAGGCGCGCCTTATGAAGTGATTTCAACAAAGTGGATGACATTTGATGATATTTTATACTTAAAAGGTGTTGAGAATGTTCTTGAAATATTTTACAATAGTCATCAGTTCGAGCGTACCATTCAGTATCTTGAGCATCTGTTTGAGACACCGTTTGCTTTATACGGAGCACTTTCGGCATGCTTTGAAAAACATGGATGGGACAAGGTAAAAAGCCAGAGGACAGTCAGGTATGAGCAGCTTCTTTCGTTTGGCAGGTTGTGGGGCGCAGATGAAGCGCTGATGAAAGAGCTTCTGACCTATGATCTGTATGCCAGAGAGCATTTAAAGAGCAGGCCGTTATGGCTTAAGCCCCTTGATGATGATAAAGCAGATATTTCCGGATTTTACAGTGAAAAAGAAAATATTGAGAAGTATATGCCGGCACATATCGGGGAGAATTACCGCACGCTCAGACATTTCACCCATCTTGAGCCCTTTGATTTTGATATCGCTGCCTCTGCAAAAGAAGGCAAAGCGGTTCGGTCTGCCGGTTATATGCTGTTTGACTATAGATACAAAGATCCGCTGACCGGGGAAGCTTTTGTGACGTGGATCGGTAAATGATATACAGAAAGGGAAAAGGCCGTGATTAAAGATTATGTGGCATTTGACCTGGAAACGACAGGTTTGTCCTGTGATACAGATGAAATTATTGAAATTGGTGCCCTGAAGGTCAAAGACGGCAAAGTATGTGACCGTTTTATGACGCTGATTCATCCGAAAAAAGCCATACGGCCGGAAATCACGGCAATCACGGGAATTACAAATGAAATGACAAAGGCGGCGCCGGAAGCTGTGGAAGTGATTCCGAAATTTCTGGAATTTTGCGGTGATGAGGTTTTACTTGGGCACAATATTATGTTTGACTATAAATTTACTAAGACATTTGCGGGAAGGTTCGGGCTGACTTTTGAAAAATGCGGTATTGATACGTTAAAGATTGCCCGAAAGGTGCTGCCGGATCTGCCGTCCAAAAGTCTTGGCGCTCTGTGCGAATACTATCAGGTGGTCAATGCCGCGGCACACCGCGCTTATCATGATGCGCTGGCGACAGCAAAAATTTATCAGATGATGGCCCATTATTTTGAACAGTCTAATCCAAAGCTGTTTGAACCGCAGCCTTTGACATTTAAAGTGAAAAAAAGCCAGCCGGCAACAATGAAACAAAAATCATACCTGACAAGCCTGATGGCATACCATAGGATAAAGATGGATGTTGATGTTTCGAATCTGAGTAAAAGTGAGATGTCAAAAGTGATTGACAGGATCATTCTCCAATATGGTCGTATGATGTAAGAAAAGAGGTACACGATGTTTAACAGAAAGTCCAGAAAAATATTCTCAACAGTGATTGTGATTTTACTGATTGCAGCGATGGTTCTTGGTGCTGCGGCATCATTTATTTTATAATGTCGGTGGATATCAGTATTTGCAGGAGGAAATCAATGATTACAGGTAAATGTCCGGAAAGTATATTAAAGCGTTCCGTATTGAAACAACTGAATCAACGGCAGCAGCAGGTCATATGCCGGCCGGGCATCGGACAGGGAAGTGCAGTGTTTAAGGTGCCGTCCGCAGAAACGGATGGGGTCTATATCGTCACCCATACGGCAAGTTTTTCCGGAAGTCCGAAGGAAGCTGCCTGCGGTGCTGTTCATGGTGCGGCTGCTGCGCTGATGGCAAAAGGTGCTGTACCTGTGGGGCTTGAGACTGCAGTTTTAATGCCGCCGGATTACCCTGAAAGTCAGTTAAAGCAGCTGATGACCCTTCTTGATGAAACATGCGGTATTTATGATATGGAGATTTTAGGCGGTCATACAGAATATATGCCTGTGATTGGCGAACTGACAGTGACAGTTACTGCCGCGGGCTATACAAATGAAATACCGGAGACATTTTCGGCAAGAGCCGGAGATGATATCGTGATGACAAAATGGGCAGGATTATATGGCACAGCAGTCGTGGCTTCACGAAAAGCTGATGAATTAAAAGGCAGATATTATCCTGATTTTATAGAAGAAACGGATAGATATTTTGAATATTTGTCCGTAAAGCGCGAGATTGAAATTGCGCGTCAGTTTGATACATCGGTGATGTACGGCATTGCAAAAGAGGGCATTTTCGGTGCGCTCTGGGAGGTCGCAGTCGCCGGTAAGGTGGGTCTTTTTGTTGATTTAAAAAAGATTCCACTGAAGCAGCAGACGGTTGAAATATGTAATTATTATGACATTAATCCATATAAACTGTCAGGCTACGGTGCGTTGCTGATCGGTACATCCGAGGGTGAACATCTGGCGGCAGCACTTAGGGAAAACGGTATTGAGGCAGCGGTGATCGGCCGGTTTACTTCCGGTAATGACCGTGTTGTTGTTAACGATGATGAGGTGCGTTATCTTGAGCCGCCGCGGGGCAGTGAATTATGGAAGTTCTTATGTGATGGAGGAAAAGAGTCATGAAAGAAAAAATATTATCAGTTATAGAAAAAAACAGCAGAATCAGTATTGAAGATCTGGCAGTATTGCTCGGTGAGCCGGTGGAAGCTGTTGCACAGGCTGTGATGGAGATGGAGCATGATAAAGTCATCTGCGGCTATCATACCATCATCAACTGGGATAAGGTTGAGACACAGAAGGTCAACGCATTGATCGAGGTGCGTGTGACACCGCAGAGAAATCTTGGGTTTGATAAAATTGCGGAACGTATTTATAACTTCCCTGAGGTTGAGTCTATTTATCTGATGTCCGGCGGATTTGATTTTGTGATTTTTCTTGAAGGAAAGACCCTTCAGGAGGTTGCTGAATTTGTTTCATCAAAGCTTTCTACACTGGAATCCGTACTCAGCACGGCGACACATTTTGTGCTTAAAAAGTATAAAGATCATGGCACAATTATAGCCGAACAGCCTAAAAAAGAAAGGATGCTGATTACACCGTGAGAAACCCGTTATCTAAAAAAATCGTTGAAATTAAGCCGTCGGGTATCCGCAAGTTTTTTGATATAGTGACTGAAATGAATGATCCTGAGGTGATTTCGTTAGGTGTCGGTGAACCCGATTTTGATACACCGTGGCATATCCGCGAGGAAGGCATTTACTCTCTTGAAAAAGGGCGTACTTTTTATACGTCAAATGCAGGTCTGATGGAATTAAGAAAGGAAATTAACAATTATCTGACAAGAAAGTGTCAGGTGTCCTATGACCCTGCCCATGAGATTATTCTGACTGTGGGCGGTTCAGAAGCCATTGATATTGCACTGCGTGCAATGCTTGATCCGGGTGATGAAGTCCTGATCCCGCAGCCAAGCTATGTTTCCTATGAGCCATGTACAATTCTTGCCGATGGTGTTCCTGTCATTATTAACCTTAAAGAGGAAAATGATTTCCGTCTGACAAAAGAAGAAGTTCTTGAAGCACTGACAGAAAAAACAAAAGTATTGATACTGCCGTTTCCGAACAATCCGACAGGTTCGGTGCTTAGAAAAAAGGATCTTGAGGAGATTGCACAGGTTTGTATTGAACATGATATTTTTGTCATCTCCGATGAGATATACAGTGAACTTACATATGGTGAGGCAAAGCATGTGACGATCGCTTCCATTCCGGGAATGCGTGAGCGTACCATACTGATCAACGGCTTTTCAAAAGCCTTTGCGATGACAGGATGGCGTCTCGGTTATGCCTGCGGACCCGGAAATATTATTCAGCAGATGACAAAGATTCACCAGTTTGCCATTATGTGCGCACCGACATCAAGCCAGTATGCGGCTGTGGAGGCATTAAAGCACGGCGATCAGGATGTGGAAATGATGCGGCAGTCTTATGACCAGAGACGGCGTTTTCTTATTAAAACTTTCCGTGATATGGGACTTCACTGTTTTGAACCCTTTGGCGCATTTTATATTTTCCCGAGTATTAAAAATCTCGGCATGACTTCTGATGAATTTGCGGCTGAGCTTTTAAAAGAAGAAAAAGTGGCTGTTGTTCCGGGTACGGCATTCGGTGACTGCGGTGAAGGATTCCTGCGTATTTCCTATGCTTACTCTCTGGAGGAATTAAAGGAAGCAACAGGCCGTATTGCAAGATTTGTAGAAAGAAGAAAGAAGCTATTGTAATATGTTAAATATTGTACTTCATGAGCCGGAAATGCCGGCCAACACAGGGAATATCGGCAGAACCTGTGTGGCTACGGGAACACGGCTTCACTTGATAGAACCTCTCGGTTTTAAAATTAATGAAAAACAGTTAAAACGTGCGGGTCTTGATTACTGGGATAAGCTTGATGTGACTGTTTATGATAATTTTCAGGATTTTCTTGAGAAAAATCCCGATGCCAGGACCAATATGTATATGGCAACGACAAAGGCACATCACGCTTATACGGAAGTGTCTTATGAAAAAGACTGTTATATCATGTTTGGCAAGGAAAGTGCGGGTATTCCGGAAGAAATTCTTGTGGATTATGAGGATACGTGTGTGCGTATTCCAATGCTTGAAGATATACGTTCACTGAATCTGTCAAATTCCGTGGCAATTGTGCTTTACGAGGCATTAAGACAGCAGAACTTTGAACAGATGCAGCTTTACGGACAATTGCACAGGCTGCATTGGAAAGAATAAGAAATCATGGGGGCAAAGGTTTAGACCCCGAAATTATAGTAAACAGGAGTTTGAGCGATGATTTATAATAATATATTGGAAGCAATCGGACATACACCGGTGATTGAGCTGACAAAGATGGCTGATCCCGAAGGAGCCCGTGTCCTTGTAAAGTTTGAAGGATTAAATGTGGGCGGATCCATTAAGACAAGAACCGCATATAATATGATTTGTACCGCTGAGCGGGAAGGTATTTTAAAGCCGGATTCTGTCATCGTTGAACCGACAAGCGGCAACCAGGGTATCGGCCTGGCGCTTGTGGGCGCTGTCAAAGGCTATAAAACAGTAATCATTATGCCGGATTCTGTCAGCCATGAACGGAAAATGCTTGTGGAGCATTATGGCGCGGAAGTTATTTTGATCCACGATGCGGGCAATATCGGTGACTGCATCGATGAATGTGTCAGGACTGCGGAGCGGATGGCAAAAGAAAATCCGAAAGTTTTTGTGCCTCAGCAGTTTGAGAATGCGGCAAATCCGATGGTACACCGCCATCATACCGGTCTGGAGATCCTTGAGCAGGTGGCAGGTCCGATCGACGGATTTTGTTCAGGCATCGGTACAGGCGGTACGATCACCGGCATCGGAGAAACTTTGAAGGCACTGAATCCGGATATTACAATCTGGGCGGTGGAACCTGAAAATGCGGCAATCCTTGCAGGCGGCACTGTGGGCAATCATATCCAGATGGGTATCGGCGACGGCGTGATTCCGGGCGTATTAAACCAGAAGATTTATGATGATATTTTTGTGGTTTCCGATGAACTGGCACTTAAGACAGCAAAGGATCTGGCAAGAATCGAAGGCCTGATGTGCGGTATTTCAAGCGGCACCAATGTGGCCGCTGCGCTGGCGCTGGCCAAAAAGCTCGGTAAAGGAAAGACGGTTGTCACAATATTGCCGGATACGGCAGAGCGGTATTTTTCAACACCGCTGTTTGAGTAAAACAAAGCAGAGAGATATCTTAAAAACAAACAAATACGGCGGCGGGAATCCATTGTTCCCGTCGCCGTTTTAATGCAATTCGGCATAAGCACCGGTGTTATTATAATATAAACTCCGGTATGATTCCAACATAAACGCTGCTGTTATTCCGGCATAAACGCTGCTGTTATTCCGGCATAAGCTCTGTTGTCATAAATTCGCTGACATCTTTCTTTTCATTGACCAGACCCTGATCATAAAGCCAGTCGATGTTTTCCTGCCATATTTCGTCAGACTGAGAGAGGAAGGCAGAGTCATCCATTTCCATAATTGGCAGAAGGATTTCCATACTCTTTGTTTCTACCGTTTCAGAAAGCGGGAAGTTTTCAGCGTTCTGATTATCAAGCAAAATCTGAAGGACAGCGGCAGGGTCATTTTTCATATCTTCAAAGCCTTTTTTTGACGCACGCAGGAAAGATTTCAGTGTTTCGGGATCATTTTGAATCATCTCGTCATTGGCAAGGAAAACAAGTTCGTAATAAGTCGGAACACCGTAATCATCAAGGTTGAAGTAGTTGACTTCAAAGCCTTCTTCTTCCATCTGAGGCACTTCATGGTTCACAAGGCAGCCGATGGTGGCATCAACCTGTCCTGTCGTCATGGAAGCCATCAAATCGAAGCCGACATTGATCAGTTTGCTCTCATCGTATTCAATACCGGCATTTTCAAGAAGAAATTTCACAAGGGCCATACTTAAATCTGTGCCTGCATAACCAATCGTTTTGCCTTCGAGATCTTTCGGGGAAGTGATGTTTTTATCCTTCAAAGAAAGAATAATATTTAACGGTTTCTGAGCAATGGAGGCGATGGATTTCACCGGAACATTCTGATTTGTTCTTGTTGTGATGACATCCTGCATATAGTAGGTACCGATTTCAGCCTTGCCGGCTGCCACAAGTGAGATGGCATCGTTTTCGTTGGAAGGAAACTGAATATTGACTTTTAAGCCTTCTTCTTCATAATAGCCTTTTTCAATCGCATCATAAATAAATGCATGAATGGCATTGGGATACCAGTCAAGGACAACGTTGATTTCTTTGAATTCGGTATTTTCGTCAGTATTTTCTCCGGTATTTGCTTCCGAAACGGTATTTTGTGCCAAAGCGTTTGAAGTGTCTTTAGTGTCTGAAAGATTATTGCTGCCGGACTGGATCTGTCCGCAGGCAGCCATTGAAAGTAAAAGGGTGCCTGCACAAACAGCGGCTGTGATTTTCTTAAACAATTTGTTCATTTTAATTCCTCCGTTATCATTGTGTGATGAATTTATAATTCCTGGCGCCATTTAATCATGATTTTTTCAAGAATACCCACAAGGGCAACAATCACCATGGCAGCCACAGAAAGCAGTACAATCGGCGCAAATACACCGGCGCCGTCAAGCTGTGTCATCATGCGGCGGCTGAAATAGCCGAGGCCTTTTTGGGCACCGAGCCATTCGCCGATGGCAGCGCCGATGATGCTTAAAGGAATGGCCATTTTAATCGCCGAAAAGAAATAAGGCAGTGCAGTGGGCCATTTCAGTTTAATAAATATGTCTTTTTTAGAAGCACCGAAGCTGATTAGAAGTTCTTCCATTTCCCTTTTGGTCGATTTAAAACCGTCGTAAACGGTAATGGTTATCGGAAAGAAAGTAATCAGTATGGTCACAAGGATTTTACTCCATATGCCGTAGCCGAACCAGAGGACAAACAGCGGCGCGATGGCTGTGGTCGGAATGGTCTGTGAGGCGATAATGATCGGGTAAAGTGCTTTTTCAATAGTTTCATTTAAATCCATGATCACAGCCAGAAAAAGACCGAGAACAATGGAAATCAAAAGACCGATCAGCGTGATCGTCATTGTAGCCGGAAGGTGGACGCTAAACAGCGGCACGCGAAGCTCCCACAGCTTTTTAATAATCTGTATCGGTGACGGGAGAATGTAAGCGGCATTCATACCCATGGCACCGGCCTGCCATAAAATCAGCAGAATAAAAACAAATATCATTGCAGGAAGATTTTTTTTCATTGCGGGCTCACCTGCTTTCTCAGCCGGCAGATCAGCTGTTCTTTTAAGTCAATGATATCCGGATTTTTAAGCTGGCTTCTTGTACGCGGATATTCGAGGGGAACATCGACGACGGTCAGTTTACGGATCGGTGTTTCAGTAATAAGGTAAATCCTTTTGGAAAGAAAAATCGCTTCTTCCACATCATGGGTGATGAACATAATCGTCTTATGGAAATGTTCCCATTGACTTAAAAGCCATTCCTGCATATCCATACGTGTCAGTGAATCCAGCGCCGAAAAAGGTTCGTCAAGAAGCAATAAATCGGAGGAAGTCAGCAGTGTGCGGGCAAATGAAATACGCTGGCGCATGCCGCCGGAGAGGTCTTTCGGGTATTTATCCCTGTAGTCGAGGAGTCCGACTTCCTTTAAAACTTCCTGTGCTTTTTCGGACATCAGATTTTTAGGCACTTTCTGAATTTCCATCGGAAGATATAAATTTTTTTCAATCGTTCGCCACGGAAAAAGCAAATCTTTCTGAGGCATATAGCCGGCATAGTTTTTTTGTGCCCGGATATCCCGACCTGAAACGGTGATGCTTCCCGAAGAAGGATTTAAAAGTTTTGTGATCAGACGGAAAATGGTACTTTTACCGCATCCGGAAGCACCGATCAGGGAGATGAATTCACCGTCTCTGACCTGAAAGGACAAATCATGAAGCATCTCATAATCATCTTCATCATATTTAAAAGTTACATTTTTAAATTCCAGCATGATTAAGCCTCCATGTTGTATGCCATATCCCAGAATTTAGCTTCGTAAATACTGCATGTCTTAAAAATTTCTATAAGCCGTTCTTCTTTTTCTTCAGAAATATTCTGACCTAAGCGGTTAATGTCCTCAATCAGTGCCTTGTTTCCCTGTGCATAAGCTTCGCCGGCATATCCCAAGATCCATTCACCGTAAAACGGATGGGCAGCGGCTCCCGGTATTTCATTAAGACGGCAGCCGATTTTTTCATAGCTTAATGCGCAGGATAAAATAGCGGTGAGAATATCAAGGACATCGCCTTCATAGGCGATTTTCAGCATATAAGTTGTATAGGAGATGTTTGTCAGAGCCATCGGCGTGCTTTCAATCATTTCATCGGTGATTGAAAGACGCTTCATGTAATTTTCGTGAATTTTCATTTCTCCGTTTAATGTGGCATCAACGTAGGAGGCGAAAAAACGCATCATCCGGTGATCATTGCTTTTGGCGACGCCGATGGCAAATACTTTAGCGTATTCATAAAGGTAGAGATAATCCTGGATCATATAGTATTGAAAGCGTTCCATGGACAGCGTGCCGTCACCGATGCCTTTGACAAACGGATGCCTGTGATAGCCTTCCCAGATATCTCTTGTACTTTGTATAAATTTGTCTGTAAGCATAATGATTCCTTTCTATGCCGGGAAAAAAGAGATTCTTAGCGAAGGCGTTTTGATGGAGAAAGATTTATGTTAGAGAATTTGACGAAATGGTTTCGAATCAATGATTATTACAATGCAATTCTTTGAAATGATATTTATTATCTTGTAATTTTGTAATAAAAAAACTTTCCAAAAGGAAAGTGCAGAAAAAAATTCGTATATCTGCTTCCCTACGATGGTACTAACCATGTCAAGTTCAAAGGGTCAAGTTCTACTTTCTCAGCCTGTGGCTCCCCCAGCAATTTTTATTCACATGAAAGTAGTATAGCTCAAACGGATAAAAATGTAAATATTAAAAATCATTTAGTTATGAAAAATTTTTAATCAAAAAATCTCCGTCATTTTCTATTGAAATGATGGAGATATTTTTATAATGATGGAGATTATAGAAGCATAAAAAGTTTTTACCAAAATACTTGTAATATTTTTAGTTATGTGTAACAATAACAGTTACACGAATTGCAGTATCAGAGGTGAAAACATGGATTTTCTAAATGAAGTTAAAAATCATTATATATTGACCGACGGGGCTATGGGTACATATTATGGACAGTTGTATCAGGTGCCGGGGCGTATGTCGGAACTGGCAAATACTTCAAAGCCGGATCAGATTGAAAAGATTCATGCGGCCTATATTGAAGCAGGCGCAGCACTGATTCGTACCAACAGCTTTGCAAGTCATGCCAATACCCTTGCAGGAATGCCGCTGCACCAATGTGAGCAAAGAGAAGAAGTCCTTCGGCAGATTTATGATAATGTTTACCGGTCATACATGATTGCAAAAAAGGCAGTTCTAAACTCAGGACGCAGGGTATTTATTGCGGGCGATATCGGACCGGTGCCGGAAAGCGGCGCCACGCAGGAAGAAGAAATTATGGCTCAGTATAAAGCGATGGCGGATGCTTTGACGGACAGCGGGGCAGAGATTATCTTATTTGAGACATTTGCTGATTTCAGGTATATTTTTCCGGTGATCAGTTATATCAGACCAAAGGCATCACCGGTCATTATGGCAAGCTTTTGCCTGAATAAATTCGGTTATACAAAATCAGGATTAAGCGCCGCAGAGATTATTAAAACCGCAAACGAAAGCGGGGTCATCGATGTGATCGGGTTTAACTGCGGTGTCGGTTCGGCACATATGGCGGAAATTGTTAAGAATCTGGATTTGGGGACAATGCCTGTGTCAATCGTACCAAACTCCGGATATCCGGATCTGATCAGGGACAGAAATGTTTATCAGGAGAATATCGGATATTTCTGTGATAATATGGCAGATATTGCGAAGATGGGTGTTAATATGCTCGGCGGATGCTGCGGTACTGCGCCGGAATATATTCGTTCATTGTCAAAGGTTTTGGAAACATGTAAAGACAACGAAGATAAAATTTTTGATATGCGGCGGCATTTTGCCGGAACTAAGGAGCATGGTGAAGTTGATAAATCACGGAATCCTTTTTTGAATAAGCTTAACAAAGGGGAAAAAGTCATTGCCGTGGAACTGGATCCGCCTCATAACGGTCATGGCGACAAGCTGATTCAGGCTGCGGCATTGCTTAAAAATGCCGGCGCGGATCTTGTGACATTGTCAGATTCACCGATGGGAAAGATGCGTGCGGATGCAATGATGACCGGTGCTAACCTTCAGTATCGCGCGGAGGTTGCGGTGATGCCCCATGTGTCCTGCCGCGATAAAAATGTGATTGCTATGGGCTCGGCTTTTCTCGGCGCCCACATGAATGGTATTAGAAATATGCTTGTTGTGACCGGGGATCCTGTACCGGCCGGCGACAGAAATATTGTTACCGGCGTTTATGATTTTAATTCCATACGTCTTATGAATTACTTTAAGCAGCTCAATCGAGAACATTTTCCCGATGACCCGGTGATTTACGGCGGCGCACTGAATTATAACAGGACCAATATTGACAAAGAAATCGAGCGGATGCAGAAAAAATGCGATGCAGGCGCGGATTATTTTCTGACTCAGCCCATTTATTCCGATGAGGATATTGAACGGATTCGATACATAAAAACAAAGATTCATACGAAAATTCTGTGCGGTATCATGCCCCTTGTCAGCTACCGCAATGCCATGTTTATGAAAAATGAAATTTATGGCATTCATGTACCGGACGAAATTGTGGCACGCTATCATAAAGATATGAGCCGGGAGGAAGGCGAAGAAACAGGCATTCAAATTGCATTGGAACTGGCGGAAAAATTAAAAGATGTCACAGACGGGTATTATTTTATGGCGCCGTTTAACAGAGCTTCAATGATCTGCAAAATCATGGCGCAGCTGAATGTTTGACAGATGGGCAGCAGGTGAATGGGTGAAAGGAAGAAAAATGTTAGATTTAAAAAAATTGTTAAAAAGCGGACCTCTGATGCTTGACGGTGCTTTTGGAACATGTCTTCAGTCGATGGGGATGCCGTCAGGTGTCTGTCCGGAGGTATGGATGCTGGACCATGAGGATATGGTTAAAGCGCTGGTCGGCGCCTATAAAAATGCCGGAAGCCGTATTGTGTATGCGCCGACATTTTCCGGAAACCGGATTAAGCTGACAGAATACGGCGCAGAAGACAGAATTGATGAAATCAATACGACACTGGTCAAGTGGGCGAAAGAAGCAGCCGGAGAAGATGTGTATGTTGCCGGAAATCTGACAATGACAGGGAAGTCGCTGGCACCGGTCGGAACACTTGATTTTGAAGAACTTGTTGATTGCTATAAAGAACAGGTGAAAATCATCGCAAAAGCCGGTGCGGATTTATTTGTTATTGAAACAATGATGAGTATCGGTGAAACGAGAGCAGCCGTTTTAGCGGTTAAAGAAGAGACTGATCTTCCGGTGTTTGTGACAATGACCTTTGAACCGGATGGCAGAACACTTTACGGTACGGATCCTGTGACTGCGCTTGTGACGCTGCAATCTATGGGGATTGATGCTTTTGGTATCAACTGTTCCTGCGGTCCGGATCAAATGGAGCCGTGGTTTAAGGCGATGGCGGATTATGCGAAAATTCCTCTGATCGCAAAACCAAATGCGGGACTTCCGAAGCTTGAAAACGGCCGCACAGTGTTTGATATGGACACAGAAACTTTTGTTCAGACAATGATGACATTGATTGAAAGCGGTGCTTCCATTGTGGGCGGATGCTGCGGTACAACACCGGAATATGTCGGTGCATTGGCATCGTGTATATACAAAACATATGGGACAGATGCCAAAAGCGGAGCAGACTGGGAAGCTTTATATGAAAATATTTATCGAATGCCACAAGAGCATTACAAAAGGGTGCTGACCAGTGAAAGAAAATCGGTACCGGTTTTACTTGACGGTCAGTTTACAGTGATTGGCGAGCGAATTAATCCGACCGGAAAGAAAGCTTTTCAGGCTCAGCTGCTCAACGGTTCACTTGATATGGCTGTGGATATGGCAGAAAATCAGGTAAATCTCGGCGCTTCTGTTCTGGATATCAATGTCGGAATGGGTGGTATTGATGAAAAAGCGATGATGGTCCGGACTGTGGCCAGAGTCAGTGAAGCTGTTGATGCACCGTTATGTATTGATTCGAGTAGTATTGAAGTTATAGAAGCGGCACTGCGCTGTTATCACGGCAGAGCACTTGTTAATTCAGTATCCTGTGAACAAGTAAAGCTTGAAAAGCTGCTGCCGGTTGTTAAAAAGTACGGTGCCATGTTTATTTTGCTGCCGCTTACAGACCACGGACTTCCGAAAGACCTTGAAGAGAGAAAGAAAAATATTGGGACCGTTCTTGATAAAGCTTATGAGCTTGGATTTGAAAAAGAGGATATTGTGGTAGACGGCCTTACCGGTTCTGTGGGGGCATCGCCTTTGGCTGCTTCAGATACGATAGAAACAATTGCCTATGCCAGAAGTCTCGGACTTGCTACAGTCTGCGGACTGTCCAATATTTCTTTCGGACTTCCGGACCGGGGATATGTCAACAGTATTTTCCTTGCACTGGCATTAAGCAGAGGTCTTACAATGGCCATTGCCAATCCGTCCCAGGAGCTTTTAATGCGCAGCGGCTTTGCCGCCGATCTTTTGATTGGAAAATCCGGTGCCAATATTCGCTATATTGAGGCATGTCAGCAGTACCGGGAAAAGGAAAATGCCGATACGCAGATGATAGAAAAAAGGTCTGAGATAAAAACTGTATCCGGAAATGAAAAGTTCCGGGGAGATCATAAAACTGCGTCGGATGATCATAGTGACCAAAGCAGTTCGGAAGATATTTATACAGAGAAAATGCTTCAGGAGATTCACAGAGATGTTTTAAAAGGTAAATCCAAGGCAATCGAAAACCATCTTGAAGCGGCTTTAAAACAGGGGACTGATGCCTCGGTTATTCTTAATGAAGTACTGATACCGGCCATCAATCTTGTGGGTCAGTATTTTTCGCAGCAGAAGTATTTTCTGCCGCAGCTGATTTTATCCGCCGATACAATGCGCCGGGCAGTGGATTTGTTGGAGCCGGAGATTTTAAAGAAAAATGCCGGTGTGATGGGGCCGACCGTCGTTATTGCCACTGTTAAGGGAGATGTTCATGATATCGGTAAAAATCTTGTGGCTATGATGATGAAAAACTATGGATTTCATGTCATTGACCTCGGAAAAGATGTTGATAAGGAAACGATTATTGATGCGGCCAGAAAACATAAGGCTCAGATTATTGCGCTGTCCGCACTGATGACAACGACGATGCAGTATATGAAAGAAGTCATCGATTATGCGGCTGAAGAAAATATCCGGGCAAAAATCATTGTGGGCGGCGCTGCAGTGACAAAGCAATATGCAGAAAAAATCGGTGCAGACGGCTATTCCGAAGATGCTGTCGGTGCGGTGCGTCTTGTTCAGGAGCTTTTGGGATAACATAAAATCCTTGACAACCATTTAGGGATAACATATACTTTGAATATCAAAGTTTGATATTCAAAACAATCAGAAGTTGTGAGAATATCATAAAAAGTTTTTGTTAAATGATTGAAAGGGGCACAATTTTTTGTGATAATAATATGGCAGAAGTAAAAATTATCGGATTCGGAGAAGGCATTCCTAAAAGATGCGTTTCAAATGACGCACTGACGACACTGGTGGATACAAATGATGAATGGATCAGGAGCCGTACAGGCATTCAGCAAAGATATATTGCGACGGACGAAACATTGACAGATTTATGTACACAGGCGGCACAAAATGCCCTTGAGCAGGCCGGAATTACGGCTGAACAGCTTGATCTTGTGATCGTAGCAACACTGACGCCGGATCTGGCACTTCCAAATGCTTCCTGTATGCTGCAAAAAAGCATCGGTGCGGTGAATGCTGCCTGTTTTGATTTAAGTGCGGCATGCTCGGGATTTATGTATGCGTTAAATACAGCGAGAATGTATATTAAGGGTGGTGCGGCAAAGTACGCCCTTGTTGTCGGCGGAGAAATCTTATCAAAAATCATTGACTGGACAGACCGGTCAACTTGTGTTTTATTCGGAGACGGTGCGGGTGCGGCGGTTGTTGCGAAAAGCGATGAACCGGGTATTTTGGATATTGTCCTTGGCACAGACGGTGCGAAAGGTGAAGCATTGATGTTAGAGGAACGTCCGTCGGATAATCCGTTTCGAAGACAGTATATTGAAGAAAACGGTGCGATAGAGACAAACTTGCCGTCTGCAGGCAGCTTCGTTTCCATGAACGGACAGGAAGTATTTAAATTTGCTGTGAAGAGAGTTCCGGAGTGTATCTTTAAAATACTTGAAAATACCGGCTATAGTGTGGAAGACATTGATTATTATGTGCTTCATCAGGCGAATTTAAGAATATTATCCTGCGTGGCTAAGAAGATCGGTGTGTCTTACGATAAATTTTATGTGAATCTTGATAAATACGGAAATACTTCGGCCGCCAGTGTGCCGATTGCCCTTGTGGAAATGTCCAAAAAGGGCATGCTTAAGAAAGGCATGAAAGTCATTATGGTCGGCTTTGGCGGCGGGCTTACATGGGGCGGCGGCCTTGTGATTATCTAAATTAAGAAAGTGGTGTAACAAATGATGTGTAAAAAAGCGGTGTTGGTTGTCAGTTTCGGAACAAGTTACAGAGAGGTTATTGATTCATGCATTGCACCTGTGGAAAAGGTGATATCGGATGCGCTTCCGGAATATGATTTTTACCGGGCGTTTACTTCCCGTATGATCAGAAATAAACTGGACCTTTGTTTCGGGGTTAAAATTGATGATCCGGTGGCAGCATTAGGGCATCTTAAGGAAGCGGGTTACCGCGAAGTGATTATACAGCCTACCCATATCCTGGCGGGCACGGAATATCATCAGTTAAAGGATCAGGTGATCGTGTTTGGTGTGAAAAATCCTGAGATGAAGCTTATTTTCGGACAGCCTGTATTATATGAAAACGGTGATTATGAAAAGGCTGTATCGGCTATTCTGCCAACGTTTCCGGATATGGAAAAGGATACGGCGTTGATACTTATGGGCCACGGCTCAGAGCATTTTTCAAATGCATCCTATTTCGCCCTGCAGCATTACCTTGATGTGATGACAAAGGGGAAAGTTTATGTAGCTAATGTTGAAGCACCGCCGATGCTTCCTGAAGTGATTGAAAAGTTAAAGATAAACAATATCAAAAAAGTGTATCTGACGCCATTTATGCTTGTGGCCGGTGACCATGCTAAAAATGACATGGCCGGCGAGGATGAAGATTCATGGAAAAACATCCTCAAAAAAGAAGACATAGAAACCGAAATCATCTTAAAAGGCCTCGGAGAAATTGAAGCTTTCAGAGAGCTATACAGAATAAAGGCGTTAAGAAACATTGATTAAGAGGCAGGCATAACTCTGATTCAATTGTGTATGATATAGAAAAAGAAAAAAGTGTATGATATAATAGCTATGAGTTACCCATTTGTCGGCAACTCATAGCTATTATCTTATATAGGGATGTGGAAATCATGGATAATACTGAAAGATTAATGAGCATTGTTCTGAGATAAAGATAGGCGGGGAGTACTATTCAGGTGAAGCTGCTTGGAATTATATGAAAAACATGACTGGAGTAGATTTAAAAGATATGTTCGAACATATGGAGTGATTAAAATGATAAAAAATGATAAAAAATGATGTAATACAAGGTGATTGTTTAATTATTATGAAACAATTTGAAGATAATTGTGCAGATATGATTTACCTGGATCCACCATTTTTTACACAGGATAAGCAAACACTTGCTTCAAGAAAAAATAACAAGGAATATTCGTTTGAGGACACTTGGGAGAATATTGAAGAATATTTAAAATACATGAAAGAGCGATTAAGTGAATGCAGGAGAGTGTTGAAAAATACAGGAAGTATTTTTGTGCATTGTGATAGAAACGCTTCTCATTATTTAAAAATTCTTATGGATCAAATATTTGGAATTCATAATTTCCAAAGTGAAATTGTCTGGAGTTATAAACGCTGGTCAAATGGTAAGAAGGGGCTGTTAAATAATCATCAGGTGATTTTGTTTTATAGCAAAACATCTGAGTTTAAATTTAATCAGATATATGTAGATTATTCAGAGACAACGAATGTTGATCAAATTTTACAAGATAGAGTAAGAAATGAGCAAGGCAAAGCGATATATAAATTAGACGAAAAGGGAAATAGTGTTATTGGTAAAAGCAAAAAGGGGGTTCCGCTATCAGATGTTTGGGAAATTCCGTATTTAAATCCAAAAGCCAAAGAGAGAGTAGGATATCCAACTCAAAAACCTATTATTTTATTGGAACAAATGATTAAGCTGGTTACGGATGAAGGCGATTTGGTTATTGATCCGTTTATGGGTTCGGGAACAACGATTGTTGCTGCTAAAATGCTTAATAGAAAGTATATAGGAATTGATAAATCAGAGGAGGCTGTAAAATTAGCAAATAGTCGGTTAGTCGAATTAATAAAAACAGAATCTTTTTTATTAAAAAAAGGAAAAGCCTCATATAGAAATCTAACAGATAAACAGATGCAAATATTACAGGCATTTAATGCTGTACCTGTGCAAAGAAATAGCGGCATTGATGGTTTCTTAAAAGAATATATTGATGGGAAACCGATATCTGTAAAGATTCAAAAAGAAGAAGAAACACTTGAAGAAGCTGTGAATAAGATGATCAAATCGAGCAGCACAAAGAAATGTGCATTTATGATTTTAGTTAGGACACATGTAGATTATATAGATGTATTTGATTTTAGTAGATTGCCTGAAAATATGCAAATAATAGACAGCTATGAAGTACATTTTGACATGCTTATGGATTCGTTAAAGCATATGGATAAAAGTGTTCGGGAAGTTATTTAATGATATCGGTATTTCAAAATCATTTATAAGGGGTCAGAACCGATAAACGTTTGTTGAACGGTCTGCCCCCTTTTATTCTGTATACCAACAAATTGTGTGATGATATAAGGCGGAAAAGTAAACTCAGATGAAAGCGGGATTTCCCGTGTTGTCGGGTAAAGAGTCACATCGTGACTCTTTACCCTTATTTCATGAGCAGCAAAAGTACAACGCCCAGAATGATCCGATACCAGCCAAAAACTTTGAAATCATGTTTTTTTATGTATCCCATTAAAAATTTAATGGCGAATACGGATACAATAAAAGCTGTGGCCATACCTGTGAAAAGTATGATGAGTTCCGTTGATGTAAAATGCAGGCCGAATTTCAGTATTTTTAAAAGACTTGCACCGAACATGACAGGAATGGCAAGATAAAATGTGAATTCGGCAGCGACCTCACGGGATGTGCCTATAAGCATTGCGCCGATAATTGTGGCGCCGGAACGGGATGTGCCGGGAATCAGCGCCAGAACCTGAAAAATACCGATAAACAGCGCAGTTTTGTAAGTTAATTGTGAGATATCATTAATGGCAAAATTTTTATTCTGTCCTTTGCTTTCAATGAGGATAAATATCACGCCGTAAACAATCAGCATCAGGGATACGGTCAGAGGATTGTAAAACAGCTGTTCAAGAATGTCATCAAAGGGAAGGCCGATAATGACGGCCGGCAAAACGGCGACAATGACTTTAAACCACATATTCATAATATCTTTTTTAATTAGCGGTGTATCTCTTTTCAATGAAAATGGAAATATTTTCTTCCAAAACAGGATAACAACAGCCAGTATTGCACCAAGCTGAATGACAACAAGAAACATATCAAAAAATTCTTTAGACACAGCAGGATGCAGAAAACGTTCCGCAATAATCATATGTCCGGTGCTGCTGATCGGCAGCCATTCGGTAATGCCTTCGATGATACCGAAAACGATAACTTTAACCAATTCTAAAATATCCATAGATAACCTCCAATTCATCATAAAATATATGTCGCTGTCCATTGGAAATGACAGCCATGTGCGGCAAAGCTGACAATAAGCAAATGGCAGTTATGTATGTCAAAACTGACAATAAAGAGAATTATACCTATTTTACTGCTTTACTGCAACTGCTTTTGTTGTTAAAATAGAAAAATGTAAGCTTTTATTGGTGATACAGTAAAACATAGGTTTCAGTTAACGAAATGAAGAAAGTGGTAAACTTTAATCATTGAAACACAGAGAACAATCAAAAGAGAAAGAAGATGCAGGTTTGAAAAAATATTTAATAAAAAAGAAGTATCAGTGGATAAGGCTGCTCTTGGTCGTGGCATTGCTCATTGCAGCTATGAGTTTTGGCATATATACGGCAGGTATTCAGATGCCATATGCACTGATTAACATCGGGCTGATCGGACTTATTGCGGCGGGACTTATTTATGATTTTAAATTCAATACCGTCTTAAGTGTGGTCATGACAGTTCTTGTGCCGATTTTATGTTTTTATCTTCTGGAGGGTTATTCACATTTCGCTCTTGTGAATATGGCGTGGCAGATTCAGATTCTTAATATTATTTTATATGCGCTGATCTTTGTGCTTATGGCAGGAATTTCCGGGAATTTTGCCAGAGCCGGTGTCATTACAGCAGCGGCAGAAATGGCCATCGGTCTTATTAATTATTATACGGTGAATTTCAGACAGACGCCGATACTGCCGTGGGATCTTTTATCCGTAAAGACAGCGCTTAGCGTCACCGGCAATTATACTTTTAAGCTGCCGGGAGAAATACTGATGATTGCGATGCTCTTTATATTACTGGCGGTGATCGCTTCAAAAATATGCCTGGATGTTAAAGGTCTGCGCAAACGGCTGATTGTTTCTTTTGCCGGAGTATTTGCCGTATTTTTGTATGCGGCGGGCATTCAGACAACACAGGCAGGAAAGATGTTCGGACTTGATGACATATTGTTTACGCCAAATGTATTATATAGAAATAACGGTTTCATGGTTGCTTTTATAGTAAATATGCAGTATTTAAAGATTGATAAGCCGGCAGGCTACAATGATGAAAGCCGGAAAGAACTGGCAGAGCAATATACGATACAGGCCCGGACCGCACAAGCGTCTGCAGGCGGCGACGGCGGCAACGGCGTCACCGGTGAGGAAAAGCTGCCCAATATTATTGTTATCATGAATGAGTCATTTTCAGATCTTGCCGATATTGCCGAGTTTGAAACAAATCAGGACTATATGCCGTTTATTCATTCGATGGAAGAAGGGGCTGTGGACAATGTCGTGTCCGGTGATTTATATGTATCTGTTCTTGGCGGCAATACAGCCAATTCGGAATTTGAGTTTTTATCCGGCAATACAATGGCATTTCTTCCGCCGGGAAGTATTGCATACCAGCAGTATATTAATGACCGTATGCCGAGTATGGCATGGACGCTTCAGGGGTGCCTTAACTATGAGACCCTTGGCATGCATCCTTACTACGCATCCGGATGGGACAGAGACGAGGTGTATCCTTATCTGGGGTTTCAGAAAACACTTTTTAAAGAGCAGATTACAGAACTGGCAAGCTTTAAAGGCAGTTATGGTTATCTGAGAAAATACATATCGGATCAGGCGGTGACAGATTTGATTATCGAAGAATATCAGCCTGAGAACAGAAGCGGGCAGCAAAAATTTACATTTGCGGTCACAATGCAGAATCATGGCGGATACTTCGACGAATATGCCAATTTTAAACAGGAAATTGAGCTGCTTAATGTCAAGGACGATGATTATAAGTTTTATACAGATATGTATCTTTCCCTGATTAAAAAGTCAGATGAAGCGCTGGAAAACCTTGTTCAATATTTTGAAACTTATGATGAGCCGACCATTATTTTATTTTTCGGTGATCATCAGCCGGGAAACTATGTGATTCGCTCCATTTATGATACAGAAAAGGAAAGAACCATTGAGGAAAGCCAGCAGCGATATGTCGTACCTTTTGTTATGTGGGCCAATTATGATATTGAAGATGAGCATATTGATAAAATCAGTGCCAATTATCTGCAGACACTTTTATTTGAAAAAGCGGGAATTCCTCTGACAGGCTATCAGAGTTATCTTGCCGACTTAAGGAAAACCCTGCCGGTCATCACAGCCAATGTGCTGATCGATAAAGACGGTGTTTATTATGCTTCAGGTGAAAGCCATCCTTATGAAGAATTGCTGTCATATTATGAAGCCTATCAGTATAACTATATGTTTGATGAAAAAAACAGATACAATGAATTTTTCGGAGACGTTCAATAAGCAGCTGCCAATTAATGATTTTTTGGAGACAAACAATAAGCAGCTGCCAATCAATGAATTCTTCGGAGACGGTCAATAAGCAGTTGTTAATAAGTAATTTTTTCTTGACAACTGCTAAGGGGCAAGAGTAAAATTAGCAGTAATCTTGCTGTTATTAATAAGATGATACGTTAATATGTTGAAGGAGATAGTATAGTATGGATCAATTAATGCTGCCGGAAGGCTATAAATCAGCGCTTGACATTCGCGAGACTGAAATTGCCATTAAGTATGTTAAAGACTATTTTGAACGGGAACTGGCAAATCAGCTGAATCTGACCCGTGTTTCCGCACCGCTTTTTGTGCTGCCGGAAACAGGTCTTAACGATACTTTAAACGGTGTGGAACGCCCTGTAAGTTTCGGTGTTAAGGAGCAGAATGACAGAGAAGTGGAAATCGTTCATTCACTGGCAAAGTGGAAACGTATGGCTTTAAAACGCTACGGTTTTGACCATGGCGAAGGACTTTATACAGATATGAACGCGATCCGCCGTGATGAAGATACGGATAATCTGCATTCCATATTTGTTGACCAGTGGGACTGGGAAAAAATCATTTCAAAAGAAGAAAGAAATGTACATACATTAAAGAAAATCGTGCGCAGAGTTTATGATGCTCTTCGTTATACAGAAAAGTTCATCTCTGAAAAGTACGGTTATATTACACCGATTTTGCCGGATGATATTTATTTCATGACTTCTCAGGAACTTCTGGATATGTATCCGGATTTAAGCCCGAAGGAACGTGAACATGAAATCGCAAAAGACAAAGGTGCGGTATTCCTCATGCAGATCGGCGGTGAATTAAGCAATGGCGAACCACATGACGGACGTGCGCCGGACTACGATGACTGGTCATTAAACGGTGACATTTTAGTTTATTATCCGGTGCTTGATATTGCTCTTGAACTTTCCTCTATGGGTATCCGTGTTGATGAAGATGCACTTCTTAAGCAGCTTAAAATCCGCGGATGTGAAGGCAGAGCCGAGCTTCCGTTCCAGAAATCACTTTTGAACGGTGAACTGCCATATACAGTGGGCGGCGGTATCGGTCAGTCACGTATATGTATGTTTTTCCTTAGAAAAGCGCATGTGGGCGAGGTACAGGCATCGATCTGGCCTGAAGAAGTTGAGAAAAAATGTGAAGAAGCAGGTATTCATCTGCTGTAAGCGAAGTATTTCAATAGTAAGTGAAGTCATATTCAATAAAATCCCTTCATATCTTAGACAGAGGCTTGGTTAACGGCACAGGCTGTTTAAGATTGGAGGGATTTTTATGTTGGATGAAAAAATACAGGAAGTCATAGAAATGTATCCGATTGAAGTCACAGGTGTGAGCCGTGCAAGAGGGGCTTTTATCTGTCAGACAACACAGGGACTGCGGCTTTTGAAGGCTTATCCTTATGCCGAAAGCCATCTGATTTATGAGTCCATGTTAAAATCTGTACTTATTGAGCGGGGATGTTTAAATATTGACAGTTTTCTGTACAATAAAGAGGGGCAGCTTATGACACCCGGAAGGGATGGCAGAAACTATGTGATGAAAAAATGGTATGACGGTCAGGAGTGCGATTTAAAAGACAGAGTACAGGTACTAAAGGCAGTTAAAAATCTGGCCATGCTTCACAGCGTGATGAAAAATATTCATTTTGAATGTCCGTGGATGATACACGCCCAGGCAGAGCCTGATGATGTGCGGTTTGAGCGGCGCAGCCGTGAAATGCGTGCGATTCGCAGTTATATCCGGAATAAAAAGGTTAAAAACGCTTTTGAATTACTTTATATGGAATATTATGATATTTACGAAGGGCAGGCAAAGCAGGCGGGAAAAATACTGGAGGAGATGGATTATGCGTCGATGTACCGGGAATCCGTTGAAGGCGGTATATACTGCCATGGCGATTACAGCCATCATCATGTTATTATGAATAAAAATACAACGGCAGTGATTAATTTTGACAAAAGTGTTAAAAATGTTCAGATTCATGATCTGTATTATTTCCTGAGAAAGGCCATGGAAAAATGCAACTGGGATATTTCATATGGTATGGATATACTTAACAGCTATGACAATATACGAAAAATGACAGGCAGGGAAAAAGCCTGTTTGTATGCACTTCTTTTATATCCTGAAAAATACTGGAAAATCGCTAATCATTATTATAATTCCCGAAAAAGCTGGACATCGGAACAAAATATGAATAAAATGAAAAAATTTACGTCACAGACGGAATTAAGGGCACAATTTCTTGAAAAGTTGAAAAATTGGTGAAATTGACGAAAAGTTTTATATAATTTTATATTGTTTACTTTATTTTTCATAATAAATGTAGTATAATTATAGCGTAAAAATATTGAAAGAACTAAAGGGAGGTTTTTCCGATGGACTACAAAGCAGTATATGAAGCATGGTTGGCAAATCCTTATTTTGATGAAGCAACAAAAGCTGAATTATTAAGTATTAAGGATGATGAAAAAGAGATTGAAGACAGATTTTATATGGATCTGGAGTTTGGTACAGCAGGACTTCGCGGTGTAATCGGCGCAGGTACAAACAGAATGAATATTTATGTTGTACGCAAGACGACACAGGGTCTGGCAAATTACATAAAGAAGCAGGGCGGCGAAGCGAAAGGTGTTGCCATCGCTTATGATTCACGCCGCATGTCACCGGAATTTGCGGATGAAGCTGCAAGATGTCTGGCCGCAAACGGCATTAAAGCATATATTTTCGAATCACTGAGACCGACACCGGAGCTGTCATTTGCAGTGAGAGAACTGGGATGTATCGCCGGTATTAATATTACAGCCAGCCATAATCCGCCGGCATACAACGGATATAAAGTATACTGGGAAGACGGCGCTCAGATCACACCGCCTCATGACAGCGGTATTATGAGTGAAGTTAAAGCAGTGACAGATTACAACACTGTGAAAACAATGGATAAAGATGCAGCGATTGCGTCAGGAAATTATGAAATCATCGGTGCGGACATTGATGATAAATATATGGAACAGCTGAAAAAACAGGTTAAACATCTGGATGCGATCAAAGAAGTCGGCGATCAGATGAAGATTGTTTATACACCTCTTCACGGCACAGGCAATATTCCTGCAAGACGTATTTTAAAAGAAATCGGTTTTAACAATGTTTATGTTGTACCTGAGCAGGAACTTCCGGATGGTGAATTCCCTACAGTAAGCTATCCGAATCCTGAAGCTGCCGAAGCTTTTGAACTGGGCCTTAAGATGGCAAAGGATATGGAGGCTGATCTTGTTCTTGCAACGGACCCTGATGCAGACCGTCTCGGTGTTTATGTAAGAGATAAAGACGGCGAATACCATTCACTGACAGGTAATATGTCCGGCTGTCTTCTCGGAGAATATACAATCAGCCAGATTCTTGCAAGAGACGGTAAACTTCCTGAAGACGGAGCGCTGATTAAAACAATTGTTACAACAAATATGGCAGATGCGATTGCTAAAAATTACAATATCCGTCTGATTGAATGTCTGACAGGCTTTAAGTATATCGGCCAGCAGATCCTCGGCTTTGAAAATTCCGGCAAAGGTACATATCTGTTTGGTTTTGAGGAAAGCTACGGCTGCCTGATCGGTACACATGCCCGTGATAAAGATGCGATTGTAGCAACAATGGCACTTTGCGATGCAGCGGCATATTATAAAACACAGGGAAAAACTTTGTGGGATGCCATGATCGATATGTATGAAAAATACGGTTATTATAAAGATGATGTGAAATCTATCGGTCTTTCAGGCATTGAAGGCCTTGCAAAGATTCAGTCGATTCTCGAAAGTCTCAGAAAGAATCCTCCGAAGGAAATCGGCGGCTATAAGATTCTTTCTGCAAGAGATTACAAGAAAGATGAGATTGTTGATCTTGCAACAGGTGAAGTTAAACCGACAGGACTTCCGAACTCAAATGTACTTTATTATGACATGACAGATGATGCTTGGCTTTGTGTAAGACCTTCAGGTACAGAACCTAAGATTAAGTTCTACTATGGCATTAAGGGAACATCTCTTGAAGATGCAGATGAAAAGTCCGCAGAGCTTGGCAAAGCCGTACTGGCAATGATTGATGCAATGATGTAAAAATGAATACGGGTTATGAATGAACGATTTTATACGCCGCATGCAGAATATATTCTGTATGCGGCGTATATTTTATGATATAGGATTACAGTGTCAAAAGTCATTCTCCACGTCATGCCTGCATGTCAGTGGAGACATGACGGATTGACACTTTGGGAGATATGGTATGAACAGAAAGTCTGTTTTGATGGCACTGTTTTTAAGTGCTGTGCTGGTGTTATATGCCTGTGAGAACAGTGAAGCTGGGAGGGAAGGTCAAAAAAACCCGATAAAGTACACGATTGTACCGGCCGATGAGGCCGATGATGTTTTAATAGAGACAATTGAAAAGTACAAACAGCAAAGATTCCATTTAACATACGAAGACAGCGGCAGGCTGTGGGCTGTTGTCGGTTATGGCACAAAGCCGACGGCGGGATATAGTATGACTGTCGATGAGGTATACGAATGTGAAGGAAATGTTTATATAAAAACTTCAGTCATCGGTCCGCAAAAAAGTGACAGAATGCCGCCGGAGACGACCTGGCCCTATATCATCATCATGCTGGACGGCGATTTTGAAAATGAAGCTGTTGTATTTGAAACACCATGATTAGAACTTCTGACCATGCGCGATCGGAGAAATAAGCAAGTTATTTGGCATATTTTTTATGGAAAAACATATCTTTTAGTATGCCGTTTTCTGCTTTTTTAATCAGGAGGTGTTTTTAATATGGAGTTGATGAAAGAGAAAATCTGTACAAATCTTTTTGCGGGAAAAGCGGTCAATCAGCTGACGCTGGAAGACGATTTTAACGTGCCGGATGTTAAACCGGACATTGAGCAGATTGTTGAAGAAATCGGTGATGTGAAGATTACAGAGGCCAGACCGTCTGACGGGAAAATCATTATCAGAGGGAAACTGGATTTTTCAGTCTTATATGTAGGGGCCAATATTAATCAGCCGATGTATAAGATGACAGGCAGTCTGCCTTTTGAAGAAAGTATGAATATCGACGGCGTAAAACCGGGGCATATGATTAAAGTACGGTGGGATATGGAAGATCTGCGCACAAGAGTGATTAACAGCAGGAAAATCAGTGTACGCTCAATTGTAAGCCTTTCTGTGATTGCACACAGTACGAAAGAGGAAGATGCTGCTGCGGTACAGAAAATGGATTCAGGGATATACACATTGAACCGTGATCTGGATCTTAGCCAGTTACATATTCAGAAAAAGGATATTTTGCGGGTGAAAAAGGAGATTGCCGTACCGGCTTCAAAAGCCAATGTGATGGAAATGATATGGGACAGAGTCATGCCCCAGAGTATGGACATTAAGGTTTTGGATGGCAAGGTGAATGTGCGGGGAGAAGTCGGGGTGTTCGTGATGTACGCCTCAGCAGAAGAAGAAAATCCGCTTCAATACTTCAGCAGTATGATTAATTTTAATGAGAGCGCGGAAGTGGAAGGTGTTACGGAGGAGATGATCGGACATATCGAAGTGCGGATGATTCAGTGGGAGGTTACCGCAAAAGAAAATGAGGATGGCGAGGTAAGAAAACTTGATGTTGAAATCGTTATGGAGCTTGGAATGGCCATTTATGAAGAAAAACATATGCAGCTTCTGGAAGATATTTATGCCAATGACAGGATTCTTGAGCCGCTGATCAAAAAAATGGATTTCGAGAATATTATGATGCAGAACCAGTCCAGTATAAAGCTTAATAAAATCATACCGGTTGAACGGGATAAATCAAAAATTCTCCAGATATGTCAGACAAACGCAAATATTAAAGTGGATCGCATGTCCATGAACGATCAGGGCATTAATGTGGATGGCGTTGTTTATATCCAGGTGCTTTATATTGCGGCTGATGACAAAATACCTGTCAATGCGGTCAAAGGTATGATTCCGTTTTCACACACGGTGGAAGTACCGGGAATTCACGGAAAATGTACGTTTGAGATGATTCCGGTACTTGGAAGCGTCAGCTCCGCGATGGCTGACAGTGAAGAGATTGAAGTGCGTGCGGAGCTGGTATTTAACAGCATTGTATTTGAGCAGATTGAAATACCGGTCATTACCGATGTCTCAGAAAAGCCTCTTGATATGGAGGCAGTGGAAAGAATGCCGGGAATCATCGGATATATTGTCCAGCCGGGGGATACCATGTGGAACATTGCAAAACGGTTTTCGACCACGGCGGATCAGATTAAGAAGGTGAATCAGCTTGATAACGAAATACTGCGAAAAGGTCAGAAACTTCTGATTATGAGGGAGCCGCAGGCGGTATCAAAGACTGCTTTTTGTTGTTGAAATATCGTATATTTTAAAGTATAATGTATACAAAATAATGATGTCGGGGTCAAAAGGCTTTGACCTGATGATGCTTAAAATATAAACCTGTTTGAGTAAAGTACACGGGATATAGAAGAGGTATGGTATGGATCAGATTCAGTTAAAAGCGATGGCAAAAATTAATCTCGGTCTTGATGTGATCGGAAAGCGGGAAGACGGTTATCATGAACTTCGTATGGTGATGCAGATGATTAATTTATATGATAAAATCTCCATTACTGTAAGTCGTGAGCCGGGGATCAGGCTGACGACAAATCTTCCGTTTCTTCCGGTGAATGAAAATAATATTGTCTGCAAGGCGGCGAAGCTTATTATTGATGAGTTTCATCTGGATAAAGGTGTGGATATTATTCTGGAGAAGCACATTCCTGTAGCGGCAGGCATGGCCGGCGGAAGTTCTGACGGAGCCTGTGTTTTGTATGGTATGAATAAGCTGTTTGGCCTTGGATTATCGAAAAAAGAATTGATGACACGGGGCGTGCGTCTTGGCGCGGATGTTCCGTACTGTATATTAAGAACGACAGCATTGTCGGAAGGTATCGGTGAAATACTGACAACACTGCCTCCGATGCCGAAGTGCCATATTCTCGTGGCAAAGCCGGGCATCAGTGTTTCGACAAAAGCAGTTTTTGGAAAACTGAATGTGAATGATATCAGGCATCATCCGGATATTGACGGAATTGTTTCGGCAATCAGGGAAAATAATCTTTATCAGATCGCAAAAAAGATGGAAAATACACTGGAGTCAGTGACGATCAGGGATTATCCCGTGATTGATACGATTAAGCAGACGATGGCTGCAAACGGTGCGCTTGGTGCCTTAATGAGCGGCAGCGGACCGACAGTATTCGGACTGTATGATGATGAAAAGAAAGCGAAAGATGCTTACTGCGTATTAAAGCAGGGAAATCTTGCAAAACAGGTATTTTTGACAAGACCGGTGAATTAAGGTGATACATATGATGAGCGATTTAAAAATGAGTATAGATGAATATCTGCCTTTGCGCGATGTTGTATTTAAAACCCTTCGGCAGGCCATATTAAAAGGTGATCTGGCACCCGGCGAACGGCTGATGGAAATACAGCTGGCCAATCAGCTTGGTGTGAGCAGAACGCCGATCCGTGAAGCCATCAGAAAGCTGGAACTGGAAGGCCTTGTTATTATGATTCCGAGGCGGGGCGCGGAGGTGGCAAAGATTACGGAGAAGGATCTTAAGGATGTTTTAGAAGTCCGTACCTCCCTTGAGGAACTGGCCATCGGCCTGGCATGTGAGAGAATCACTGATGAAAAGATTGAGCGGTTAAAAGAGGCGCTGGATCAATTTCATAAAGTCATCTGCGGTAATGATCTCACTAAAATTGCTGAATGTGATGTGGCATTTCATGATGTTATTTTTTCAGCGACTGAAAATGCCCGCCTGATTCAGATCGTCAATAATCTCAGGGAGCAGATGTATCGCTACAGACTGGAATATCTAAAAGATTTTTCAACACACATGCGTCTTTATATCGAACACAAAAAGATTTATGAGGCAGTGGCTGCAAGAGACAAAAAACTGGCACGGCAGCTGATCACAGAACATATTTATCATCAGGAGCTGACAGTCATCAGAAATATACAGGAATAAAATGATCAAAAAAGTCAATAATGTTTTTAGCAGAAAGGATGTCAAAGTGACATCCTTTTTTTGTGGTATAAATAAATTGCAGGTGATTGAAATGGACGGAAAAATCAGGCGGGCGGATGTAAGCCTTGAAAAAAATATTGCATATATTGAGAAACGTTTTGAACGGTGTTCGGATGTGGTGCATCAAAAAATGATGATTGCAAAGAAGTCTTATCCGGTGTATGTGGTTTACATGGATTCAATGATCGACAGGGATATTGTTGAGGGATTTATATTAAAAAGTCTTATGTATCAGTTAAATGACGTTCCGTCAGAGAATCCTGTAAAGTATATCAGGGACTGTGGCGTACTGTCTGCAGATGTAAAGATGCTGACAGATATGGAAGAGATTATTACGGAAATTTTGTCGGGAAATACGGCAATTTTTGGCGAAAATTCCGGACAGGTCATCGTTATTGACAGTAAAAGTTTTCCTAACCGCGGTGTTCAGGCAGCTGAAACAGAGGTCACGGTAAGAGGACCAAAAGACAGTTTTACAGAATCTGTCCGCTCCAATACAATACTGATTCGCAGGAGAATCAGAGATACCAGACTTAAATCGGAGCAAATAAAGCTCGGTGTCCGGACGAAAACAGATGTTGCACTGATGTATATGGATGATCTTGTGCAGCCGGATGTTTTGGAGGAAATAAAGAAAAGATTGAAAAGTTTTACCGTTGACAGTATATTAGACAGCGGCAGTCTTGAACAGTTTATTGAGAAAAAATGGTACTCGCCTTTTCCGCAGTTTCAGTCGACGGAGCGTCCGGACAAGGCGGCAGCTTCGATTATGGAAGGGCGTATTGCGGTCATTGTGGATAATTCGCCGATGGTGCTTTTGCTTCCGACAGTACTTAGCTGCTTTTTCCAGGCAGCCGATGATTATTATAATCGCTGGGGCATTGTTTTTTTTACAAGAATCTTGAGGTATGCCGCGGCATTGATCGCCATGGCGCTGCCCGGCTTTTATATTGCGGCGGCAACCTACCATCCTGAAATATTCCCAACAAGTCTTGCGCTGTCACTTGCGGCTTCCAGGCAGGGGGTTCCCTTTGGCCTTGCTGTGGAAGTGCTTTTGATGGAGCTTGCATTTGAACTGCTTCGGGAAGCCGGAATCAGGCTTCCGGGTTCAATGGGCAGTGCCCTTGGTATTGTTGGCGGCTTAATCATCGGGCAGGCGGCGGTGGATGCCAACATCGTAAGCCCGGTCGTCGTGATTGTGGTGGCGCTGACAGCCCTTGCGTCATTTACAATTCCAAATGAAGCTTTTGCGTCTGCGTTTCGTCTGATTAAATTCAGTCTCATTCTTTCGGGGGCATTTTTCGGTATTTTGGGTTTTACATTTGGTATGCTTGCGGTCCTTATTCATCTTTCGGGACTTGAAAGCTTCGGTGTGCCGTATTTACTGCCGTATGGTGTTTCAGGACTTAATCCTGATGAAGATTTTAAAGACAGCATTACCCGGTTTCCATTGTTTACGATGAAAAAAAGACCGGTGTTTACGAGAAAAAATGCACGACGGCGCATGGATTTTAAAAAACGGTAAAAAATAGAAATAAAAGAGGAAAGGGTAATAGTGATGTTTTCGAATAATCAGCGGATATCCGGACGTCAGATGAACCGTATGCTGGGACTGGATTTATTTGCGGCAGCAAGTATGATACTTCCGAAAGTTTTATTTCAGGCGTCAGGCGGTCATGGCCTTTTCGGTCTCCTGGCGGGGACTGTCGGTATGATTGTTTACGGATGGCTCTTATATGACGTTGCATCAGGATATTCAGACAATTTTTACCGGTTTAACTGCCGGATATGGGGAAATGTCATGGGATGGCTGGTGATGCTGTATTTCATGTTTAAGTTTATGGTATCGGCTGTTTACTGGCTTAAGATATTTTCTCAGGTGATTAACCGGACATTTTTAACGGAAATGCCCGAAAGTGTCATCGCAATATTGATGCTTGTGACTGCGCTTTACAGTGCTTTTTCGGGAATTGAAGCCAGGGGCCGTTTCGGAGGCCTGCTATTCTGGATCGTCGTTATACCTGTGGCTTTTGTTGTTTTGCTGTCATTTACTGAAGTCAGCTTATCAAGACTGTTTCAGGTTGCTGAAGGGTCATTTAAGGAAATTGCGGGTGGCGGATTTGTTACGGCAGTCTTATTTTCTGCTGTGGAATTTATACTGTTTGCGGCACCGTTTGTCGTTCATATAAAAAAGAGTTTTCGTTTTATTGTAAAGGCGGTGCTTTTTGCCGGTGTTTTTACAGGTGTCATTTATCTTGCCTGCATCGGTGTTCTTGGTGCCTGCGGTGCTTCTAAAGAGCAGTGGCCTTTTGTCGTTCTGATGCAGATGGTCAGGCTTCCGGGAAGATTTATGTCCAGGCAGGAAGGACTGATGATGACATTCTGGACAGCCGCCGTACTGATGCTGATTGGCGGGTATGTTTTTTATGCGGCGGATATTTTCAGGCAGTTATTTAGCGGAAAATATATGAAAACACTGAGTATCCTGTGGACGGTGGCTGTGTACTTTCTTTCCTTTGCGATTAAAGATGTCCGGGCTTTTGAACAGTTTTATTTTAAGGCAGCACTGTGGGGCGGCCTTTTGCCGACGGTGATCATACTGGTGATTCTGGCGGCAGGGCGCCGCTTAAAGAAAGAAGCGTCCGGAAAAGTTCATCAAAGAACGGGGAGGGCAAAACAGTGAAAAAAGGGATAGCAGTGCTGACAATCGTTGTATGGGCTGTCATGCTTTGGGGCTGCATGGACAGCGTGGAGATTGAGGACAGAAATTATGTGATGGCCATGGGTATTGATTATGATGAGAACGAAGAAGAATATATTGTTTCACTGAGCTTTCCGGATTTGAAAGCATTGACCGGCGACGGCGACAATATTCATTATCCGGTGATGGTCATCAGCGGAAAAAATCTGAAGGACATTGAAGATATTTATCATCAGATGTCCAGTAAACGTCTTGATTTCGGTCAGCTTCAGGCAATTGTTTTCGGCAGGGAAGTGATGGAAAACAGATCTGTTTTGGAAGTAATGATTTCGTATATGAAAAATCATCAGTCATTTACGCGGACCATCGATGTCTGTTTGTCAGAAACTTCGGCGTCTGATATTGTTGCATTGGATGAGTCGGTCAATGGCTCCATTGGATTTTATTTACATGAAATGTTCGAGAATAACGGCAAAGCTTATCATTATGAGACGGCAATGCTGAATGACCTGATCACGGCATGGGCAGATGAAAATGAATCCGTGAAAATGGCTGTCGTGAAGACCGACGGGCAGATACCGAAAATATGCGGACAGATTGACATTGCATTTGCAAAAGATAAAGGGCATCTGTTTAAATGAAAAAATGACGGGTATACTCAAGGATAGGATAAGAAAAGGAGTGATTTTTGTATGCAAAGCCGGATTAAGCGCTGGCTGTTTGCGGGAATTTTGTTTGCGGGTATTGTTATGACAGGATGCCGTATCAGGCAGATGAATGCTGAGGCGCAAAGTGAAATTTCCGGGAATGTGCTTCGGCTTCATGTCAGAGCCAACAGTAATACATCAAAGGATCAGATGATTAAATTAAATGTCAGAGATGCCCTGATTTGTAAAATGTCTGAATTCAGGAATGAAATGACGGATGTATCTTTGGCAAAACAGGCAGTCAGGGATCATATGGATGAATTGTGCGGGGCGGCACAGGCGGCTGTATCCGATCTGCATGAAAACGGACATGTAAATATTGAAATCGGTAAGGCGTGGTTTCCTGAAAAATCCTATGGCGATGTCATTTTGCCGTCAGGAAACTATGAAGCTGTGATTGTCAATATCGGCAGCGGAAACGGAAAAAACTGGTGGTGTGTATTGTTTCCCCAGTTATGTTTTACGGATCCCGAACATGGTTATGTTTCTGACGAGGGCAAAGAAACACTGCAGAGTGAGCTTTCTGACGAGACTTATGAAAGTCTGATCGACCATCGGGTGGAGGCAAAATTGAAAATCGTTCAGTGGATTAAAGAATTGCGTGATTTTTAGCGGCCGATGTGGTAAAATGAGTGAATCATATGCCTGTTGGGAAAGGAAGGCGTTTACAATGGAGAAAAACAGTTCAGAAAAGAAATATACATTTGATGAATTCAGGGCGATTATTGCAAGACTCAGGGCAAAAGACGGATGTCCGTGGGATAGAGAGCAGACCCATGAAAGTCTGAGACAATGTATGGTTGAAGAAGCTTATGAGACTGTGGAGGCGATTGATCACTCAGATATGGATAATTTGAAAGAGGAACTGGGTGACGTGCTTTTGCAGGTGGTCATGCATGCGCAGATCGGTGAAGAAAATCAGGAGTTTACGATGGATGATGTCATTGATGCTGTGGCGGGGAAAATGATTTACCGTCATCCCCATGTGTTTGGTGATGTGAAGGTTTCAGATTCAGGTGATGTCCTTAAAAACTGGGAAGAGCTTAAAAAAGCTGAAAAGCACGAGCAGAGTGTGGTGGAGAGTATTGTCAGAGTGCCAAAGGCTTTGCCGGCCAATATCCGTGCGGCTAAGGTACAGAAGAAGGCCGCAAAGATCGGTTTTGAATTCCCGGACGTGGATGCAGTGCTTAAAAAAGTTGAAGAAGAGCTTTCGGAGCTTAAGGAAGCAATGAAGTCTGAAGGCGCTGCGAGGGTTAATGAGGAATTTGGAGACTTGATGTTTTCCATGGTGAATTTGTCGAGGTTTTTAGGCGTAAATGCAGAAAATAGCTTGACAAATGCTACAGAAAAGTTTATAAATAGACTTGAGAGCGTCGAGAACCTGGCTAAAACGAAAGGATTGTCGCTCGACGGTATGTCACTTGAAGAACTTGATGTTCTTTGGGAACAAATTAAAGAGCTAAAACATATATGAAATAAAGTTTAGGAGGATTTATTCAATGAACAAAGCAGAATTAGTTGCAGCAGTAGCTGAAAAGGCAGAATTATCAAAAAAGGATTCAGAGAAAGTATTAAAGGCATTTGTTGATGTCGTTACAGACGAATTGATCAAAGGTGAAAAAGTACAGTTAGTTGGTTTTGGTACATTTGAAGTATCCGAAAGACCGGCCAGAGAAGGCAGAAACCCACAGACAGGTGAAAAGATGACAATTGCTGCTTCAAAAGCACCGAAATTCAAAGCCGGAAAAGCATTAAAAGATGCGCTCAACGCTTAATTAAGGTTGCTTTAAGCGGATTTATCTCCGCTTTGTTCTTAATTTATGATAAAAGTAGTTGAAGGCTGCCGGGAAACGGCAGCCTTTTCGATACCCGAAAGGGGGGTTTTTATGAGACTTGATAAATATTTAAAAGTATCCAGACTGATCAAGCGCAGGACTGTGGCCAATGAAGCCTGTGATGCAGGTCGTGTGACTGTCAATGACAAGGTTGTGAAAGCTTCTTATGATGTTAAAATCGGTGATATTATAGAAATCGGATTCGGGACACGGTCAGTCAGAGTTGAAGTCACGGCGATTATGGAAACTTCTAAAAAGGAAGAAGCTAAAGAAATGTTTAAATATATATAGCGCATATCATGAAGGCTTTTCTCATAGACTGAAACAAAGAGACGTTTGTGGGGAGGGCTTTTTTTGGAGGAGCAAAGAATCAGTCAGAGCCATCAAATGATGCTTAACGACCGGAGAAGTATTGAAGTCACAGGAGTCATTGATGTTGTATCATTTGATGCGGAAGAAATCATATTGGAGACGTCATGCGGACTTTTGCTCATCAGAGGCAGTGATCTGCATATGAACCGGCTGACTCTGGAAAAAGGGGAAGTCAATGTGGACGGCAGCATTGACGGTCTGACATATTCGGATGCGGCGGGCGCAGGCAAAAAAGCCGGACATTTCTTAGGCAGGCTGTTTGGATAGAACGATTCAGTGATGCCGTCATACATCAGAGCCGGATTTTTTTGTGGGCCATATGCTGGGGCGTTTTGATTGCATTTTCCTATGATTGTATACGCATTATCCGCAGAATCTGTCCCCACGGGAAAATGACGGCTGCAGCAGAGGATATTTTATTCTGGCTCACATGGGCAATGGTTATCTATGGCCTTTTGTATACATGCGATTACGGTTCGGTGAGAAGTTATACGATCGTTGGCATGAGTTTGGGCGTCTGTGTCTATAGTCTTACAGTCAGCAGATTTTTTGTGAAGTATATAAGCAGCGGCTTAAAGTGGCTGATCCGACAAATACTTACACCTGTGCGCTGGTTTTTTAGAAGTGTAAGCCTGGTCCTGACAAAAATAATGAGGAAATTCAAAAAAATTGTGAACTCTTTTTCAAATATGTTGAAAAAAACAAAAAAACCAGTTACAATAAGAAAAACTGGGAAACAGGGAAAAAAGAGTGGTGGTATCAATGGCAGATAAAAATAAGCGAAGTGGGATCAAACGAAAGAAAAAACATACAGCCGGTATTGTAACCGTCGGTACTGCGGCAGCGATTTTGTGCGCGGTGCTTTTGATTGGCAGCTACCAGCTTTCACAGAAAATAGATGAATATGATGCGGTTGCAAGGAATCTTCAGGAGCAGATTGAGGAGCAGCAGATGGAGTCTCAGGAGCTTGACAGAGAAAGTGAATATGTTAAGACGGAGGAATACATCGAGCAGATTGCCAGAGATAGGCTGGGCCTTGTAAAGAAAAATGAAATTATTTTTAAAAAACAGGATAATTAGTACTTGACAAAATTCGCATTAGATAGTACAATTACAAACGTTGATGCGGCGGAATAGCTCAGTTGGCTAGAGCACACGGTTCATACCCGTGGTGTCATGGGTTCAAATCCCTTTTCCGCTACGATGATATAGAAAGGATTGAGTTTAGCTCAGTCCTTTTTTCGTTATGCTACCAAAGCTTCTTAATGATTCTCAGATTCTTAAATATCACCTTTTTCTGTTTTTGATAAGTCTTTATGTCTAAAACTTCACAGTGGCAAACTACGGATTATGACAAACATTTTTTTGTATTGGAGCTATACTGTTGCCTGCAGGCAAAGAGCAGGTTATGTTTTTCGTCTGCCGAGGAAAGGATGAGGAGGAAAATGATGAGAAAGTTGGATTTTGGCAGTCTGTTGGCTGTGCTTATTGCGGCAGTCATCAATCGGTCAGTCCTACTTATGATGAATCCCTTCGGTCTGGCCTATTTTGCCGCCGCATATATGACGGTATCGGGCCGGGGGTTTTTATTCATAGCATCACTGGCCGGAATGGCGACGGTGATGCCGATCAAAATTCTGCTCAAATATGCCGGTATAATGCTGGGCATGATTGTGATTGAAAAAATACTGAGGAAAAATCGGAAAAAAGCCGCTGTGTGGCAAATGGCACTTTGCTGCAGTATTCTTGTCTTTGCTGCAGGTTTTGCTTATTCTGTCGGGCTTACCGGTTATCATGAAGGCACACTGATGGAGACGGCAGCAGTCAATCTGATGGAAGGCATTGCTGTATTTTGTCTTGTTTTTATTTTTCATAAAGCATTGGGTGTCGTGTGTGCCGACAGGCCAAAAGATATGCTTACCAATGAAGAACAGTTGTGTACGGGAATTTTAATTGCGGCTTCCCTTTATGCCATCAGCGGAACTGCCGCAGAGCGATACTCGGTCATTTCCGCAGTTGCCTTTTTCCTGCTTTTTTATTTCGGCTACAGATATGGCTGCGGGGCATCGGCAGTGGCCGGTGCCTGCATCGGTTCGGTGTTTGCCATTAATGCCAATGATATCGGTATGCTTGGCTGCATGTGCCTTGCGGGGGTGGCGGCCGGTGCCTTCAGGGAAAAAGGAAAGATCGTGTCGGCAGCCTTTGGCGTGACAGCCATGGGATTTATGGGGTATCTGGGTGCCGACTATATGATTGAGCTGACAACAGTGCGCGGTATTCTTGCCGGAGCCATGGTATTTGTACTATTGCCGATGAAGCAGGCGGTACGCGGTGCGGCATACGAAACGCCGGTGCATATAACGGCAGACAAAAAGCTGCAGGCTGTGCCCGATGTGACATTTGAAGTGACAAAAAAGAAACTGAAGGATTTTTCACAGGCATTTAAAAAGTTGTCGGAGACATTTCGTCAAAGTGTTATGCCAAGGATTGATCTGTCAGAAGATGAAGTTAACGAAGCATTTGATGAAGTAACACAGAATGTATGTGCCGGATGCAGCCGCTGTGAATTATGCTGGGAACGTGAGTACAATGACACTTATCAGGCTGCCTGTAATATTCTTGATTTTTATTCGAAAAACGGAAATATCGGAAGGAGCCAGATACCTGTGGGATTCAGGCATCGGTGCATTAATATAGATGGTTTTTTAAATGAGACAGGCAGAGCTTTGGAAATGGCAAAACTGAATTTGAACTGGAAAAACCGGTTTATGGAAAGCAGGCTGGCGGTTGCCGGTCAGTTTATGGAAGTTGCCGATATCATAGATGATTTCAGTGATACACTGGATAGACCAAAGGTCAGAGAGGATTCAAACGTTGAACAGCTGAAAAAAAGACTTTCTAATAAAAAAATGAAAGTTTCCGGCGTATCGGTCATTGAAAAAAAAGGACGCGGTGTCCGTGTTTATATCAGCGGGAAAATGCGGCGCGGCCGTTTCGTGACCGCCCGTGAAATCTGTCAGGTGTTAAAAGATGTTCTTCATAAGGAGTTTGTACTCGGAAAGGGGTGCCGTATGGTTGTTTCTAAGGAATATAAGACGTATGAATTTGTTGAAGATACATGTTACAGAATCATTGAAGGTTTTGCGTCCTGTCCGGTGAAAAATGAGGAAGTATCCGGTGATACATGGACAACGCTGCATCTTGATAACGGACAGGTGATTATGTCCTTATCTGACGGGATGGGTACAGGCAGAAAAGCAAATGAAGAAAGCGGATACATTATTCAAATGATGGAGCAGCTTTTGGACACGGGATTTGGCAAATGCCAGGCGGTAAGGCTTATGAATTCCCTTCTGTTTTTAAAATCGGACAGCGGTTCATTTTCAACAGTGGATATCGGGATGATCGATTTATATACAGGTCAATGCGAATTTATAAAAATGGGCGCGGCAGCATCGGTGATTATCCATGAGGAGGACACTGAAATTATCGAATCCAAAGCCCTGCCTGCCGGTGCATTTACAGAAGCTTATTATGAGGAGGTGACAAGACAGCTTTCAGAAGGTGATATGATTGTTATGGTCAGTGACGGCATTATTCACGGTATTGAAGAAATTGAGGGCAGACATAAGACATCGGCAGTGACCGAGCGGGATGTCGGCAGCGGCGAACTGCTGCTGAAAAACTATCTGGAAAAAATAAGGTCCGGAAGTCCGCAGGAAATTGCGGACAGAGTGCTTGCTTATGCCGGCGGTGGCGGTGAAAAACAAAAAGATGATATGACAGTGCTTGTATGTGGGATTTACAGGAATTTGAAATAAATGATTGCGATGTTGAGGTATGGATGATATGATAAAAGCGATTATTGAAGCCGTAAGGGCTGTACTTCGTATTAAAGGCGGAAGTTTTAAGGAGTGACCTTAATTGACAAGTGATTTTCTAAAGAAGGTGAACACTTTTATTGACGAAAATCATATGCTGAAACAGGGTGAGCATGTGATTTTGGGCATATCAGGAGGCGCAGATTCCATGTGCCTTCTTTTTGTGATGCATATGCTTGGCAGATCGCGGCAGCTGACACTGACGGCGGTCCATGTCAATCACGGTCTTCGGGGCGATGCCGCCGATGCCGATGAGGCCTATGTCAGAGAAATATGCAGTCAGTGGGAAATCCCGTGTATCTGTTTCAGAGCCAATATCCATGAACTTGCAAAGCAGGAGAAAATGACGGAAGAGGAAGCCGGAAGAAAATACAGATATGAATGCTTTGAACGTGTGCGGGCCAAAAATCACGGGGATAAAATAGCGGTGGCACACCATATCAATGATCTGGCGGAGACAGTGCTTTTTAATCTTTTCAGGGGAAGCCGGCTTAAAGGGCTGGGCGGTATTGCGCCTGTGAGAGGAAATATTATACGTCCGATGCTTTGCCTTGAAAGGCAGGAGATTGAAGCTGTCTTAAATGAAAATCATATCCGTTTTTGTACGGATCAGACAAATTTTGATACGGTTTATACGAGAAATAAAATACGTCTTGAACTTTTGCCGTATATTTGCGGCAACATCAATGAAAAAGCAGTACAGCATATCGCGGATGTATCGGAGGCTTCAAGAGAAGCTTATGCCTTCATTCATAAACAGGCATTCAAAGCAATGGATGAAGTGCTCTGTGAAGATGGCGGATTATATATTGAGCGACTGAAAGAAATTGATGCGGTGCTGCAAAAAGAAATCATCCGCTTATGGTTTGAGAAAAAAACGGGCAGACTAAAGGATGTGACAAAAGAGCATGTGGCAAGCATTTTACGGCTTTTGGACAAGCAGGACGGCAAGCGCATTTCACTGCCCTACGGCATCGTGGCGGTACGGAAAAGAGATAGGCTTTATCTTGAAAATCGTACAGACGATACACGGGAAAAGTCAGAAAAGGATGATGCTGATGCGCTGAAAGAAATTGACGTTTCAGTGCCGGGAAGTTATTTCCTTACCGACATTCAGGTATTTGTGAGTTTTGAGGTGACGGATGCGCAAGAAAATCAAAGAATTCCCGAAAATAGCTGTACGAAATGGATGGATTATGATAAAATTGAGAATGGCTTAAAACTGCGCCGCCGGTGCAGCAAAGATTTTATGACCATCGCACCCGGAAATTCCCAAAAAGCCTTGCGGCGTGTGATGATTGATGATAAAATTCCAAAGGATATGAGGGAAAAGTTATGGCTTCTTGCTGACGGGTCTCATATACTGTGGATCCCGGGCGGCAGAATCAGTGAATATTTTAAAGTAACAAAAAATACAAGAAAAATATTAATTGTCAAAATTAAAGGAGAAAAAACATGTCAGACAAAATCAATGTATTATTAACAGAAGAAGAAGTTGATTCCAAGATTAAAGAGCTGGGCGAGAGAATCAGCAAAGATTATGCAGGAAAAAGCGTACATTTGATCTGTGTATTAAAGGGCGGTGTTTTCTTTATGTGTGAACTTGCAAAGCGTATCACAGTGCCGGTTTCTCTGGACTTCATGTCTGTATCCAGCTATGGCAACGGTACAACAAGCTCAGGCGCGGTAAAAATTGTTAAGGATCTCGATGAGCCGCTTGAAGGCAAGGATGTGATCATTGTCGAAGATATTATCGATTCAGGCAATACACTGCACTATCTTGTGGAGATTCTTTACAAGAGAAAACCATCAAGTATCAAAATCTGTACGCTGCTTGATAAGCCGGAAAGACGTGTGGCTGATGTCAATGTGGATTATGTCGGCTTTAATATTCCTGATAAATTTGTTGTCGGTTACGGCCTTGATTATGCACAAAAATATAGAAACCTCCCGTATATCGGTGTCGTAGAGGTTTGATGATATTATTGAGAGCAGAAAAAAGACATAAGGAGGCAGTCAATGAATAATAAAAAACAGCAGAGAATAAATATTTTTCCTGTGATTTTCATACTGGCTATCCTGGCACTGAGTCTCTATATTATAAACTTACAAAGTAATACAGCAGGTTTTTCATATAGCTACACAGAGTTCATTAAAGAAATCAACAAAGCGGAAACCGATATTGCAAGGGTCGTGCTTGAACCAAACGGCGAAGGCGCTGTACCTACCGGTAAAGTGACCGTCTATATGAAAGACAGCAGGCAGGGTGTATTTTATACATCCGATGTCGGCGCGGTGGAAGAACGTCTGATTGAGGCGGATATTCCTTATACGATGGCGGATATTCAAAGGGAAAGCTGGTTTGAACGAAATCTTCCTACGCTGATCATGGGTGTGATTTTCGTCATTTTCCTTTTCATGTTTATGTCCATGCAGCAGAGCGCCGGCGGCGGAAACAGTAAGGTGATGAACTTTGGCAAAAGCCGCGCGAAGATGACGAAAGCCGGTATGACGCCGGTGACGTTTAAAGATGTTGCCGGGCTTGCCGAAGAAAAGGAAGAACTTGAGGAAATCGTTGATTTTCTGAAAAATCCGGGCAGATATACGCAGGTCGGCGCGAGAATTCCGAAAGGCGTAATTCTTGTGGGACCTCCGGGTACAGGTAAGACTTTGCTTGCAAAAGCGGTGGCCGGTGAAGCAGGTGTTCCGTTTTTTAGTATTTCAGGTTCGGATTTTGTTGAAATGTTTGTCGGTGTCGGCGCGTCACGTGTGCGTGACCTGTTTGAAGATGCCAAGAAAAATTCACCGTGTATTATTTTTATCGATGAGATTGATGCAGTTGCCAGAAGAAGAGGTACCGGTATGGGCGGCGGCCATGATGAACGTGAGCAGACATTGAATCAGCTGCTTGTGGAGATGGATGGCTTTGGCGTGAACCAGGGGATTATCGTGATGGCGGCGACAAACCGTGTCGATATACTGGATCCGGCGATCTTGCGTCCGGGGCGGTTTGACAGAAAGGTTGCCATCGGACGGCCGGATATCAGAGGACGCCGTGAAATTTTAGCGGTGCATTCAAAGAGCAAGCCTCTTGGCGAGGATGTTGACCTTGACCAGATTGCTCAGACAACAGCCGGTTTTACAGGCGCTGATCTGGAAAATCTGATGAATGAAGCGGCAATATGTGCAGCAAAGGAAAACCGCGCATATATTGTGCAGGATGATATTAAAAAATCTTTTGTCAAAGTCGGTATCGGTGCCGAGAAAAAGAGCCGTGTCATTTCTGATAAAGAAAAGAAGATTACAGCATATCATGAGGCAGGACATGCGATTTTATTCCACCTGCTTCCGGATGTCGGACCTGTGTATTCGGTTTCTATTATACCGACAGGCATGGGCGCGGCAGGTTATACGATGCCTTTGCCTGAAAAAGATGAAATGTTTATGACGAAAGGCAAAATGCTTCAGAATATTACAGTAAGTCTTGGCGGACGAGTGGCTGAGGAAATTATATTTGATGATATTACAACGGGAGCTTCCCAGGATATCAAGCAGGCCACTCAGACGGCGAAGGCCATGGTCATGCAGTACGGTATGTCTGAAGAAGTCGGTCTTCTTGCTTACGGCAGTGATGATGATGAAGTGTTCATCGGACGTGATCTTGCACATACAAGAAGCTATGGCGAGAGCGTGGCTACGGTCATTGACGGTGAGATCCGCAGAATCGTGGAACAGTGCCACGAGCAGGCAAGAAAACTCATCGGGGAGCATATTGAAGTACTCCACCGGTGCGCAGATTTGCTGATTGAAAAAGAAAAAATCAGCAGAGAAGAATTTGAAGCACTTTTCACGATGTAACGTGATAACTTAAATGACGCCCGATAAATGCAGGGCGTCATTTTTCTGTCTAATTTGGCAAATTAAATGAATAGAAGGACGAAACAGGTGCAAAATGCCTTTTATTCAGCGGTATGACTTTTGATTCATAGATATTTTGCACATTTACCGAAAAAAGCCGGAATTTTATGATGGAAAATGAACAAAAAACGATTTAATAAAAATGATTTTTTGTGAACACTTATTTGTGCGGCTGTGGTACTATAATAACCGTAAACCCCCCCCAATACATTATATAGTTTTTTGTTACACCCCATAAGAAACAAAAAATACCTTCTCCAGAAAAAGGACAGCCGAACGCAGGCTGTCCTTTTTCGTTGTACAGGTTGTATAAAGTGACGAAATGGGTATTTTGTTGAATCTTGTTGAAATTTTTTCTTGTATTATAACATTAATTATTATAGAATATATCGTGATAAATTAAGCATCTGCGGTATAAGAAGGCCGCGGGATGATGAAGGAGTCGGTAGCAGATGAGCCTTAATCTGGAGATTGGCCAATTGACGGATAAAGAATTATTTCATATTTACGCTTCAAGAATGAAACCTATGCTGATTAAAGAGGCACTGTTTGCGGACGGTACCCCTTTTTATTGTTCATACATGAAAACGAAAGACGGTTATGAAGCAAGACTCAGGATCAGGACGGGCAAGGGCCAGGCGGTCGCTGTTTCTGTTGAAACGGAAAAAATGTCTTATCCGATGCACAGAGAGTATACGAAAGGCCGTTTTGATTATTACAAAGCAGTGATCCCGGTATGCAGGGACGGGCAGCAGTATTATTATAAAGTGACAGGCAGTCTGGAAACTGTTTATTACAATAAAAGAGGCGTGATGAACGAAAATCAGGATTATTATAATTTTGTGTTTGTGCCTTCGTTTAAGACGCCGCAGTGGGCAAGAGGCGCTGTGTTTTATCAGATTTTTACTGACAGGTTCTGTAATGGTGACCAGAGCAATGATGTCCTTGACAGGGAATATATTTATATTAACGCACCGACCAAAAAGGTGACGGACTGGAATGAACGGCCTCAGGCGATGGATGTCGGCCGTTTTTATGGCGGAGACCTTCAGGGGATCATGTCAAAGCTTGATTATTTAAAGGATCTTGGTGTTGATGTTCTGTATTTAAATCCGATTTTTGTATCTCCATCCAATCATAAGTATGATATACAGGATTATGATTATGTGGATCCGCATTTCGGTGTGATTGTCAATGACGAGGGTGAGTGTCTTGCTGACGGGGAAAATGATAATACAAAAGCTTCCAGATTTATATCAAGAGTGACAGATAAAAAGAATCTCGAAGCCAGCAATCGTTATTTTATCCGGCTTGTGGAGGAAATCCATAAACGGGGGATGAAGATCGTCCTTGACGGTGTTTTTAATCACTGCGGTTCATTTAATAAATGGCTTGACCGCGAGTGTCTTTATGAGCATCAGCCGGGCTATGCATCGGGTGCTTATGTTGATGAAAACAGCCCGTATCACAGCTTTTTCAAGTTCTCGGAAAATTCTGTGTGGCCATATAATAAAAAGTACGACGGCTGGTGGGGGCACGATACGCTTCCGAAGCTTAATTACGAGCAGTCGGATAAACTGGAAAAATATATATTAAATATAGCAAAAAAGTGGGTATCACCGCCGTATAATGTTGACGGCTGGCGTCTTGATGTGGCTGCGGATCTTGGACATTCAAGCGAATACAATCATCAGTTCTGGAAGAAGTTCAGAAGTGCGGTCAAGGAGGCAAATCCCGATGCCATTATACTTGCGGAGCATTACGGTGATCCGGCATCGTGGCTTCAGGGTGACCAGTGGGATACGGTGATGAACTATGATGCCTTTATGGAGCCGATTACATGGTTTCTTACGGGGCTTGAAAAGCACAGCGACGAATACAGAGCAGATCTTCTTGGCAATGATGTCTGCTTCAGAGATGCCATGAGTCATCACATGTCCCGCATGCATTACCAGTCACTGTATGTGGCGATGAATGAACTGTCCAATCATGATCACTCACGTTTTCTTACAAGAACGAACCGCAAGGTAGGACGTCTTGCCACATTGGGCAGTGAAGCGGCGGATACAGGTGTCAACAAAGCGGTGATGCGTCTTGCCGTGATCATGCAGATGACATGGCCGGGGGCGCCGACGATTTATTACGGCGATGAGGCCGGTGTGTGCGGCTTTACAGATCCGGACAGCCGAAGAACATATCCGTGGGGGCATGAAGATAAAGAACTTCTGGATTTTCATAAGGATATTATCGGGATACATAAGAAGTACAGCCTGTTTTATGATGGTTCTCTTAAATATCTCTACGGACAGAAAAACCTGATCAGCTACAGCAGATTTAATGCTGACCGGCAGGCAATCATTGTTGTTCATATCGGTGACACACCGGTGACTGTAAAAATACCGGCATGGGAGACCGGCGCTGAGGACGGGACAGTGTTTGACTGTGTTTTTGAAAGTTATGCAGACGGTTATAAGTGCAGCGGACCGTCATATACGGTCATCAATCAGACGATTGAACTGGAAGTTAAGCCTCAGTCGGCAATCATTATCATATCAAAAGATAACCGGGACAGAAGTTTTTGATTTCGGTCATACAAAAAAATTTCCAATCTGTTAAAACGCATTTCAGACATGCAGGTATTTAAACAGGCATGTCTGAAATGTTGCAATAAATAAAATATTTCAAAAAATTTGAAAAAATTTAAAAAAAGTACTTTACAAATAAAACCTTTTGTGTTAGAATTCTTATTGTTGTGAGGGCAAAGTTCAGAGACGAGCAACGATAAAGATTTAAGTAAGCCCAGATAGCTCAGTCGGTAGAGCAGAGGACTGAAAATCCTCGTGTCACTGGTTCGATTCCGGTTCTGGGCATTGCCAAAATTAAATATTTGGTTGATTATGCGCGAGTGGCTCAGTGGTGGAGTATCGCCTTGCCAAGGCGAGGGTCGCGGGTTCGAATCCCGTCTCGCGCTCTTATTTTTTCAGCGGAAGTCCTTTAATCAGGGTTTCCGCTTATTTTTTCATTATTAAAGGCAGAGTATGGTTAAATGCCATGAAAAGCTTGCTTATTATACAGAATATGTGTATACTATTTTGAAAGGTAACTTTGAGATGAATATTAAAGGTGAAGTACGGGAGGTATTTGGATGAAAACGACGCTTGTGATTATGGCGGCAGGTATCGGAAGCCGGTTTGGCGGCGGGATTAAGCAGTTAGAGCCGGTTGGACCAAATGGTGAGATCATTATGGATTATTCCATCAAAGATGCCATCGCGGCCGGTTTTAATAAAGTTGTTTTTATTATTCGTAAAGACCTGGAAAAAGATTTTAAGGAAATTATAGGAAACAGAATTGAAAAGCTGATCGAGGTTGACTATGCTTTTCAGGAGCTTGATGATCTGCCAGAAGGGTTTGAAAAACCTGAAAAACGTGTAAAGCCGTGGGGGACAGGTCAGGCTATCCTTGTATGTAAAAATATTGTCAAAGAACCGTTTATTGTCATCAATGCTGATGATTACTACGGCAAAGAAGCATTTATAAAACTGCATGATTTTCTTCTTAACGCCCCGGTGACCGTGGAAGGCAGATTAAACTGCGGTATGGCCGGATTTATCCTTGGCAATACATTAAGCGAAAACGGTGCGGTGACAAGAGGGGTATGTGCGGTTGATCGTGACGGTATGCTGACAGATGTCTTTGAGACAAAAGGTATTGAAAAAGAAGGCGATAAAGCTGTTGTTCGCAAAGATGGTGCTGTTGTTAAAGAAATTCCGACAGACAGCCATGTATCCATGAATATGTGGGCGCTGATGCCGGCATTTATTGATGTGCTTGAGACAGGGTTTAAAGAATTTCTGACCGGTCTTAGTGAAGATGATGTGACAAGCGAGTATCTTTTGCCGACAATTATCGACAAGCTCATTAAAACAGGCCGTGCACAGGTGAAGATGATGGAAACGGGCGATAAGTGGTACGGCATTACATATAAAGAAGATAAAGAATATGTGGCCAAAGCATTCAGAGAAATGCAGTGAATATATACATAACTGTTTCACATGCTGCCGCAGGCAATGCTGATGCCGTCAATGAAGCGGTTTTGGAGCTTGTCTCTAAATATTAACAGAAATTTTAATTAATAAAGAAGCCGTCTGTAAGCTGAAAAGAGAATCGCAGGATTTCTTTGAAGCTTTCAGGGGGCTTCTTTTTCTTGCGGAACGCTTTTTATCAGTGTATAATAACGCTATATGATGATGCCGGGGTTTTTAAAATGTGAAATGCAAAAAACTTTTTTAAAGTGTGAAATGTAAAGAACTCCGTAAGCATCGTTTGATGAAGGTATAAGCCGTACAGAAAAGCTTATAAGGCTTATGCGAATGTACTGGAGGTATTTATGAGATTTTTTGCCGGTAAGAGAAAGAGAGCGGTATCGGGATTTTTTCTGATGATGACAGTTTTGTTATGCATGTCGGGCTGTGGGCGTGAAAAGCTTCATAGTTATACGCTGTATACAGCATTTGATACGGAAACTAATCTTCAGTTTTATGCTAAAGAAAGTGATGCCGGGCATATCTGTGAGGTATTTAAAACAGAGCTTGAAAGATATCATCAGCTGTTTGATATTTACCATGATTATAAAGATGTTCATAATATAAAAACGATCAATGACAATGCGGGAATTGCGCCGGTTGCAGTTGATGAGGAAATCATCAATATGTTAAAGCTTGGTGTGCAGATCGGCGAAAAGTCCGGCGGGAGTATGAATGCTGCCATGGGCAGTGTACTGGCGATTTGGCATGATTACCGGATGGCGGGGCTTAATGACCCTAAAGCGGCTGCACTTCCGGCGATGGAAGAACTGACGGAAGCAGCCGAACATACAGATATCCGTAAACTTATCATAGATGAGGAAAACAGTACCGTTTATTTGTCAGACCCTGAGATGTCTCTTGATGTGGGAGCAATCGCCAAAGGTTATGCGGTGGCAAAGCTTGGAGAACTTCTTGAAAAAGAAGGGGTGACGTCAGGGCTTCTTGATGTGGGCGGAAATATCCTTGCCATCGGCAGTAAAAAAGACGGCAGCCTGTGGCGTATCGCTCTTCAGAATCCCGATCTTGACAGTGAAAAAGCATATATACATGTGCTTGGGCTTTCGGATACAGCACTGGTGACAAGCGGTGATTATCAGCGGTTTTACACAGTCGACGGGAAAAAGTATCATCATATTATTGACGCGGATACGCTGATGCCGGCGGATTATTTTACATCGGTGTCGGTGCTTTGCAAAGATTCCGGTTTGGCGGATGCTTTGTCTACAGCTTTGTTTTCGATGGATGAGCAGTCAGGACGAAAGCTGGCCGAAAGTATTGGCGGCGTGGAAGTGCTGTGGGTCTATAAAGATGGTCATGAATCAATGACTGATGGTTTTGGAGATTATCTGGAAGAATGATTGAGTAAAGCCATCATCGCCGGAGATGCAGTTACCGGTATATATGATTTTATGGAAGAACCATCGTTTAATAATTGTTTGAAAGGATGTCGAAATATGGAAGGTGACCGCCGCAGAGAGGAAATTCTAAAAATATTAAAAAACAGCAGCAGGGCTGTTTCTGGCAGCGGCCTTGCGAAGATGCTCGGTGTCAGCAGGCAGGTGATCGTTCAGGATATTGCTCTTTTGCGGGCGGTGAATAAAAATATTCTTGCAACGTCCAAAGGGTATTTACTGTATCAGCAGCATAAAGAAAATCACCATCGCTGTTTCAGTGTCCGTCATTCCTCGGAGGCAATCAGAGATGAACTGATGACGGTCATCGATAACGGCGGACAGGTACTGGACATTGTTGTCGAACATGATGTGTACGGGCAGATTTGTGTGGATCTGAATCTGGAAAACAGGGCAGATGTGGAGGAGTTTTGCAGGAAAATTGAAAAAAGCCGTGCAAAGCCGTTAAACATACTTGCTGACGGCGATCATGTGCATACGGTGGCAGCCTCCAGTGAGGTGATTCTGGATAATATTGAACGTGCACTTAGAGATAAAGGTTATTTGAAGTAAGACTGCATGAAGAGATAAAAGTTTTGAAGTAAGACGACATTGGTGAGATACAGTTATTTGAAGTGAGACTGCATGGAGAGATAAAAGTTTTTAGAAGTAAGATGACATTGGAGGAAAGTTGTGAGTGAGCAGATATTTATGAATGAGATCGCTGCCAGTCATGGTGAGCGTATGCGCCATATCGGTAAGTATTACCCGTTTTTCAGATTGTGGGATAATGGTCTGAATCTGTTTAAGGACGGCAGGTATGCCGATATAGATATGGCATATGTGACGATGGCGGTGATCCGTTATTTTATTGAAGAAAACAGTTTCAATGACAGAGCTGTGACATATGAGATGTATGCTTCTTTTATGAGTGATCTGCTTGTGAGAGACTTTTCTCCCAAAGCAGAGGAGGGGGAGCTTTCACAGCTCGTATCTTATATTTTTGATAAGCTTTGCAATGACGGCAAGCCTTTTTCGGCACGCTGGTTTGATCCTTCGGATAAGAAAATGAAAACGATGCGCATACGGCTGATTGAAAGTCGGTTTGATCAGGGGCGGGTCGTGTACAGCCTGACATCGGATGCCATTGAGTTTTATCTTGATACAAAAGAAATCAAAGATGAAAGTCAGATTTCTGTGGAACAGGTGCTGCTGGAAAAAATGGTCAGGGCAAAGAATTTTTCGGGAAGTCTGGCTGTGATATCAAGGATTAATCAGGAAGTATCAAAGCTGATGGTTCAAAAGGAGGAAATTGTCGTTCTTCTCGGACGCAATGTCTTTGAAGGCGCGAAAGCACTGGAAGCATTTTTTGAAAGCGGTCTTAAGTGGTTTGATGAGGAGCAGAAGCTTTTTCAAAAAAACCGGTCACTGGTGGATCAGGCCATGCGGCTTAGCACAGGCCAGGCTGCCCAGAGAGAGCTTTATGCGGTGGATACGGAGTTAAAGCGCGCAATGAAAAAGCATGGCGATCTTTTAATTGCGTGCACGAAGCTGCAGGTTGAAGCGGATGAGATGATTGCCCGCGCAAAAAAGACACGGTTTAGGCGCAGCGTGGATTTTGTGCGTTTAAAAGAAGTTTTTATGGAAGCCGATAATGTCTGCGGTGCTGCCAAGCTTGTAAAACCGCTTCTCGGACTCCGCCTTCATAAAACGCTGAATTTTCATCAGCTTGACGGGATGCTTGATTACAAGCCGGAGGAGAAAGTGCTTGAGGAAGCTTCGCCGTCGGGACGGGAAAGGTCGTATGTGTATGAGGAAGAGGCTGCTTCAAAAAGAATCGGCAGCAATTTTACATTTTTCTTAAAAGTTCTTTTTGAGCAGCTGACAGAAAAAGATGAGATCGGACTTGAGTATCTGAGTCACCTCTATATGATGAAGTTTGGCGAAGACATTTATCAAAACGGGGATTTTTATGCATTTCTTGCGCATTTAAGTCAGAAAGACAGTTATGACCTGACAAAAATCAGGGAAAAGCAGGATACATTTCTTGAAGAAATCATGGCAGAATATATTGCAGGCGACGGTGAAAAGTATGATCATTTAAGGTTCGGTCTGCGTTTTGAGCCGGACCGGGTGATTTGCCCAGGAGGTACTTATGAAGTGACAAATATTATATTTGAAAGGAAATAAACGATGGATCAGAGAAATCTTGAAAAGGCGATGGAAATCTACGGACGTCTGATTGTCGGGGAAGAAATCAGTAAATCTGTAAACGGCGACCTGTATGAATGCTATGCGGGTAATACAGAAGTGTATGATATTTTGGATACAGTTTTAAAAAAGTCCAATTTAAAGCTGTATGAGTATCAGGATGCGCTGTATGTCTGTGCCGGACCGGGCAATAAAGTTTTCGGATTTACCAATGATGATCTGAAGAAAGAAATCGGCCTGCGTTTAAATAAAGAATTGTTTTTGGCTTATTATATGATATTTGAAACGGTCATTTTGTTTTATGAAAATTCAGGTGATGTGTCAGTGCGGGAGTATGTCAGAGTTTCTGATGTGATTGAAGCGGTGACGGCAGGGCTTTACGGCGTTCTTAAAAAAGCCGGAACAGAAGTGCTTACCGAGACAGAGGAAAACAGCTTTAAAACGATTGCCCTTTTATGGGATGAGCTGCCGATGACGGCGCAAAATGAAGATATGTCCACTTTAAAGGCGGCAAGAGGGTCAAAAATCGGTATGACAAAACTTGTGTTTAACTTTCTGAAATCACAGAATCTGTTTTATGAAAACGGTGATAAATATTATGCCACAGGAAGATTCAGGGCGATGGTCTGCAATTATTATGAGGATGAACAGAGCCGCCTGTTTGAAATAGCAAGGGGAGGTGAAACAGATGCCGCACATTCATCGGATTCGCGTGAATAACGTTAAATACAACTTCGGCACACAGTATTATGATGATTTTATTATGCGTTTTGACGGTAAAAATGCATTATATGATCTGGCAAACGGCGGCGGAAAAAGCGTCCTTATGCTTTTACTGTTTCAGAACCTTATCCCTAATTGTACCCTTGACGATAAACAGCCGGTGGAAAAGCTGTTTCGGACAAATGAAGGGAGTACTTCGATTCATTCACTGATCGAATGGAAGCTTGATGAATGTGATATTGTTGACGGCTATAAATATATGCTGACAGGTTTTTGCGCAAGAAAAGCAAAGGATGACGGCGATGACGGCGGCAAAAGAGATGCGGCTTCCATTGACTATTTTAATTATGTCATTTTTTACAGGGAATATAATGACAATGATCTTGTCAACCTGCCGCTGTCTAAGGGCAGGGAGCATATGACATATACAGGCTTAAGAGTTTATTTAAAAGAGCTGGAGCATAAGGATTATCATCTGAAAATACATATATTTGACAGAAAAGGCGCTTATCAGAGTTTTATTGCCGGGTACGGCCTTTATGAAAGTCAGTGGGAAATTATCAGAGGTATCAACAAAACAGAAGGCCATGTGCGAACATATTTTGAGACAAACTATAAAACAACGAGAAAAGTTGTGGAAGACCTGCTGATTGAAGAGATTATTCAAAAAGCTTATGCGCAAAAGACGGACGGCGGCGATGAGGATATGGCCGGGACGCTTTTGTCCATTCAGGGAAGGCTTTTGGAGCTGTCTAAGAAGCGGCAGGAAATATTGTCCTATGACAGACAGGCTCAGATGCTGGAAAACTTTTCGGGCAGAGTTTTAAGTCTGACGAAGCTTTATGGAGAGGAAGACAGCTTCAAATATGCACTTGTCCGCGGATATCATGGCCTTTTGGAGGCATTAAAAGTTAAAAATCGTGACGCTTCGGTGTATGTCAAAGAGCAGACTCTGGCGGAAAAACGGCTTTTTGAGATTGAGCGGAAGCTTGACACAGTGAAGGTTCAAAAAAGCCGGGAACAGCTTAAAAACCTTGAGAATCATACGTCGAAAGTCGAAGAACAGTTAAATACGCTTGAAGGTGATTATGCCAGGGCATCGCTTGCTCTGTCAGAAGCTGAAAGTATGCGGGATTATCTTGAATATGAGGAAACTGCAAAAAATGCGGGGGTCGTCAAAGAGGCGCTTAATCGCAGTGCCGGTGACCCCCATGGTCATCTTTTGGAACTGAACCGGCTTTCAAAAGCGGCCAGGAAAAAAATCGGGCAGCAGGCAGAGGACTTACATAAAAAACGGGATGATATCCGTTTAAAATCAGGGAAACTGGAAAGTATGCTTGATGAGCAAAGCGAACTTCTGCGTCAGGCACAGCTTTCGGAAGCTGTTGCCGATCATCATATTGCAAGCGGCAGCCAGGAAGAAAAACAGCTTGTGGAAGAAATATCCGAACTGCGGCATCAGGTGAACGCGCTTTTGGTGGAAGGCAGTGAAAAAGAAATACGGGCGTACAGGGCCGGTGAGGCCGGGCTTTTGAAGCGGCTTGATGAGGACAGAGAAAAATGCTCGGTTCTTAATGATGAAATGCAAAGCATTTTGCTGACATTGGAACAAAAACGGGCAGAACTGGCAAATGATACACATAAAAAGAAAGAAGTGGCGGATTTCTTTGACGCATATCAGGAACACCGCAGTAAAGCTGAAGGGTTATTGAAAGTTTACGGGGCTTCAGGATATGACGGATTAAAACAGAGTATTTACAGCCGTTATAAAAAAGCGGCACAGGACTTATATGAAGTCAGCCGCCGTATACAGCTGCTGAAAGATAAAAAAGTGCAGCTGCAGGAAAAAAATCCTGTGCTTGTATCCGAAAGTGTTCTAAGCGTTATGGATTACATGCGGCGCAGTTATAATGCTTCATGTATTGCCGGTGCGGATTATCTGAAGGAAGTGCCTGCCGAAGAAAAGAAGGTATTGCTTGGCAATATGCCGTATTTGCCGTTTGCGGTTATTGTGCGTACGGAATTTGAGAAAATTGCCGGTGATCTGACGTTTAGAACGATGGATTTCGGTGCGGGACAGGTGGTTCTTGTGCGGTATGATGCAGTTCTTTCCGGTGAATGTCTGACCGATGGCAGCCGTATAATTTTTACGGGACCCGATCCGCTGCTTTATGTTGATGATACGGCAGCAGGTCTTGAGGTACAAAAGACGGAGCAGTTGATCGCGCAGTGTGAGGCACGCAAAAACCGTCTTGTTGATCAGGAAAAGACATACCAGACAGACCTTGATTATGTGTACCATTTTATGGATACTTATTATGAACGGCGTCTTGAACTGCTTGCGGACCGGGATGCGGTAGAAAAGGAAATGACTGCCTTAAAACAGGAAATCAAAGATTTGGAAAAGCAGCTGGAGGCAGACCGCGCTGAAGAAAAAAGACTTTGTCAGGAAATCGAAGGGCTTAAAAAAGAAGCTGATGAAATGGCAAAAGAAAGAAGCGCCATTGAAAGCATGGCGGTGCTTAATGGAAAGCTTGATGATGTCAGGAATTTACTGCACCGGTACGGGCAGCAGAAAAGTCAGGCAAATCAGCAGATTCTGGCGATGAATGAGGCGATTGCGGACACAAGCGCCAAAAGCAGTATGATGAAAAAGCAGATCGAGGTTTTGGAAGGTCAGCTTTTGAATCTTAAAAAAATGTGGCAGACACAGTTTGCGGCGTATTATGTTGAAAATGATGATGATGGAGATGATGAAAGCGAAGAGCAGCTGTCTGATATAGAAGTGCGGTTTAGCGCTCTTTGTCAGGCTTATGAAAATGAAAACTCCGACATCGAGGATAAGAAAAAACTTCTTGAAACTTATGAAAAAACACTGGAGCGCCTTGAATATGCCATAGAATTAAGGAATATGACCATCGGGGAACTGGCACGGAAGCAAAGAGACGGTGAGTTTGTGGCCTGCGATAAAGATTCCATACGGGAAATCAGAGAGAGAATGGAAAATCTTTCCGAGCAGATTCAGCTTCAGAAAGCTGCCGCAAAGGATTCCCTGGCAAATACGCATAAACTGACGGGAAGCGTTGAAAATGCGGTCAATGTCATCGAGGAAAAATACGGCTATTACAAAGAGGTGGATCTGAAAAACATGGATTATGATGTGTTTATCAGAGAGTATCACACTTCTTTGGCGGAGGTAAAGGAAAAGCAGCAGACACTGTCGGAAAGCATTGTAAAAAATCAGAAAGAAATCAGAGCTCTTGAAGATATTAAAAAAGATATGGAGCGGCTGATGCGCAGTGTTTCGGTGACGGCGGCTTATACAAAAGACAGCGACAGAAATGATGAAAATTTCTATCAGAAGTCTGCCATGCTGTCTGAAATGTATGAGCGGCTCCGTAAAGATGAGGAACTTAAATGGGCGGAATTCGAAAAGGATAAGGACAAGCTTGTGGAAACACTGCGGCTCTTAAAAGCCTATGATCTGGCAGATGAAATACGTTATCAGGTCAGTCTTCCGAAGACAGAAGATGAGGCGCGTACCCTTGGTGATAATATTTCCGATACGGTTAAAATTATTATGCTGGAAAAAGAACGTATTGAAAAAGGCATCGAGGATATGCAAAAAATTAAGGAAAACTTTGAAAGTCAGTGTCTGCAGCGGTGTGAAGATATCCGGATGGAGCTGGAGCGGCTGCCTAAAATGTCAAAGATTACCCTCGGGGATGAACAGATTCAGATGATCGGACTTAAAATTCCATATGTGAAGCAAGAGCTTTATGGACAGAAAATGTCAGATTATATTGACCGGATCGTGGAAAAGGCCGATGAAATCACAGATGAGGGCGAACGCCTTAAGTATCTTAAGAATAAACTGGCATGGAAGCATCTGTTTTCGGTGATTGTCACAGACATGGATCAGATCAGACTTTCATTGTATAAAAGAGAGCCGATCCGTGAACAGAGCCGTTTCTTAAAGTATGAGGAGGCCGTTGGCAGTACGGGGCAGTCACAGGGCATTTATATTCAGTTCCTGATTGCAGTGATTAATTATATATCGGCGATTCATTCGAGAAGCAATGACACATCGGGGCTTAAAAAGGTCATTTTTATTGATAATCCTTTCGGCGCGGCAAAAGATATTTATATCTGGGAGCCGATTTTTGCCCTGCTTAAAGAAAATAATGTACAGCTGATTGTTCCTGCCAGAGGGGCAACACCGGCAATTACCGGTGAATTTGATGTGAATTATGTTCTTGGGCAAAAAGTGGTTGGTACAAGGCAGCAGACGGTGGTGGTCGATTATCATTCCAGCGTTGACGTGGCGTCCATGGAATACAGAACCATTGAATATGAACAGCAGGTGTTTGATTTCGTATAAGAAGCCGGTTTGTAAAATCGTTACAGTACGCACAGAGGGTGTACTGTAACGTAAAATCTGCATATGCTATAATAAAGATATGTAAAACGATGGGTTAATATGAGGCTTTCTGATGTTTTAACAGGCTTTTTCTGGCTTTGCCAAAGCGGCAGAATTGATATAGAAATATCCGGGATCAGTGATGATTCAAGAACAATAGGACGCGGGGAAGTGTTTGTCTGCATACACGGTGCAAAAACAGACGGTTTTGATAAAATCAAAGAAGCGATTGATAAAGGGGCGGCAGCTATTGTAGCAAGCCGCCCGAAACCGTTTTTGGAGGATGTGTCGGTGACATGGATACAGACGCCGGATACACGGTATGCGGCAGCAAAAATCGCGGCGGCTTTTTATGGATATCCATCGAAAAAAATGATCATGGTCGGTATTACGGGGACAAAGGGAAAAACGACAACAGCCTATATGCTGCGCCGGATTTTGACGGAAGCCGGTTATAAGACGGGGATCATCGGCACAGTGGAAATTGATAATGGTAAAGAGAGTATTCCGTCATTAAATACGACGCCGGGGGCTGTATCTTTGCAGAAATATCTGTTTGAAATGGTTCAAAACGGCATGGATGCAGTGGTTATGGAAGTGTCGTCCCAGGGGCTTAAACAGAGCCGGACTTCGGGGATTACATTTGATGCAGCCATTCTTACAAATATTTATCCCGATCATATCGGAAAAAATGAACATGCGGATATGGAGGAATATATTTTTTGTAAAAGTCTGTTGTTTCGCCAGTGCAGGATAGGTATTGTTAATGGGGATGACAATACAGCTGTTTGTGCGGTTTCAAATGCGCCGTGCCGTCTGCGGTATTATAAATTCAGTGAATGCTGTAAGGATGGCAGTGTTATTTACCGGCTGTCAAATGGAGAAAAAATAACTGTAACAACCAATATGCCGGGGGAATTTAATCAAATCAATGCGCTGGCAGCCACAGCCGCAGCTGATGTTCTTGGAATTAAAAAAGATGCTATAATCTCAGGATTACAAAATACTTATGTACGGGGCAGAACGGAAATTGTGCCGGGACCGTGGCCGGCGACCGTGATGATTGATTATGCGCACAATGCGGCGGCACTTGAAAGCCTGCTTCAAAATCTTAGAAAATCATACGACGGCCGTCTGATCTGCATGTTTGGCTGCGGCGGGAACAGAGCAAAGTCAAGGCGTGTTAAGATGGGTGAAACAAGCGGGCGGCTTGCCGATCTTACCGTTGTAACGACGGATAACCCGAGAGATGAGGAGCCTTGGGCAATTATTGAAGATATTGTTTCGGGACTTAAAGAAACAAAAGGGAAATACAGGGTGATTGTCGACAGAAAAGAGGCGATTCAATATTGCCTTTTGGAAGGAAAAGCCGGTGACCTTGTGATTCTGGCGGGTAAGGGGCATGAAAATTATCAGGAGATCAAAGGCGTCAAATACCCTTTTAATGAAAAGGATTATTTGTGTTCTTTATGTGATTTTTTCCCCTTTGGTTGTAAATCATCTTCAATTGTGTTAGACTGTTAGAGGAAAATGCAATAAACAGCATGCAAAGGAGTTGGAGTTGTGGAAAAGCGTGCAGATAAAAAAGCAAGAGAAAATGCGGAAACACAGTTATTAAAAGAACTTAAAAACTGTGTCAGTGATGATGCGTTTGATGAAGCATTAAAGATTATTGAACAGATAGATGTTGCCCGTATCAAGGTAGCGCCGAATCTTTGTCTGATCGGCGAGGTTTATATGCATGAAGGTATGTATGAAGCGGCGGAAAATGTTTTTGTCAGGGCTTATGACAAGGCACCGTCCAATCGCCGTATTTTAAGCCTTCTGACAAGTCTTTACATTGAGATGGGTGATTACAGCGAGGCTGAGTATTATTATAAAGAGTTTATCGGTGTCGCATCCCGTGACCTTCACAGATATATTCTGAGGTATCGCCTGGATAAGGCAAAGGGCGAGCGCACGGCAGTGCTTATTGACACACTGGAGAAATTAAAGGATTATGAATATATGGAAGAGTGGGCTTATGAGCTGGCAGAATTATATCATAAATCCGGTGATGATCAAAAAGCAGTCCATGAGTGCGACGAGATTGTATTGTGGTTTGGCCATGGTGAATATGTCAATAAAGCCGTGCGCTTAAAGTGTGAAATTACGGGCGAAGCGATTCCTGTATTTGACGAGGATTTCATGTCTGCCTATGACGGCGGCAGTGATGAAGAAAACCATACGCCTACGGGTATCACAGACACATCCATTGACGTTGATCTGATTGAGAAGGCTTTGAAAGAACAGGAAGAAAAGAAGCAGAAATTTATTGAAAAGCAGGAGAAGTATAAATCCTCTGAGAATGTGATCGCTGATATATCCGCTGTGAGTGAGAAACCGGAAGAATCCAAAAGCTCTGAAAATCCGGCTAAAAAGTCTATGGGAGATACGATGCAGTTTTTTGAAAATTTCAGTCAAAATACAGACTATGCGGAGGAAGATCTTGATTCTGAGGATGAAGATATCGAAGAAGATACGGAAGAATCTTTAAGGGAAACCGGGGATACGGATGCTCTGTCTGATTTTTCGGGGGATACAGCTTTAGATGACAGCTTTTCTGAGGATGAGAATACAGGAGAAAATGCAGGTGAAGGCAGGAAACGGCGGCGCACATCGTCCGCTGAGAAGCCAAAAGCCAGTATTTTTGACGCACTGTCTGCCGACAGTACGATGGATTTTTGGGGGAATACAAAAAAGAAACCAAAAAGATTTTTTAAGAAGCGCAGTGTCGAAGAAATAGAGCAGGAACAGCGGGAAGAGTTACGGCGCAAAAAGCTTCAGGAAGCGGAAGAGACAAATCAGTATATCGATGCGCTGATTGATGAAGATGGAGAAAAAGCTGATTTATATAAGGAACCGGTGACGGAGCGCGATGAAGATGCGGATGGTTTTGAAGATGAAGTCATCACAGGTCAGGATTTTGATGAAGATCTTTTAAGTGAAGATGATTTTGAAGATGAAGTCATCGAAGACGTGCCTGAGAGCAGAAGTGATTTGGAAAGTGATGATTTTGCAAAAGCTTTATTTTCCGAAGACGATTTTGATGCAGAAGATGATTTTGTATCGGAAGAAGTGACAGAATCCGGCGATGAAGATTTCAAACAGGAGAAGCTTCCTGAATCCGGTGACGAAGATTTCATACAGGAGAAATTTCCTGAATCCGGTGACGAAGATTTCAAACAGGAGAAATTTTCTGAATCCGGTGACGAAGATTTCATACAGGAAGATTTTTCACAGTCCGGTGACGGGGTTGCATCTGAGCATTTGTTATCACAGGGCGATGCAGATGAAGCCGCTGAAGAATCAGAGCCGGATAAAGATGACGATGATGACGGTCTGATCATGGATGACGATGATATTGTAGAAGAACGGGTATGGACTGAAGAAGACAGGACATTTATCAACGGACTTTTTGATGATACAAAAACTTCCAGTGATATTTTTTCGGCGGTTCCGAATATTGACTATGTAAAAGAGCAGCTGAGTATGACTTTTACAAAGTTTGAAGACAACGAGACAAATAGCTTTGATATTCTTGCATCGTATGATATTAATTTTGTCGTTCTTGCTGACGATAAATCACTGAAATCACAGATTTCACTGGGTATTGCCAAAGCTTTAAATACGTATGGCATCTGTGACAAAGAAAAAATTGTAAGAGCATCGGCGCATGATCTTAATCAGCGGGATTTTTCAATGATTTTTGATAAATTAAAAGGCGGATGTCTGATTATTGAGAAGGCAGATTTGCTTTCTGATGAATCTGCAAAAATTATTGAAGATTATGTCAATCAGGATAATCAGCAGACGGCGATTGTTTTTTCAAGTATTCATGATGAGATGATGAAGTTCTGGAAAAAACATCAGACATTGCGGTCAAAATTCCTGAACGTCATTAATGTTTCAAAATATAATGAAATGGAACTTGTGACACTGGCTAAAGGTTATATTGAGCAGCGCAAATATGAAATGGACCCTGAGGCTGCACTGGTTCTCAGAGATTATTTTAAACGGTGCATTGACAGCGATAAGGTCATCAATTATGAAGATGTCATGAGTATCGTTGATATGGCTGTTTCAAATCTTGAAAACAGGAATGTCAAGAATCTGTTTATGACCGTACTTGATAATAAATATGAAGAAGCAAAAATGTTCAGACTGATCGCGGAAGATTTCAGAATGCTAAAGGATATGTAAAATTCGTCGATTTTCCGTGTGTTAAGTACGGAAAAATTGCTGGCAGGCTCATTTGTCGGGCAACTTAAATATGCCATCTGATTTAAAAAGAGACTTTTTTAAAAAAAAGTCTCTTTTTTCTTGACGTACAGTATACCGATTGGTATACTGTACGAAGGAGGTGTCACTGTGGATAATAAGGAAAAGATTTTGGAAAGTGCTTTGGAACTGTTTTATACAAAAGGCTATGATGCTGTCGGTGTTCAGGAGATCGCGGATAGATCCGGGATTACAAAACCTACACTTTATCACTATTTCGGCAGCAAATATGGTCTTCTGGAAAGTCTTATAGAGACTGAATATACAAAGTTTCGCAAGGCACTTGAGACTGCGGCGGTTTATGACGGCGATCTGCCGATGACATTATACCGGTTTGTCAGTACTTACTTTGAAGTGGCGTGGAAAAATGCAAAGTTTTATAAGCTTTTTATGTCGATGCTCTATGCGGGAGAAGCATCAGAGATGCATAGGGCTGTGCTGCCTTATGCTACCGACCAGTTAAATATGCTGACGGCATTATTTTTAAAAGCAGGCAATATCATCGGCAATATGAACGGGCGGCAGGAGCAGTATGCAGTGACATTGATCGGAATGATCAGCCATTCACTTTTATTGTGGCTCAATCGAAATGAAGATGCGTTTATCGGCAGTGAGAAAGCTTTTGCCATTGTGCACCAGTTTTTGCACGGCATTTATGTGTAAAATTATAAATTCAGGAGGCGAATGATTGTGGCAGCATGGTATGACAGCGCGATTTTTTATCATATTTACCCGCTTGGACTTTGCGGTTGTGAAAAGGAAAATGACTATATACTTAAGGAAGGTGGCTTTAACAGATTAAATCAATGGGCAGACCACATGGCAGATATGGGATTTGACGCGGTTTATATAGGGCCGCTGTTTGAATCCGGGACTCATGGTTATGATACCACAGATTATAAAAAAGTGGACAGCCGCCTTGGGACGAATGAAGAATTTGCATCATGGGTGAAGCTGTGTCATCAAAAGGGGATTAAAGTTGTCGTTGACGGTGTATTTAACCATACCGGAAGGGATTTTTTTGCATTTAAAGATTTGATGGAAAGAAAATGGGATTCATGGGCAAAAGATTGGTACTGCCATGTGAATTTTAATGAAAGCGGACCGTTCAATGACGGTTTCTCGTACGAATCATGGCGGGGTTATGCCATTTTGCCGCGGCTTAATATGCAGAATAAGGCAGTCAGAGACTATATGCTTGATGTTGTACGCTTTTGGATCCGTGAATTTGATATTGACGGTATCCGTCTTGACTGCGCCGATGTTCTTGACTTTGAGTTTATGCGGCAGCTGAGAGAAACAACAGAAGCAGTAAAAAGCGACTTCTGGCTGATGGGTGAAGTGATTCATGGCGATTACGGCCGGTGGGTTAATGATAAGATGCTTCATTCGGTTACCAATTATGAATTGCATAAAGGTATTTATTCAGCGCATAATTCGCATAATTATTTTGAAATGGCTCATTCGGTTTTAAGACTTTTCGGGCCGTACGGACTGTGTAAAGGTGCGAGATTATACAATTTTGTGGATAATCATGATGTTGACAGAATCACAAACAAGCTTGCAGACAAAAGAGACTTGGTACCGGTTTATGTATTTTTGTACACAATCTGGGGGATACCGTCTGTTTATTACGGATCTGAATTCGGTATTGAGGGTCAAAAAGCAGACGGCAGTGATAATTTCCTCCGTCCGGCGATAGATTTACAAAGTTTTATAAACCCCGATCCTGAATTGACGGGTCTTTTAAAAAGCCTTTCGGAAATAAGAAAAAATCATGAGGCATTAAGCTTCGGCGAATACAAAGAATTGTTTCTTCAGAACAGACAGTATGCCTATGGAAGAGTTTATAACGGTCAGGCATGCATTACAGTGCTTAATAATGACGATGGACCAAAGGAGCTTTATATTCCTTTGCCGTGCGGCGGCAGCAAAGCCAAAAACCTGTTAAATGATACGCCGGTGCAAATATGTGACGGAAAACTCCGGGTGACAATAAAAGGGCACGATGGAATTATTGTCAGCGTCATCTGATATTTTTTCAGTGAAAACTGCCGGCAATTATCATGTCAGGCAAGTGATCGTTGCAGAGATAATCGGAAGGATATACAAGCAGGGTATTTACAGGCTTATTTGACGAAATGTCTAAGAATATAAAATGTGAAAGATGAGGAAAAGTATGGATATAGCAACAAAGCAAAAATATGCGATGACGGAAACCGATGAGTATTTGTTTGGACATGGCAGACATTATGAAATTTATGAAAAGATGGGTGCCCATCCTGTTGTTTCGGGTGATGAAAAAGGTGTCTATTTTTCTGTATGGGCGCCGAATGCGAAAAATGTCGGCGTTGTGGGAGATTTTAATCACTGGGATCCAAAGGCGCACCTGATGAAGCGGCTTGAAAATTCAGGGATTTATGAACTGTTTATACCGAATGTCGGTGTGGGAGATTTATATAAATTTGCCATTGAAACAAAAAGAGGCGATATTATTTTTAAAGCGGATCCATATGGCAATTTCAGTCAGATGCGTCCGGAAAATGCATCGATTGTCACGGATATCAGTAAGTTTCAATGGACAGACAGCCGGTGGCAAAAAAATAAGGCGAAAGTGCAGTCTTATGACAAACCCGTGGCTATTTATGAAGTGCATCCCGGCTCATGGAAAAAAGATGAGACAGGTGCCAACTGTGGATTTAAAAAATACCGGGAATTGGCCCATGAACTGGCAGATTATGTAAAATATATGGGCTATACCCATGTAGAGCTTATCGGTATTGCCGAACATCCTTTTGACGGATCATGGGGGTATCAGGTCAGCGGCTATTATGCGCCGACGTCGCGGTACGGAACGCCTGAAGATTTTATGTATATGATCGATTATCTGCATGGACAGGGCATAGGGGTTATTCTTGACTGGGTGCCGGCGCATTTTCCAAAGGATGCCCATGGTCTTGGCAGATTTGACGGTGAACCGCTTTATGAACATCCGGACTGGAGAAAAGGGGAACATGCCCAGTGGGGAACTTATGTATTCAATTATGAAAAACCACAGGTGATGAATTTCCTTGTGGCTAATGCGCTTTTCTGGCTTGAAAAATTTCATGTGGATGGTCTCAGGGTTGATGCTGTGGCTTCTATGCTCTATCTGGATTACGGAAAAAGTAACGGACAGTGGGTGCCTAATTGTGACGGCGGCAATAAAAACTATGAAGCTGTAGAATTTCTGAAGCATCTGAACTCTATTTTAAAAAAGAGAAATCCGGGATGCATGATCATCGCGGAAGAATCGACAGCTTGGCCAAAAGTATCAAGGCCGGCAGAAGAAGGCGGACTTGGATTTACATATAAGTGGAATATGGGCTGGATGCACGATTTTTTAAACTATATGAAAGAAGACCCGTATTTCAGACAATATCACCACAACGAACTGACCTTCAGTTTTGAATATGCTTTCAGTGAAAATTATGTGCTTGTTTTATCCCATGATGAAGTTGTGCATTTAAAATGTTCGATGATCAATAAAATGCCGGGGGCAATGAAAGATAAGTTTGGCAATTTAAGAGTAGCTTATGGCTTTATGATGGCGCATCCGGGTAAAAAGCTTTTATTTATGGGTCAGGATTTTGCGCAGCTTCGGGAGTGGAGTGAAGAAAGAAGCCTTGACTGGAATCTTCTGGATCATGAAAAAGCCCACCGCCAGCTCAATGATTATTACAGAGATTTACTGACTTTTTATAAGACAAATCCGGCACTTTATGAGACGGACTGCGATCCGGCAGGATTTAAGTGGGTGTTCGGGGCTGACAGTCAGCACAATATGCTGACCATCTGCAGAATGTCCAAAGGGAAAAAACAGTGTCTGCTGTTTCATTTTAACTTTTCTCCGGTTGAATATAAGAATCATCGTATCGGCTGTCTGTGCCCGGGGACATATAAAGAAGTATTTAACAGTGATGCCGAAAAATACGGCGGCTCAGGCCTGATGAATCCCGTTTTGGTTAAAGCAGAGCCGGTTGCGTGGGACTGGAATGATTATTCCATGGAAGTCAATGTGCCGGCCTACGGTATGATTGCTTTTGAATTCCGGTACAAAACACCTGAAAAAAAGAAAAAAGCCGATGATCCGAAAAAGGCTGATGCGTCGGAAAAAGCCGATGTGCAAACAAAGGTTGATGCACCGCAAAAAGCCGATGTGCCAAAAAAGGCCGGACGAAACAAAAAAGTCCGTTCGTAAAAATCGGATACCGTATGAACGGCCGGTCTTTTGCATAAAATGAAATAAGTAAAAGGAAGGTCTTTCATAGACGCGGAGGCTGTTTTGGATATCAATGGGATACTGCTCTTTATCATTGCCGCAGGAAGCTGTATTTTTCTTGCCGGTTTTGTATTAAAAAAGACGGATTTTTTGTGGAGATTTTTACTGAGGGGAGTGACAGGCAGCAGTTTTATATGGATTGTCTGTGTGGTGATGAGTTTATTTAATCTTAACAGTCCTGTAGGTGTCAATGTATGGACAGCCGGTGTCAGTGCAATTCTCGGGATGCCGGGGGTGCTGATGCTGTATGTCATTGGCATATACAGCAATATTGCCTGATAAAAACGGGATTTGGAAAAGGTTCTGTGTTAAATTGATGCTGTACAGTAATAATGTATAGAAAACCCGGATATTTTTAGTAAATTTTTAATTGATGTTTTATTGTACTTTTACTAAAATAATGATAAAATCATAGTAAATATCTATGATAAAGAAGGGGTTTAAAGTGGTAGGTATTAAAGATATTGCAAAGGAGGCAGGCGTATCTGTAGCGACGGTATCCAACGTGATCAACGGGAGGAAAAATGTTGGTGAAAAGACACGGCAGAACATTCTTCGCATATGTGAGGAAATGTCCTATATTCCGAATGCTGCGGGACGAAGCCTTAAAACCGGTGAAGTTAATACGATACTTTTTAATTTCAGCGATTTTGAGAGAAGTTTTTATCTGGACGTGATTCACGGCATCAGCGATTATGCCAATGCCAATGAATTTGACCTGATGATCTGTACAAAAAAATCGTGTGAAAAGTTTATGCGCAGCGGTTTTACAAGCGGATGTATTATTCTTGACATGGGCGTCAAAGATAAAAACATCTGTGAGGTGGCCAGCGAGAATTATCCGGTCATTTTGCTTGATCGTGAAGTGGACAGTCCGTATGTGAAAAGTATTCTTGTGAACAATTATGACGCGATGTGCGAACTGGTGGAAGGTCTGATCGGTCTCGGATACCGGAAGTTCAGTTTTATCGGCGGTCCTGAGCGTACAGACGATAACAAGGAAAGATACAAGGCATTTCTTGATGTGCTTGAAAAACATCAGATATCCTTCAACAGAAAGCATTATTATTCCGGGGATTATTACCAGAAAAGCGGCGCTACGGCGGCAAAAATCATGCTTTTATCGGATGAGGTGCCGGACTGTATTGTCTGTGCCAATGATAATATGGCCATCGGCGCCATCAGAGAGCTTCGGAAAGCGGGCTTAAGGGTTCCGGAAGATGTGGCAGTGACAGGTTTTGATAACTGCTCGATGGCAGAACCGATGGAATTGACGACAGTCGATGTGCCGGATTATGAGCGTGGTTATCTTGCGGCGCAGAACCTGATCGGAAATATACGCGGCCGGAGAAATACAGAAACGCTGCGTATCGGTGCCAGAGTTAAATGGCGAAAAACAACGATATCAAAAAAGAAGGACGGCGGTAAGCCGGGAAGTAAAAATTGGTAGCGGCTATGCTTATTGCAATCAGTGCCGGCAGACAGTATCCATTGAACAGACTGTCTGCCGGCATTTTACTTTTTATCGCACAGGAAGTTTGTCTGTTTTGTTTGTAAAAAGTCGAAAATAAAATCGAATTTTGAAGATTTTAGTAAAAATATAAGTTAAAAAGTAAAATATTTTATTAAATAAATGCACAAATGTCATAAAAATCGAATTTAAAATGGTGTTTTGTAGCTGTTTTTTTTAGCCAAAATGAATAAACATGTCAAAAGTGACTGAAATAATCGAAATCAAGCTTGACAATATACACAATGTGCTGTATTATACGAGTATAACGATTAACCAATTAAAGGAGGAAAAAACATGAAATTAAAAAGAATGTTCGGTGGTTTACTGGCAACAACATTAGTTGCATCAATGGCCCTGACAGGCTGCGGCGGATCAGGAAACGCAACATCTGATACAAAAGCAGCAGCAGACACAAAAGCAGCAGCTGATTCATCAGCATCCGAAGGCGGTTCTGATGTTCAGGCAGCAGACAAGATCATCATCTTCCAGTCAAAGGTAGAAATTCAGGATGCTCTTGAAGACTGTGCAGAACAGTTTACAAATGAGACTGGCATCCAGGTAGAAATCTGGGGTACAACAGGTGATGACTATTTGCAGCAGTTAAAGACAAAACTGGCCAATAATCAGGGTCCTACAATCTTCAACCTTGGCGGTCCTGCTGAATTTGCTCAGCTGGGTGACTACTGTACAGATTTAACAGGTCTTGATGTACTTGGTCAGATGCCTGAAAACGTATTGACGGATTCTACATACGACGGTAAGACACTTGGTGTTCCTTACACAGTTGAAGGTTTTGGTATTGTTTACAATAAAGACCTTTGCGATGCAACAACATTAACATCTACAGATGATTTCATCAGCCTGATCAAAGAACAGCAGGCAGCAGGTGTTGAAGGCTTTGAATTATCTCAGGAAGGTTATTTCCTGGTCGGCCATATTTTAAATACACCATTTGCATTACAGGATGATCCTGAACAGTTCATTGCAGATCTGGAAGCAGGCAATGTTAAAATGGCTGACAACGATATCTTCAAAGAATTTGCAGATATGATGGTTGCCATCAGAGAAAACTGCCAGAATCCTCTGGATCAGAATTATGATGGTGAGATCGGTGACCTTGCAACAGGCAAAGCTGCTATGATTCATCAGGGTAACTGGTGTGCAGGTATGTTCACAGATTACGAATTCACAAACGCAGGTTTAGCGCCACTGCCATTAGCAGGCAATGACAAACTGGCTGTAGCTGTACCTTCATACTGGGCAGTGAATAACACAGCATCAGCTGAGGAACAGGAAGCAGGCAAACAGTTCATTAACTGGCTGTATACATCAGAAACAGGTAAAGATTATTTATACAATCAGTTCGGCTTCATTCCATTAGTTGAAGGTGACACAAGTGATAACCTTGATGTTCTTTCACAGGATGTTCAGAAATATGTTGCTGAAAACAAGACAATCGGCTGGCCGAACAGATTATGGCCTGCAAGCTCTGTAGATGTATACTTTGCACCGCTTGCTCAGGAATTCTTTACAACAGAAATGACAGCTGAAGAG
>JALEHN010000065.1 GCA_022770525.1 Clostridiales bacterium
GCGTCCAGATCGTGACGGACACCCAGTTTATGACCGACATGCAACTGGGGGTGTTCTGCGCGGTGGGAGCCATTGCCACGCTCATCGTGGCGTATGCACTGACTCTGACCGCTCCCGCCATCTGCAAGGTGGAATCCGAGGTTTTCAAAGCCTGTATCTACTACATTACCATGGCCATGCTTTTGCTTGACCCTCTCTATTTAAGCACTCTGTGTGGCTTTTTCGGCGGAGGGGATATGAATGGCATTGCGCTGCTGGTTCCGGAATGGGCGGCAAGAGCCTTTTTCGGGGTGCTGCTGGTGCTCAACAGCATTCTGTTTTGGAAAGTGGTTCTCCCAAAATATAGGAGCGCATTTGCAAAGTAAAAAGACTTCCTTATGTGAATAGCGGCAATATTCGCAAGTTCTTCAGGTTTATATGTGAAGCAAAGGGATGACATTCCTATTATATGAGCGAAAACGAAATAATCTGCGTTTGCGGAGGAATATTATGAAAAATAAGGCATTGGTCGTAATCGACCTTCAAAATGACATCACGAAAAACTACAAGGAAATCATTGAGCGTGTCAATCAGGCAATTGATTGGGCTGATCAAAACGGTTTATATGTAGTCTATATTCAGCATAACAATCTGTCCGCCGGAACGAGAACCTTCAAGCCCGGTACTCGCGGAGCAGAGCTGGTGCCGGAACTGAAAATTGTATCAGACTTTATTTTTACCAAGACAAAGAGCAACGCTTTGACAAATGAGGACTTTGCCGCCTTTATTCAGACGCATGGAATTACCGAGTTTTTTGTGGCTGGAGCGGATGCCACAGCTTGCATCAAATCCACCTGCTACAATATGACGAAAAACGGCTATATCGTTCGTGTTCTGACTGACTGTATCACCAGCTATGATAAAAAGAAACTCCCTGAAATGCTTGCGTACTATGAAAGCAAGGGCTGTACTGTCGAGAATCTCGTTGAAGTGATGTAAGCACGCCAATGTTTCAACATACTCTGTCATTTTATGTAACTCGGCGGGAAACCCTCTATTTATAACAAACTGCATCCGTGTCCGGCTGTTTTTCAGACTCTATCAGCGGGCGGCGATTTTCGATTGAGGGGTTTTGATCAGTCATTGGATTAAGAGAATAGTATTACCATGGAGGAACCGGGCATGAACGGCATTATCCTTTATCAGTCAAAATATGGAGCCACCCAAAAATACGCGCAGTGGCTTTCAGAGAAAACAGGCTTTCCCTGCGTGGAAACAAAGCAGGCAAGAATTTCTGTTGTCCGGGAATATGACACCATCCTTCTCGGCGGAGGAATCTACGCATCGGGCATTGCCGGGTTATCTTTCTTAAAGAAGAACATCAAAGACCTGCAGGGCAGGAAAATCATCGTATTCTGCGTGGGGGCTTCCCCATATGAGGAAAAAGCCTATCGGGAAATCGTCGCCCGGAACATGAAAGATGGACTGTCGAATATCCCCTGCTTTTACTGCCGGGGCGCATGGGATATGGAGGCGATGAGCATCATTGACAGGAATCTGTGCAGCCTGCTGCGAAAAGCGGTTGCCAAAAAAGACCCCAAGGATTATGAAGTTTGGGAGCAGGCGCTGATGGCAGCGGGGGACGACAAATGTGACTGGACGGATCAGAAGTACTTAGAACCCATCCTTGCGGCATTAACGGAATGATTACCGCTTTTGTGAACCGGAAAAACCGGAAGTTGGAGGTGTTATGCAATGAAAAAATATGAATACGTTTCTGTGCATATAGGGAAATTAGTAGGAGCTAAATCGGAAGAGCACAGGCAGATTATTGATGAATATGCAAAGAAAGGGTATCGTTATGTAGGATATATTCCAACGGTTATATCTGATTATGGAAAAATCAAAGACATGGATTTGATTTTTGAAATGGACATATAAATTCCAGTTTGCCGAGGTGCCTTATATGTACTCAAATGAAAAATCGGTATTTGTAATGGAGGTATTTATATGAAAGAAATTAAGATTGAGTTATTGGGTATTGCAACAATACTTTTAGGAATTACTTTGACAACAAACAATTTCTTTGGATATATTCTTGGTGCTCTTGGATTTGGAGTCACTGTAGTTGGCTGTTTTCTAAAAGATAAAGATAGATAAATTCCAGTTT
>JALEHN010000110.1 GCA_022770525.1 Clostridiales bacterium
TACGGCAAATACAATACAACGCCGTATGATAAACTGAAGCTGGATTTGTTTTATATTGAGAATTATTCCCTCTGGCTGGATATCCAGCTGATGTTTATGACTTTCAGAATTTTATTCCAGAAAGAGTCATCAGAAGGTGTGGAAAGCTGGCAGAAGAATGCCCTCTATCAGTCAGATGATCATCAGAAAAAAGAGGTACAGTGATGAAGCAGGAGATGAAAGTTTCTGTTGTGATGCCTGTCTATAACGGTTCAGCTGTCATCAGGCAGGCGATTGATTCTGTGGCGGCACAGCAGGTGCCGCTTGAATTGATTATTGTAGATGATTGCTCAACGGATGATACGGCTAAAATCGTTAAGGCGTGTCAGATGCAGTGGGCGGGCTTTGCGGATAAATCCCTTATATATATGAGAAATAAAAAAAATACCGGTGCGGCTGCCAGCAGAAACGTCGGGGTTTTAAAAGCATCTGCGCCATGGACGGCGTTTCTTGACGCGGATGACTGGTGGACGCCGGATAAGCTGATGCGTCAGCTTGAGCTTTTGGAAGAAACCGGCGATGTTTTGTGCTGTACGGCAAGGGAACTTATGGATGTCAGCGGAAAATCTCTGCATAAGATCATTCATGTGAAGAAAACTATAACATATAAGGATTTATTATTTCATAACAGTATTAACTGTTCTTCGGTGATCGTTAGGACATCGGTCATACGGAAGTTTCCGATGTGTTATGAGGACAGCCATGAGGATTATATTACATGGCTGAAAATATTGAAGCAGTATGGACAGGTGTGTGCCATTGATGAGCCGATGCTCAAGTACAGATTCAGTGCCGGCAGTAAGTCCGGCAATAAACTGAAGTCAGCAAAAATGACCTTTAAAGTGTACCGTTACATGGGCTTTAATATCATTTGTTCTGTACTGATGTTTATTTCATATGCGGTTCACGGAGTATTGAAATATACAGGTAAAAAACAAGAGGGATAAAAATGAGCAGATTTTTTAAAGATGTGAAAAAATACAGTAAATATGCTTTCTACTCGGCACGTTCAGAGTTGAAGTCCGAGGTGGCAAGCTCTTACTTAAACTGGTTGTGGTGGGTACTGGATCCGCTGTGCTTTATGCTGATCTATACATTTATTTTCGGCGTTGTTTTTAATGCCAAGGAACAATATTTTCCGATTTTTATATTTATCGGTCTGTCAATGTGGGACTTCTTCAACCGTATGATGACCAACAGTGTCAAAATCGTTAAAAACAATAAGGCCATTGTTTCAAAGGTGTATATGCCGAAATATGTACTGATTTTTGTGAAAATGCTTGTGAATGCATTTAAGATGTTTATTTCTTTTCTTATTGTCATCGGTATGATGGTGATATGGAAGGTTGTTCCGGATTGGAATGTGCTTTATGTCATACCGATTTTTATCGTACTGTTTGTATTCTCCTTTGGCTGTTCTACGATTCTGCTGCATTTCGGCGTGTTCGTGGAGGATCTGGCCAATGTGGTGCGTATCGGATTAAGACTGCTGTTTTATATTACGGGTATTTTTTACCGTGTCGGCACAAGAATTCCCGCGCCGTACGGTGAGCTGGCTGAAAAGTACAATCCGCTGGCATTTTTAATTGCCAGTATGAGAGATGCGCTGATTTATCAGAAGACGCCGTCAAGAAAACTGCTGCTTTTGTGGTTTGTTGTCGGTGTGATTATTTCAGCGATCGGTGTGCGAACAATTTATAAAAATGAAAACAGCTACGTCAAAGTGATTTAATAAAGATAAGAAACTGTCAAAATTTTTGGATAAAACAAAGAGCAGTTATGTAAAGGTGATCTGATGGGAAAGAATTTGGAAAATGCCATAGAAGTGCGGGATCTGTGTATCAGCTATAAGAATTTAAAGTCATATTCGATAAAGAAAAGTCTGCTTCATTTAAAGCGTCAGAAGGCGGAAGTGTTTGAGGCGGTCAAACATGTTTCCTATGATGTGAAAAAAGGAGAAATCCTCGGTATTATCGGTAAAAACGGCAGCGGAAAGTCCACCATGCTTAAAGCGCTGGCGGGCATATTTTCCCCGGATTCGGGAACGATAGACCTGAAAGGTCATTCGGTGTCGCTTTTGTCGATCGGTGTCGGCTTTCAGAAGGAGCTGTCCGGCAGAGAAAATATCCTCCTTTCGGGTATGCTGCTTGGTTTTTCCGAGGAGGAGATCCGGGAGAAGATGCCGGGCATTATCGAGTTTGCCGAACTGGGAAAATTTATTGATATGCCGGTAAAAACGTATTCAAGCGGCATGCATTCAAAACTGGCCTTTTCAATCACGGCAATTTTAGAGACAGATATTATGCTGATTGATGAAGTACTCAGTGTCGGTGATGAGAAGTTTAAGAAGAAAAGCTACAACAAAATGAAAAGCCTGATTTCCAATGAGGACCGCACGGTTGTTATTGTTTCCCACAGTATTTCAACACTTCAGGAGCTGTGTGATCAGGTGATGTGGATGCATGACGGTGAAATCAGGATGCTTGGCGAGCCGAAAGAAGTACTGGCCGCCTACAAAGAGTTTATGAAGTAATCGTTTATGGGAGCCTGTCTGATGAAAATATTATTTTATATCAAACAATGCATGAAAATGGCTTTGCAGCATGTGTTTCTTCCGGTGATTTACAACTTATATAAAAAGAAGCCGGTAAAACCAAATTGCGTGATTTTTGCAGATGCTCATAATGACGATATGCCGTACAGTATGCAGTATATGTACCGTACAGTGTCAGAGATGGGTATGGATATCCGGGTTTTTTGCCTGAATTTTAAGGATGCCTCATTTGGACGCATGGTCAGGGAAATGCTCGGTTTTATGAAAGCTTATGCAAGGGCGAAGACGGTTTTTATATGTGATTATTATCTGCCTGCGGCATCGTGCAGAAAAAGGAAGGAGACGCAGGTCGTCCAGCTGTGGCATGCCTGCGGTGCTTTTAAAAAATTCGGTTTCGATGCGCGGGAGGATATTTCGGGCATCTATAAAGGAAACCCGATGAAAAACTGTACAATGGTGACGGTCAGTTCCAAGGCATGTGTTCCTGTTTATACAAGTGCCATGCATTTGCTGCCGGGCGTTGCCGCGGCTACAGGCGTCAGCCGGACAGATGCGTATTTTGATGAAAACTACAGGCAGGCATGCCGGGATCGTTTTTTTGAAATGTATCCGCAGGCCAAAGGACGCAGGCTGCTGCTCTGGGCGCCGACCTTCAGGGGCAATGCGGGAGATCCGAAAATCGAAGGTATTGAGGCGGTGGAAGGTCTTCAGGAGAAGCTTGGCAGTCAGTGGTATGTGATGATCAAACTGCATCCCCATCTTGAAAGAAAAATGAAAAGGTCAAACTGTACGATCGGTACAGAGGAGCTTCTGGCTGTTGCCGACGTATTAATGACGGATTATTCGTCGGTCATGTTTGATTTTATGCTGATGAAAAAACCGGTCGTGCTTTTTGCTCCGGATAATAAAGCCTATTTAAAGCACAGGGGCTTTTATCTGGATTATCAGTCCATTCCGGCAGTGCGTGTCAGAGATGCGTCGGAATTGCCGTATGCGGTGAAAAGCGCTCTGACCGAAGCAATAGATACAAGTACATTTTGTGAACAGTATATGGGAAGCTGTGACGGCAATGCGACACAGCGGATTTTGGAACGTCTTCATTTGAAGGAGGTAAAGTAATGGAAAATTCAAATGTTTATGGTGTTGTTTTGGCGGGCGGCAAAGGCACCCGTATGGGAAATGTGGAAAAGCCGAAGCAATTTATGGAACTGGGCGGTAAGCCGATTATTGCGCATACGATTGAAAAGTTTTGCGTCTATCCGGGTTTTGAGAAGGTGATTGTTCTGACACCGAAATCATGGATCCGTCATACACAGGATATTGTCAGCAAATATGTGTTTAATAAAGAAAAGGTTGTTGTGATTGAAGGCGGCGCAAATCGTAATGAAACAATTATGAATGCGATTCGTTACATTGAGAAAAATCACGAATTGAATGATGATACGATCATCGTTACCCATGATTCTGTGCGGCCTTTTGTTACCCATAGAATCCTTGAGGAAAATGTCAGATATGCTAAAGAATTCGGTGCCTGCGATACGGTGATTTCAGCGACAGACACCATTGTTGTCAGTGATGATCATACGATGATTTCAAACATTCCGGACCGTTCAAAAATGTATCAGGGTCAGACCCCGCAGACATTTCACGCAAAGAAGCTGCGCAGCCTGTATGAGTCCCTGACAGAGGAGGAAAAGGAAATCCTGACAGATGCATGTAAAATTCTCGTACTTAAAGGCGAAAAGGTGCATCTTGTGGAAGGCGAAGTATTTAATATGAAGATTACATATCCGTTTGATCTTCGTGTAGCTCAGTCTTTACTGGGGGGAAATGAAAAATGTTAAATACAGTGTATCAGCTGAAGCGTCCGAGACAGTTTGAAATGACAATACAGGATATCACCTGTGACAGGCAGCATGTACTTGTCCGGCCCACAAGACTGTCCATCTGTAATGCGGATCAGAGATATTATCAGGGAACGAGGGCGGAATCCGTTCTTCGCCAGAAGCTGCCGATGGCTTTAATACACGAGGGTATCGGCGCGGTTGTTTATGACCCGACAGAGACATTCCTTGAAGGCGATCAGGTTGTGATGATACCGAATGTTCCCGAGGAGACGGATCCGTATATCGCGGAAAATTATCTCCGTTCCAGTAAATTCCGCGGCAGCAGTATGGATGGCTTTTTGCAGGAATATATTTTGTCAACGCCGGACCGTCTTGTGAAGCTGCCTAAAGACATTAATATGAGTGTTGCCGCTTTTACGGAAATTGTCAGTGTCAGCTATCATGCCATCGGCCGGTTTAAAAAGACCGCGCATCCGAGAAGAGATGTGATCGGCGTATGGGGAGATGGCAATCTTGGCTATATCACCGCGCTTTTACTGACAAAGCTTCTGCCGGATTCCAAAATTTATGTGTTTGGCATCAATGAATCAAAACTTAACGATTTTACATTTGCGGACCGTACTTTTTTAGTGACTGATGATTTAAGTCACATTGCCATCGACCACGGTTTTGAGTGTGTCGGCGGCGGTGCGTCAAAGGCTATTAATCAGATCATTGATCTGATCCGCCCGGAGGGAACGATTTCGATTCTCGGTGTTTCTGAAGATCTTGCACCGATCAATACACGAATGATACTTGAAAAGGGACTGCGCATGTTTGGCAGCAGCCGCAGCGGCAGAGAAGATTTTGAGGGACTCATCCGGTTATATGAGAAATTCCCTGAAGTGCCGGAATATCTTGAGAATATTGTGGGCAGCGAAGTGGTTGTCCGGGATATCAAAGATATTGCCCTTGCCTTTGAAACAGATATACACAAGCTGATCGGAAAGACGATTATGATCTGGGAGAAGTAATATTGCTTTCATAATCCGATAGAAGTAATATTGGTTGATTGTAATGGATACGAATGAAATATAACAGTAAGTAAAGGTCAAAGTCATATTTAATTCATAACAGGAGGCACAACATGCATTCAAAATTATATTCAGCAGTTTATAAATTCTTTTACAGACTGGGTGTCGTAAAATGGCTGAAAAAAAACATCAAGTGGTTAACTTTTACAAAAATTTATCCGTTTTATTATAATAGGGCACGGCGAAAACCGGTGAATCCAAAGAAAGCTGTATTTATCGAGGTTCGCCACGATTACCTGACAGATAATTTTAAATTGCTGTACGATGCCATGGAGAAGAAGGGCTATGAAAATGAAGTTTACTATCTTCAGAATATCCTGCCGGGACAGAAGGCTTATATTAAACGCTGCATTCAAATGATGGACGTCATTGGCGATGCAAAGTATATTTTCTTAAATGATGCCTGTGATGTGATCAGCCATGTAAAAATAAGAAAAGAGACGGTGGTGACACAGGTATGGCATGCCTGCGGCGCGTTTAAAAAGTTCGGTATGGGCGTCGCGGACAAAATTTTCGGTGCATCGGGCAAGGAACAGCTTAAGTACAGCGGTTACAAAAATCTGGATTATGTGACGGTCAGCAGTCCTGAAATCGTATGGGCTTATGAAGAAGCAATGAACCTGAAACCGGAAGACCATATTGTCCGTCCGGTCGGTGTCAGCCGTACAGATATATTTTTTGATGAAGGCTTTAAAAAACGGGCTTATGATAGAGTTAAAGAAGTATTCCCTGCATGTGAGGGGAAAAAGATTATTCTTTATGCGCCGACTTTCAGGGGACGCGTGGCCAAAGCCAAAGCGCCGAATAAGCTGGACCTTGGTGCTTTAAAAGAAAATTTCGGTGATGAATATGTTGTTTTGATCAAGCATCATCCGTTTGTTAAGAATCTGCCTCAGATTGATGAGTATTATGACAATTTTGCAAAAGATGTGACACGGGAGCTGGATATTGAAGATCTTTTATGTGTCAGTGATATTTGTATTTCAGACTATTCATCTCTTGTATTTGAATATTCGCTGTATGAGCGGCCGATGATTTTCTTTGCCTATGACCTTGAGAATTATTTTGACTGGCGCGGATTTTTCTATGACTATGATGAATTGACACCGGGACCGGTTGTGAAAACAAATAAGGAAATCATTGATTATATTTATCAGGTTAAGGATCATTTTGACCCTTCCGAGGTCCGGGCATTCAGAGATAAGTTTATGAGTTCATGCGACGGCCATGCGACAGAAAAGATATTGGACCTGGTTTTGAGTACAAAAAAGTGATAAATGCGTGAAAATCTTCGTATTTTAAGGATTTCTTAAGCCTTTTTAAGAAAATAGGCTTTACATTTCAAAAGACATTGTCGTATAATAAGTACTTGTTAAAATATAGAAATATGTAACGGGTTATGAATGGTTACAGAAATGTCATAAAGAACAAAAGAGGTGTTTTATGCGCGATAATGATTATACATCAAATCAGGAACGGCGCAGACGCAGAATGCAGACCGGAGACTCCGGATGGGGCGTAGAAGCGAATGCCGCTTCACGCGGAAGGTCAGGACAATCAACGGCAAACCGGAACGGTTCATATGCGTCTTCCGAAATGTCAGATTACAGTCGTCAAAGCAGAAGCAGCGCTCCGTCAGGCCGAAGCGGGGCAGTCCAGGGCAGAAGCAGCGCTCAGTCAGGCTACAGCGGGGCAGCCCAGGGCAGAAGCGGCGCTCAGTCAGGCCGGAGCGGGGCAATGCAGGACAGAGGCGGCGGCCAGTCAGGTAGGGGCGGTTCATATGCGTCTTCCGAAATGTCAGATTACAGTCGTCAGAGCAGAAGCAGTGCTCAGTCAGGTCACAGCGGGGCAGCCCAGGGCAGAAGCTGCAGTCAGTCAGGCCGCAGCGGGGCAGCGCAGAGCAGAGGCGGCAGTCAGTCAGGCCGTGGCGGGGCAGCGCAGAGCAGAAGCGGCGGTCAGTCAGGCCGGAGCAAAGCAAACCAGGGAAGAGCAGGATACGATCAGGATTATACATATATGCCAAATCCTCATGATGATTATCAGAGAAAACCTAAAAATCAGCGTAAGAAAAAGCATACGATAGGCAAGGTGATCGCACTGCTTCAGGCGGTTTTATCGCTTGTCGTTCTTGGTGTTGTATTTATTTTGGATGTTCTGCCGATCATGTATGTCGGCATACTGGCAGGTGTTCTTATCCTTTTGTGGATATTTGCCTTTTTCTCACAGTATACGAAGAAAAGTCATATACCGGGCAAAGTGCTTTCGGTTCTTATGTGCTGTATTCTCGGATTGGGCAGTTATTATCTGCTGATCACAAAGAATATGCTTTCACAGATTACTAATGTGGCATATTCGGTTGATAATATGATCGTGGTTGTTTTAAATGACAACCCGGCACAGTCACTTCAGGATGCCGCGGATTATACATTCGGTATTCAGACCGGCTTTGAAAAGGATAAGGTGGAGCATGCGGTTGATGAAGTGAATCAGGCATTGAATAAGACAATTACGACACAGGATTATGAGTCGATGCAGGCCCAGGTGCAGGCACTTTATGACGGTCAGGTCGGCGCTATTATTTATAATGAAGGATTTAAGGGAACCATCGAGGAGTCTTTCCCTGAGTTTTCCATTCAGACAAGAACACTGAAAAACGTGGAAATTAAGACAAAGGTTGAACTGTCAGACAGTAATAAGTCCAATGCCGATGTTACAGAGGAACCGTTCCTTGTTTATATCAGCGGCAACGACGGATACGGCACAGTTTCCGTTTCAGGCCGAAGTGACGTGAATATGCTTGTGGCTGTCAATCCAAAGACAAGACAGATTCTGATGGTCAATACGCCGCGAGATTATTATGTTGAATTTCCGGGCGTGACCGGCGGACAGAAAGATAAACTGACCCATGCGGGCAACTACGGTATGGATTGTCTGATGAATACCCTGGAAAATATTTACGGATATGATATTGACTATTATGTGCGTGTGAACTTTGATTCAATGATCCGAATGGTTGATGCCCTTGGCGGTGTGACGGTTGTTTCGGATTACGATTTTACAGCTATTGACGGCAATCATTTTAATCAGGGTGAAAATTACGTCAACGGTGAACAGGCATTATCCTTTGTCCGTGAAAGAAAGAATGTTCCGGGCGGCGATTTCCAGCGCGGACGTGACCAGCAGCTGATGCTGACGGCAATGATTAATAAGGCGATGTCACCTGCCATATTGACAGGTTATACAGGCATCATTGCAAGTCTTGAAAACAGCTTTGCCACAAGTATGCCGGAAGACAGTATTACAGCGCTGATTAAGATGCAGCTCTCGGACGGCGGTTCATGGAATATTGTATCCACAGCAGTGACCGGTACGACGGATTCACAGTATTGCTATTCCTACTCAGGAAATCCGCTTTCTGTTGTTATTCCGGATGCAGCGTCCATTGAAGCAGCCAGCGCAATGCTTGGACAGCTTTATAACGGCGAGACACTGGTTCAGCCATCTGCAGAGATGACAAATCAGCCATAAGAAGATATTTATGATATAAAAACGGGGGCTTTGCGTGCGGTGCAAAGTCCCTTTGGTATTTGACGGGAATGGCAGCATGGTATGATGACGAATAATGGTATGATGACGAATAATAGTATGATGACAAATAATAGTATGATGACAAATACCGGTTATTATATTCAGGATGCGTTATATTCATTTGTGTGATGACAGGAGTAAAATTAATGGAAAATTTTAAAAAACGAATATGGACGGCGGTTATATTTGCCTTAAGTCCGGTGACTGCTTTCTGGTTAATGCAGCTGATGATCGGCGGTTATCCGTGGCAGTATTCTTTCAAAGTGCTGCTTGGTAATTATGTGTGTATGGCATTTGCCTTTTTTTTCTTATGTGCCCTGACAAATCATATTGCCTTGGCTTCAATTCTGCTTCATATTGCCGCGTGGCTCTGGGGCGTTGCCAATGGATTTCTCATGCAGTTTCGGGGCAATCCGATTTTGCCGTGGGATTTTACGGCGCTTGATACAGCAATGGCTGTTGCGGGGAATTATCATTATACGCCGACCGTCATGATGATTGTCGGACTGGTGATTTTAATTGCACTGTGCGTGGTTATTAAGAAGCTGTGTATTCCCGGAGAAATCAGATTTACAAAGGACAGTGCAAAATTCCGGTTATCCGCATTGTTTTTAGGTGTTGTCTGTCTTGTATGTACATGCAGTCAGACTTTTCTTGAAGCCTGTGGTATTGAAGCCGATGTGTGGGATCAGGCGGCAAGTTATCAGGGAACCGGCGCTGCTGCCAGTTTTGCATTAAATACAAAATTTATGGATGTTGATAAGCCGGATAATTATTCAGATGCGCATGTCGAAGAAATTATGGCAACCGTTGAACCTCAAAAAACAGAACTTCATGGCGAGGAGATCAGTAAGCCGAATATCATTGCCATTATGAATGAGTCATGGGCAGATTTTGAAGATTTCGGAAATCTTAAGCTTAGTGAAAGCGTGACGGATTATATCAAATCCCTTGACGGAATCTATAGTCATGCCTATGCTTCCGTATTCGGCGCAGGTACCAGTGCCAGTGAATTTGAATTCCTGACCGGAAATACAATGGCGTTTCTGCCGTCGGGTTCGATTCCGTATCAGCAGTATATATTACATGACACAGAATCTCTTGCTTCTATTTTGAAAAATGAAGGTTATCAGTGTATTGCCATGCATCCGGGAGAGCGGACATCATGGCAGAGAAATTCGGCTTATCCGAAGCTTGGCTTTGACACGTTTATATGTGGAGAGGACATGCATGTGGAATTAAGTGACGAGCATGGCTATGTCGGCGATGATTCGTCATTTAGTGAGATTATTTACCAGTATGAACACCGGGATACGACAAAGCCGTTTTTTATGTTTAATGTGACCATACAAAATCATGGCAGCTACACAGATGAAAACTATCCGGCAGAAGTCTGGCTGACGGATGATAAAGGTAAATATCCTCAGGCGGAACAATATCTGACGCTGGCCAATAAAACAGATCAGGCATTTAAAATACTGGTGGATTATTTCAAAGCCTGCGATACGCCGACAATTATTATGATGTTCGGTGACCATCAGCCGTCTGTGGAAACGGAATTCCTTGAAAAAGCCTACGGTGTGGCCATGGACGATATGACGATGGAACAATATATGGGCAAATTCAAAGTCCCGTTTGTGATATGGGCAAATTATGATCTGCCGGAGACGGAAATTCCTTATACGAGCCTGAATTTTCTTTCACAGTATTTGCTTGAATATGCAGGCATCAATACAACACCGTATGGCGAGTTTTTGTGTCAGACGGGAAAAACAATTCCGGCACTGACCTTTGCGGGATATTTTGACAGTGAGGGAAATGCTTACAGCCATTTGGAGAGAAACGGGTTTGATGAGCTGATTAATTCGTATCAGGTCATTCAGTACAAGAATCTTTTTGAAGCGGACAGAAAAGCTGCACAATAGATATCGGGCGAGCCTGCCGGGTGGCGCGGATTAGGAATGTCGATGAAGATGCAGCGAAGGACAGCCGCGGCGGATGCGGATTAAGGTGCAGCGAAGGACAGCCGCGGCGGATACGGATTAAGGTGCAGCGAAGGACAGCCGCGGCGGATGCGGATTAAGACGCAGCGAAGGACAGCCGCGGCGGATGCGGATTAAGACGCAGCGAAGGACAGCCGCGGCGGATGCGGATGAAGATGCAGTTAAGAACAGCCGCGGCAGATGCAGATTAAGATGCGCATCCACATTGACAAATATTTACAGTGTGTCTATACTAAAAAAGAAACAAGTTATTTTATAAGAAAGGGGATTCATTATGGAATTTAAAAAAGTCATGGGTTTAAGAAAATCTGCAAGAGCTTATAGTGACAAAAAAGTATCTGATGAACAAATCAGAGCGCTTCTGGAAGCCGGTTCAATGGCACCTGTCGGCCGTGCAATGTATGAGACACTGCATTACACTGTGATTACAGACGGCGCAGTGCTTAAAGAAATGTCTGACAAAGCACTGGAAGCAGCAGGCAACGTTGGCGGAAATTCACCGTTATATGGTGCACCTGCATTTATCCTTGTATCAACAAAAACCGAAATGGCAAATAATCTTGGTATTGCCAATGCGTCATGTGTCATTGATCATATGCATATGGCAGCTGTGGATATGGGACTTGCAAGCTGCTACATATGGGGTTGCGTTCAGCCGTTTAAAGCTGACCCTGAAATGGCAAAAATCTTTAAACTGCCTGAGGGCTTTACACCGGTTGCAGGCCTGATTGTCGGCTACGCAGCAGAAACAGATCAGACAGAAAGACCAATGGAAAATAAAATCGCAACAGATTATATCTGTTAATCTCTTAAACGCCTGAGATTGTCTAAACACCGGTTACGGATAAAAGAATTATCCGTTCATTGGTTAAAAGCATCTCAGGCGTTTAATTAGTGTGAGCATCCGGCTCTGGAATGCTAAATGCCCATGGCCTTAAGAATCATTGAGACAATACCGGAATCAATTTGAAGCTTTTCGGCGATGGCAGCAGGTGTCATACCGTCATGAGCTTCCTCCATAATGAGGCAGGCCAGCCGCAGTCCGTTGTCCTGACCCTGAATAAGGCCGATATTTTTACCTTCGGCGAGTCCGATAGCCTTACCCTGAGCAAAACCTTGGGTCATACCCTGAGCCAAACCTTGAGCCAAACTCTGAGTCTCGACTTCAGCGATCCAGTCTTTCATACCTGTACACATATCAAAGTCCCCCTTATTGTTGTTGAAATAATGGTTTTTAGAATCAATGAGCCATTGGGAGTGCATCAGCTCACAAAGAAGGTCAAATGCCCATAGCCTTAAGAATCATTGAGACAATACCGGAATCAATCTGAAGTTTTTCGGCGATGGCGGCAGGTGTCATACCGTCATGAGTTTCATTCATAATAAGGCAGGCAAGCCGAAGTCCGTTGTCCTGTCCCTGAGCCAAACCTTGAGCCAAACCTTGAGCCATACCCTGAGCCAAACTCTGAGTCTTGACTTCAGCAATCCAGTCTTTCATACCCGTACACATATCGAATTCCCCCTTGTTGTTGAAATAATGATCTTTAGCATCAATGAGCCATTGGGAGTGCATCAGCGCGCAAAGCAGGTCAAATAGATCTGAAGAAATGTGGCTGAAAAAATCCGAGTGGTCTTTAATATAGTTCTTTAGTTTGTCTTTATATTTTCTTATTTTCATAAAACCAATCAGTAT
>JALEHN010000095.1 GCA_022770525.1 Clostridiales bacterium
AATCTGATACATTCAGTATGTGCTTTTTTATCAATAATATGTAACTGTTCAGAGCCAGGCAAAATTTCATAAAACAGTCGTAAAATGCCTGCATTTTTAAGACTGTTTTTGAAATTTTATTTGGCGGATACGCCACACCGAGGAAATGCGAAGCATTTTGAAGGTTGGCTCTGAATAGTTACGCGAATTTTTAGAAACAGACGATGAATATAGAAACTGAAAGGAAGGTGATGGAATGAACAAATTCTTTCATTCTGTATACCTTGATCCCAATCTGTGCAAAGGCTGCATCAATTGTATCAAGCGCTGTCCGACACAGGCCATCCGTGTCCGGAACGGCAAGGCGCGTATTACAAGTCAGTTTTGCATCGACTGCGGTGAATGTGTCCGCACCTGCAGCCATCACGCAAAAAAGATACGCAGCGATTCACTGGATATTTTAGAAAAGTATACTTATACGGTTGCACTGCCTTCACCTGAGTTTTATGCGCAGTTCAATCATTTATATGATATCAATATTCTGCTGACCGCACTGATTTATCTCGGATTTGACGATGTATTTGAAGTTTCGGCCGCTGCCGAGTTTATTTCATCGGCCGCCCGTAAATATGTCAGCGAACATAAGGAACACTGGCCTTATATTAATACCGGATGTCCTTCCATCGTTCGCCTGATCAGAGTCAGCTACCCGAACCTGATCGAGCATTTACTCCCATTAAATCTCCCTGCTGAAACGGCTGCTTCACTGGCGCGCAGGCGGGCTATTGAAAAGACAGGACTTTCCCCGGAACAGATCGGCATTATTTTTATATCCCCGTGTCCGTCCAAAGTCACCCATGTTAAATCACCGCTTGGAAAGGACCACAGCGAAATTGACGGTATACTGGCCGCCAAAGATATTTATCCGCTTTTGCTTCCGCATATGCTTGAAGCCGAAAGTGCACCGATGTCACTTTCCATGTCCGGCAGTACCGGCATCGGATGGGGATTCAGCGGCGGCGAAGCGGCCGGACTGATGACAGATAATTATCTTGTTGCCGACGGCATCGAGAATGTCATCCGTGTACTTGACGATCTGGAGGATGAAAAGTTTTCGACACTTCAGTTTATTGAGCTTCATGCCTGCAGCGGCGGATGCGTCGGCGGCGTCCTCAATGTGGAAAATCCGTATGTAGCCAAAGTCAAGCTTAAGAATCTTTCCAAATCCATGCCCCTTTACGGAAACCACGGAACAATCATTGCCACGGATGCTGATTTATACTGGAATACAAAAGTCGAATACGAACCTGTTTTTCGTCTCGGCAGCAACATGCTGGAAAGTATAACGAAAATGAAACAGATTGATGAACTGTGTCAGGAATTTCCGGGACTTGACTGCGGCTCCTGCGGCGCACCGACATGCCGTGCGCTTGCTGAAGATATCGTCCGCGGCAAAGCCGAAAAAAATGACTGTGTCCACATTCTCAGAGAACATATCCACATGCTTCAGGATTCTTACACGCAGCTTGCCCGCGAAGCTATGATCAGCGGCGAAGATCCGGATACATGCATCCATATGTTGATGAACTATGTGGAAAAGCTGACTGATGAAATCAGCCGGCTTGATTCAGGAAATCTTCAGTATTCAAAAAAGGAGACACATCATGACGCTTAAAGACCTTGCCGACAGCCGGCTTTTTGAAGTTGTAAATATCGGCGATGATATTAACCGGCAGATTACAAAAACCTATTGCTGTGATCTGCTCAGTATCGCCATGAGCCGTGCACCGGCCGGATGTGCATGGGTAACTGTAATGGGGAATATTAATACACTGGCTGTTGCCTCATTAAGCGATGCTGCCTGTATTATTCTTGCGGAAGGCGTATATCTTGATGACGCTGCAAAATCCAAAGCCATACAGCAGGGCATCACTGTCTTTTGCACGAATATGCCGGTATTTGAAACTGCGCTGACTGTGCACCGGCTGCTCCATGCCTGAACTGACCTACGATCTCCATATCCATTCCTGCCTCTCCCCATGCGGGGATGATGATATGACACCGGCCAATATCGTTCATATGGCGGCGCTGAAAAAACTGGACCTGATTGCCGTAACAGACCATAATTCCTGTAAAAACTGCCCGGCAGTAGCAAAACTGTGTGATGCGTACGGCATTACCGCACTGCCCGGCATGGAACTGACAACCGCTGAAGAAATTCATGTGGTCTGCCTTTTTTCCGGATTAAACGAGGCCATGGCATTCGACGACTATGTTTCACATCACCTGATTCCATTTCCAAACAATGAAAAAATTTTTGGAAAGCAGCTGATTTATGATGCAGACGATCAGTTGACAGGCACTGTACAAAACCTCCTTGTCAATGCCACAGATATTTCATTCGATGATATTTATCCGTTAATGAAGGCTTATAACGGTATTATGATCCCGGCACATATCGACAAACCTTCCAACAGCCTTTTGGCCACCTTTGGTTTTATCCCGCCGGACAGCTGTTTTTCATGCACCGAAGTCAAAGATATACAGAAGCTTCCCGAACTTTTAAATCAGCAGCCTTATCTTGAAAAATGCTGTATCATCACAAATTCCGATGCGCATTTTCTCGGAAATATCAGTGAACCTGTGCGGCATATATCAGCAGGAAGCCGTCGTCCGAAAGATATTATCTATGCTTTAAAACATCCACAGGCTGTCACCTCTGCAAACAAAGCGGTGCAGCTCCTTCACTCATGAGGGAACTGCACCGCTTTTACGCGCCATTTTTTTACAATCATTATAATACTTTGGATAAGAATTCTTTAAGTCTCGGATTTTGCGGAGATTCAAAAAATTCCTTTGGTGTATTCTGCTCAACAATCCGTCCTTCATCCATAAATAAAACACGTGAAGCAACTTCTCTTGCAAAACCCATTTCATGGGTTACAACAACCATCGTCATACCCTCATCGGCCAGCTGCCGCATAAGATCAAGCACCTCACCGACCATTTCCGGATCCAATGCTGAAGTCGGCTCGTCAAACAAAATCACATCCGGATTCATCGCAAGACTTCGCACAATGGCAATACGCTGCTTTTGCCCGCCGGACAGCTGTGCCGGATATGCATTTGCCTTATCCGCAAGGCCGACACGTTCCAAAAGCGCCATCGCCTTTTTATTGGCTTCATCTTTTGTCATCAGCTTAAGTCTGACCGGCGCCAGTGTGATATTGCCAAGAATCGTTAAATGAGGGAACAGATTGAAATGCTGAAATACCATACCCATCTTGCGTCTGAGTATATCTACTTCTTTGGATTTGGATGCGGTAATATTTTTGCCCTCAAACCAGATCTCTCCCGAAGTCGGTATCTCCATAAGATTGAGGCATCTTAAAAATGTACTTTTCCCCGAACCTGAAGGTCCGATGATGACAACCTTTTCACCCTTTTCAATCGTCTCTGTAATATCCTTAAGTACGTGAACATCACCAAATGATTTATTTAAATGCTTAACGTCTATCACTTTGTGCCAGCCTCCTTTCAAAGATTGCCAACAGCTTTGTCAGAACCATAACAACAACAAAATACATAATGGCTGTAATAATCAGCGGCGGCAAAAGATTGTATGTGGACATACCGATATTCTGAGCTGCTTTCGTAACGTCCATAACCGTAATTGTACCAACAATGGCTGTTTCCTTGATCAGAACAATGAATTCGTTGCCAAGGGCAGGAAGAATATTTTTAATAGCCTGCGGCATAACGATAAAAATCATCGTTGTCACACCGCTAAGTCCAAGGGAACGTCCGGCTTCTGTCTGTCCCTTATCAACAGCTTCAATACCGGCACGGATAATTTCCGCAACATAGGCGCTGGAGTTTATGCCAAAACAGATCACCGCCGCCAGAATCGCCGGTGTATCTCTTGATGTCAGTATAATATAATAAATAATCAAAAGCTGAACATAGACAGGTGTCCCCCGGATGATGCCAATATATAAATCTGTAATCAATTTAATGAGCCAAAGCCCTTTTTTCCTCATCGACGTATATTTAAGTATGGCTACAATCATACCGATAACAACACCGACAATGACAGCAAACAATGATATCAGCAGTGTCATCTTAAAGCCTTCAAAATATGCCAGATAACGGTCTTTTTCTATAAATGCCGCAGTAAAACTATCGATGATGTCCTGAAACCAAGACATTTCCATCCCTCCTTAAACATAAATACCAAAACCGACGCCCGCATTCGTCTCACAGATAAAACAATCAATGTTCTATACCTGATGATAAAGAACAGGGATTCCGTGATGTCCATCACAGAATCCCGTTTTTAACACGTTCACCGTTTCCGGTCTGAATTATTTTGTCGTATGATTAATTGTGAACTCTTCAATCTTACCATCTGCGATCAGCTGTTCAAGCACTGCGTTGATCTGGTCAAGTAATTCCTGGTTGCCTTTCTGAACAGCAATGGCATATCTGTCTGTGAAAACTTCACCGTCAAGTACAGCAAGGTCATCGTTTGCAGCAACCATTTCCTCTGCAGGAAGTGCATCCATGATGATACAGTCAATCTTATCGTTCTTTAAATCCATGGCAGCTTCCATAAATTTGCCGTAAGCCTTTGGTGTCCATCCTTCATCCTGACAGTAATAATCAGCAACTGTACCTGTCTGAACGCCGATGACAAGGTCACCTGACAATGCGTCAACAGAATCTACACGACCGGCTTCTTTATTTACAACAACAACCTGTTTTGATGTCGCATATTCAACAGAGAAATCCATCACTTTCTCACGTTCTTCTGTAACAGAAATACCCGCAGCCGCAAAATCAGCTTTGCCCTGCTGAACAGCCAGAAGCGCACCGTCAAATGTTGTGTTCTGAACAACAAGTTCCTTGCCCATTGCTTCTGCAATAGCATTGGCAATATCAACGTCAACACCGACAACTGTCTGTCCGTCTTCTGTGTACTCGTATGGTGCAAAACCTGCTTCTGTAACCATAATCAGCTTATCCGAATCACCGGAAGCTTCTGCCTGTGTGTCAGCCGCTGTATCTGCTGCTTCAGTATCCTGTACATCGGAAGTTTCTGCCTGTGTATCTGCTGCAGGCGCTTTTGTTTCATTTGCTGAGTTACCGCATGCAGCCATCGCTGCTGTCATAGCTGCAACTAATAATAATGCAATTCCCTTTTTCATGACTTTTAATCCTCCTTAATATTAAACAATGGCAAACTCTGCCAAAATAAGCTGTTAAAGCCGTATAATACAGCAATTACTCTATCATCATGCCGTTGTTTTGTCAAGGTATTCTATCATTTTATTGTGTGAAATATTGCATTTTTGCAGGAAGTACTGCATTTTTATTCATTCCGCCTGTGCCATCGGGAAAGCAGGTCATCGAAACATACGGTGATCTGATGTAAATTATACCAGATAATCTTTCACAGCCTGTACGATTTCTTCCTGATGCATGCCTCTTGAGCCTTTACAAAGCAATGCATCACCTTTGCCGATGATTGATTTTATATATTCAGCTGCCTCTTCATTATGATCAAATGTATGGGTTACAATATCCGGGTTTGTTTCCTCAATCGCTCTCGCAAGCTCCTTCATCATATCACCTACAGTGACGACCTCATCGATCCCTGTTTCGGCAATATATTTTCCTGTATCATAATGACACTGGCGCGACATATCTCCAAGTTCCAGCACATCAGCCAGACATGCGATTTTGCGTCCCTCATTATCCATTGAAACAAGCACCTGCACACCGCTTTTGATAGAATCCGGACTTGCATTATATGTATCATCAATAATTTTTATACCGTCACGCATGTGATTCACCTGCTGGCGCATGGCAATCCCCTGGTAGCTTTCAACACCTGCTTTCGCAATATCCGGTGCAATACCGTACTGCATGGCAATGGCCAGAGCCACCACCGCATTATATACATTATGCAAACCAAGCTGCAGCATCGAAATCTCTGTGGTAAATCCGCCGCCGACAAATGTAAAACACTGGCGTCCGTCTTTGATATGTATATTTTCAGCATAAAAATCTGCTGACGGATCTGTTCCGAAATAATGAATATTTTGCGGCTTTTCAATCTTTACAGTGCTGCATGTAAATGCATTCTGCAGCATATCATTATCACCGTTTAAATACAGTACACCTTCCGAACCGAAATGTTTCGCGATCATCAGCTTTTCAGCCATGATATTTTCCCGGGTTTTAAACTGTGCCAGATGTGCAACACCGATATTTGTGACAACTGCCGTATCCGGATGCACAAAATCAGCCAGTTCTGACATTTCATCAAAATCACTGATGCCCATCTCTATAACGGCAATCTCATGCTGTGATTCGATTCTGAATAACGTCAGCGGCACTCCGATATTACTGTTTTGATTGCCTGCTGTTTTCAGCACACAATACTTTGTACCAAGAGCAGCCGCGATCATTTCTTTTGTCGATGTTTTGCCGACACTGCCTGTAATTCCCACAACCGGAATGCTAAAGCGCTGTTTATAATAAACACTTAATGCCCCCAGTGCCTTTTCCGTATGCTTAACTAAAATATGCGGCTTTTTTACATCTGTAATTTCTCCCGAAGATGTCAGCACCGCAGCAGCCCCGCTTACAAATACCTGAGCGATAAACTTATGGGCATCCACCTTTTCACCGATAATCGGCACAAAAAGTGTGCCTTCTTTTGCTTCACGGCTGTCGATACATACATTTGTTACTATTGTATTTTCATCCCCGCACAAAAGCTTTCCTCCGACAGCTTCCACAATTTCTTTAACACTGATTGCTTCCATAGCACTTATTAATCCTTTCTGAAATCACTCAAAACACATGGCATCCATATATGCCTCATTGAAATCTTTGTCACTGCCAAGGCCTATCTCCTCACAGCGTCCGATCAACGTTTCCATAACACTGATTTTATGTGCTTCCATCAGACATGCAGATGCACCCTTTAATGACGTATTGCCTGCTATTTTAATTTTTCCGGCAAAGGCCTCCGGCAAAAGTCCGATGCTGACGGCCTTTTCAATGTTTAGCCGAAACCCGAAGCCTCCTGCAAGATACACAGTATCCACATCATCAAAACCAATGCCATACTTTTTCACAAGTACTTCGATGCCCGCCCTGACAGCCGCTTTAGCAAGCTGGATTTCACGGATATCCTGCTGTGTGAACACTATATCCTCACCGGATTTACTTTTCGCAATAAAAATGCCGTCATCAAAATAATCCTCATCGAGAAGCCCCGTCTCATCAACCAGTCCGCTTTTCACAAGCTCGGCTGTAATATCCATAACACCGGTACCGCAAATACCTACCGGTTCACCGTCACTGATTGTTGTATACTTAATATTCAACGGTTCTTTTTCTATAATTTCAACGGCACATACCGCGCCTTTGACGCTGCCGATACCACACGAAATATTACCGCCCTCAAAAGCCGGTCCTGCCGCAGTAGATGTACATAAAAGCTTATCTTTGCATCCGATCGCCATCTCACCATTGGTGCCAAGGTCAATAAGCATTGACGGCTTTTCCATCTGATCAAAGCCACAGCAGAGCAGTCCCGCCGCAATATCCGCACCGACATAAGTTGAAATTCCCGGCAGTATTGTCACAGATGCTTCCAGCATATCGCTGTCAAATACTTTTTCAAAAGGCCAGACTGATGTCTCGATACTCACCGGTTCGAAAGGATAAACGCCCAGTGTCTCGCAGCTGTATCCAAGAAGCAGATGTTCCATTGTTGTATTGGCGCCGATGACAATATTTTCAATCCGCTTTGCGTCAATGCCTGTTTTTCTAATCATATTCTCAAAGCCTTCAACAAGATCTTTGACAATCGACTGCCGAAGCGCTTCCTTTTGTCCGTTATTTGATGCCTGTATTCTTGAAATGACATCCGCCCCAAAGGCTCTCTGCCTGTTGATCCTGTTGTCGCTTTCCACAACCTTTCCGCTGTCCAGATGAATCAGATCCATGGAAATCGTCGTTGTACCGATATCAACTGCAATTCCGTAACTGCCTTCACTATCCGCCGTGGAACCACACGCTCTATCCGTACCCATCGCTTCATCAGTATTATCCCTTTCATCTGTTTCACCGACTGCGCCATGGCTTGATAAAACCTCAAAATCATCTTCCGACTGTGACAGCAGCTGTATATCAATGTCTGATGCCGGATATGCCTTACAGGACAGACGGTAACCTTTGTTCAGCTGCACTTCATCAAAAGCTTTCCTGTCATCTTCCGTAACCTCAAGACTTCCTGAAATCACCTGAATACCACACTTTCCGCAGACACCTCTGCCACTGCAGTAAGCAGGAACATAAATATCCTCATTTCTAAGCACTTCAAGAACTGAAAGTCCTTCTTTGTATTCAATTTCTTTAAAACTCTTACCCGAAACAACGCGAATCATCATTTATTCTTCCCCCAAATTTGATAATCAGTCCTCCGACACAAATAGGCCGGTTACAGAACAAACCACTGCAGATAGCCAAGTTTCCATATGAACAGTTCTTTTATACAGTAGAACTTCCTATACTTGTCCCCATATAAAAAACGGCTGTCTATAGAATAACATTTTTTATTCTGCAGGACAACCGCCTTTTTTATACAACACGTCATCTCTTAACAGGTTTTATAAAATCTGACAAATATATGATTCTTATTTCCCATCAGGCCGCATCGCATGAATCACCATCAGCACCTGATTTTCTTCAATCTCGTATTTTGATGCGATCACAGATACCGGTGTCCCATGATTTACTTCTCCGATAATGTGGCACGCCTGCTCAAATCCGAGTTTCTGACCTTCTCTTTTACCTTCCCGTTCCCCTTCTTCTCTGCCTTTTCGTTCCCCTTCTTCTCTACCTTCCCGCTCTCCAATCTCTATGCCTTTTCGCTCTCCTTCCTGAAATACTTCCTCAAGCCATTCTTTCATACCTGTACACATCGAATAATCATCTCCTTTTCCCACATATTCTTTTTTCTTTTCTATTATCCAGTCTGCTTCCAGCAGCTCCGCAATCAGTTCAAACAACTCATCCGATGTCTTATCCAGAAATTCCCGGTGATTTTCTATATACCGCTGCAGCTCCTGTTTATTTTTTCTTGTTTTCATTAACTCGATCAATGGTCCCAGCGATGTCTTCATATCGGATATATTTTCTATCTTATGTATATCTATCAGATTTATCTTATAATTCTGAATCATCTCAACGGCTTCATCACTGATACCTTCAAGGTCAAACATATCAAACAGCCCCACTGATCTGTCCCACGGTTCTTCGCCATAATAAAATACCACTGTCACAACAGGTATCAGCTTATCTTCTTTAGATATCCCTGACAGATAATCCTCTTTTTCAAGGTCTTTTGCTTTTCTGTGCGCTTTGCGCAGTTCGGCTATCTGCGCATCATAGCTGATCGCGTCGTACAGCATTGACCGCACCGGCATGATATTCAACATATCTGTCTGGCTTTCAATACCAACGATTAAATATTTCATATCACAGCATATTACTGCGCAGACATCCCTGATTTTTTCCTTAACCGTCAATCCTTCATCCGCATTTTTGATAAAAACAGACTGCTGGTTTTTCTGCAGATGTATCATATCCTCCGTGATCACCTGATGATTTTTAAACACAAAATTTTGTATAAAATCTGCGCATATATCCGGCTGCGACAGATATTCACGCATCATCTTATCCTTTTTTCCCATAAACCCCGTCCTTATTTCCCATCAGGCCGCATTGCATGAATCACCATCAGCACCTGATTTTCTTCAATCTCGTACTTTGACGCAATCACAGATACCGGTATCCCATGATTTATTTCTCCGATAATGTGGCACGCCTGCTCAAATCCGAGTTTCTGACCTTCTCTTTTACCTTCCTGTTCCCCTGCCTCTCTGCCTTTCTGCTCTCCATCCTGAAATACTTCTTCAAGCCATTCTTTCATACCCGTACACATCGTATAATCAGCTCCTTTTCCCACACATTCCTTTTTCTTCTCTATCAGCCAATCTGCTTCCAGCAGCTCCGCAATCAGTTCAAACAACTCATCCGATGTCTTATCCAGAAATTCCCGGTGATTTTCTATATACTGCTGCAGCTCCTGTTTATTTCTTCTTGTTTTCATTAACTCGATCAATGGTCCCAGCGATGTCTTCATATCGGATATATTTTCTATCTTATGTATATCTATCAGATTTATCTTATAATTCTGAATCATTTCAACGGCTTCATCACTGATACCTTCAAGGTCAAACATATCAAACAGCCCCACTGATCTGTCCCACGGTTCTTCGCCATAATAAAATACCACTGTCACAACCGGTATCAGCTTATCTACTTTAGATATCCCTGACAGATAATCCTCTTTTTCAAGATCTTTTGCTTTTCTGTGCGCTTTGCGCAGTTCGGCTATCTGCGCATCATAGCTGATCGCGTCGTACAGCATTGAGCGCACCGGCATGATATTCAACATATCTGTCTGGCTTTCAATACCAATGATCAAATACTTCATATCACGACATATCACCGCGCAGACATCTCTGATTTTTTCCTTAACTGTCAATCCTTCCTCCGCATTTTTGACAAAAACAGACTGCTGGTTTTTCTGCAGATGTATCATATCCTCTGTGATCACCTGATGATTTTTAAATACAAAGTTTTGTATAAAATCTGCGCATATATCCGGCTGCGACAGATATTCACGCATCATCTTATCCTTTTTTCCCATAAACCCCGTCCTTTTCTTAATGATAAATTAACCTTTTAAAATAGGCAATACTTTAAATTTGTGAAGCACTGTGCTGTAACATTATTGCTGTAATATCCGTCCGGAAATATGGCGAAACCGCCCAAGAATTAAAAGAAATGTATTTTCCCTTTTACAAAACAAAACTTACTTGACATCTCTCAAAGACTTTTCAGCATTTTAAAAGGAAAATCTTTACTAAATCATACCGCAAAAAGAACGTTCTTTCAATCATTATCGTACGACAACTTTCGACAAACAGGGCTATGCCCTAAAAACAAAGGGTTTGCACAGCAAACTCTTGTACCGCTTTTGCGTCGCTTCAGCGACAAATTCCGACAAAAAACGGCGCACCCCTTTTTGGGGGATGCACCGTCTCATTCGTATAACTCTTTAACGCACTATTTACGAACCGATGTACGAGTTCTTCAAACGCACCTGTCAATTATGCATTTTTTTCTGTTACAGCTTTTTTAGCAACTTCTGCTGCTGTTGCTGCATCAGGTGTGTAGTAGTCTGCACCGATCTGATCTGCGAATGCCTGATTTACAGGAGCGCCGCCGACCATAACGATGTATTTATCTTTAAGACCTTTTTCATTCAGGCTGTCGATCACTGATTTCATATTTGGCATTGTTGTTGTCAGAAGTGCTGACATACAGATAACGTCTGCGCCTACTTCTTCTGCTTTTGCGATGAATTTTTCCGGTTCTACATCAACGCCCTCATCATATACTTCAAAGCCTGCGCCTTTAAGCATCATAACAACAAGGTTTTTACCGATATCATGTAAATCGCCTTTAACTGTACCGATGACAGCTTTACCTACAGGCTCGTTGCCAACTTCAACAAGCTTTGGCTCAAGGATTGCAAGACCTGCGTTCATTGCTCTTGCTGCAACAAGAACTTCCGGAACAAATACTTCATTATTTTTGAATTTTTCGCCGATGATCATCATACCTGAAAGGAGACCGTCATTTAAGATTTCCTTTGGATTAACATTTTCATCTAATGCCTGCTGAACAAGGGCTTTAACGTTTTTAGCGCGTCCTTTCTGTAAAAATCCGGACATTTCTTCAAGAATTGGTAAACTCATTTTCTTTTCCTCCCATACCATATACGTTGTACATTTAAATTTAACAGATTCTCCCAAAACTTAATATCTCCGTACCGGATACTAAACTCTGAGTCAGCCGGCCTGCGGTGCCGTCCACATCTGTTTGTTATCGTTATTATATCACGGCTTAAAACATATTTTAGTATTTTTTACAGAAAAACAGTAATTTTTTTACAACATTACCTTCTGTTTTCTGATAGATTTTTTAACGCTGATTTTTGTGAAAAAATACGGCAAAATACACGTTCAAAGCGTCTTTACGTCTTTTTTTTATTGTGTTATACTGAATCCGACATCATCAGATACATAAAATTTTTACAAAATCTGTGATGTTCATAGTAAAAATATTTCACTGCCGGGTATCGCATGTCCCGATGCGGATGACACCATATACTGCCGGAAAATTACAAAACTGTGGGGTGAGCATTTGATTCCTTATTTATATACGATCGTTGACCAGCACAAGCTGAAAGATATGTTTCAGACCTTTTATTCATGTATCGGTCTGCCGATTCAGGTCATTGATGAAAACGGTTTGATTCTTGAAGCCGTAGGTCCGACCTGTACCTATTGTGAAATTTTCAAAAAATATTTAAAGGCTGATGATTCCTGTGAAAAGCTTCACGCTTCTGCCAGCCGACGGGCTATTGACATCGGTGAAACTTACATTTTCTCATGTCATTCCAACCTGAACCATATCGTTTTTCCGCTAATGAGTAAGGAAGTGCTTTTCGGGTCGATACTTGTCGGGCCGTTTCTTATGACGCAGCCGGACTCCATTATGATTTCCGACATTGAAAAACATTATCATATCCCGACGCCTGACCTGCTGGAACTGTATGACGAAGCACAAAACATCAAAATCATACCGCCGCAGATGGTCAGTCAGATCAGCAAACTGCTCTATTACTTATTTTCCGGTCTGATCAGTGAAAGTAAAATGATTTTTATGGAAAAGCAGGCAAAATTCCGTCAGCAGTCCAAAATCAATGAGAGCATCCAACAGTATAAAACCAGTGATATCCACGATGCCACACCGACTTATCCTGTGGACAAAGAAAAAGACCTGATCACGAAAGTGAAAACAGGCAACGTTTCCGAAGCTAAAGGTATATTAAACGAACTTCTCGGTTATGTACTTTTCGCTGACGGCGGAAGTATTGATATTATGAAATCAAGAGCGATTGAACTGTCCACACTGCTGTCAAGAGCATCCATCGAAGGCGGCGGTATTACATCAACAGTTTTAAATCAAAATACCGGTTATATTAAACGTATCAATAATTGTAAAACCTCCGAATCTCTCTGCTACTGTCTTCAGGAAATGGTTGTAACATTTTCAGATAATGTTTTTAATAAAACAACGAGTAAGAATAAAGAACTGATCAAAAAAGCCATCAGCTTCATCGCCCAGAATTATGCCAATAACATAACCCTGGACTATGTTGCCAATGAAGTTCACCTGAATCCGGCTTACTTTTCTACGCTGTTCAAAAAAGAAGTCGGCTATTCATTTAAAGAATACTTAAATATGATACGCATTGAGGAAAGCAAGCGTCTTCTGACCAACAGCAGTTATTCCATCGTAGACATCGCCATCGCTGTCGGCTTCGAAGACCAGAGCTATTTCTCCAAAGTATTTAAAAAATATACGGGCATCACACCGAAGCAGTACCGGTAGCCTCTTTGCGGTATGCCATCGCTTCACCCATTTTAACAAGTGTCTCGTACCCGTCCTCCATGTTTTTAAGAACATCCGGACGGACATCGACCTGTCCGCATTCAACAAACACAATCACTGTAGAACCGCCGAATTCAAAGTATCCTTTTTCTTCACCTTTGTGTACGGCGGTTTTTTCATGATAATTAACAATTCTGCCGACCATCATGGCTCCCACTTCCATCTGGACCACATCGCCGAAATGCTCTGTTTTTATCATTGTATAGGCCCTGCTGTTTTCCTTGTACACTTTTGCAAAATCCAGAGCCGCGGGATTCACCGTATGGAAGATCCCGGGAATATAACGATTTTTCGTTTTTTCACCGTGATCCACATAACAAAAATGATGGTAATTGTCCACAGTAAGACGAATGAGAAAGCAATAACCGCCCTCATACTTTTTTGCCAGTTTTTTATCCCTTAAAAGTGACTGTACCGTATAAACGCTGTTTTTGATTTTAAATATACCATCTTCTTTAATTGAAAACACCGACAACTTACCGTCACACGGACTGATGAATACATCCGGATTCTCATTGATTGGACGACATCCGGGTTGTATTTTTCTTATAAAAAAATCATTGTAAGACCGATAAACCGCCTCTTCATATTCTTCCATATCAATATGATTTTTCCTGATAAATCCGGGAATCAGACAGGCTGACAGCCGAAGGTTAAGAAGCCGGCCGCCAATCTTTGAGACAAACGGATGGGTCAGGGGCTTTACAAGTATTCTGCCAATGATCGTGCCATAAAGCAATTTTAAAAATTTATCCTGAAAACTATCTTCACTATAGCTTTTTCCAAATTCATCTCTGTAACGCATTTATCTCACTCCGCTGAATAAAAGTCTGATAAAAATAAGCAGCCCGAAAAGCGCAATACCGATCATACCCTTTTTGTCGGCTTTTTTAACTCTAAAATCAAGAATAAACAAAAATGCCACCACAACCATGACAATTTCGTAGATTAAAATAAATTTTCCTCTGAAAAATCCCTGGGATAAAAACACGACAGGGATAATAATCGCAACAGTTGTCACCGGAAGTCCCTGATAATATTTCCGGCACTCGTCCGTTTCATTCTGTCTCTGTTCTTCCATCACATTAAAATATGCCAGGCGAATCACAGCCGCAAGAACATAAACGACAAGGTAAATCATCCCGAAAAAGCTTCTTATCCCGATAGCATAACCGATGACCGCCGGAAATACACCAAAACAGACAAGATCACAGAGGGAATCAATCTGGATTCCGAACCGTTTTTCACCATCTGTCCGGTTCTTTTTCGTTCTGGCCACTTTGCCGTCAAACATATCACATACACCGGAAACCATCAGACAGATCACCGCTGTCAGTATCTGACCGTTAAGCGCCTGCATCATGCCAAAAATCGCAGATGCAAGACCGATATATGTAAGAATTACTGTGTAACTATAAAAACCTATCATTCTTTCTTCCTCCCCCGGCGGATCAGCAAAAAATGTGCCGCCACCGTTACAATGCCGCTGATAAATACAAGAAAATAATAGCTGATCCCCCTGCTCAGCAGCATCCCGGGAATTAACAGCTGACTGCCGAATATCGATCCGAACATGACCGTAAAACTCGTTTCACTGGCGCCGACACCGCCCGGAAGCGGCAGCATATCCACCGACAGTGCAATGATTGTCTGAAGTGTCACAATCTGAACCGCACTGATACCAAAAAGGCCGAAAGATCTGTAAACGCACCACGGCACGAGGAACAGCGCAACGCGCTGAACAACAGAAATCAGAAAAACAATAATCAGCGTCATCCAGTTGTTCCTGATATATGCAGCACCCGCATGATAGGACCCCATCATTTTGTAAAATTTTTCCTGTATCTTTTTCTTGTTTTTTATAATATGTAAAAAGCTCAAAAAATGTATGCAGCCGTCAATCATTGACTGTGCAAGAGAGCCTTTTAAAATCATCAGAAGCAAAAATGCAATAAACAAAACATTTGCTATGATGCCATAAATTAAAATATATTTAACGTTTCCCAGATTGGTCATAATAAACGGTCGTTCAAAAAGAAACATTACACCACTTAACACCACAAGAACCGCCTTATACCCGACAGTGACAATCAGCAGAACAAGCGCTGAAACCGAAACATTCAGTTTGTCTTTTTGCATGTAATAGACCTGCATCGGCTGTCCGCCGCTGGCTGAAGGTGTCACACAGCTGAAAAAAAATCCAATAAATGAATACTTGATACATCGGACAAGCCGGACATGATTCGACAATTGACGCATCAGATATTTAATAATCACAGATTCACTGCATACAAAGACAAACACGAGGATTATGGCCAATATCAACCATATTTTTCTTGCCTGTCGGATTGCCGCAAAAATCGCGCCGATATTCTGGTCACGCAATATAAAATAAAGCGTCGCCGCAATAAGCACGATTAAAAACAAAGCATTAAATATGGCTTTACCATACTTTTTCAAACCCCTCACTCCCTTAGTTATGCCATATGAGTTGTATTTTACCGTATACACTGCCTAAATTCAACATAATACGAGAATCTTTAGTATTTCTTAAGAACTAATCGTTACTTTCCATTGTAACAAAAAAGATGTTTCTGAATCATCCACATACTATCATTCAGAAACATCTTACTTTTATAATCATAAAATTATTGTCCCTGCTGCTACTGTTTCTAAATATTGCTCGAAGCATTTTCGACCATATTGATAATGATCGAAATATTCATTGTCACAAATACATCGCCGACAAATTCGGATATGTACTGTCCAAGTTCGATATCTTCGATATACTGGGCCTCCACAAGCATCGCCGCATAGGTCAGATACTGATCTCTTTGCATATTAAACTGGTTAAATTCACTTCTGCTCTCAAGATATCTGCAGACTGTAATCACATCTTCCACAGCCTGATCTGTTGAATCGCAGACAAGAGCCAGTACCCCAAGCACCGAATATTCAAAATCTTCTCTGAACTCATATCCCGCCTGGCGAAGCTTATTATAAATATCAATCACATATCGGCACTTTTTCTCCGCATTTGAGCTGTTAATAAGCAGTGCATCCGTCACAACGTAAATACTTCCCCATGTCGGCAGCACCTCTTCGAGAATCGAATAACACTTCCTTGTTTTTTCGAAATAAGCTTCACTGTCCATCTCCGCAAAAGAAACGGCGCATACTTCTTTATAAGCCTGCTGCAGGTCAAGTTTCGCAAACCATTCATTGTGCATTAACTTCTCATATGTGTCTGCAGCCCTTTCAACAATAGCCTCATACTGACTTTCATCTTTGTATTCGGCAATATTTAACGCAATCATCAATGTATAGACCGATGCCTGAAAGCCGCTATGCACAAACATATTGTAAAGACGCATCATATGCTGAAACCGTCTGACAGAATCTTTGGATAATGCCAGAAGTGTCGCTGCGGATATCAGTGCCTGCCCTTCCACATAACCTGTGCCGGCCAGCTCCTGACGAAGCATCTTACGGCATGTCCTTATGTAGTTGATATCCACTTTTTGTCCGCATACGGTACACAGCATCGCCGATAATCCCTTGACTGCGGGATAATCCCACGTAAAACCCTTCTGCATCTCCTGCCTGTTATGTATAAATAAATCGCATTTTCCCTGTAATTTCTTTAACATGCTATCCCCTTCTTATCTTAGCCCATCACCTGACGTATCAAAATTCATCACAGACGATAGCAGTGATTCAGCGGTCCGCTGCCGCTTCCAAGATTCAGACCGTCTTTTAAAGCGCCTGTAATATAAGCTTTCGCATTGGATACACTTTCCTCCACAGAATAGCCAAGTGCCAGATTACTTGCGATGGCCGATGATAATGTACAGCCTGTACCGTGGGTATTCTCTGTATCGATTCGTTCCCCGCGGTACCATGTGATCTCACCCTGATGCCAGAGCAGGTCATCTGCAGTCTCCGTCAGATGTCCGCCTTTGATCAGCACACTGCCCGAAAGGTTTTTTCCGATAATTTCGGCTGCTTTAATCATATCTTCTATCGTTTTTATATCAAATCCGCACAGTTTCTCAGCTTCAGGAATATTCGGAGTGATCACGTCACCAAGAGGGAGCAGCTTTTCAATCAATGTCCCCATCGCATCCGGACTCATCAATGCGCATCCGCTTGTGGATACCATGACCGGATCAACGACAATATTTTTTGCACCGTAAAACTTTAACTTTTCAGCGATGACCTCGATTGTCTCAATATTGGATACCATGCCGATTTTTACAGCATCAGGAAAAATATCTTTAAAAACACAATCCAGCTGCTGTCCCACAAAATCACCGCCAGCATCCAAAACGCCATAAACACCTGTCGTGTTCTGTGCTGTCAGCGCCGTAATAACACTCATGGCATATACCTTATGTGCTGTCATCGTCTTAATATCCGCCTGAATTCCGGCTCCGCCGCTGCAGTCAGAACCTGCAATCGTTAATACTTTTTTCATCTTTTTTACCACGTATCCGTGTATCGGCAAAAAGCCATACGCCGTCATACATTCCTTTCCTCAAATGTATAACTTAAGTATAGCTTTTTTCCCGGTACTATTCAACTATGATTTTCTTTAATGAATCAATTTGTAATAAATTTTTGCAGTAATCCCATAGACTGCCCCATAAACTGCCGCTGCAAATAACACCACGATAACGGTACATCCGGCAAACAGCGGATAGTTTCTATACATCACAGATGAAATAAGATTACTTGTCAGCTTAAAAGCTGCTGCCGTATGAATCACAGACACAATCAGCGGGACAAAGAAAATCGTCCTCACCTGTTTTGAAATCGTTTTCTTTATATCTTTTTCTTCAATACCGACTTTAAGCATAATCTGATATCTTTCCCTGTCCTCCATGCCTTCAGACAGCTGCTTATAATATATAATCAGCACCATCGCCAGCAAAAACAAAATAGACAACATGACACCCATAAATACAAGACCGCCGTATCCGATAAAGAAATTCTCCTTATATTCCTCCAGGCTTCTGAAGCTTGCCGCATATCCCGTTGCATCAAGCGGTGCCTTTAATTCTTTAACAAAGGCCTCCCTGTCCGTCTCACTGCCTTCAAATTCGATGATTGCCACTGTATAATCACGGCCTACATAACAATTGTCCAGCTTCCCGACCATATCTTCATCTGACACGATCATATAGACACTGCTGCTGGTAACGTATTTATCATTAATCAGCGGTGAATTATAAATAACCCCGTCAATGATGACTGTCTCGTCAATATATTCTTCGGCTCCGCCGCTGCCGCCATCGGCTTTGCCGCCATAAAACTTAAGCGTCTGCTCACCGGCAAGCTCTGCTCTGTTATCCTCCTGCCAGAAATTCTCTTTGGCCATCACCAATACACCGTGATTTTTTTCCGGCTTAATCTCTTCCCCCGTGATCCGCTTATAGTCTTTGGCGCTCATCAGATTCAGATTATAAAACGGCGGATAAACGGTTTCTTTCTCCGCATTCATGCCGCCATAGGCGCTTGTGATCTGACCGTCTTTGTAAAAGCCGTTAAACTTTTTATCCGGAAAAACGTCACACCGCTCAATGGTAATATCGTATTTCGGCGCCAATTCTTTCAACCCATTCAAAAGCAGGTTTTCATATTCCTTTGTCGGTATGTTTTCCACAGCAAGATCCACACCGACCATTTTCTTTACAGAGTCCGTCCCGCCCACCTGAAAGCTTACCGTCACAGACAATGTAATGATGATCATCGTACATATAATGCAGATACTTGCAAGACCTACCGCATTTTGCCGCATTCTGTAAATAAGTCCTGACACCGATATAAAGTTATCCGGCTTATAATAAAGCTTTTTATTGCGTTTAAGAAGCCAAAGGATCTTTATACTCAGCGATATGAACAGACAGTATGTACCGGCCATCACAGCGAGGACCGCCTCAAACATCACAGGCAGATCAAGCATATCTCTCCTGACCGTCAGCGCAAGATAGTAACCGATGCCAAGAAAGATCACACCGAGAATCGCCAGAACAACAGAACCTTTAGGTTCTTTTTCTCCTTTACTTTTGCTGCTCATCAGATCTATCGGGTGCGACATTCTTATCTGAAACAGATTAAAAACCGCCGCCAGCAGGAATATACACAAAAACAGAATCACAGTTTTGATAACCGAAGATAACTGAATAATCAATGTGCTGTCTTTGGTCACATGCATCACTTTCAGCAGAATCAGAAAAGAAAGTTTACTAAAAACAGTTCCGATGAGGATGCCGCCGCCAACAGCGCACAATGCCGCCAGCCCAGTCTCATAGACCATGATCCGCGCCACATGACGCTTCTCAAGTCCGAGAATACCATAAAGCCCAAATTCTTTTTTCCGCCGTTTCATAAGAAAACTGTTGGCATAAAAGATAAAAATCACTGAAAATATTGCACCGACCCATACGCCGATGGTCATAATCATCTGTATCATATCCGACTGAGGGATGTTTTCCATTCCCGGATTGCCCGCAATCAGCATAAATGTATAAAATACCATAATCATCAGGCCCGAAGCCAACAGATAAGGAAAATAAATTTCTTTATTTCTCCGCAGATTACCGACGGCCATCTTCAGGTAGAAGCATTTATTCATCACCGACACCTCCCGAAAGTACCGCCATCGCACCTATAATCCTCCCATAAAAATCACGTGTACTTTGTGACCCCCGGTACAGCTGATTATACAGCTCACCGTCTTTGATAAATAAAACTCTTGAAGCATAGGAAGCTGCCTCCGCACTGTGCGTCACCATAAGTATTGTCTGCCCGCTCCAGGTATGCTTTACCTCCGGTCGGTGTATCCAGCGATGCCAGAATATTTAAAAGTGTTGTTTTACCGGAACCGCTTGGTCCCATAATGGCAATAAATTCGCCCTCTTCCGCATCAAAACTGATATTTTTAAGCGCCGTGCACTGACTTCCTCCAAACCGTGTACTGTAAATTTTTTTAATATTTTTAACTTCAAGTATAGCCACGCTCATCACCGTTCCTTTCATTTTTATTACATACAATTCTTATGACAGGCCTATGATCTTTTACGATTCCCGCCGTATTTATGATATAAGTATACAAAAAGAAGAAATGTACTGCCATAACATAACCTTACATTTCTTCTTCATATCTTACAAATTTGTCATATTGAACTTAAAATATTCTATATTCCGGCTTAGCACAGAATATCCGCAGGGAACTTTATTTTTACCGTTGTCCCCTTATTCTGTACAGAATGTACAGATATTTTCAGATTCAGACGGTCAGCGGCCCCCTTTGCCAGATAAAGACCGATACCCGTTGACTTTTTATAAATACGGCCATTATAGCCGGTATATCCTTTATCAAAAATCCTCGGAATATCTTCTTTTCTGATACCGATACCTTCATCACGGATATAAAGCACCCAGTCCTCACCTTCATATCTGCCATACAGATGAATCGTTCCTTTATTGGAATATTTCAGGCTGTTGGACAAAAACTGCTCGATCATAAACGAAAGCCATTTCCCATCGGTATAAACGACCTGGTCGAAGAATTTAATATCAACAGCCAGATGTCGGCTAATAAACACAGAGCTGAATTTTTTTACACTCTCCCGTACAAGGTTATAAACATCCGTTTTTTCAACCACCGTATCATCGGATATATTTTTCAGTCTCATATACTGCAGCACCATTTCCACATACTGCTCAATTCTGAAAATCTCCGCATAATAATCACCTTTGTTGGTAATGCGGTCATCGGTCTGTACCATCAGCCGCAGCGCCGCAATCGGCGTTTTAATCTGATGCACCCACATCGAATAGTATTCTATGAAATCATTATAATCTTCCGACAGCTGCCTCATATTCGTATCCGCCTGCAAAAGCAGTTTATGAATCATATCCTGATAATATTTTTCACTTTGATCATCATATCCGCCGAAATCCACAGGTGAAGTCCCCAGATGATCATAAATAATCTGAAGCTTCCTCATTTTGTTTCCGTAGCGAGCCGCATCAATTCCGATGATGATGGCACATATAAATACATACACAAAAATACCATAAAATATATTCGTCTTTTCTTTAGGTGTTACAATGTCAATCACACCAAAAATAACGATACTCCACAGCATCACCAGAAACAATAAACTTCTGGATTTCAAATAACTTCTGATCATTCAATCTCTACTCCAACCATTATGCATTCATTTTACTGTCTGTTCATATATGCTTTATAAGATATTCCAGAAAATCTTCAAATATCTTAAGCATCTTTCATCATATATCCAAGTCCCTTTTTCGTACCGATACACCGCCCAATTCCCGCATCATCAAGTTTTTTGCGCAGTCTGGCCACGTTGACAGTCAATGTATTGTCATCAATAAAGCAGTCACTGTCCCACAATTTCTGCATCAGAACATCTCTGGATACAATAGAGCCTCTGCTCTCCAGAAGACACCGAAGAATCTTGTACTCATTTTTCGTAAGCTCAATGCGGCGGTCATTATAGTAAACGGCAGCCTCTTTAAAATTCAAAAAGGCATCTTTAAAAGATATACCCTCAATCTCATCATGATAATCATATGCTCGTCTTAAAAGCGCCGCCACCTTGGCTGTGACCACATCAAGATCAAACGGCTTTGTAATATAATCATCTGCGCCCATATTCACAGCCATGACCATGTCCATCGGCGTATTTTTTGACGATATAAAAATCATCGGCACTTTAGATACCTGGCGGATCTTACCGCACCAATAATAGCCGTTAAAAAAAGGAAGCACAATGTCCATCAGAACAAGCGAAGGATTTTCTTTTAAAAAAATCTGATCCACCGCTGAAAAATCCGTCACCGGTACACTTTGAAATCCCCATTTTTCCAGATGCCTGCCCAGTATATCCGCAATGGTCGCATCATCTTCAACAATTAATATTTTATACATCCGGCAGTCCTCCCTGAAAACCTGAAAAACTTGTCTTTAAAGCATCGGTGAAAATATCCTGAGTATATACTGAATCATTTTTTGTCTAAACGGACGCTTTTTCCATTTGTCTATCGTAATCTCTTCACACACCTTTAAGGTATTTAAAATATCTTCTTTGATGTCCGTCACAGCTTCGGTATCACTCATGAATACACCGCCCTCATAATGCAGATAAAAGCTTCGGTAATCCATATTGATACTGCCGCAAATCGCACATTCATCATCAGAAACGACAGTCTTTGAATGGATAAAGCCCGGCACATATTCATAAATTTTAACACCGTTTTGAAGCAGTACACCATAGTTTTTCACAGTAACCATATAAACATACCATTTATCGTACTTTCTCGGTGTAATAATCCGCACATCAACACCGCTTTTTGCGGCACGGCAAAGATCATTGACCATCTCCCGGTCCAAAACGAGATATGGTGTCGTAAAATAAATATAATCTCTCGCCTTATCGATCATATGCATGTAAGTATCCCAGATCGGATTATTCGGATTATTTGCAGGTCCGTCAGCCAGCGGCTGCACAAAGCCTTTGGCCTCGATCTGAACCGTTGGCATATATCTTGAATAATCAAGATTTTCATAGCCTTTGGAAATCTCCCACATTTCAAGGAAAATCGTTGTCAGTCCCCAGACACCGCTGCCTTCAAGACGCACCGCCGTATCTTTCCAGTGTCCGAATCTTTCAATGATGTTTGCATATTCATCACTTAAATTAATACCGCCGGTATACCCCACATTGCCGTCGATAATGGCAATTTTCTGATGATTCCGGTAATTAAAGGTCAGACGGGTCGCTTCTTTGTGAATCGGCGAGAAAACCGAAAACCTTATACCAAGCGCCGCCAGTTCTTCACGAAATTCCGGTGTATTGATATTCAGGCATCCGAAATCATCATACAAAAATCTGACTTCAACATGCTCTTTCACTTTTCTTGCGAGAATATCCTTAATCCTTGACCACACCTCACCATCATTGACAATAAAGTATTCAAGAAATATAAACTTCTGCGCCCGCTTAAGATCCTCATAAAGTGCCTCAAACTTCTTTTCACCTACATCATAATAAGTCACTTTTGTGTTGTCATACAGCATAAAGCCTTCATTGATCAGACGCTGACTGATCAGAGCCTTATTCGGATGTTCTTCCTTAAACCTCTCAATGATCTTTTTGTCCTGTTTTCTGAAATGACGGCTCTTTTCATAAACTTCTCGCACCCGTTTATAGGTACGGCTGTTGCGTCTGTTGCGTCCCCACATAAAATAAAGACAGAAACCAAAGACCGGCAAAAGCAGTATAATAATAATCCATGAATTTTTATAAGTCTCACCCTCATCAAGCATTGAAAAAACAACCAAAACGCTGACAATTTCAAGTAAAATATAAAACCAGGATGAATATTCTTTTAACAATACGGCCATTAAATAAAGAAAAACAACCTGTAAAATAACACTGACACCTACCGTAGCCGCACGGATTATCCCTGCATAACGCTTCCTTATCGTCTTCATTCAGACACCTCACTTATGTAATTTGAACCACCTGTTAACTATAAAATATACCATTTTTACCCTGTGCCGTCAATAAACGGTTGATTTCTGACACAAATTTGAAAAAAATATATCTGATTTTCTCATTTTTGCAGGCTGTGTTTTTTGTTTAACAATGCTATACTAAATATATCTATGGGTCAGAGCGCATCTGGTCCAAACAATAGTATATACATAAAGGAGTGTTTCAAAAATGAAAGTAATGGGTATTGTAGCCGGACGTCACAACGGCAACAGCGAGATTCTTGTCAAAGAAGCTCTGTCCGCAGTACAGGAAGCCGGCGGGGAAGCGATTTTAATCAATCTTTTTGATTACCACATTGAAAACTGCACAGGCTGCGAAGGCTGTACAATGCAGATGGGCGAAGTAGCTATGGGCAAAGGTACATATAAGGGCTGTGTACTTAAAAACAAAGATGATGTCGATAAAATCATCAATGTGATGCAGACATGCAACGGTATTATTGTCGGATGTCCGACTTATGACCTTGCACCAAGCTCACTGTATCTGAAATTCGCTCAGAGATTCCTTGCTTACGAACTTGCTTTCCGTCTTAAAATCGGTGAAGTCAAAGAAGATCCGCATATGGTCGGCGGTCTGATCGCTGTCGGCGGTTCATGCCATGACTGGCAGACATTCACCCTTGAAGTTATGGGCGCAAGTATGTTTACACAGTCCATCAATGTTGTTGACCAGATGATGGCTACAAGAGACGGTCGTCCGGGCAACGTTCTTTTAAGACCGGAACAGCTTGAAAGAGCACACAAGATGGGCGAAAATATCGTCAAAGCCATCAACACACCTGTTGAAGAACGCGAATGGCTCGGTGACCCGGATATGGGTATGTGCCCAAGATGTCACTCTTCATTAATCTACAAGGGTGATCCTCACTGGGATGGCATCGAATTCCCGTTTGAATGTGCTGTCTGCGGTGCCGGCGGTGACCTTGTCAAAGACGAAAACGGCGAATATAAATTCGTTCTTGCCGAAAACGGTCTGATCCGTGACAGAAATATCAACGAAGCCCGCGACAAACATCTCGATGAAATCGTTGCCACAAAGATTGATTTCTTCCAGAGACAGCATGAAGTCAAGGATCTTTATGACAAATACAAAAACATGAAGTTCCCTGCAGTATAATTAAATCATTATCCTTCTTCTAAAACAAAGGGGCTGTCGGTTAATATATTATCCGACAGCCCCTTTGTGCGCCCATACGAGCGCTCAAGTATATCTTCGTCTCCGCACGGGTCGTATCCGCGCGGAGCGTTTTTTTAACTTCTTCTGTGTATGACTGAATTGTTGTAACTGATCTTTTTGCAGCCGTCGGGATCGTTATTGCATTTCTTCTCCCAGGTGTCCGATGTTTTCCGTATTAAATGTCGGTTCAAAATCATCGGTATCACTGCAGATCAATCCGCCTTTCTTAGTCATCAGCTCTTTCATCACTTTTTTTACAAGTTCTGCATCTTCACTGTCATAACTGATCTGATAAATCGTTTCGATGTGATGCCCCTGAATATACTCAAGATCCAAAGGATCCTCAAAACATTCCCACGCATCCTGAAAAATCAGTGAATCCGCCGTCATCACAACTTCCATCAAATTTAACTGAGGCCAAACTTCAATCTTTTCCTCAGGAACTGTTTCTATCATCAGTGAAAGCGCTTTCGCATCCGTCTTTTCCGGAATCATATAATAATATTCCAGAATCGTTTTCTTTTTTGCTTTGGCCACTGCCTTTCCTTTTTTCTTCATACATCTAACCTCCAACTCTATATCTGCTGTCCTTTTTTTCTTAACCTGTTTCCTGTGAAATGCCCTGATGTCTGAAACAAGCAGACTTCATCCATTTAATTTCAGAGGATCCTGCCACCTGATTTCTGAGATTCTCTGCTATTTGATTCCAGAAATTCCCGAATCATCGGAAGTGATCCTTTTAGAATGGCTGCTGTCATTCCCCATATCGTTTCCTCTTTCCACGAATAAAACACAACATCATAACTCCCCCGGTTCCACGGATAACTTCGTCCACCCGGTATTTTATCATACGGGAAATTTTCTTCAGGCACGGTAATGATTCTATTTTTATAAATTTCAGGCGGATACTCCAAAAACCATCGGACCGGTATTTCAAGAATCCGCGCCACTTCATCTGTACTGTATGTCCCCTTATAATCCTTAAGCCTTGCAAGATAAGGAAACACGATTAAATCAAAAGGTGAAACAAATACATCAAGGGGCTTTATGATCTCAACACTCTCAGGAGAAACCATGAGTTCCTCACATGTCTCCCTTACTGCCGCAGACTGTTTCTCCTCACCCGTCTCAACACGGCCGCCCGGAAAACATATTTCCCCCGGCTGCCGCCTGAGTCCTGCGGCACGAACCTCAAAAATCAAATGCCACTGCTGCGCCTTAAAAACAAGCGGCAGCGTAAGCGCATATTTACGGTACTTTTCTATACCGATCATCCCCGGTATCCTATCCATCAAACATACGCCTCCCATAAATAATGTCGGCCACCCTGCAGTACGATCGCCCATGGTGTTATTTTATCACATCATTGATGCTTTCTCAACTCCCTACTTTGAAAGAGTCCTGATTTGCAGAAAAACCGTCTCTGTACATAACAGAAAATGGCCAAAAGTCTGAGAAACAACTTTTGACCATTTCATTTAATCGGTAACAAATAGAAAAATTTTATCTTGCTGCCTCGAATTCAAAAGAACCCATGGCATTTGACGACTGACCCTTTAATGTTCCTTCTTCGGTCAGTTCGCCTTCCATCTTAAACTCCATTTCTCCGATAGGAATTTTAATCTGGAAAGTATATGAAAACTTATTGCCTTCAACCTTGCCGTTTTTAATTTCTGCCTGATTGCCATTGCCGCCATCGGTGATCACACCTGTCAGCACATCACCGTCAACCGCAAATTCATGGGTTGAAAACTGATCCCCCATATAAGTATGTACAACAACATTCCATTTTCCTGCAAGTTCACTCATTATAAAATACCTCCTGTTTTTTTATTCATCGACACCTCGTAAGAGATGCGTTTACTTACCCATAAATAGTTACCCCGATTTTGCTAAAACAAAATTTTACTTATCATACCTGCCGTACTCTGTGCCCTCATCATCAATCAGGGCATCAACGCCTTTAACCGTTGAAAACATCACCGCAGAACCGCAGAGCAGACCGCCATCCTTTCCAAGGACATCAATACATCTGCGCACTTCACCGCGGATTTCTTCTTCGGTCGCACCCGGACGGTCTGTTACCTGAGGGTCAACACCACCCGCAAAAATCAGATTGCGTCCGTGTTTTTCCTTAATCGCTTTAAGGTTGTTTACCGGAGACACTGAATGCCATGATTCAACGCCGATTTCCACAAGGTCATCAATAATCGGCTCAATATATCCACAGGAATGATGCATATAATGCATACCCAGATTGCGGCACGCCTCAACCATTCTGCGCTCAGGCTCTTTAAAAATCTCGCGCCAGAGATCCGGTGACATAAACATATTATTCTGATTGCCCCAGTCGTCATGCATCATCACAAAATCAGCATCCATGTACTTTTTAAAATAATACATCTGTTCAATCCGGTAATCCGCATAAGCATTGACAAAGTCAATATAATCTTCCGTATCATAGAGTGCGCATAAGCCATTCTCAAATCCCATGATGGCATTGATTTTTTCAAAAGCGCCCATATTGCCGACAACGTAGCCCATAGTCGTATCTTTCTTTGCCCACATCGCCTTTGTACGTCCGGCAATCATCTCCCAGTTTAAATCTTTCACGCTTGGAAATGTGATATAATCACGCCATTCTGTGATGTCATCAAACATAGAAAACCCCGGCTGTACATGGGTCATAAACTCCGGATGCGCAGGATCCAGCTCCCACGGCACGCCAAACCAGTCTTTGCCATTCATAAACAACGGACGGTCATTGATTTCCGGTGTAATGAGCATTTGTGCGGCAATGTTCATCATCGGCACCCACTGTGGCAGCTTTCTGTCCCAGACAAGCTGCATATTCTCACGTTCTGTCATATAAAAACCCCCTTTAAAAAATATATCCATTTCAGATACCCATACATCGGTTTCAAATTAACAAAACCGATCAAACGGAATAAAAATCCCTGCATATCTGCTTTATATGTATACATCTTACCATAAAAACCTATGGTTTAAAATCACATAAAAAAAGCGTATTATCAACCCAAAGTTGATAATACACTCTATATATTCAGTACATTTTCTTCCGCCATTGTATCCAGTACTTTCAATTTTCCTTTAAATCTGCTGTCTTTTGGATACATAGCCACTGTCGCGTATTCAAAACGGTATTCCTCGGGAAGATCAAAGTATTTATAGCCATCCCACTGCATGCTGTCAAACATTTTCGGGAATACCGCATAGTGTTCGCCGCTTTCAAGATTTGCAAGAAGTGAGCTGAAATTCGGCGCAAAATGCCTGCCATTGCTGCGGACATTCCTGTAAAAGCTGTCCGGTTCCAGAACTTTTGTCCGCTCATAGAGAAGAATCGGATATTTGGCCATATCCTCTGCTGTCACCTTTTCTTTAACGACCCACGGATGGTACAATGAAACAATAATCTTGGCCGGCATCCTTTTAAAATACACAAGCTTCATTCCCGGCCACTGCTCATACTGATGGGTGTTGGTCAGTACAAGATCCACCGTCCCTGACATCAGCCAATCATTGACCTCGTCAAGTTCACCACCAAACATCTCCACCTGCAGCTTTGGATCCGCAGCCTGCAGATACTGAACAACCGGATAGACCACCGTTTTCTTCGGAATTGCCTGAAAAAATCCGATTTTCAGTTTATTTTTCTGTTGCTCTTTATATGCGCTGACCGCACGGCATGCCTCTGTATATTTTCGCATCACTTCAGAAAACTGCGTCTGCACCACTTTTCCGAATTCGGTCAGTTCTACAGTGCGGGTGGAACGGACAAACAGCTTCTCATCCAGTTCTTCCTCCAGTTTTATAATCTGCTTATTCAGTGCCTGAGGTGAAATAAAAAGCTCTCTTGCCGCCCGGCTGAAATTTTTTGTTTCCGCAACCTTTAAAAAATATTGAATTTTTCCAAAATCCATATTCACCAGCCAGCCCTCCCTGTCTGACCACGGCTTGCCCGCCTGTCTGAATGCGTCTTATTCGCCCTGTCCGGCCGCAGCTTATCTGACATGCGTCCTGCCTTACTGCGTCTTATCCGCCCTGCCTCACTGTGTCTTATCCGCCTGTCTGAACGCGTCTTATTCGCCCTGTCTAACCGCAGCTTCATATCCGCTGCAGACATCTGCGCTTATGATCGCTTCAAAAGACCTGCTTTCATATCATCGGCAGCCATTTCTTTTGCCTTAAAATGCATCTTCTTACCGGTCGCAGTCATCGGTATCTCGCTAATAAAACGATAATATCTCGGTCGCTTGTAAGGTGACATCATCGGATGACCCATGCAATATTCTGTCAGATCACTGATTTTTAGTGACGGATCCGAAGATACGACGTAAGCCACAATGCTCTCACCCCTGGATTTGTCCGGCACACTGGTCACAATACAATCCGTTACTTTTGGATGCTCGTTTAAAATTTCTTCAATCTGTGTCGGATAAATATTTTCTCCGGCAACGATAATCATATCATCTTTTCGTCCGAGAATCGTAATAAACTGATTTTCATCCCAGACAGCAAGATCGCCGGTATACATATATCCTTTATAAAACTTCGCCTTTGTCTGCTCCTCATTATTTGAATAACAGTAAGCTGATTTTGCCGGACTCTTTATGATGACTTCACCGATCTCCGTATTATCCTGCGCCACAAGATCATCCGGCTCGGCTCTTTCCTCAAGGGCTCTGACAACGACAACCTCGTCATCGGTACATGACCTTCCCGCCGTCCCCGCCATATCCGGCAGATCATACGGACGGAGGAATGTGTTCCAGAAGCTTTCTGTTGTTCCGTATCCATTGAAGATATTCGGCGAAAGCACCTTCTGGAAATAAATACACGCCGCCTTTTCCAGCGGACTTCCCATCGTAACAATACCTTTTAAAGAACTTAAATCATAGTGATATCTTTCCTGAGTTTTTGCCAGCATATTTAAAATCGAAGGCACACCCATCAGGAAAGTAATTTTATACTTCTCCACATATTCCAGACATGGCTTTGGCTGGAACTGGCGGTTAATGACCATTTCGCCGCCGGCATAAAGTGTCGGGTTCGGTCCGCCGGAATGCAGGCCGCCCCGATGAAACCACGGTGTCATATTCATCGTCTTATCTGTTGAATTTAACGGATAATGCATCAGTACATCGTGGGCGGACAAAACTTCGTTAATATTATTGACAGGCACACCCTTCGGGAGATTTGTCGTTCCCGATGTATAAAGTCTTGTCACCTCGTCATAAATATGCGGTTTAAAATCAATGGCAGGATCTTCTTCGGAATAACCGCCGACATAATCCTCATAACGGATATGCCCGTCAGGAAGCTCTGCTTTTCCTGCCGCGTCGACCATAACGACCGCATTCGGTCTGTAACTGATCATACTCAGTGCTTTCACAACTTTATCTTTAAATTCCGCATCGTAAATAAATACTTCCGGCTTTCCGTCTTCAATCAGCAGCGCTGTCTCGCCCGGCGCCAGTTTAAAATTGATTGGACTGTTGATCGCGCCGATTTTCTGCGGTGCAATATAGCAAAATACAAACTCGGCGCAATTCATCATCTGATACATGATCAGACTGTTTTTCTTTGCGCCTGACGCTTTCAATGCGTGCGCCAGTTTATTCGCTTCTTTATTCAACTCACTGTAGGTCCACGATTTATCAAGCTCCGGGTCAAACATGGCACATTTGCTGCCAAAACGGCGTACATTACGCATAAACCCCTGAAGATAAGTGAAACTTGTCTCAAATGTTTCTTTAAACATCTCAACGTCGTAAGTGAAATCCATATAAACTGCCTCTTCTCTATTAAATTCTTTTTAATGTCGCTTTAATGCTTGATTTATTGTTCGATTTAATGCTTGATTTATTGTTCGATTTCAATTCTGTATTTATGAATCCCGATATTTTAGATTCTTTTCAAAATAATACTGGAGTTCTGACCGCCGAATCCGAACGCATTGGACATGGCGTATGTCATGTCTTTTGTACGGGCTGTATTTGGTACATAATCAAGGTCGCATTCCGGATCCGCATTTTCCAGATTAATTGTCGGCGGCACTGTCTGTGTGCAAAGTGCTTTCACACAGGCAATCACTTCAATAATTCCGCCGGCACCCATCATATGACCTGTCGCCCCTTTGGTTGAGCTTACGCATACTTTATAAGCAGCCTCGCCCATCGCCGCCTTAATGGCTTTTGTCTCAGCGATATCGCCTGCCGGCGTGCTTGTACCGTGAGCGTTAATATAATCGATCTGTGAAGGATTGATACCTGCTGAGACCATCGCCTTTTTCATGCAGGCTGCCGCACCGCTGCCATCAGGATTCGGTGCCGTCACATGATAAGCATCCGTGTTGTTGGCATATCCTGCCAATTCTGCGTATATACGGGCTCCCCGGGCTTTTGCGTGACTTTCGGTTTCCAGAATAATGGCACCGCCGCCTTCACCCATAATAAAACCGTCTCTGTCTGCGTCAAACGGCCGGCATGCTTTTTCAGGATGTTCATTGTTTCTTGAAAGTGCATGGGCACCTGATAAACTCTGCATCACAAGGGGACAAAGGCTTGCTTCGCCGCCCACAACAACAACAGATTCGCACATACCGCCTTGAAGCATGGCTGCCCCCATCAAAACAGCATCGCCGCCTGAAGAACATGCTGTGCTGACAGTCAGGCTCGGTCCCTGGATATGATGGGCAATAGAAATCTGCGCAGCTGCCACATTACCCAAAATCTTCGGCACAAACCTCGGGCTTACATTGCCCGACTTTGAATTTTCCATCTGCGTCTGTGTTGACGCAATTGTCGCCACACCATTCATGGCTGTTGCCATCACAATACCTGTTCTGTCCGGCTCGATCTCCATAGCACTGTCTTTGATCGCCTCATCTGCCGCAACATAAGCGTACTGCATAAACAGATCGAGTTCGCGGATAAGTCGTTTTGGAATATAGTCCTCTGCTTTAAAATTTTTAACTTCCGCACCGATCTGCACATTCATCCCGGACGCGTCAAAACGAGTCAGCGGTCCGATACCGCAAGCGCCGTTAATTAATTGTTCCCAGAAATTTTCCACACCAATACCAATCGGGGTTACAGCACCCATACCTGTGATTACAATTTTTTCTTCATTCATTATGATTTTCCCTCATTATATAAAATTTGCCTGCTTATTTCAATTTGCCGTAACTACTCAGAGCCGGCCTCCAAAAGGTTTCGCATTTCGTCGGTGTACGTAAACACTTTTTTAACAAAAAGCAAATGATTCTTTAACAGAAAAATTATAGCAAAATACACTACACATGTCAAATAATAGATATCAAACCACACATCATGTAGTTTCCATTACTACTTGACAGTGTATTTTCCAGGATATATAATATTACCAGTTTTGCCGCCCGAATCATGCGGCGAACAGTATATACGAAGGAGGTCCTTTATATTGAACGAAATAAACAGTGAAGCTTTATTTAAGCCTGAATCCGGTGTTGCCGGTGCTTTTATAGAAACAGTAACCCATGACGGTATTCTGGAAAAAATACGATTTAAAAATGAAGATAAATTCAACTTCGGCTTTGACATTGTCGATGCCATTGCCGCAAAACTGCCGGACAAAACGGCCATGGTCCATGTATCCAATGAAAAAGAGGAACGCCGCCTGACTTTTGAAGATATAAGTAAAAACTCTTCCAAAGCCGCCAATTATTTCAAATCTCTCGGCATTAAAAAAGGTGACCATGTCATGCTTGTATTAAAACGCCATTACCAGTTCTGGTATGCCATCACTGCCCTTCATAAGCTGGGGGCCGTTGTCATTCCGACAACCAATCTTCTTGTCACAGAAGATTTCATTCACCGTTTCAATGCCGGTGAAGTTTCAGCCATTGTCTGCACCGCCGACGGCAAAACCGCCGGATACGCAGAAGAAGCTGCCCGCACATGTCCGGGGCTTCGCACAAAAATTCTTGTAACGACCAACGCAAGCGACGGCGCAGATCTGCTTCATCCTGAATGCGGCACACCATGGCACGACTTTAATAAGGAATCGGAAGCTTTTTCAGATGAATTTCCAAGACCTGAAGATGCTGCCTGCGGCGACGATCCGATGCTGATGTTTTTTACTTCCGGCACAACAGCCTATCCAAAAATTGCTGTTCATAATTACAAATATCCTTTGGGGCATTTTATTACAGCCAAATACTGGCATCATGTCGACCCTGACGGCCTGCATTTTACCATCTCCGACACAGGATGGGGCAAGGCACTGTGGGGCAAACTTTACGGTCAGTGGATGTGCGAAGCCGCCATATTTACTTATGACTTTAATAATTTCGAGCCAAAAGACATTCTGGCAATGTTTGAAAAATACCATATTACAACATTCTGCGCACCGCCGACAATGTACCGTTTTATCATAAAGCTGGACATGAAAAAGTACGATCTTTCCGCTTTAAAATATGCCACCGTTGCCGGTGAGGCATTAAATCCTGAAGTATTTAACCGCTTCTATGAAGCAACAGGTCTGAAACTGATGGAAGGCTTCGGTCAGACCGAAACAACACTTTCCATCGCCAACCTCTACGGCATGGAGCCAAAACCGGGATCCATGGGTAAACCGACACCGCTTTATGATATTGACATTCAGCTGTCAGACGGCACAAGCGCCCCTGTCGGTGAAACCGGTGAAATCGTTATCCGTACCTCAGACCGTGTTCCTGACGGATTATTTGCCGGCTATTATAACGATGAAGAAAAAACGGCCGCAGCATGGCATGACGGCTATTACCATACCGGCGATACGGCTTACCGTGATGAAGACGGCTATTTCTGGTATGTCGGACGGGTTGATGACCTGATCAAATCCGCCGGATACCGCATCGGACCTTTTGAAATTGAAAATGTCATCATGGAACTTCCATATGTCGTTGAATGTGCGGTCACTGCCCAGCCGGATGAAACCCGCGGTCAAACCATCAAGGCAACCATTGTTTTGACTGAAGGCACCGAAGGCACACCGAAACTCAAAAAAGAAATTCTCGCCTATGTGCGCAAGCATATGGCTGCCTATAAATGGCCGAGAATTATTGAATTTGCCAAGGAACTTCCAAAGACCATCAGCGGCAAAGTCCGCCGTGTGGAATTGAAATAACTGTAACCTTTAAGCGCCGCGCGTTTTACGTGCGGCGTTTAAAAGTTCAATGAAATCATAAGTGATTTATACCACACAAATTAATCACAAATTCTTCTTTACTTTAGTACCAAAAAGTAATAAAGTATTAACTAAAGTGTGACTCGTCTTTTTGACACACAACGGATATACGGAAGAAAGCAGGTAATATTTATGGTCTCAAAACAAATTCTTGATGATATTCAAAACAGCTCGGCAATTCGTGCCATGTTTATTGAAGGCAAGGCGATGGCTGAAAAAGTCGGTGCTGAAAATGTTTATGATTATTCTCTCGGTAATCCGGTAACACCTGTACCGGATGCATTTACAAAAGCTTTAAAATACGTCATTGATACGGAAGATTCCCTGTCCCTCCACGGCTACATGGATAACGCAGGGTATCCTGATGTCCGTCAGAAAGTTGCCGAAAATCTTAATCAGCGTTTCGGAACCGATTTTGACGCTCACAATATCATCATGACTGTCGGTGCTGCCGGCGCCATCAATGTCATTATGAAAACATTGTTTGACATCGGTGATGAATTAATGGTATTTGCGCCTTATTTTACTGAATACAGAAATTATGCCGGCAACTGGCGCGGCAAACTTGTTGTTGTCAATCCGGACTATTCCAATTTCCAGCCGGACTTTGCCGACTTTGAAGCAAAGATCACCCCAAAGACAAAAGCGCTGATTATCAACAATCCGGTAAACCCGACAGGTGTGATTTATTCAGAAGATACAATCAAACGCATCGCTGAAATATTAAATCGCAAACAAAAAGAATACGGTCATGAAATTTATATTATATCAGACGAACCTTACCGCGAACTTGTTTACGACGGCAAAAAAACTGTATTTCTGACCAAATATTACGACAATACATTTGTGACTTACTCTTTCAGCAAGTCTCTGTCTGTTCCGGGTGAACGTATCGGCTATATGGTCATTCCGAATGCAATGGCAGATTTTAACACTGTATTTAACGGTCTGGCCATTGCCAACCGCATCTGCGGCTTTATCAACGCACCTTCTCTGCTTCAGAAAGCGGTGGCGCGCTGCCTTGACGCACAGACTGATGTGGCATTCTATGACCGCAACCGTAAAATGCTCTATGAAGCATTAACCCGTATCGGTTTTGAATGCGTTTATCCTGAAGGTACATTTTATCTGTTTATGAAGAGCCCGGAACCGGATGAAAAGCATTTCGTGGAAGCGGCAAAGAAGCACCATCTGATTCTTGTCAACGGCACAACTTTTGGATGCCCGGGCTATGTCAGACTTGCCTACTGCGTACAGCCGGATATGATCAAACGCTCTATTCCGGCATTTGAGGCGCTGGCAAAAGAATATCATTTATAATTCATAAAATCATTTTGGTTCAGAGCCAGCCGCCAAAGTGCTTCGCATTACGCGGTGCGGCGTATCTGCCAAATCATATTGCTGCTCAATGGCGAGTACAAATTAAAACGAAGCAATTCCCCCTCTTTGACGTTTTTCGGGACTTGCTTCGTTTTGCGCGCCAGCTGCGTATTGAAACAGGCATACTTTAAGCCGCCCATTTTCATATGCAGCCGGCTGCTTCTTTTGCAGAGCATTGATATTTCGCCTAAATCTATTTAATGGAGATGTATTTTTATGTCAAAACAATCATCGGTCTTAATGACTGAAGGGCCAATCTGGAAACGCATTATTGCCTTCGCGTTCCCTCTTTTTCTGGGGAATCTGTTTCAGCAGCTCTACAATACCGCAGATTCACTGATTGTGGGAAATTTTCTGGGCAGTGACGCTTTGGCCGCCGTCAGCTCATCCGGTAACCTGATTTTTTTGCTTGTGGGATTTTTCAATGGCATCGCCATGGGGGCCGGCGTCGTTGTCGCACGGTATTTCGGTGCCAAAGATACGGATAACGTTCAAAAAGCCATCCATACGATTACGGCATTCGGTCTTGTCGCCGGCGCTGCCCTGACAGTGGTGGGCATCACACTTGCCCCCCGTATTCTCGTACTGATGGGAACACCGTCTGATGTGCTGCCAAATTCAATTACATATTTCAGAGTCTATTTCTGCGGCTCCATGGCATTTGTCCTTTACAATATTTTTGTCGGTATTTTGCAGTCTGTAGGTGACAGCCGCCATCCGCTGCTCTACCTGATCATATCCTCAGTCACCAATGTGGCCCTCGACCTTTTCTTTATCGGTGTTTTGCGCCTCGGTGTCGGGTCTGCTGCGGCGGCAACGGTGATCTCGCAGTTTTTAAGTGCTCTGCTTTGTATGATCCAGCTTTTGAAAAGCCCTTCGCAATACCGCTTATTTATTCGGAAAATTCGCTTTCACAAAAGTATTTTCCGCCAGATTATGACAAACGGCCTGCCGTCAGGCTTTCAAAATTCAATTATTGCCTTTGCCAATGTCATTGTTCAGTCCAACATTAATGCTTTCGGCAAAATGGCTGTGGCCGGCTGCGGCGCTTATTCCAAAATCGAAGGCTTTGGCTTTCTGCCGATTACATGTTTTGCCATGGCTCTGACCACCTTTATCAGCCAGAATCTCGGTGCGAAACAATATCAAAGAGCAAAAAGGGGCGCCCTTTTCGGCATTATCTGCTCTGTCACCATGGCTGAAACCATTGGCATTGTCATCAACCTTCTGGCGCCTCATTTAATTGCAGCTTTCAACAGTACACCTGAGGTTATTCAATACGGGACGCTGCAGGCGCGGACAGTCACCCTGTTTTACTGTCTGCTTTCATTTTCCCACTGTATGGCAGGCATACTGCGGGGTGCCGGCAAATCCATTGTCCCGATGGTTGTTATGCTCAGCATCTGGTGCATTCTCAGAGTAACATATATCACGATTATTGTCCGGCTTATCCCGGTGATTAATGTCATCTTCTGGGCATACCCGCTGACATGGACCATAAGCTCTATCATCTTTTTAATCTATTATCTGAAATCAGACTGGATCCACGGCTTTGAGAAACAGACTTCTTGAAGCCGTGTTTTTCTATTAAATGTTTTTCTTTTAATTGCTTTTCTTTTAATTGCTTTTCTTTTAAGCATTTTTCTTTTGATATTCTTCGCCCCACACCCACATGGCATCCAGTACAGGTTTCAGACTATAACCCAATTCTGTCAATGTATATTCAACACGGGGCGGAACTTCCGCATATACCTTCCTGGTCAGCAAGCCGCTTTCCTCCATCTGCCTTAACTTCGCTGTCAAAACTTTTTGTGTCACATGTCCAATGGACTTCTTTAATTCCCCAAAACGCTTTGTTCCCGGCATCAGGTCTCTTAAGATTAACACTTTCCATTTATCACTGATCAGTGTCAATGTCGTCTCCACAGGACAGGCCGGTAATTCTTTCACCTGACCGCATACTGTCATCCTGCTGTCTTCCATAACATAGCCTCCTTTATTCCAATAGTATCTTTTAGGTAACTATAGCACAATATTGTGCTTACTTTACGTTTTATCTGTACAGCCTTATTATATAGACATAGGAAGGAAAAATCAATTCATTTCAATCCGAAAGTAAACTTAACTGTTCAACCCCAAAAATGGATAATGGAGGTAATCATTATGAAGAAAGTCGTAGAATTTTTACAGAATAACCCTGTACAGTATCTGGCAACCGTCGGACGAGATGGAAAGGCCAAATGCCGCCCGTTTATGTTCTGCTTTGAGCAGGATAACAAGCTCTGGTTCTGCACCAACAATACCAAAGATGTCTACAAAGATATGCAGGCTAATCCTTATGTCGAAGTTTCTGTTTCCAGCCCGGAATATGCCTGGATCCGTCTTCACGGCAAGGCTGTGTTTGAAAATAACATGGCTGTGAAGGAAGGCTGTATGAACAATCCGATCGTTAAAGGTCAGTACCAGACTGCCGATAATCCTATCTTTGAAGTATTCTATCTGGAAGACGCTCACGGAATTATCGCTGATTTTTCCGGCAATCCGCCGTATGAATTTTAAATTGACCTGCATCTCTAGGAAATTGGAAAATGAAAAATAATTATCTGAAATATATCACAGAACAAATACATACAACTGTTGTTGCTACCGTAGATGATAAAGGTCGGCCTGTGACCAGCGCGATTGACATGATGGATTATGATGACAATGGTCTTTATTTTCTGACCGCAAAAGGCAAAGGCTTTTATAATCGTTTAAAAAAGCGGGGATATCTCGCCTTAACCGGTATGAAAGGTGAGGACACCATGCATTGTGCCGCGCTTTCAATTCGAGGCAAAGTACGGGAACTTGGCAGTGAACGCCTGCCTGAACTATTTGAAAAAAATCCTTATATGAATGAAATTTATCCGGACGAAGCGTCAAGAAGTGCCCTGACCGTATTTGTCATCTATGAAGGCTCCGGAGAATGGTTTGACCTCTCCAAAAAACCTATAGAACGGGATAGTTTTTCTTTCGGCGGTGCAGAAGAAATAAAAGAAGGCTATTTTATCACAAATTCCTGCATCGGTTGTAAACTCTGCTATTCCAGATGTCCTCAAAAATGTATTGATATTTCAGCCAAACCAGTGATCATTCATCAGAAAAATTGTCTTCACTGCGGTAACTGTTACGAAATTTGTCCGGTCAGGTCTATTGTAAAGCGAGTGTAAACCCATGAATCAGGAAGAACGAAGAGTTTTTTTAATCCAGGACCTTATAAAGGAACAATCAGCCTGCCGCAACCGGAAGCTGCCGTTAATACCTGATTTTAAGACTTCTCTGAAAGGTAATGACCGTCAGGATATTTCGAAGAATCCCGTTCTTCAGAAAATTCCAAAAGACGCTGATGACCAGAAAATACTTCTGCGCAGCTTAATCAATGTACGCCCCCCGGCATCTGTCAGCCGGAGATTTCTTGATATACAGGATGCCTACCTGCAAGCCGAACTGGCAAAAAAGAAGATTGTCCGATTATCCGATCTTTGTCCTTTAGAGGATGACATCTATCTTTGGAAAGGCGATATTACAACACTTCAGTGCGGTGCCATCGTCAATGCAGCCAACAGTGGCATGACCGGCTGCTATCAGCCATGCCACAACTGCATCGACAACTGTATTCATACTTATGCCGGTATACAACTGCGCCTTAAATGTGCCGAAATCATGCAGCAGCAGGGTCATGAAGAACCTGTCGGGCAGGCAAAAATCACGCCTGCCTACAATCTGCCCTGCGATTATGTGATCCATACGGTCGGCCCTTATGTAGAAGGAAAATTGACAGAAAACCACTGTAAACTTCTGGAATGCTGCTACCAGTCATGCTTAAATCTGGCAGACAAAAATCATATATCCAGTATTGCATTTTGCTGTATTTCCACCGGCGTATTTCGGTTTCCAAATGAGAAAGCTGCAGAAATTGCCGTAAATACCGTACGGCAATATAAAAAAGAAACAGGAAGTAAGATTGAGGTGATATTCAATGTTTATAAAGAACAGGATGAACGCATCTACCGAAGACTACTGGCAGATTAAACATCTGAAGCAACTGCTTGAACATACCGACACTGTTCTGATTGGTGCCGGTGCAGGATTGTCTGCCGCTGCCGGGTTAACTTACAGTGGTGACCGTTTTATGAAGTATTTTTCTGATTTTCACCAAAAATACGGTATCACCGATATGTACAGCGGCGGATTTTATCCTTTCGATACGCCGGAAGAATACTGGGCCTGGTGGAGCCGCCATATTTACTATAACCGCTATGCCAATCCTCCGCTCCCGCTCTATATCAAACTGTTAAATCTTATAAAAAATAAAGATTACTTTGTACTGACAACAAATGTGGACCATCAATTCCAGCGTGCCGGGTTTGATAAACAGAGATTGTTTTATATGCAGGGAGATTACGGGCTGTGGCAATGCTCCAAAGCATGCCATGATAAAACTTATGATAACGAGGATGTTGTCAGGCAGATGATTGCCGGACAACGGGATATGAAAGTTCCATCGGAACTGATACCCCGATGCCCTGTATGCGGTGCACCTATGACCATGAACCTCCGCTGTGATGATTCTTTCGTTCAAGACGAAGGCTGGTATATAGCTGCAAAACGATACGAAGACTTTCTTCAAAAACACAGCCACGGAAAAATACTGTACCTGGAGCTGGGCGTAGGAAATAACACCCCGGTTATTATTAAATATCCATTCTGGCGTATGACCTCCCTGAACCCGGAGGCGGTTTATATGTGTATCAATGATGGGGAAGCTGCCTGTCCAAAACAGATTAAAGCCCAAAGCATTTGCATGAACGAAGACATCAATTTTGCACTTTCAGCAGTCAGTTGATATAAGAAAAAAAGCGTCACTAAGTGACGCTTTACACTTGCGCGACCGTACGGGCACGCAAGTGCATCTTCGGCTTCGCACGGGTCTCATCCTCGCGGATTTTCTCATTCTGTATCTTCAAATGATATTTTTTTCAGCTGCTCTGTCAGCCTGTCCTGCGCACTTTGCGGTGTCACAAAATAGCATGCAAGGACAATGATACACAGCACCGCCGGTGTAGCCATCATTTGAAATGCCCCCTGAACCGCAAAAGCCAGCGTCGTCACGAATGTCAACACCGCTGCAAAAATCAAAAAGATATTGGCGGTTTTCTTTTTTGTAAATCTTCCGGTAATACGGCATCCTTCTTTACACTTTTCCACATGTCCCATAAAAAAGGTGTTAAGGCTGTTGCCTTCAAATTCTTTGTGAAAATATAATATAAAATCATTGTCATTTTCAAAATGTCCCAAAAAACAGCTGTTTTTATACACATCATGGACGTTCTTTTTCGTATCTTCCACAACCTTCTGACTCCATGACTTTTTCCACTGTTTCACCGTCAGATGACTGACAACCTCATATGTTTTCATAAAATCTTCCCTTTACTTTTAACATCTTTAAACTGATAAAATTATTATGTCATACTCAAAAAAGCCTGTCAACCAACGATTAACATACAGTTTCAAAATCCATGATATTGGCTTACTGATGAATTTCCGGCTCTCGGTTTACTTTATTATGCCTGATATGTGAAATTTTTGTGTTTTGACAAGATTCGACATACTTCAAAAAATTGATGGTATATAATGATTGCACAATACAGTCAAATTATTTTATAATAAGGGGAAATTTAACAATGAAAGGAGCCGCAGTCTTGAGTAAAGAAGGGGTTCATACACTGGAAGATATTTTTGCATTACCGGACAATGTCCGGGCAGAACTGATTGACGGAAACATTTATTACACGTCATCGCCATCAAGAAAACACCAGGATATTATACGCGATTTACAGTCAATCATCCGCGATCATATATACCGGAATCACGGGAAATGTAAAGTTTACGGCGCACCATTTGCTGTATTTCTAAACAAAGATCAAAAAAACTACGTTGAACCGGATATCAGTGTCATTTGTGACAGAAATCTATTAGCTGATGACGGATGCCATGGCGCACCTGACTGGATTATTGAAATCGTTTCTCCGGGAAGCCGCCGTCTTGACTATGTCATAAAACTTTTTAAATATCGTTCTTCCGGTGTTAAGGAATACTGGATCGTCGATTCCGAAAAGGAAAAAATCCTTGTCTGGGAATTTAAAAATGATGGTAATGAGGATATGCATGAATACACTTTTGGTGATACGATTCCATCAGGCATTTTGGAAAACTTATCCGTTAATTTCAAAGAAATTGACCTGTCTTAGTATCAATCACTTAAAATAGCCGGCGTAAAGGGGGGCTGTCTGTTTGACAGCCCCCCTCCGATCCAATCATTTTTTGTTAACAATCATACCTTTGTTTTAAAACGGATTTATTTACCTTCCGATTCTGAAATCCGTTTTCCCGGCTTGCCGCCAAGCCTGTCAACGAGATTAAACACTACCGGATAGACGGCAAATTCGATCACTATGATCAGAAAATAACGGACAGAGCGTACCAGCAGCGCAAGGTAGCTGCCGTCGTCCAGAAAAGCGGCAGAAAATGGCAGTTTCAGCACTGTGTTAAGTATAAGAAACAGTGCCAGACCCCCAAGAACCCGCAGTACAAGTCGAACAGGATTCCGTGTATTTTTAAACTTCACATATTTTTCCTCCAACGGAAGAGCCGCAAGGAATCCCAGGAACAGGCCCAAATTTGTAAAGTAGTCGGCACTCTTACAAAAGAAAATACCCGGAATTGCCGTCAGAGCCATCAGTCCATAAAAAATTCGGGAATCCCTAATCTTATTTCTGAGTAACGGAACAAACACTACTGCTGCCGCTCCCAAAATCCATCCCCCCAGCACATCTGTTGGATAATGGGCACCTACAACAATTCTTGATATTCCCACAAGCAGCGGCAAAACAATAGCCGGTATCAGCCAGAACCATTTTTTCATAAATCGGGCAATAGAACCGTACAATGCTGCCGCAGCGGTAGAATGTCCGCTTGGAAATGAGTAACCCTGGGCAGTAATATTCATAGGGTCTGCTTCCGGTTCCACAACTCGGAGGATTTTAATTCCCTCATGATCCATATACGGGCGGCGGCGCATGGCAATATTTTTAATCTGGGAATTCCATACATTAGCCATCAGTACATTAAGGCCCACAAACTTACCGAACTCTTTGTTCCATCCCCAATACAGAAATCCCAAAATTACAATACATAAGATTTCCTCGCCAAAAGCGGAAAATGCAGACAGCGCTGAAATTCCCGCCATACCGATATGCGTCTGAAGCCATTCAATAAGGCTGACTTCCCACCCAAAAGCAAATATGTTTCCTGCCGGTGTCATAATTCGTCCCCTTTCATATTTTCACTCAAAACAAGCAGGCTTTATGATGATTCGGTTGTTAGGATCCGTTCATAGATCATCACGAAACCAGATTGAACCTTCTTCAAAGTATGATTCGGTTGTCAGAATCCGGTCACAGCCTGCTGCCCTGCCTCCTGCCAAAATCTATACCTCCCACGGGTTTGCCGTAAAAGCCCCGCCTCTGCACCACTTCAGATAATTCAGTGCATGAATCTGTGCCGTCATTTCCCATTCTTGATTGTATACATTATCATGATAACCTTCGATACAAATATCATCCTCATACCCGTTCATTCGAAGAATTGATATGATATCCGTCCAGTTTGTATCCCCAAAGCCCGGTGTTCTGTGCCAGACAAAATCCTTAGCCCCCGCAATACCATATTCTTTGACAGCATTCCAGTCAATCGTCGCATCCTTGCCGTGCACATGAACGACCTTTTTGGCCCACTTGCGAAGCTGTGCCACCGGGTCGATCAGCTGTACCATCTGATGCGTAGGCTCCCACTCCAGACCAAAGTTCGGATTCTTTACCTCCTCGAACATCACTTCCCATGCTTTGGGATTAAAACCGATATTACATGTGGCTTTTTCCCATGTACCGCCCATCAGGCAGTTTTCTATACCAAGCTTCAGTCCTTTTTCCTGTGCGCGGTCCGCAAGGTCTCGAAATACTTTTCCAAATTCTTTAAATGAGTCCTCCACCGGTTTTCCCTCAAAAGCACCAGCAAATGTGCTGACATGGGTCGCACCGAATTTTGGCGCCATATCAATGACGTACTCAAGATTTTTCCTGTCATCAGCACTCTGGATCGGATTGCAGTATAAGCCCACAGTCGTCACTTTCGCCTCTGAATCTTTTAAAATCTCATTTGTCTGATCTGCCAGCCATGCCAGATCCACACCTTCCAGTGTCATATGGAAATTCAGAGAAAATGTTTCAAATCCCATATCTTTCATCTTCGGAAGCCACTGCACCGCATGCGGTCCCGGAATAACTGTCCCTATTTTAATCTGTTTCATTACTTGTACATTCCTTTCAAAAATATTTATATAAGTTTAGTTCAAAAGATGCCCAATGGATTGTTTCGCACGTTATGCTCCCACAAGCCTGTCATCATTATGTTACCATTAATTTTATACTATCTAAGAATTTTTTCAACCGGTTTTTATAAACCAGAAAGCCCCTTGTATATGATAAATTTCTCACTTGTCGCTCAAATATCTGGCACCATAAAATACACAAAATCTGGATATATAAACATAGCCAGTTGGGTGTTATAATCATCTGCATAACAAACAAGCGGCAAGTACACCGGTGGCGTGCTTGAATATGAAATTTAAAGGAGAGATTAAAATTGAGCGAAACATCTGTTCATGTAAACAACACAAAACAAACCAACATTAAATCCATCGTCATTACAGCTTTTTTTGCCGCAGTCATCTACCTTGGCATTCAGGCTTTCCGCATTCCTCTGCCGGCTGCTGTTGGAACACCTTTCCTGCATTTCGGTCACATATTTGTCATGCTGGCCGTGCTCTGCCTTGGACCGAAGCGCTCCACCATTGCAGGCGTGGCAGGCCTCATCATTTTTGATATTCTTAACGGCTACATTCATGCGATTCCGAATGTATTTGTCAGCACAGTCATCAAATGTCTGTTGGTCGGCGCTATTTTTACCGTTTTAAAGAAAAAAGCAGACGGCAATAAGAAAAAAGAATACATCTTCGCTGTCATCTGCGCAGCCATTTACGGCGTTACAAATATCATCGTAGACTTTGTTTTTTCTACAATTGAACTGATGATTGCCGGCAGCGGCCTTAGTGCGGCGATCACCGCAGAGCTTACATCCATTCCTGCGACAATGATCAACGCAGTATTTACAGTCATCGGCATTGCCGTTTTGTATGTGCCTGTAAAAAATGCTTATGACCGCATCGCACGCTGATACTGCCTGCAGACTTAATTTATGACAATGAGGTGTATTTCATGGATATTCAGAAAATACAGAAGCTTCTGGCACAGTTTCATATGGATGGATGGCTTTTTACGGACTTCCACGGTCACGATTTTATTTCAAAAAGCTTTTTAAAGCTCACAGACCGGGCATGCACAAGACGGCTGTTTTACTATATTCCCGCAGAGGGTGAGCCAGTAAAGCTGCTTTCAGCCATCGAACCGCTGCTTCTTGACCATCTTCCCGGCAAACTGATTCTTTACAAAGGTATTGAGGGACAAAAAAAGGCACTGGCAGCGCTTTTCACACCAAAAAGCCGCATCGCCTGCCAGTATTCCCCAAACGGCAACGTACCTGTCATCAGTTCCATGGATGCCGGTTTGATTGAATATTTAAAAACATTTGACATTGAACCGGTTTCATCTGCGGATATGATGCAATATTTCGGCGCTGTCCTTGACGAAGCGCAAATTGAATCCCATAAAAAGGCAGCCGTCATTATACATCGCATTCTCGACAAAACCTTTGCCTGGATCCGGGAAAATATCAACCGGGGAACTTATATTGATGAGTGGATGATGCTTCAGGAAATGAAACGGCTCATTGCGGATGAAAATATTTATATGGATACACCGCCGTTTTTCGGCATTGACGAGCACGGATGTGATCCCGGTTATGAACCGAAAGAAACAGGTTCTAAACAGATTAAAGAAGGCAGCCGCCTGATTATCGATATCGCAGGCCGTCTGCCGGAAGAAAATGCCATATATTATGATATTTCATGGTGTATGAATGTTGGTCCGGATATCGATCCGGCTTATGAAAAACTTTTTAACACAGTAAATAAAGCACGCAGGCAGGCACTGGATTACATCAATACAAAGCTGGCCCACGACGAACCTGTCCGCGGATGTGATGTAGACGCAGTAACTCAGACTTATTTCAGGAACCTGCATCTGGACCAGTATATCATGCACAGAACCGGCCACAACATCGGTCACACATGCCACGGCATCGGCGCCAATCTTGACAACTACGAGACACACGACACACGATGCCTACTGCCCGGCACAATGTTTTCCATTGAACCCGGTATTTACGCTGAAGGCTATGGCGTCCGCCTGGAATATGACGTTCATATTACCGAGGATCAAACAACTGCTATTTACGGGCCGATACAGGATAAAATACTGATCATCTGATATGAATGACTTGAATGATTACAGTCGTCTGTAACCGATACAGGATAAAATATTGATGATATGATATTTTGTACTGTTTTACAAAAACTGTTACTTATTTTCCCCTCCAAAAATGAGGTTCGGCAAAACCTCCCCCATTGCCGGACCTCATTATTTTTTCTGTTTTATTTTAAATTTTGTAACGATTCGGAGCCAACCTCCAAAATGCTTCGCATTTCGTCGGTGTGGCGTATCCGCCAAATAAACCTTCCTTGATTCTCAGTGCTGGATTTCAGTTTCTTCCATCGACTTCGCAAAAGCTTCACCGAGATATTCAACGGCTTTCTCAATCAATTCCCGGTCAAAATTACATTTAAGACTTGTATTTTTACCAAAAACCATCACCTGCTCATTTTCCGGTGTGGATGAAGGCCAGTTCGGCAGGCCGTCATGATTCGGATTGCCTGTACGCGCAAATGCCATGACTGTATCAAAGATTTGTTTTTCAATCTTTTCTGTAACACCCTTTTCCTGCGTCGACGGCACAAGCTCCGTATTGTGGAATACATAAGGAATATCCGAGCAGTGCCACGGCGCCGTACCGCCGTCAATCGACATATCAAGATCAAACATATAAGAATATGTACACTGATTCAGCGCGCTTCTTTTACGGATGTATGCTTCCGTCGGTTCTCTGAAAAGAAAATCAAGCATCAAAATATCCAGCACCGGTCTTTCAGGATAAGCTTTTTCAAACAAATCAATCAATTGATCGCCCTTTTCTTTACCGGCAAAATCTTCAATAATTTTAATCTGCTGTGACTTCGGCATCTTATATTTATCATACTTCGATGGTGCAAATGCGCCAAATTCGCCAAAGACAGTACCCATAAGAATCGGAACATTTGCAGTTTCTTTACGGAAACCTTTTTCAAGTGCAAATCCTTCATAAAATTCATTCTGCAGCGGTGAACAGCCCACATACGCTCCGACTTTAGCCAGTTCATCTTTAACAGCATCATAAGCTGCAACCAGAGAAGCATAAGGCACTGTTTCAAGTTCTTTGACATCATCAATTTGAAGCTGTGCCATCATTTTTTCAACAAGCTTTTTACCGCTGCCTTTACTGTCTTCCATAAGTCCCGTCGCAACGCCGCTCATAATGATACCTTTAGCATACAGGCCGTCTGCTGCCGGTGTCTGTAAAAGTGTCATAATTTTAGCACCGCCGCCGGACTGCCCAAACAGCGTCACATTGTCAGGGTCACCGCCGAATGCAGCAATATTGTCCTGAATCCAACGCAGTGCGGCAATGATATCATCTGTTCCTGCATTTCCTGAATTTTTATATTCTTCTCCAAAATCGGACAGATCAAGATATCCGAGAATGTTCAGTCTGTGATTTAGTGATACAACAACAACCTGACCGATGCTGCACATATTTCCGCCTTCATATGCCATCTGTTCAATCGATGAGCCTGCCCAGAAGCCGCCGCCGTGCAGCCATACCATGACCGGACGCTTTTGATCATCACAGGCCGGTGTCCAGATATTTAAATTCTGGCAGTTCTCGTTCATAAGCCAGTAACGGTGCGGTACTTTAAGTTCAGCATTTGCTGTATCATCTTCCATTAACGGACATACATAACCATAATTCGTCGCATTGAAAACACCTTCCCACGGCTCTGCCTCCTGAGGTGCGTGAAAACGTTTTGCTGATGCATACGGAATGCCTTTAAAGATGGTCATATCGTCATAAACATAGCCTCTGACCTTTCCCTGCTTTGTCTCCACAACCGCAGTATCTGAATTGCAAGCAAAATAATGTTCCATTTTGATCTTCCTTTCATCCCCAAAATATATTTCATTTATAACTGCCGGCAAACCTACGTTAAATGTGGTTCGCACCAGACACAGTCAAAATTTTTCAAAACAAACACAAAATATTCGCTGATAACTCTATTATAATCAACCGGGACTTTCATTGCAATCTTAATATCAGCCCAACGGTTGAATAATTCATGGACATATCACAAAAAGCTTAGAAAGGACAGTTTTCAATTCTGCCCTTCCAAAGCTCATACATACAGATGGATCATCGCTTTTCAGCGCTTAATTTTCTTCAATACCACACATTTTTGCTGCAATACCGCAAAACACTTTGACACCATTGATTAACGCATCTTCATTAATATTTAGTTCCGGACTGTGCAAAGACCCTGTCGGCATGTCCGGCTGTGCACAGCCAAGCATAAACATGACACCGGGGATTTCTTCCTGATAATAGGCAAAATCTTCAGATCCCATATGCGGCCGTTCGATCTCGTATACATCATCCTTATCCGCCAGCATCAAAGATGCCGTCTCTACAGTGATTTTCGTCAGCGCCGGATCGTTGTTTACCGAAGGGAACCCCGGTATGAACTCAACTTCGCCGCTGCCGCCAAAAGCTTCTGCAGTCATTTTTACAATTTTCTGCATCCTTGAACGTATTAATTCTTTATTGGCTTTTTCGATACAACGGATCATTCCTTTCATTTCCACATGATCCGGTATGACGTTAATCGCATCACCACCGTTAATCTGACAGATTGAAAATGTCGCCACATCAAATGGCCCCACATTATTACTCAGAACAGAATCCAGCGCCGTAACCACATGAGATGCAATCATAATGGCATTGATTCCCATCTCCGGCTCCGAAGAATGTGCACTTTTACCGCTAACTTTAATCATAAATTCATCATCTGTCGCTGACAGATAGCCCGGCTTAATTCCAATCGTTCCCTCTGGCAGTTCAGGAATCATATGTAATGCAAAGATTCCTGAAACATCGGGATTTTTAAGCACCCCGTCATTAATCACACATTTCGCGCCGCCATTGGCCTCTTCGCCGGGCTGAAATATAAATTTAATTGTTCCACACAGACGGTCTTTCAGCTTTGAAATCACTAAAGCTGTACCAAGAAGCACTGCCATATGGCCGTCGTGACCGCAGGCATGCATGACACCGATATTTTCCGAAGCATATGGAAGTCCCGTTTCTTCCATAATCGGCAGTGCATCCATATCTGCTCTGAAAGCAATCACCGGTCCCGGCTTTTGGGCATTAAAAACTGCCATAACACCGGTACCTCCGATATTTCTGCGGATTTCATACCCCATTGCAGATAACTGCTCTGCCACATAATCCGCTGTGTCAAATTCTTCAAAGCTTAACTCCGGATGACAATGCAGATGTCGCCGCCATTCGATAATCATTCCTTTATATTCACCGGCCAGTGTCCGGATCTGTTCAATTAAATCCTGCATCATTTTACCTCTCCCGATATCAAAATAACAGAGAACTCTTTACAGCGCTTCCAGACGCCCCAGCAGCGACTGGGTATTTTCACAGTTCGCATATATGAATTTAATACCCTGCAAAGCCCTGTTATGTCTTTCCTTACTCATAGCCGCCATAGCATCTTCAATCATATCCACCTCATACCCCAAATCGGACAAATCCCTGATTGAAGTGCTGACACACTGATCCGTGTAAAAACCGGTCACGATCACACTCTTAATATGAAGATTTCTCAAAATCCTGTCAATCGGCGTGCCGACACATATGCCGGAACATGTCTTGCTCAACACAATTTCTCCATCCAGCGGTTTAACCTGATCACAAAATTCAGAAGCTAAACCTCCCGGCGGATAATACATACCTGCTGACGCATGAAGCCTTCCTGTATCTTTTGCATCCGGCAAAATGGACTGGATATGAATATGAATCGGACGGATACCTTTCTGACGGCACTTATTAAGTATCTTCTCAATATTATCCAATGCGGCATTTGTATTTTCTTCCAGCTGGTCAAGCACCGGCATTAAAGGCTCAACATCAATGCCCATAGCCTTATAGCCTTCAACAAAATATTCTTTTGTTACACATTTCTGCGCATCAATAATAACCAATGCTGTTTCATCTGCGCTGATTTCAACCGGCTTACCATAAACACCTGCAGCCAGCTGCCCGTAATACTGCTCTGTAAATTCATTTAATGCCTTATTATTATCCATACTTTTTCCTCCTTAAAATGGGTAATCAATCATTTCATTATAGAATAGAGCAAAAAGCGTGCCAAAGCTTTAACCGGCCGGATTCTGAAAAATAAGCCAAAAATCATTGCAAATGAATGCAAACATCTGCAGTTTTAACAGTTTTTTCATTTTAACGCAATATTTTGCCGCAATAATTTACTGCAATTTTTTTACATTTCATCATTGTTCGTATGTTTTTATACTTTCATCGAATATCATATTTTTTGCATTTATAATACAATGTCCGCACAGGAATATTCAGCATATATGCCGCTTTATTCTTGTCTCCCGATGATACGGCCAGCGCATGTTCAATACATCTGCGCTCTGTCACAGCTACCGCCTCGTTAATATCCTCCGGCAGCTGTTCTGCCAAAATAGCGGCTTCAGCGCTCTGTGCTCTGACATGTTTCCTTTCATCACCGCTTAAAGCCCATATAACATCGGACCTCCTGAGAACAGTTTCATCTGCAGCCGTATTGATTAAAATTCGCGATAATACATTTTCCAGCTCCCGGACGTTGCCGTGCCATTCCTTTTCCTTCAGCAAATCAACAGCACCGTCTTCGATCTGTGTAATATTTCTCTCATAGAACTCATTATATTTATTTAGAAGATATTCAACAATCAATCCAATGTCATCTTTTCGCTGACGAAGCGGCGGTATAAACAGCGGAAAAACATTTAACCGATAGTACAGATCTTCCCTGAACTGTCCGTTTTCAATCATTTCCTCCAACGGTTTGTTTGTCGCGCAAATAATACGCACATCCACAGGTATGGATTCTGCCGAACCTACCGGCATCACCTCTTTTTCCTGGAGTACGCGCAGCAGCTTAACCTGCATTCTCGGAGAAACATCACCGATTTCATCAAGAAACAGGGTGCCTTTATCAGCCTCCTGAAACAACCCTTTTTTTCCGCCCCGCCTTGCACCGGTGAAAGCGCCCTCCTTATATCCGAAAAGTTCACTTTCCAGCAGCTCTTCCGGAAGAGAAGAACAATTAATCTTAATAAACTTTTCATTTCTTCTCGGACTGCTGTTATGTATGGCATTGGCAAAAATCTCCTTACCGGTGCCGCTTTCACCGCGAAGCATAATCGTTGCCGGTGTCATCGCCGCAACCTTTGCAGTATTGATCACCTTCAATAGCTTTGGATCCCTTCCAATGATATCTTTGAAACTGTATTTCACCTGAACTTTTCTAAGCTTTTGATTAACCCGGTCCAGTTCCCGTTTGAGACGGTTCACTTCAGAAATATCATGATAAACAATAACTTTCCCGACACATCGTCCTTCTATCACGATTTCCCTTGTATCTGCAACCAGTTCTGTGCTGCTCCTTTTAATCATTTTCTGATACGCCGGATTACTGTATATAACTTTTCCCTCTTCATTCTCAATACATACGGCATCTGCTACCGCATCAAACAGCGGAGCCGCATCCGGCAGAACCTCCTGAATCTTTGACCATGCCATATCAAAAACTCCTTTTTACTTAACGTGTTTCTCGCCCTCGCATTTGCCATCAAGCACCGGCGGCAGAGGTCTGTGCTTTGCTGTAAAGTCTGTCACATCAAGACGCATTACATTAACAATTGATACAAGCCGCTCATTAAATGTAAAATCTTTGCCTGTCTGTATTTTCATTAATATCGTCAGTGCTTTGATCTTTTCATCAACATCATCGATGATTTTAATCGTTCCTTTACCCATAATACTGCTGTATGTCATGCCATACTGGCAGGCTACTTTGCCTTCAAAAAGCTGTGCATCGCAGACCATCGAAAAAGAAACCTTTGGATTTTTCTTCATAACTTCATATTTATACCCTTCTTTGGCACCGTGAAGGTATAAAACAAGATGGTCATCCTCCATCACATACCCGTAATTTAATGGCACAACATAAGGCTGATCCTCATCACAAAGTCCAAGATTTAAAATCTGACACTTATCAAGAATCTTAATAATTGCCCCTCTGTCTGTAACTTCTCTTTCCCGCTTTAATAATTGTATTTTCATCATCTATACCTCTCTCTGTTTTTTAATATTCATTGATACAGCAATCTGCAGACAACAATTTTTCATATTTCACATTATACCACTAACAACGCAGCGCTGAAAGATATTATTCTTGCCGCACAAAAAAACTACTGTTATAATAATACTATATTTTTTCGGGAGGTACCTAAAATGTCCACAAGAATGTTCCATATTTTTCTCTCAGTTACAAACTTGCAGCGCTCCATAGAGTTTTATACAAAAGCTTTTGAGGGCGCAAAAACGCTTTATGAATTCACCATCGACGGCCTCGACATCTGCATGTTCAGTCTTGGCAACGGTGTTGTTCTTGAAATGCTTGAATGTCCATCGGTTGATAAATCTGACGGCAAATGGCAGCATATCGCTTTTGAATGTGACAATATTCAAGAACAGTACGACCGCCTGATGGCAGCCGGTGCCACAGTCAAAATGCCGCTGGAATTTACAACCGTTTTAAAAGGCCGCAACGGCTATCCTGATACGCACTGCTGCGGTGTCCACGTCTGGGGACCTGACGGTGAAGAAATCGAACTTTGCCAGCACAGAGGCGCATGGGGATGGGACCAGCCCGGCAGCTCATGCCCGCCATGGGAAGATAAGCAGTAAAAAAGTTTCCGGAAAATACTGCACAAAACGTTTATATCATTGAAAATTTAACAGCCTATCCATGATATAAAAATGGGTGTTCACAGCTCTGCCATCAAAACGACTAAAGCTTTGGACACCCATTTATCATATGCCGGCCTTTAAGATTTTGTCAGTAGCCTTTTGTAACCAAGATCAATCATAAAAGCCCCAAGCGGTGCTGTAATCATAATGGCCAGTACCGCAACGGTAAGCACGATATTGCCGCAGGCAAGTCCCATTGACAGGGGAACACCGCCGATTGCCGCCTGTACTGTCGCTTTCGGTGTATATGCCATCATACAAAACAGCCGCTCGCCCATGGTCAGTTTTGTTGCAAGTAAACTGACAAAGGCTCCGGCCATTCTGAAGATAAGCACGCCAATAATCAAAATAACCGCTGCTGCACCTGCCGCTTTAATATACCGGATATCCACCGTTGTGCCAACCAGAACAAACAGCAGCACCTCGGCTCCGACCCACAGCTTATTAAACTTTACAGATAAACGTTTCGCCACGACCGGTCTGTATTTCTGCATGGCAATACCCATAAACATAATTGCAATCAGCGCAGAAAAAGTAATCGCTGTTGTCATATGATCTTCTGCCGTTACAAGCACAAAGGATATACTTAAGAAAATAATGACCTTTGCCGAATCACGGATATGGACTTTTTCAAAATATTTTGCCATGATAAATCCAAACAGCAAACCAACGATGATGCCCAGCACGATAGATACCGGAATATTAACAAAGCTGACCGGTGAGACTTCATGCCCCTGGGCAAGCCCTGTAAAAGCCGCAAAAAGAACAATAACATAAACATCGTCAACGGATGCGCCTGCCAAAATCAGCTGCGGTATACCTTTATTCGTTCCATAACCGTCTTCAATCAGCTTAATCATTTTAGGAACAATGACCGCCGGTGAAACCGCAGCAATCACACTGCCAAGGACAGCTGCTTCCAATATTGATATTCCAAGAAGCTTCGGCGCCAGCAAAAGCATTCCGATGATTTCAAAGGTTGCAGGCACAAAACACATCATGAACGCAGGTCTTCCCACCTTTTTCAGGTCACTGATATTCAATGTCATCCCCGCTCTCGTCAAAATAATAATCAGTGCTATCTTTCTTATGTCCGATGATATCTGCAGAATTGACCCGTCAATCAAATCCAGAACATATGGTCCGAGCAAAATACCTGTTAACAACATTCCAAGCAGTCCCGGCAATTTCACTTTGCGGCACAGCCAGCCCGCAAACATTCCAACAAGCATCATCAAAGCAATAGTAAGTAACATTCTTTTTTCCCTCCTGATAAAGCATCACCGCACCGACAGCCCTCTGCCATGCACTTTTTGTGCAAATAAAAAGCTAATGACCCGCAAAACAAATTGCAGAAGTCATTAGCTTAAATCAGCGGTTTTAGTATAAACTATGGGAGAACTTCATTCCCAATTTTGTATTTTACGCCCTGAAAAGGTGTTTGTCAAGGCGCTTTAAACATGTGGATTGAGCCACTTAAACATGTGAAATTTGATCCAGTGTCAGTGGCCAAAATCATGACACAGACACAGATATATTTGTCAGGAAATTATTGAATTTTTATAATAATATCAGTATACTATTAAATTAGAAAGTGTAATAAATCAACTGTTACAGGGAGATACTATGAATACAATGCCTATTTCAGAATTAATTGAAAAAGTTTCTGCCATTTGCCAAAAAAACGGAGTACACCGATTAGATTTATTTGGCTCATTTGCTACCGGTACCGCTGCCCCAAACAGCGATATCGATTTTGTTGTATATGGCTGTAAAGATTTACTGCAATTGGAGGATGATTTATCCGAAATAGAAACACTTCGAAAAATCGATATCTTTGATTATGACAGCATCAAAAACAATTTTTTATTAGAGGATATAAAAAAATATGGAAAACAAATATATTAACCGTTATCATACATTTTGCAGGAGCCTCAAAAACCTGGAAAAGAGCAGGCATGCAGACCCGAAAAAAGATTTTGTCTTAGAAGGGACCATATTAAATTTTAATCTTACTTTTGATATTTCATGGAAAGTTATGAAGGATATACTGATTAAAGAACTTGGTATTCTGGATTTCGCCATAGCTTCCCCAAGGAAAACACTGCAGCAGGCTTTTACAAATAAAATTATTGACGATGATACATGGATGCAGATGCTGCGTGTGAGAAACCAGCTTGCCCATGATTATGATGGCAGTTT
>JALEHN010000097.1 GCA_022770525.1 Clostridiales bacterium
AGGCACAACGATTTTGAAAGCCGCTGCGGCTGCCGGAATCAAGATTCCTACGCTTTGCTTTTTGAAAGATTTAAATGAAATCGGTGCCTGCCGTGTGTGCTGTGTTGAAATTGAAGGCAAAGAAACACTGGTGGCATCATGCAATACGATGGCTGAAGAAGGTATGGTTGTTTACACAAGCAGTCAGAAGGCGCAGTATGCCCGGAGAATGAATCTTCAGTTTATTCTTTCCCAGCATGATATGCGGTGTGCAAGCTGTCAGAGAAACGGCAGCTGCCCGCTGCAGAAAATATGCGCGGACATGAACATTAACAATGTACCGTTTAATCAGCATTATGAGAGAGACGAATGGGATAAGACATTCCCGTTAATCAGAGATGCAAGTAAATGTATTAAATGCATGCGCTGCGTACAGATCTGTGATAAAGTTCAGGATTTAAATATATGGGATATTGTCAACACAGGTAAGCGTACAAGTGTCGATGTATCGAAGATGCGTAAAATTACTGAGGCAGACTGTTCTGTGTGCGGACAGTGTATTACACACTGTCCGACCGGAGCGCTTCGTGAAAGAGACGATGTGCGCAAGTTAATGGATGCGGTTCATGATCCGGACAAGATCGTTGTTGTTCAGATCGCGCCTGCAGTTCGCGCGGCATGGGGCGAAGGTCTGGGACTTCCGGAAGAACTGGCAACAGAGAAACGTATGGCAGCTGCAGTCCGTGCCCTTGGTGTGGACTATGTGTTTGATACAAACTTCAGTGCCGACCTGACGATCATGGAAGAAGCCAATGAATTCCTTGAGCGTATGACACACCATGATGACTATCAGTGGCCGATGTTTACATCATGCTGTCCGGGATGGGTACGTTTTATCAAGTCCCAGTATCCTGAAATGACAGGCCAGCTTTCAACGGCAAAATCACCGCAGCAGATGTTTGGTGCTGTGACAAAAACTTATTTCGCTGAAAAGGTTCTGGGCGTTGATCCGGAGAAGATTTTCTCGGTATCCATCATGCCGTGTACGGCAAAGAAAGCAGAATGTGCACTGCCAAATATTAATGATGCCGGTGCGGGCCGTGACGTGGACCTGGCGCTGACAACAAGAGAGTTTGACAGAGTGCTCCGCTCAGAACTGATCAGCCCGGCAAACTTACGGGAAGAAGAATTTGACTCACCGCTTGGTGTCGGCTCAGGTGCCGGCGTTATTTTCGGTGCCACAGGCGGTGTTATGGAAGCTGCGCTTCGTACAGCATATTTTGCTTTAAATAAAGAAAATCCGAAGCCAGACGCATTTAAAGCTGTCCGCGGTACGGAAGGCATCAAAGAGGCAACGATTGAAATCGCAGGTATTCCTGTAAGAGCTGCTGTTGTCAGCGGCCTTGGAAATACAAGAAAGCTGATGGAAAAGATCAAGGCCGGAGAGGCTGAGTATGATTTTGTAGAAGTTATGGCATGTCCGGGCGGATGTGCGGGCGGCGGCGGTCAGCCGATTACTGAAGGCCGTGAAATGGCCGGAGACCGCGGTTCAAAATTATACAAACTGGATAGTGAGAATCCGTTAAGATTTTCACATGAAAATCCATCGGTCATTGCACTGTATGATCAGTATCTTGGAAAACCACTGTCACACAGAGCACATGAATTATTGCATACCGATCATTTTGGCTGGTCAATGCCGTCTGAAAAGTAATCATATTTGTTCTGTAACTGTTCAGAGCCAAGCTCTGAACAGTTACTTTATTCTTAAAAAACAGGGATCAAAGCGGTATTTAATCCGCTTTGGTCCCTGTTTTTTTGTATTGCAGGCATGTTTTGACTTCCCTGTGATATAAAACTTACCGGGGAATGCTCTTTCCTTCTTTACATAATGAACATCATGATTTACATAATAATTTCACCGGTACGCAAAACATTGTATCCCGGAAGATGCGAAAGCTCATTTTTAAAGTAGTCGGATTGAATAATCCGGATCATTGCCTGGAAAGCCGGATGTTTTAAATATTGTTTTTCAAAAACAAGTTCCGCGTCGATGGTTTTAATCGGTATCATTGTCAGTGACTGAAATTGCGGCAATACGGTACTGCTTCCGACAGCAGCCACTGCTTTCCCTGTGGTGATGGCTGTAGCACATGCAAGGTCTGAGAGAACTTCCTTTTTATAACCGGGCATCTGTTCGGGAAGAATCTGTGCCGACAAAAGCAGCTCGTCAAGCAGGATACGGGAGGTACTGCCTTTCTCCCGGTTGATGATCGGCATACCGGAAGCGGCCAGATCACTGACGGATTGGATGCGGGGCGCTGTTTCTTTCAGACAATATAAACCGTAAGTCATCTGCGCAAGATGAATGCGGACGATAGGGACTCCCGGCAGCATCTGGCTGATAAAAGGCGTGTTGCACTGGCCGAATGTTTCGCTCCAGAGCGCAATGCAGGCGGCATGTATTTTTTGGAAATACAGGGCATAAAGACTGTTGTAGCTGTTTTGCGAAGAACGCATGACAGGAAGACCTTCCGGCTCACTTTCAATATGTGCGCACAGCAGATCCATCGCGGCATTTTGACCGGAGATAATCAGACCTGTTAAATTTTTCAGATAGTCCTGCTTTAAAATGCTGCTTTCCGAACGCAGAAACGAAGGCACTTCGGGAAGCGGTGAGGTCGTATGAAGAGCCTGTGTTTCAGGTACAGCATCCCGGATATTCTCTGTAAGCGCTGTGTCGCAGGAAGTCTGTTTTAAATAATCCTGAAAGTCTTTTTCGCGGACACGGATCTGCTTGCCGAATCTTGAAGATGGTATTTCATTTCTTTTGAGCATTTCGTAAACCGTCGTTTTTTTGACCTTCAGTATATCCGCAATTTCCTGAGGTGTCAGTAGTTTATCCATTATTCATCGATTCCGATCATAACAGAAGTGGCTTTGATGACTGCATAGGCATCAGAACCGATTTCAAGTCCCAGTTCATCTACGGCATTGCATGAAATGGTGGAAGTGATAATATTTCCGCCGCCGATATCCAGTGTGATGATGGAATTGACAGCACCTTTCTGAATGTTAATGATCTTACCTTTGAGCTGGTTTCGCGCGCTTAATTTCATAATAAAAACCTCCTGTGATTATGTGTTATTGAATGATATAAGCGTAACACGTTCGTTTTTTTCAGTCAAGATAAGTTTGTTTTTAATCCGGTACAGGGAATCAATACTTTGTCCTTATTTAACAAAAATGCCTTAAATGGCTTATATTGATAAGACGAAATTGCCCTAAGTGCTTGACACACAGTAGAAGTATGATATAATAATCAAATAAAATAAATAATACAGAATAAAAATGAATTAAAATGAATAAAAGGAAAAATGAAAATGAAAAAAAGAATTTTAAGTTTACTGGTTGCTTTAGGTGTTGTTACTGTGGCAGCGGCAGGCTGCGGCAATTCGGATAAGGCTTCAGAAACACAGGCCCAGACTGATGCACAGACCAAAGCACAGGCAGAAACAACTGCGCAGGAAACCGAAGCTGCCGATACATCCGGTGAAGCATCAGGCACACAGACAGACATTCAAGTATTTATCGCTGCAAGTTTAAGTGATGTTATGACGGAAATCGCGACAAATTTCAATGAGACACATCCTGATGTGAACATTGTGTTTAATGCAGACAGTTCAGGTACGCTGCTTCAGCAGATTGAAGAAGGTTTCGAATGCGATATTTTCTTTTCAGCAGCTCAGAAGCAGATGAATGCCCTGGAGGAAGACGGACTTGTTGTTGAAGGTACACGTGCCAATGTTGTCAACAATCAGGTTTGTGTTGTTACATATAAAGACAGCGGCACAAAGGTTACAGGTCTTGAAAATATTGGCGATGCATCAAGTATTGCCCTTGCGGACGGCAGCGTTCCGGTCGGCAAATATACACGTCAGGCTCTGATCAATCTTGGTGTTCTTGAAGGCGAAGATGCATCAGCAATTACAACAGATCAGGTTTCAGAGGCACTTGGCGGCGTTGAAATCAGTGAACAGAGCAATGTAAGCAAAGTTCGTATTGCAGTTGCCGAAGGTTCATGTGAAGTGGGCACAACTTATTATTCAGATGTATACGGTTATGAAGATCAGCTTGAAATTCTTGAAAAAGTAAGTTATGATTTAACCGGTAACGTTATTTATCCTGTATGTATGGTTCAGAATGATGAAGCTGATGAAATTCAGAACAGCGCAGCAAAGGAATTTTACGAATACATTTTATCTGATGAGGCTAAAGCTGTATTTGACAAATATTTATTTGATACAAATGTAGAAAGATAATCGTGCAAACATAAAATAACCGGACCATTTTTATGGACCGGTTATTTTACATGAAAGGGTATGCTATGGAAGCCGTATTAAATATTTTGGCAAAGCTGGACTGGAGTCCGCTGTATATTTCATTGAAAACCGGTGTCGCCGCGACGATTTTTTCATTTTTTATCGGTATTTTTCTGGCAAGGAAGGTGCTGAAAGCAGGGCCAAGGGTTAAAGCCATTGTGGATGGCATTCTGACACTGCCGATGGTGCTTCCGCCGACTGTCGCCGGTTTCTTTTTGCTGTTGATATTCAGTAAACGCAGGCCGTTTGGCGCTTTTCTGTTTGAAAAGTTTGATATTAAGGTTGTGCAGAGCTGGGCAGGTTGCGTGATTGCCGCCATTGTCATCGCACTGCCGCTGATGTATAAAAATGCCAGAGCGGCTTTTGAACAGGTGGATGCCAATCTGATTTATGCGGCCAGAACCCTGGGCATGTCTGAGACAAAGATTTTCTGGAAGGTCGTTGTTCCGGCGGCAGGTCCGGGGGTGGCCTCCGGCACGATTCTAACCTTTGCCAGGGCTCTCGGAGAATATGGCGCGACATCGATGTTGGCGGGTAATATACCGAAGAAAACGGCGACGATGTCCCAGCGGATCGCCATGGTCATTCAGGATGGCGATTATATGACGGCAGGTGTGTGGGTTGCAGTGATGGTGATCATTGCTTTTGTCATTGTTGTGGCGATGAATCTGCTGACATCGGGACGCAATAAGCATATGAAAAAATGGTAGTATTAAGGCTGAATGCCGTGAAGGATAAGTATCACAAGATGGAATATGCCGTGAAGGATAAGTACAAAATGAAATATGCCGTGAAGGGTAAGCATCACAAGATGAAATATGCTGTGAAAAGGGAGAATTAAAATGGCTTTAGAAGTTTACATAAAGAAAAAACTTGGGGATTTTGTATTGAATGCGGCATTTAACGCAGATCGTCAGTGTATAGGTATCCTCGGTGCGTCCGGATGCGGAAAGAGTATGATGCTTAAATGCATTGCGGGCATCGAGACACCGGATGAAGGGTATATTAAACTTGACGGACGGGTGCTTTTTGATTCCAACCAAAAAATCAATCTGCCGCCGCAGAAGCGCCATGTCGGTTATCTGTTTCAGAACTACGCGCTGTTTCCGTCAATGACCGTTGAAGAAAATATAAGGTCCGGTATCCGGCTGAAAGATAAAAATGCGCAGAGGGCTGTCATAAAGCAGTATGTACAGCAGTTTCATCTTCAGGGACTGGAAAAGCATTATCCGTCACAACTCTCAGGCGGTCAGCAGCAGAGAGCTGCACTGGCGCGGATGCTTGCCGCCGGACCGGAAATGATTTTACTGGATGAACCGTTTTCGGCGATGGATGCCCATCTGAAAGATGCCATGCAGCGTGAAATGGCAGGGATCATCGAGCAGTTTAACGGCCACTCTCTTATTGTTTCACACAGCAGGGATGAGCTTTACAAGCTCTGTCCGACCCTTGCTGTGATGGATCGGGGAAGCCTGCTTTATATGAATGAGACGAAAAAAGTGTTTGATGATCCGAAATATGTTCAGGCAGCGCGGCTGACCGGATGCAAAAATATATCTCCGATCCGAAAAATTGACAACCGGCACATTGAAGCGCTGGATTGGGGAATCGTGCTGGAAACAGCGGAGGAAATCGACGATGCGGTGACACATGTCGGTATCCGTGCCCATCATTTGATATCCTGCGGCGGACACGGCACAATGAAGAATGAATTTCCGATCGAGCTTGTGGATACGCTGGAAGCTCCTTTTGAAATCCAGTATTTTGTAAGGAATAAAGAAACACCGGACAGACAGCCTTTATGGTGGAAGGTGAATAAGCATGAGGTCAATGGCGCTGCCGATACAGCGGTTGGTGAATATCTGTCTGTGGCACCTGAAGATATCATGCTTTTGAATGATAAATACAGCAATATATGAAAAGATTTATTCTATCCGAGTGCAGAAGGTTATTGCTACAGTCCGATGTTCCTTCCGTTTGGCGGTAAAGCTGCCGATGTGATGTGGGACGAAATCTGGAAATGCGGTAAGACTGTATATAAAGATATATAACAAATAGCGTCAGACAAAAAGGATTAGATTTATATCGGACAATCAATCCGAACAAATCTAATCCTTTTTTAATGAGTCAATGTTAAGATACTGGGGTCAAAAGCCTTTGACCATGGCATCATGTTAATTATTAAAGGCATCTCCGTGCAGGTCTTCACCGTCCAGTCCGAGAATCTGGTTCGTTTTATTGACAAATTCAGAGATCAGAGGATTAAAGTTATGCTGATTCCAGGCAATGACCAGTGATGGGTCTCAGTTGCTTTCAATTAAATCATCTAAGGTGACATGTTCTTTCACGGTAAGAGGGTGATGCGTGCTCATCATAATGTGATCTTTGGAATGGGTAAATTTCATCTTTTAAGCATCAGTTCATGATCAAAAAGCTCCATAAACCATAGGGCTGCAGGATTTTCATTTCTTTTCCATGCCGCACTGATACTGCATGTCACCGGCACCTCCAGTTTGATATACGCAAGGTTTCCTTGAAGGTAATACTTCATCCTATATGGCATCATCGTAAATCCAAGCCCGCTCTCTACTGTAAAAAGCAATTCCTCTATCGTATCACAGACACCGGTAACTGAAGGTGTAATATTTAAATATTTACAGATCTCAGACACTGCTTTAACTGTAAATGCCGCTTTTTTCTGATTAAGCATAAAAAACGGCTCTGCTGCTATCTTTTCTAAATTTATCACATTACCCGACAGATACGGACTGTCTTTTCTGCATATGATACAAAAAGAATCTGTAAAAATACATTTACTGTCATATGCTTTTTCTTTTAATATATCCTCAGTCATTGAAAAATAAATATCACATTCTCCCCTGGCCATTGAATTTTGAATTTCCAGCGCACCATATCTATACAAACTGATATCTACCTGAGGATGATACCGATGAAATTTGTTGATCAATTCCGGTAAAAAAGTTTTACATGGTCCGGACAGGTAACCGATTTTCAGTGAAAGAATACTTTCGCTTCTAAAGGCGCGAAATTTATGAAGCGTCTCTTCCTGAAGATTTAAAAATTTTTTTGCATCTTCAATAAACATCTCTCCTGCTTTTGTCAGCAAAACTGTCCGGGTCGTCCGGTTAAACAGCCGTACCCCCAGTTCCTCTTCCAACTCTGAAATCTGGTGACTGATGGCCGGCTGAGTCATATAAAAATCTTTTGCCGCCTCCGTAAAGTTCAAATGCCGGGCAACAGCAAGAAAATATTTAAGCTGATCACTATTCATTGAAATCCCCCAATTAATCAAAAAATTTTATGAATATAACAAAGAATCATAATTTTTCTTTTATCACAATTTATGATAAACTGAATTATAAACCATAATTTTTAATTATTCTACTAAAAAAAATAAATTATTAATCTTAAGAAGGAGAAGGGACAATGTTAAACGAGGAGAAAATTCAGAGTTATATGCAGTCACTGACGATCGAAGGCATGACATCCATCGTTAAAGATGTGCGTTTCTTTGATGAAACAGAACCGGAGATTCTTAAGGCTGACGATGAAGTAAAAATCGTCAAAACGGCCTGCCGTGCCTGTATTGCAAACTGTGGTGTTCTTGCCTATGTGAAACACGGACGTGTTGTCAAACTGGAAGGTAATCCGGTGGACCCGATGAGCCGCGGCCGTATGTGTGCCAAAGGTCTGTCCGGTATCCAGGCACTTTACAATCCAAACAGGAATAAATATCCGCTGGAACGTGTCGGTGAGCGGGGCAGCGGCAAATGGCGCCGTATTACATGGGATGAGGCGCTGACAAAAATCGGTACACATTTAATGGAGACAAAAGAAAAATACGGCGCTGAAGCTGTCTTTTGTTCCACAGGCGGCGGCGGTAATCCGGAAATCTGGAGTATTGCCCGTTTCTGCAACATTTTCGGTACACCAAACTGGTTTGAACCGGGATGTGCGCAGTGTTATCTGCCCCGGGTATTAAGTTATACGATGATGTACGGCGGTGTTGACCCGAGTATCGCCGATTCAAATGCTCTGGAATTATATTTTGATACAGAAATTAAATGTCTTGTATTATGGGGAACAGACCCTTCCTATTCATGTCCGTCCAGCGGCGGCCGTGCTGTCAATGAGCTTCGTGCAAAGGGTGTGAAGACTATTGTTGTTGATCCGCGTTTTACACCGGATGCCGCAAAAGCTGATGTATGGCTTCCGATACGTCCGGGTACAGACGTTGCGCTGCAGCTTTCATGGATCCGTTATATCATGGAAAATAAATTATATGATGAAGAATTTGTCATGAAGTGGAGTGACCTGCCATATCTGGTAGATACAGAGACGAAGATGATGCTTCGCCCGAAGAAAGGCAATGGGCCTGATGAACCGGATACATATATGGTATGGGACAGAAAAACAAACAGCATGCAGCCTCTGGAATATCCCTGGAACGATGCCCTTGACCCTGTGCTTGACGGCGAATTTGAAGTTGACGGCAAAGTATATAAGACAGGTTACCGCCTGCTCTGGGAGCGTGTCGAGGAATGGACACTGGAAAAAGCTGCCGAAGTCTGCTGGCTTGATGCCGCTAAGATCGAAGAAGCCATTTTATTATACACAAAGACACTGCCAAGCGGTCTTTGCATCGGTGTTGCCACAGACCAGACACCAAACTCCGTTCAGGCAGCCATGTCTGCATGTATTATTGACTGTCTTGTGGGCAATGTGGAACGTCCGGGCGCGCTGCTTCAGCGTTTCCGCACAAGCGGTACACTGCGCATGCCGAATTACCCTGTACCGCAGGCAACAAAGATGCTGCCGAAAGAACAGTTATTAAAGAGGCTTGGCGGTATTGAGCATAAGGGTCTTCATATATGGTGGGCAGGACACCCGACAAGCATTCTTGATGCTGTACTTACGGGAGAACCGTATAAACCGCATATGTGGATCGACCGCTCCGGCAATAAGTTCGGTGTTGTCGCTGATGCACAGAAGGTTGAACGTGTTGTTCATGAACTGGATTACATTGTGCATGTTTACATGTATCCGACATCTTTCTCAGCTTATGCGGATATCCTGATTCCTGCCGCTGAATGGCTTGAGACAGATATGCTTGTGGAAACATGCAACATGCTCGTCGCAAGACAAGCCGCGACCCATCTTTGGGAAGCCTGCGACGAGACGCTGTTCTGGTCACGTCTCGCTAAAAAATGTGCCGAACTCGGCCATGAAAACTGTAAAAAAGCGTTTGATCCGGAATTTATGGGTGAAGATCTTGCCTACTGGGATACGATGGATGAATTCTTTGACCAGTGTACCGGAAAAATCGGCATGACCTGGCAGGAGGTTAAGGATAAAGCGCCGTTTGAATACCTGTCTGTCGATGACTGGAGAACCTACTATGTTTATAAACAATTGGATGAAAAGACCGGAAAACCTCAGGGCTTCCCGACACCATCCAAAAAGATCGAAATGTATCTGGACAGTATGATCACATTGTCAAGAACAGGACAGCCATATGCCGCATATGAACTGCCGCCGGCATCAAAAGACTATGATCCGCTGCCATATTACCTTGAACCGATCGAGGGACCGTATAATGACCCTGAACTGGCTAAGGAATTCCCGCTTGTTATGACCAATGGCCGTGTGCCGTTCTATCACCATTCAACACTTAGAAACGTTGCCGCACTGAGGGAAATGTATCCGGTGCCTGAACTGTGGATGCATCCGACAGATGCCGCGAAATACGGTGTTGCCCCGGGAGACTGGGTATGGATCGAATCACTTCGCGGTAAGATCCGTGCCAAAGCCTATGTTACAGAAGGTATGCGTCCGGGCGCTGTATGTATGGAGCGATTCTGGACACCTGAGACATTGAACACAAAGACCCATGGCTGGAAAGAAATGAACGTCAACGTATTAACGAAAGCATCCGCGCCATTCAATGATGTTGTCGGTACATATACGCTGCGTGCATTCCAGGTTAAAGTTTATAAAGCCGAGGAGGGTGCTCCGGAAGGTGTATGGACAAAACCTGAAGATTTCAAAACATGGCTTCCGATCGGAAATGCTTAATGGAGGAATGATGATGAAACAGTATATTATACTTGTAGAATTAGACCGCTGTATCGGCTGCCATGGCGGCTGTCAGGTGGCATGCAAAACAGAAAATCAGATCGCCCTTGGTCCTTCAAGAAGCAAAATGTACACCATGGGACCGACAGGCCATTATCCGGACCTTCAGATGTATTTTATGCCCGTGATGTGTCAGCAGTGTGAAAATCCTTCCTGTGTGGCCGTATGTCCTACCGGTGCATGCTACAAAGATGAAGAAGACGGCGTTATTTATATTGATCAGGATATGTGTATCGGCTGCCAGAGCTGTATGCGCGCATGTCCTTTCCAGTGTAATTTTTTCAATAAAGAACGTCATGTTGTTGATAAATGTACGATCTGCGTCCAGAAAAGAGAGGCCGGCGAGATGCCTGCCTGTGTCAGAAACTGCGCAGGCGGTGCTCTTCATTACGGCGATATCAATGACCCGGAAAGTGAAGTATCCAGGCTGATCCGTGAAAATGAAGGTCACGTTTATACTTTGCGGGATGACAACGGCAATCATCCGTCTGCAAAATATATTCTTAAGAACTGTGACTGGATCGAAGATTTACCATTTGAATTCGAAAAAAAGATGAAGGGGGAAATGTGACATGAAGGCAGACAGGACAACAGCTGCTTTGATGCAGTACAGGGCAGATATGTATATGTTTTTCAGCCGCCTTTTTATCCTTGAAGTTGATGGAAAACTGCTGGCCGACATGAAAAACATGAAATTCCCTGAAGTGAAAAAAGATACTGATTTTTATACAGGCTATGAGATGCTCAAAGCTTATCTTAAAAGTCACGATGACGGTGATATTACAGATCTGGAAGTGGATTATGCCCGTATCTTCCTTGCGGCAGGTGTTGCCCAGGGGCTTGCGGCATTCCCGTATGAATCTGTGTATACAAACAAAAAGCATCTGATGAACCAGGAAGCAAGCGATGATGTAACGATCCTTTATGCGGCCAAAGGCCTTAAGGCAAGGGAAGATATGTACAGAGTACCTAATGACCATGTCAGTCTTGAATTTGAATATATGGCCCGCCTCTGCAAAGACGCAGCGGCAGCGGCAGACAGCGCTGATGAAGCCGGTGTTCAAAACAGCATCAAAGAACAGAAAGCTTTCTGTGGGAATCATATGAAACGTTGGGTCACACTCTTTTGTAACGATGTCATTAAATATGCCCAAACTGATTTTTATAAAGCCATCGGCACACTCTGCCGCGGTTTTATCCGTGAAGAAATCAGCTTTCTGGCATGATCGGAGGGGGTCAAGTGATGGGATTTTATTTGAATAAAGAACAGATGAATGACGTATTGCGTGCTATGCGTGAAGACGGTCATTTAAAAGTATGCGCGCCAAAGACAGTGAAGCGCCGCGGGAAAAAGACAGAAGAGATCCGTTATGGTGAAGTGAAAGACTTTGGTGAGATCGTTTATGATAAAAAGTCAGATTATGGTCCGAAGGAACTGATTTACCCAATCTCTCAGACACTGTTATATTTCAGAGGTACGGAAGTTGAGGTTAAAGAACTTGATGATGAGAGGGATATGCTTATCTTTGCAAGACCATGTGATATCAACGCCATTGCCCGTCTTGACAATATTTTTATGAACAATGGCGGTCAGGCGGAAATGTATTACGCACGCCTCAGAGAGAAAGCCAGATTCATTATGATCGAATGTACACAGAGTTTTGAAACCTGTTTCTGCGTATCAATGGGATCCAATAAGACAGAAGATTATGCTGCCGCTGTAAGATTTACAGAAGACGGTGTTTACATCGATGTTAAGGATGAATCATTGAAGGCTTATTTTGAAGCCGGTGAGGAGGCAGCGTTTAAGCCGGAATATGTGACGGAGAACTTAAAAAACGTGCAGGTGCCGGATATTCCTGACAGAAGTTATCTTAAGGATATCGTTTTGCTGGATTACTGGAAACAGTATGATGAAAGATGTATACTCTGCGGCGGATGCAATACGACATGTCCGACCTGCAGCTGTTTTGATACAAATGATATTACATATGACGAGACGAGCCTTGAAGGCGAGCGCCGCCGTGTATGGTCTTCATGTATGCTGAATTCCTATACAGTGATGGCCGGCGGACACGGTGTCCGTCAGAGTGCCGCTCAAAATACACGTTTTAAAACGCTGCATAAAATTTATGATTATAAAGCCCGTTTTGGTGAGAATAACATGTGCGTCGGATGCGGCCGCTGTGATATGAAATGTCCTAAGGATATCAAATTCTCCGAAACAATCAGCGGACTTGCCGCCGAAGTTGAAAAGTTAAAAGAACAAAGAAGTAAAGGAGGGGAAGCATGATGTCAAGCTTAAACGTGGAAATCGATAACATTACACTGCCGTCACCTCACAGAATTTTAAAAATCATGCTGGAAACTGTGGCTGAACATACCTTCCGTGTGGAATGGCACGGCACGCCGGTACAGCACGGGCAGTTCTTTATGCTTTCCATTCCTATGGTCGGTGAAGCGCCGATTTCCGTCAGCGCCCAGGGTGAAGGCTATGTGGAATTTACAATCCGTAAGGTCGGACGCCTGACTAAAGGTATCTTTGGATTAACGGAAGGGGATATGATCTTCATGCGTGGTCCTTACGGCAATGCCTTCCCGATTGATGATTTTAAAGGCAAACACCTTGTGGTCATTGCCGGCGGTACCGGTGTGGCTCCGGTCAGAAGTACACTGCAGTATTTTTATGATCACCCTGATGAAATTCAATCAGTCAATGTCATTGCCGGATTTAAGGATATGGATGCTGTACTTTTCAAAGATGACCTTAAAAAATTTGCCGAAGCAGGGAAGTTTCATACATGGTGGTGTCTTGACAATTCAGAAGCGCCGGGATTTAAGAAAGGTTTCGTAACCCAGTATATTTCCGAAATTCCTTTTAAATCCTTTGGTGAAGATTACAACATTATCATCGTCGGTCCGCCTGCAATGTTTCGGTTTGCAGCCAAAGGCTGTATGGACAATGGTGCCGAAGAAGAAAAAATCTGGGTATCCTTCGAAAGAAAGATGGCCTGTGCTGTCGGAAAATGCGGTCACTGCAAAATTAATGAAACTTATGTATGTCTTGAAGGACCGGTATTCAATTACACAAAGGCTAAAACACTTTTAGATTAAACAACGCTCTTACAGAGGCGTGCAGATGAAAGCTCCTTCGGAGCGCGCACCTTGCGGCAAGTACGCCGCCGGCGTAAAAAAGGCCAAACATAAGAGATAAAGCGTTTGCTGTGCAAACGCTTTATCTCATATTTATTTTGCCAGTTTTGCAAATAAGTCCTCAAACAGGCAGTCACGATTGATTTTGTATACATATTTGATAAAATGACGGTTCGGATCAAAGCTGTAATGATGATCGTACTGCGGAATCGGGCTTTTTTCAAGACGTTCTTCCATAAATTTTTCATCGAGCAGCCAAGCCACAGCGGTGACATCCCAGATGACCCTGCTCCAGCATTGTCCCATATGGCAGTGACGGGCTTCATTGATCGTATTTTGTACAAGATAATCGCAAAGCTTGTTTTTACCTTTGAGCCAGTAGGAAAGCTCAGGTCCTGTTGTGGCAAATTCTGAAACAACACCGAGACACGGCAGCTGGACAAGAGGTACCTGACAGCCAAAGACGACACGGGCTGCCGCAACATCCTGCTGCATGTTAAATTCGTAAGTGTCGACCCAGCTGTGGGCGTGGCCGCCAAGCCAGATCAGGACGATTTTTTCACGGATTTTAGGTTCGATTAAAAGAGCCGAAGCGACATTTGTAATGGCTCCGATGGCAATGACGTAGAGGGGATCATCATCGGGACGCTCCATGGCACGGCACACAAGATCTTTGGCCGCATCGGAGATGACCGGATGGTTTTCGTCAGGCAGATAAGCTTCGGAGCCTTTATATGTCATCTGTGCATATTCCGGTTTATCCAGAAGATCAAGGATTTTTAAAATTTCGGCATAGCTTTTTTCCATGCCATCTTTAGGCGATGTTGATTTTGAATTAAAAAAAGGCGCGGCATAGATTGCCTTAAGATTCAGCCGGTCGTCGGATTTAATAAGGTAGGACAGCGCATACTGATCATCAATCTCGTTAAAAGTGTCTGTGTCAATAACAACATCCACAGGGCCTGTCGGTTTTTGCAGCCTTTTTAATAATTTTTCCTGATTCATATCATTTCATCCTTTCTGTCTGGCGGATATAGAATAACCGCCAAAAACCTTAATAGGGGGGCATTATCTATTTTATATGCATTTCTTCAAAAATACAATCCGTTTTGCTGCTCTGTAAAACGGTTATCATATGATTGATGAGAATGGGAATAAAAGCGGTTACGGCTATGAGTTTTTAAAACTTCTTTCACGTTACTGCAATCCACGTTTTGAGTATACCGGTTATGATAAGAGCTGGGAAGAGACACTGAAGATGCTGGAAAATGGAGAAATCGATCTGGTCACATCCGCGAAGAAAACGCCGGAAAGGGAAGAAATATTTGCGTTTTCAAAGCCAATCGGTGCCAGTTATACGATGATCACGGTGCGAAAGGATAATCATCGTATGATTCTGGGTGACTATGAAACATATGACGGCATGACGATGGGATTGTTAAGAGGCAGCAGCCAGAATGACAGTCTGGAGGAGTTTGCGAAAGAAAAAGGGTTTTCCTATACGCCGGTCTATTATGCTTCGGTTGATCAGCTTAAGGCGGCATTAGAGCGGGGAGAAATTGATGCCATTACAACAAGCAGTTTGCGGAAAGTTACAGAAGAACGCGTTGTAGAAAAGTTTGATGCCAATTTGTTCTGCGCTATTGTACGGAAAGAAGATACTGCGCTTTTAAAAGAAATCAATGCCGGTATCGGGCAGATGGACATGACAGAGGGGGACTGGAAGAATCAGCTGTCTTACCGGTTTTATGATATTCAGGAAAATGTTCTTCAGTTTACAGAGAAAGAGGAAGAACTGATACAGTTTTATGCCTCTGAGGGACACTGCTTGAAGGTTGCCTGCAATGTGGACCGGGATCCGTATTCCTATGTGGAGAACGGGGAGATGAAAGGCGTTATTCCGGACGTTTTTTCACATCTGATGCAAATGGCAGGTATTCCTTTCGATTACAAAATTCCGGAAAGCCGTGCACAATATGAGGAATGGCTGCGGTCGGGAGATGCGGATATTTTTATAGATTTTGGTTCGGAGGGCGGCAATGCGGTAGCGGAAGCAGGTGGTGCCGTGACAGC
>JALEHN010000142.1 GCA_022770525.1 Clostridiales bacterium
AAACAGACACATATAGATGTAAAATGTGTCTATATAAAGATCGCCTATTATGCTACAGTGGCTATAACGCATGGTGTCTATAGCCAGACTTTTATTTATGAGAAACTGTTGAAATAGATACTGGTTATCAATTCCTTGAGATTTGAATTATATTGAAAACAGGGAGGAATGTTCCGCTGAAAAAGAAGTTGAGATGTTGCATCGATGTAACTTTTCAGATGTCAAGTGTTTGTATTCTTATCATAAGTTTTCAGTGATTATAGCTGTAAAATAAATCGACATTTATATAACAAAATATGTGAAGGGCTGGTGGGCAAATGATGTATAGATTTAGTGCGGTCATATTTACTGAGGGTGGTCGCACATTTATCAAGATACCCTTTAATATGTGGGAAGAGACAGGCATAAAGGGGAATATTCCGTGCAGGGTGTCTATACTTGATCTCTCTTTTGAATGTAAACTTATTCCTAAAGGGAATGGAAAATATTTAATCCCTATAACGAAGAAAACGATGTCGGTACTTGAGCCTGGAGAAGAGTATGAAATTGGAATGGAACCGATTGAAACACTATCAAGAATCAATCATGATAGCACATATTCCAAGGAACATCCTATACGGAAAATAGACGGTATTGAAACAATACCAATTCAAGCTGGATTCTGTGGCCATTGTTGCGTTGCAATGCTTGCCGGTGTGCCTCTTTCCGATGTGGTCATGCTGATGGGAAAAGGTCACGCATCGTGGTCGAAAATATTGGAAAGCATGTGATCTAAAAGATATTTCGATAGATGCAATGCTATAGTAGTTGGTAATCCTGCAAGAGTTATTCGAATGCGTTGTGAGGATAAATGGATTGAAAGAGTTGAGAAAATTCAGTGGTGGGATTTTCCGGTACGTGTTATCAGAAATAATTATGATTTATTCAAAGCAGAGTTAACACTTGACGTGATTGAACAATTAGAAAAGCTAAAAGAAGAGCTAAAAGAAGAGTAATGCAGATAGATTTCCTCGGTACTTTTCTCACGGTATCGTTTTTTAGAAATTCCTGCTGATCAATATGATCTGGATGCCACTTTTTTTAACAAAAACCATGAAGAATTGTTTGCTTTCGTTGGTAGAATTACTGCCATGTTCATGCTACCATGATGTTAAAAATAATAGCAAAGGTGGCACGAATATGAGAAAAACTTACATTGAAAACATCAGATGGATGACTGCTGTCATCGTTGTGATCTACCATGTGTTTTATATGTTTAATGGCGTGGTAACCAGCGGCGTTATTTTAGGTGACTAATCCGTTACACAGGAGGAAAATACATGGATGCTATTCAGACAATACAATTAACAAAGAATTATAAAGACTTGACGGCGGTAAAACGGCTTGATTTGGAGATACAGAAGGGGGATTTATTTTCCCTGCTTGGTGTTAATGGTGCAGGAAAAACTACTACCATTAAGATGTTGACTTGCCTAACGAAGCCTTCAGATGGAGATGCGATAATACTAGGAAACAGCATTACAAAGGATGCAGCACAGGTCAAAAAAATCATTGGCGTATCGCCGCAGGAAACGGCAGTTGCCCCGAATCTGACCGTGAAGGAAAATCTTGAACTTATGTGCGGTGTATACGGTTTTCCAAAAGAAAAGAAGAGGACAAAGGTATCTGAGCTGTCTGAACAGTTTGAACTGACGCAGATTCTTCACAAAAAAGCAGGAAAGCTCTCAGGCGGCTGGCAGAGACGGCTGAGTATTGCTATGGCTTTGATTGGTGAGCCGGAAATTTTGTTTTTGGATGAGCCGACTTTAGGACTGGATGTGATTGCCAGAAGTGAATTATGGGACACAATCTGCTCTCTCAAAGGAAAAATCACAATCATCCTGACAACACATTACATGGAAGAAGCAGAGGAGCTTTCTGACCGCATCGGGATCATGAAAGCAGGACGGCTTCTTGCCATTGGAACGGCGAAGGAACTGAAGGAGAAAGCAGGCACCGATAAATTTGAAGATGCCTTTGTCAAAATTGTAAAGGAGGGAGTAAAATGAGACTATTGGCTTTTTCAGGGAGAACGGCAAAGGAAATCTTGCGGGACCCGTTAAATTTGGGATTTGGTCTGGGCTTCCCTCTTGTTCTTTTGATTTTGCTTTCCGCAATACAGGCAAATATACCTGTCAGTCTGTTTGAAATTAAAAACCTTACTCCCGGAATTACGGTATTTGGACTTTCCTTTATGACGCTGTTTTCTGCAACCTTAATAGCAAAAGACAGGGAAAGTGCCCTTTTGCAGCGGCTTTACACCACTCCGCTGACAGCAACGGATTTTATTTTCGGATATGTACTGCCTGTCCTGCCGATTGGGCTGATGCAGAGCGTGATTTGCTATTTTGCAGCAATGATACTGAGACTTCCCATAACGATTACAATTTTATATGCTGTTTTATTTAACTTGCCGGTAGCCCTGCTTTTTATTGCTGTGGGTTTGCTGTGTGGAAGCGTGTTCAATACCAAGCAGGTCGGTGGCATTTGCGGTGCGCTGTTTACAAACCTTGCCGCATGGCTTTCGGGAATTTGGTTTGACCTTAATCTTATAGGCGGAAC
>JALEHN010000144.1 GCA_022770525.1 Clostridiales bacterium
TTAATATGTTCCACATTGCCGTAATCAACGACACTTTTTCTTCTCATAATGCCGTATACGTTGTAGCCTTTTTCAAGGAGAAGTTCTGCAAGATAAGAACCATCCTGTCCTGTAATACCTGTGATTAATGCGTTTTTCATAATATAAAACCTCTCTTAATTATTTTTTAATAGAATATGGTCATGCTGATGTGCTTTGCCGGTGCTGCCTTTAGCACTATACGAGTTGTGGTTTTAGCACTATATAAGTCGTAACTTTAGCACTATAAGTATTTTTCTGCTTTTTGTTCTCTTAATGTTTCAAGTACTTTTCTGATATTGCCCGTAAAGTCTTTGCCTGAAACAAGCAGTGCGTCATCGGTGTCTACGATGACCAGATTCTCCACACCTACAGTGGCAATCAGCTTTTCTTTGGCTTCAATAATACAGTTATTTGTGTCGATAGCGATCACATTGCCGCTGATTGTATTATTGCTTTCATCATAGCCTTTAATGCGTTCGATGGCCAGCCATGATCCGACATCATCCCATCCGAAGTTTCCCGGTATCACATAGATGTTTGACGCCTTTTCCATAATGCCGTAGTCGATGGAAATGGATTCAAGGGTCGGGAATGTGGAAATAAGACAGTCTTCTTCGGAATCCGTACCGATGGAAGCCTGTATGTTTTTCAATCCGCTGTACATATTCGGCAGATATTTTTGAAGATTGGATAAAATCGATGAAATCTTCCAGATAAACATACCGCTGTTCCACACATATGAGCCTGAAGATACATAAGCTTTTGCTTTTTCCAGATTCGGTTTTTCAACAAAACAGTCAACGCTGTAGGCGGTGCCTTTGCTGATTTCTTTGTTCATTTTAATGTAGCCGTAGCCTGTTTCAGGATAATTCGGCTGAATACCGATCGTAACGAGATTTGTATCCTCCGAGGCAATCTCACAGGCCTGCTCAAGGGTTTCCGTAAAAATATCGGGAACTTTGATCAGGTGGTCTGAAGGCAGTACCATCATGATGGCATCTTCATATTTTGAAGCGATATGGACGGCGCCAAGGCCGATGCAAGGAGCCGTATTGCGGCCGACCGGTTCGCATAAAATATTTTGCTTCGGAATGCCCGGCAACTGTTCAAGGACGAGATTTTTATAGTCTTTATTTGTAGCAATGTAAATATCTTCCATATCCACAAGCGGGAGAATACGTTCAACAGTCAGCTGAATCATCGTTTTACCGTCATTTGTCAGTGATAAAAACTGTTTTGGCAGGGATTTACGGCTGCGGGGCCAGAAACGTTCACCACGGCCGCCAGCCATGATTAATGCTGTTTTTTTCATCGCTGATTCCTCCTAAGAATAATAAATACGGGTATATACGCAGACATACCCGTATTTAGAATACAATAAAATAAGTAAAATTACAACTAAATATAATAATTTGTAAGAAAAATTTAGAATATGCCTGACTGTACACAGGCAGGTCATTTCGGCACCGAAATGACCGGATGAAAGTCTTTCAGCATCGAAATGACCGGATGAAAGTCTTTCAGCATCGAAATAACCGGATGAAAGTCTTTCGGCTTCGGATTTACACAAACGGTCTTGCCACACCTTTAATGTTATTTCTGTATGAATTTTTAATCGGTGCGACAATGACTTTGTTCGCAGGAACGGTAGATTCGATCACCTGGTCATCGCCGAGGTAGATGGCGATGTGAATGACAGTTCCCTGCGAATTCTGATAAAAAATAAGGTCACCGCGCTGACGCTGTTCATACGGTACATGCATCATTTTTGATGATGCCCATATATTGGCGGATTCATATTCATAGCCTGGTTTTGAATGTCTCACAGGATTGATCGGAGACATGTCGATGCCTGAGCTGTACAGCGCCTGCATGACCAGACCGCTGCAGTCAACACCCTGTCCGGGTTTTCCGGATGCGCCGACAACGTAAGGCGTATCTAAATAGGTATAGGCGGTTGCGATCATTGTTTCAATGTGGTCTTCTTTTGTGCTTGCCGGGACGGTTTTTACAGGGGTAACATAGGCGCCTAAATGATACCAGTCATTTTCTGTATAGCCCATTTTTAACCATGTCGTAAGGTCGACAATACCTGTCTCGGGAAGGTTATTTGCTTTCTGGAATTCTTTGACTTTTTCGGTTGTTTTAGGTCCGTAAACGCACTTTCCGTCTGCTTTCATGCCGATGTAGTTGCCGTTATTGACACCAAGTTTTTTGATGACCCATGCCACTTTGAGACCTTCATAACCACCTGATAAATCATAACCGCCTCCGGTCAAGGGCGCAATGGACTCCTGAATCTGATAATAGTTTGAAGGATTTTGATAATAATCCGCATTCAGACCGTAATTGATGAGAAGTGTGCGAAATTCCTGTGATGCGCAAAATTCGGTAAAAAGCGTTTTTCTGCTCTTTTTAGAAAGTTCGGCAATCTGCTCATTAAGCTCCCCTGCGGACGGTAAACGCTGTAAAACAGTCAGGTACAGTTTGTTTATGTAAGCTTCATGACTCAATCCGTCGGCATTGGCTTCTGCTGAAAACAGGAGGTTCTGTAATAGTGAAGCGGCTCTGGCTGTGTTATGATTAAGTTTTGCACACCAGTCATTAAGCTCACTGACAGAGGCTTTGCGGTTCAGACAGTTTTTATAGGACAGTGCAACGTATTTTGTTACTTGCTGGTTCATATCGCGGGCTTCAGTCAATGTGATCGTGCCTGCGGTGATTTTATATTTGCTGCATAACTTGCCAAATTCAGGGGATTGGATAAAACCTCTGAGGACGCAAAGCCGGGACACGCCATAGTCAAGGACGCTGCACCAGTCATTTAAGCCGGCTTTGTCCGGTGTCCGGTTAAGTATTGTCTTGTAAAGTACTTTGACATAATCTTCATCACTTAAATTTTTGGATAGGAATTCATTGCTGAATACAAAACCATAAACGACCTGCGCAGCGGTTTCTTTTTTTGTACTAAGCTGTGTGACCCAGCCTGTCAGACCGTTTTTGTCACACTTTCTGGATAAAATATATTCATATAAATAATTGACAAAGTGTACGACATCCGGATTTTCATCTAATACACCGGATACTTTAAGGGTTCCGGGTTTAATTTTGAATCTGTCGCATAATTCATGAAATTCTTTGGAATTAATAAAGCCTGAGCATACATAGTTTCGGGAAAGTCCTTCGTTAAGACTTCGAAGCCAGGCATTGTAGCCTTCAGAGTCAGGATTTCGGTCAAAAAGCGCATGGTATAAAAGTTCCACATATTTTTCATCAGAGTTTTTTCTGCCTTTAAATTCATCACTGCCAATAAAGCCGCAGATGATATCGGCGCCTGTCTGTCTGCCTGATTGCAGCAGATTTGTCCAGTCATTGAGACCTTTTCCGTCAGGTGTACGCAATAATAAAGTTTCGTAAAGCCGTTTGACAAATGCTTTGGTCAGTTCGCTTTCTGATGCCTGCGGTGCGGTCTCTATATCAGGTGTATCTGTTTCGGCTGTGTTTGTTTCAGGTGCTTCATCAGGCGTATCTGTTTCGGCTGTGTTTGTTTTAGGTATTTCATCAGGCATATCACTTTCGGCTGGGTTTGCTTCAGGAACTTCATCAGGTGTATCGCTTTCGGAAGGTTCCGCCGGTGATTCACATTCGAAAGATTCGGTCATTGATGCGCTTTCCGGAGACGAAGATTCCGCCGTTGATTCATTTTCACAGTCAGTTTCGGATAATGCAATCACTTCAGTTTTCTGATCGGATTGCGTTGTCTCTTCACCGAATGCAGCTGAAGAAAAAAGCAATGCAGCCATAAAGATGGATATAGGAATTTTTAATAAACGTTTCATAATTGCCTCCTCATTGATTTTGTAACGCTGCGCTATCGGAAAAGCAGGCCAGCGAAACGTGCTGTTATATAAAGTGGATTGTACTTGTTTAAGCATACCTCAAACGGCAATGAAATTCAAGGGCTGGGTTATACCGGAAATTCAAGTGAAGTGGGCTTGTTATATTGATTGTATAATGATATTATTAAGGGGTGTGAAAATCCTATTGTGATACAATTTTGAATGTATTTTTGCATCGGTACTGTGAGGATAGAAAATTACAGTAACTATTGATGAAAAAGAGGAGAAAAATAAAATGAAAAGGAAAGTTATTTCAATTTTTGTATTGTTGTGTGTGATTTTTGCCGCAGTACCCAATGGTTCATGGGCAGCAGCGGTAAATTCTCAGGAAACGGCAATATTGACGGAGAATACGGGGGAAGCCGGATTAGATGAGGCGGCAAGTGAAAGTTACGAAGCAGACCCCGTTTTGAGTGATACAGAAAATGAAGCATATGAAACCAAAACCGGTATCAATGAGACAGAAAATGAATCCGTCGAAGCAGAAACCGATATCAGTGAGACAGCAAATGAACCTTATGAAACAGAAACCACGCTCGAAGAAACGGAAAGCAGTCCTGAAAATGAGCCGTCCGCAGCAGAGCCGGTTTCTGTCGAAAATGATACAGAAGAAGATCTATCTCAAAAGTACAGTAATGAAGGTGTCTATAAGTTTGTTGAGCGTTTGTACAATATTGCGCTTCACAGACAGCCGGATGCCGCCGGTATTGATGACTGGTATCATCAGCTGATTGATCAGAAGGCAACAGGGGCGAAAGTGGCCTATGGTTTTATATTCAGTCATGAGTTTTTAGCCGGAAAGCTTGATGATTCACAGTATGTTGATGTATTATACAAAGTGTTTTTGAACCGGCTGCCTGATGAGGCGGGAAAAAAGAGCTGGATGGAACGCTTAAGCAGCAGTGTTTCCAGACTTTCGGTTTTCAACGGCTTTACGAAATCGAATGAGTTTCATGAACTTTGTAAGGCATACGGTATTGAGGCAGGTTTTGTTGATTCAACGGATATCTGTGATCAAAATGATGATATAACGATGTTTGTGCACAGGTGCTATGAGAAGTTCCTTGGCAGAAAGCCTGATAAAGCCGGATTAAATGCCTGGGTCGGGCAGCTGCTAAGCGGCGATTGTTCGCCTCAGCGCGCAGCTTACGGATTCGTCTTCAGTCAGGAGTTTATCAGTAAAAATTCGGATGATCAAACCTTTGTAACGACATTATACAGGGGGCTGTTTAACAGAGAGCCTGACGCGCAGGGGCTGGATGCATGGTTGTCTGTTTTAAAAACAGAAAAGACAAGGCTTTATGTTTTCAAAGGTTTTGCATTTTCAAATGAGTTTGAATCGATGATTCAAAAGTTTGGCCTTACTATGGGCAATGATTCGCTGTCAGATATTAAGGATTACAATTATCTTTTAAATTATGTCAGGGCAGGGGCTTATTTAGCTTATGATGAAAACAACGATTGTGTTGTTTATGAAAAAAATGCCGGAAAGGTGATGCAGCTGGCCAGCCAGACAAAGCTGATGACCGCACTTGTTGTGCTTGATCATGTATCAGACCTGAATGCTCAGGTGCAGATGACAGATGAGGCCAACAGAGGTCTGACCTGGGAAACTGTTCGCGCGGGGCTGGTCAACGGAAAATATTATACGATTCAGACGCTTTTAGAAGGAATGCTTGTCTATTCCGGCGCCGATTGTGCCAACCTGCTGGCGCTTTATGTGGCAGGCTCAATAGACAGCTTTGTTCAGATGATGAATGATAAGGCACAGTCGCTTGGTATGACAGATACATATTTTTCCGATCCTGTCGGGCTGTATGATAACCATTCCACAGCGCTGCAGTATATTAAGTTGGCTTTGGCAGCAAGAAATAATGCTGTGATTAACAGGATTACGGCAATGCCTTACTGTGAGATTACAGATGTTGACGGCGGATCTTACCGAAAACTTCAAAATGGCAATGCCATGGTAGCCGGTTATCTGGATTATGATAAAAATCTTTATACAGTGGATGGCATGAAAACAGGAACGACGGATCAGGCCGGCTATTGCCTGACGACTTCGTCCTATGACAGCACGGGAAGCCGGGTGATTACCGTTGTTTTAAATACGGTCAGCCATAACCAGCGCGGGATTGATTCAAGGTATTTGCTTGACGCTATTTACGGCAATCATTTAAAAGGATACTATTCCCTGGCAAGGCCGTTTTAGAAGATGGCACATATAAAAGCATTTTTTCTATAGATACAGATAGATTTGTTGATGCCAGAAGCATTTTTGCTTTAGATATAGATAAAATTTATGGAAAACAGGAGGAATGAAGATGGATTTTATGAAGGTTTATGAAAAATGGTGCAGCGATACGTATTTTGATGAAGCAACAAGAAATGAGCTTGCGGCAATTAAGGACAATGAAAAAGAGATTGAGGATCGTTTTTATAAAGATCTTGAGTTTGGTACAGGCGGACTGCGCGGTGTCATCGGCGCGGGAACAAACCGCATGAATGTTTATACAGTGAGAAAAGCGACACAGGGTCTTGCGAATTTTATTCTCAAAGAAAACGGACAGGACAAAGGTGTTGCCATTGCCTTTGATTCAAGACGTATGTCACCGGAGTTTGCCAAAGAGGCGGCATTATGCTTAAATGCCAACGGTATTAAGACGTACAAGTTTGATACGCTCCGTCCGACGCCGGAACTTTCATTTGCACTAAGACACCTTGGCTGTATTGCCGGTATTGTTGTGACCGCAAGCCACAATCCGCCGGAATACAATGGATATAAAGTTTACTGGGAGGACGGCGCACAGATTACATTCCCGAAAGATAAAGAAATTATTTCTGAAGTGAATGCCGTGACAGACTACAGCATGGTGAAGACGATGACGGAAGAAGAAGCTTGGGCACAGGGACTTTATCATACCATCGGCAAAGAAATCGATGATTTATATATCGAAGCACTGAAAAAGCAGATTATCCATCCGGAATATATCGCACAGGTTGCTGAAGATATTAAAATTGTATATACGCCGCTGCATGGCACGGGTAATCTTCCGGTTCGCCGTGTACTGTCAGAGCTTGGCTTTAAAAATGTTTATGTCGTACCGGAGCAGGAACTGCCTGACGGAAATTTCCCGACAGTCAGCTATCCGAATCCTGAAGATGCAAAAGCTTTTACGCTGGCACTTGAATTGGCAAAGAAAGTGGATGCGGATATTGTCCTTGCCACAGACCCGGATGCGGACCGTCTCGGTGTTTATGCAAAAAATCCGGAAAATGGCGAATATGTCAGCTTTACAGGCAATATGTCCGGTATGCTGATCGGCGAATATATTTTACGCCAGAGAAAAGAAAACGGCACACTGCCTGCAAACGGCGCACTTGTTAAGACAATTGTTACAACGAATATGGCGGATGTGATTGCAAAGGCCTATGATGTGACGTTGATTGAAGTACTGACCGGATTTAAATATATCGGCGAGCAGATTAAGTTTTTTGAACAGAATCATTCTTATGAATATATTTTCGGACTTGAAGAAAGCTATGGCTGCCTGGTAGGTACTCACGCCAGAGATAAAGACGCGGTTGTGGCTGTGATGGCATTGTGCGAAGTTGCGGCATATTGCAAGATCCATGGAAAAACATTGTGGACACAGATGCTTGAAATCTATGAAAAATACGGATATTTCAAAGAGGGACTGGAGTCTATTACGTTAAAAGGTATTGATGGCGTTGAGAAGATTCAGGCTATCATGGATAAGCTGAGAAGCTGCCCGCCGAAACAGCTTGGAAGCTTCAAAGTTTTGGCCATAAGAGATTATAAGTCAAAGAAGGCACAGAATTTAATGACCGGTGAGGAATCAGAGCTTACACTGCCTGTATCCAACGTATTATACTTCGAACTTGAAAATGACGGATGGTGCTGCGCAAGACCATCCGGTACGGAGCCGAAGATTAAATTTTATATGGGTGTTAAGGGTACATCTCTGGAAAATGCGGATGTCATGCTTAAAGAACTGACAGAGGCTCTTTTGGCTCTGGTTCGTTAAGGTGGAGTTTGTCATATGAGTAAAAATAAAAAGAAGCGATTCTTAAAACAGGGTCACACAGATGAACTGACCCAGGCGGCGGTTGATCAGGAAACGAAAGATGCTTTTGCCAGAGTTTCAGAAGAATCGGGAAAGACATCAGAGGAAATATCAGAGAAGATCTTGGAGGAAATAGAGGAAAAGACATCAGAGAAGACAACCAGGAAGATACCGGATGAAATATTGGGAGAAGAAGATCGGATTCGCCGTAAAAAAACGGATATCAATAAGAAGAAGTGGCGGATCATCGGTTTTTCGGCGGCGGCAGTCCAGCTGGTGATTTCGGTTATTCTGACAATATATGTGCTGAATCTGAATATTTTACCGGACAAATACCTTGTCCTGATATTTATGATGCTTGTGATTCTGGTGGCCATCACCGCCTGTGCCCAGATACCGAAAAAAACAAGAATCGGCGGTCTGATCTTTGGATGTATCGTCAGCATTGTTTTGGTTGTCGGGTGTGTTTATCTTGGCAGGACGCAAAATGTTCTTGATACGGTGACCGTTTCTGATGAGGAAAATTATAAAGTGGATAATATCGTTGTTGCGGTTCTTAAAGATGACCAGGCACAGACAATGGACGATGCTCTGCTCTATAATTTCGGTATTCAGAAAACGCTGGACCGTTCAAACACGGATACGGTGATTGCCGAGATTGAGGCGAATGCAGGACTGGCATTAAGTGTTACAGAGTACGAGGATTTTTCGGCAATGGTCAGAGCGCTGAGAAAAGGTGAGATTCAGGCGATTGTTTACAATGCCGCGTATGATGACACCATTGAGGAAAGTGAAGAGAATTTCACTGATGAAATCAGAGTTTTGAACAGTCATGAGATTAAATCAAAGATGAATCTGACAACGTCGGATATGAATGTGACGCAGGAACCGTTTACGGTTTATATCAGCGGTATTGATGTTTACGGCGAGATTGAAAAAACGAGCCGGAGCGATGTCAATATGCTTGTGACGGTAAATCCTCAGACGAAGCAGATCGTGATGACAACAACACCGAGAGATTATTTTGTACTGCTGCCGAATGTTTCGGGAACATACAGAGACAAGCTGACCCATGCCGGCATTTACGGTGTTCAGTGTTCCATGGATACACTGTCGCAGCTTTATGGTATTCAAATTGATTATTATGTCCGTGTGAATTTTACGACACTGAAAAAGATTGTTGATGCACTGGGCGGTGTCAATGTGTATTCGGAGTATGAATTTACGACCCATTATAAAAATGGCGGCTATGAGATCAAAAAAGGCTATAATCAGATGGATGGCAAAAAAGCGCTTGCTTTTGCAAGGGAACGTTACAACGTGCCGGGCGGTGATGAGCAGCGCGGACGTGATCAGCAGGCCGTGTTGAAAGCGCTGATCGAGAAGGCAATGTCGCCGTCGATTCTTACCGGCTATATGGGAATTATGGACAGCCTTGAGGGCAGCTTTGAGACAAACATGAGTATGAATCAGATTGCCAGTCTTGTAAAAATGCAGCTTGGCGACGGCGCCGGATGGGACATTAAGATGCAGAGCGTTACCGGGACATACGGCAATGAAGCCTGCTTCTCCAGCGGATATCAGCGTCTGAGTATCATGTATGAAGATTTGGAATCCATTACGAAGGCGCGCAATAAAATTCTTTCCATCGGCGGAAAAGCCATCGAGGATACGACAGGCCGTTTTGGCATTGACTCAGAAAACGCACAGCCGGAGACAGACATCTATGGTAATGTCACAGGCGGAGATACTTCCGGAAGCGGCAATGCTTACACTGACAGCAGTTATGAAGAAACAGAAGCGGAATTTGACAGCAGCCTCGGGGATTTTGCCGAAAGTCCGACGGCACGGGGCGAATCCGGACTCAGAAAAGGCTTTAATTATTACAAAGGCCAGGCAGAGACAGAAGAAACCGACGATGCATCGGAGCTGAATGAAAAAATAGAATCTCAGGGAACGACAATCAATGAATGACAGTGTTGTGTCATTTAAATATCATATCTTTGACAACTGACAAAAGAAAAAAACGCTGTATCCCTTATATTTACCGGGATACAGTGTTTTTTTCCTTTTTCCCTTGCAGTGGAACATAGTCATACTATTTCTTAAAATTCTGTTATATAATAAGTAAAGATATTGTAAATATTCTTCAGATTTTGTATAATGCATTAAGAATAAACACCTGCTTGAGTGGGGCATACGCCCACTTTCCGGTGTTTGCGCCTGCAAAATTCAGGCACAATTGGGTGTAAATTTTGTATGCATAAGGAGAAAACGTATGTCTGTGAAGGAATATGGTAAACGTATCGTCGTTTTTTTGGTGAGCATTCTGTTGGTGGCGGTACTGACAGGTGCTTTTGCTTATATATGGTATACCGTATATGGACTTCGTATTACACTGCCATTCTGGCGCAGAGGAAATATTCTTGTTGTCATTATATACGGTATTATTTTGCTGCTCTTTGCGAAGATGTACAGTGCGCTGCGCGTCGGGTATCTGAAAAAAATCGATGTGATTACATCATGGGTGATTACGGTAGTGTGTGCCAATGTCATTGAATATCTCCAGATGTCACTGATTAACCGGGGGCTGATGGATGCGCGGCCGATGATTGTCCTGTCCGTGTTTGATTTTGTTCTTGTGACCTGCTGGACTTTTTTTTCGGCATGGGTATACCGTAAGTTATATAAATCAAGGAAACTGCTGATTATTTACGGTGAACATTCACCGGACTATTTTCTTGTGAAAATGATGCGGCGCCGCGATAAGTTTTCCATCGGGGAAAAGATACATATCAGTGCGGGAGATAAGCAGATATTTAAGAAAATGCGGGAGTATGATGCTGTCGTCATCTGGGACCTTCCGTCTCAGATCAGAAATAAGTTTGTCAAGTTCTGCTTTTCACATTCGATCCGCTGCTATATGACCCCTAAAATCTCGGATATTATTATCCGTGGTTCAGACCGTATGCATCTTTTTGATACACCGCTTCTGATTGCAAGAAATCAGGGCCTTACCATTGAGCAGAGATTTATTAAACGGACAATAGATATCATTGTTTCCGGACTGGCCATTATCATTACTTCGCCGGTGATGCTTTTAATTGCTGTCTGTGTGAAGGTTTATGACGGAGGGCCGGTATTTTACAAACAGGAGCGCCTGACCATCGGCGCAAAGCCATTTATGATTTATAAGTTCAGAAGTATGCGCGTGGATTCTGAAAGGGAAGGCGCACAGCTGGCAAAGAAAAATGATGACCGGATTACACCGGTGGGCCGCGTGATCCGTAATCTCCATGTGGACGAGCTGCCGCAGCTGTTTAATATTTTAAAGGGCGATATGTCTGTGGTCGGACCGAGACCTGAGCGTAAGGCAATCGTGCGGACTTACGAGAAGACGATCCCTGAGTTTCATTACCGAATGAAGGTAAAGGCAGGTCTTACCGGTTATGCCCAGGTATACGGCAAATACAATACAACGCCGTATGATAAACTGAAGCTGGATTTGTTTTATATTGAGAATTATTCCCTCTGGCTGGATATCCAGCTGATGTTTATGACTTTCAGAATTTTATTCCAGAAAGAGTCATCAGAAGGTGTG
>JALEHN010000024.1 GCA_022770525.1 Clostridiales bacterium
AGTACGAGAGGACCGGGATGGACGAACCTCTGGTGGATCTGTTGTACTACCAAGTGCATGGCAGAGTAGCCAAGTTTGGAAGGGATAAACGCTGAAGGCATCTAAGCGTGAAGCCCCCCTCAAGATAAGATCTCCCATAGCGTAAGCTAGTAAGACCCCTTGAAGACGACGAGGTAGATAGGGCAGAGGTGGAAGTGCAGCAATGCACGGAGCTGACTGTTACTAATAGGTCGAGGGCTTAACCAAGTGGTCATGGGAAGAAGTTAAGAGCAGAAGAAAAGGAAGATGAAAAGTATCTTAGTGTGCAGTTTTGAAGGTGTATTGATAGAAACACCTGTTGACAAAATATATTAACAGGTGTATAAGTATATACAGAGGGGATTCATACAACGGCAGTATGACGGTCTCCAAAACCGTTCATGGGGGTTCGAATCCCTCATCCCCTGCTATAGTTTAAATTGAGTAAAGCTTTAGAACATTACAAATAAAAGTGTTCTAAAGCTTTTTCTTTTGTTTACTATTTGTTATAATAATCATCGTGTAAGTATTAGCTTAGCTTGTATTGGCTCAGTATAATTTGTTATAAAAAAATGATTTTTGAATGATTGGAGAGATATATGAAGCAATTACTTTTTGGCGCAGCTTATTATGATGAATACATGCCGTATGACCGGCTTGAAGAAGATGTTGCGATGATGAAAAAGGCAAATATTAATACAGTGAGAATTGCAGAATCCACATGGAGCACATGCGAGCCGCAGGAAGGTGTTTTTGATTTTTCACATGTGGAGCGTGTGATTGATGCGATGGAAAAGGCAGACATTAATGTTATCATAGGAACACCGACATATGCTGTACCGACATGGATGGTGAAATCGCATCCCGATGTTCTGGCAACGACGGTGAATGGCAGGGGAATTTACGGGCCGAGACAGATTATGGATATTACCAATCCGGTATATCTTTATTACAGCGAAAGAGTGATCCGTCAGCTTATGAAACATACGGCCCACAGAAAAAATGTCATCGGTTTTCAGCTTGATAACGAAACAAAATACTATGGTACAGCCGGTAAAAACGTTCAGGAAAAGTTTGTCAAGTATTTGAGAAAAAAGTTTAATGATGATTTAGATGCATTGAATGCGGAATTTGGGCTGGATTACTGGAGCAACCGTATTAATGCGTGGGAGGATTTTCCGGATGTACGGGGAACGATCAATGGCAGTCTTGGTGCGGCGTTTGAAAAGTTTCAGAGGTCTCTTGTTACTGCTTTTTTAAGCTGGCAGTCATCGATTGTGTCTGAATACAAAAGAGATGACCAGTTTATTACACATAACCTGGATTTTGACTGGAAAGGTTATTCCTATGGTGTACAGCCTCAGGTCGATCATTATCATGTCGCTCAATGTCTGACCATCGCAGGTGCTGATATCTATCACCCGACACAGGATAAGCTGACCGGTGCCGAGATTGCTTTTGGCGGTGATATGATACGGTCGTTGAAAAAAGATAACTATCTTGTCATTGAAACGGAAGCACAGGGATTTCCTGCATGGACACCATATCAAGGGCAGCTGCGCCTTCAGGCATACAGTCATATTGCGTCAGGCGCTAACAGTGTCATGTACTGGCACTGGCATTCCATACATAATGCCTGCGAGACTTACTGGAAAGGTATATTGAGCCATGATTTTGCTGAAAATGCCGTTTACAAAGAAGCCTGTGTGATTGGCGGGGAGTTTAAAAGAATTGGCAGTCATCTTGTAAATCTGAAAAAGAAAAATGATGTGGCTATTATGGTCAGTAATGAAGCGCTGACGGCTTTAAAGTGGTTTCCGATTGAAGTCAGTGCCGGAGAAAATGGTGATACCTCGTACAATGATGTTGTCCGGTGGATTTATGATACCTTGTATACAATGAATGTTGAATGTGATTTTATCTGGCCTGAGTCAGAAAATCTTAACCGGTATAAAATGATTATCGTACCGGCACTTTACGCCGCTTCAGATCAGGTGCTTTTAAAGCTTAAGGATTATGTGGCCGGCGGCGGTTATCTTGCAGCCACTTTTAAAACAGGGTTTGCCAATGAAAATGTTAAGGTCGCCCATGATGTTCAGCCGCATCTATTGCGTCAGTGTTTCGGGGTACGGTATCATCAGTTTACATTCCCTAAAAATGTAAAACTGACAGGAAAAATTGCTGAAATTGCAGCATGTCATAGTGATTCTTGTATATGTACTGAAAATGTCGCAAATAAAGGCATTTCAGATTTTTCGGCAAAAGTTTTTATGGAACTGCTTATTCCTGAAACAGCAAAGGTTCTTCTAAAGTATGATCATTATAACTGGGGTGAATATGCTGCTGTTACCGAAAATCAGTATAAACAGGGCATGGCCTATTATATCGGCTGTATGACGGACAAAAAGCTGCTTTGTAAAATTTTTAAACATATTCTCGATAAAGCAGAAATTCATTATGAAAAAACAGGATCAGACAGGGTCATTCTACGCAAGGGTATCAATGATTTTGGAAAAAATGTTTATTTCTATATGAATTATTCACCTGAACAAAGAACAGTTGCTTATACAAAAAGCGAAGGTAAAGATTTAATAAGCGGCGCAAATATAGTGGAGAAAGAAAATATAGTGATTGAGCCGTGGAATTTAAGGATTATCGAAAGTTGTCAGTGATCGTTGTTTATATATTTGTTATGATAAAACTAAAAGGAGCTTCGAAGGAATCGAAATATGGAAAGAAAAATTGTTTTAAAACAGGATATTATTGATGCCCTAAATCAGGTTGGCGTAAAGCATGGACAGGCGGTCATGGTGCATACATCTTTAAGCAGCCTCGGGTTCGTATGCGGGGGTCCGCAGATTATTATAGAGTCTCTGCTTGAATGTGTCGGAGAGGAAGGTACGATTATGATGCCGACACAGTCATGGAAAAATCTTGATCCTAAAGCAGGGGTGCATTGGGAAGAACCAAAGGAATGGTGGCAGCTGATTCGTGACAACTGGCCGGCATACGATAAAGATATTACACCGACCAATACGATGGGGGCCACCGCTGAAATGTTTCGCAAATGGCCCGGAACGCTTCGAAGCGACCATCCGGCCCGTTCCGTGGCAGCCAATGGAAAGTATGCTGAGTACCTGACAAAGAATCATGATCTTGAAAATATATTCGGTGACGGTTCACCGATCGGTAAGCTGTATGAACTTGACGGTTATGTATTGTTGATCGGTGTCGGGTATGATAAAAATACATCGCTGCACCTTGCCGACGCAAGAGCAAAGTATCCGGGTAAACATATGTCAACGGAAAGCAGCGCTATGATGATCGATAAAAAAAGAGTATGGAAATCCTATGAGACACTTTACGTGGACGGTGAAGACTTTGATGAGATCGGCAGTGCTTTTGAAAAAACAGGTAAAGTTAAAAAAGCATATCTTGGAAATGGCGTTATGACTTTGATGCGGCAGAGAGAGGTTGTTGATTTTGCAGTGGAATGGATAGAAAAAAATAGAAAATAACATATTGCAATCGGGAAGAAAAGGTGTATAATAGAAAAAACAGGACAATGATGTTAAGAAACTGATTTGTCCGTTTTTTTTGTCAGATATATGACTGACTGAACAGTCAGATTTAAATGATATAGGAAATCATAATTTCCTATATCATTTAAACGCTCCGCAAGGATGCGACCCGTGTGGAGCCGAAGATGCACTTGCGTGCCCACACGGGCGCGCAAAGAGTCACTCAGTGCCTCTTTGTTTTTTATAGAAAATCGAAAGGGACGGATCATTATGAATGTAGGTCAAAGTTGTAACAGGGTAGATGCTTTTGAAAAGGCGACCGGACGTGCAAAGTATGAAGCTGATCTTGTGGATCGCAGTGCGCTTGTTGCTAAGATATGTCACTCGACGATTGCTCACGGTAAAGTAAAATCCTTTGACTTGTCTGAAGCGGAAAAGATTGATGGTGTTGTAAAGATTATTACTTGCTTTGATGTGCCAAAAAATTATTTTCCCACATCGGGTCATCCGTATTCTTTGGACCCGAATCATCAGGACATTGCTGACCGCCTGCTTTTAGAGGAACATGTCCGTTATTATGGGGATGACATTGCGGTTGTCATTGCCAGAGATGAATTGACAGCAAAGAAAGCTGTGCGTGCCATCAAAGTAGAATATGAAGAATATCCGTTTGTTTTGGATCCTCTGGAGGCGATTAAAGAGGGCGCGCCACAGGTTCAGGAAAATTTTCCGGGAAATATTCTTGCACATACGTCCACATCAGGCGGTGACTATGAAGAAGCGATTAAAGAACCGGGACTTTTATGTGTCGATAAGTGGTATGAAACGCCGATTGTTCAGCATGCGCATATCGAAAATCACGGCTGTTATGCATATATGGAAAAAGACAGAATTGTTGTTGTATCATCAACACAGATTCCGCACATTGTTCAGAGAATTGTCGGTCAGGCACTGAATTGCCCGTGGGGAAAAATAAGAATTATCAAGCCTTATGTAGGCGGAGGCTTCGGAGGAAAGCAGGATGCCCTTTATGAACCTCTTTGTGCCTATCTTACAACACAGGTGGGCGGCCGAAAGGTACATATCGAAATGACACGGGAAGAAACCTTCTGGTCAAACAGAGTAAGGCACGCCTTTAAATATCATCTTGTGACATGGTTCAGAAAAGACGGTACTTTTGTTGCAAGGAAAATGGAAGCTTATTCAAGACAGGGCGGTTATGCGTCTCACGGACATACGATCGCGGTCAAAGGTGCAGGTGCATTTAATCAGATATATAAATCCGATGCATTTAAGACGGAAGCATACACTGTATATACAAATACAACAGCAGCAGGCGCGATGCGGGGCTACGGCATGCCGCAGTTTACCTTTGCAACAGAGTGTCATACCGATGATATAGCGGCAGTTCTTCATATGGATCCGGTTGAGATACGCCGTAAGAATATGATGGAAGTGGGATTTAAAGACAATTTCAGCGGTAATGTCAATTATTTTCCAAGCCATGAGCAATGTATGAAAAAGGCTATGGATTATATACACTGGGATGAAAAGAGAAAATTATATGCCAATCAGACCGGGCCTGTACGCCGCGGTATAGGGATGGCAATTTTCTGGTATAATACAGGCGGTTATCCGTTTGTACTTGAATTGTCATCATGCAGAATGATTCTGAATCAGGATGGTACGATACAGGTACAGGTCGCTGAAACTGAGATCGGGCAGGGTGCGGATACTGCATTTTCACAGATGGCAGCGGACGCTGTCGGCCTGCCGATGGAATCTGTACATGTGGTGACTGTGCAGGATACGGACATTACACCATTTGGTTTTGGCGCCTATGCTTCAAGACAGACCTATATGGCAGGAAAAGCCATATGGAAAACAGGAAGAATGTTCAGAGAAAAGCTTCTTGATTATGCTTCATTTTTATTGAAACAACCTGCAGAAACAATGGATATCATCGACGGGATCGTGGTCAATTCGGATAGTCATGAGGAATTGATGACGATGCAGGAGCTGGCTGTCACGGCATTTTATAACCCTGACAGGGCAGAGCAGATCACGGCGGAAAGTACCAATCAGTGTAAGAGCAACGCTTATTCATTCGGATGCTGTTTCGCAGAGGTTGAAGTGGATATTCCGCTTTGTAAAGTTAAGATTCTTGATATGGTCAATGTTCATGACTGCGGCCGGCTGATTAATCCGGCACTGGCAAGAGCACAGGTTCACGGCGGTATGAGTATGGCCATTGGTTTCGGTTTAAGTGAACAATTGATTTATGACCCGAAAACCGGACGCCCGGTTAACGGTAATCTTTTAGATTATAAGATTTCAACGACAATGGATCATCCGCACCTGGAAGCCCAGTTTGTGGAAAATCCCGAGCCGACCCATCCGTTCGGAACAAAAGCACTGGGCGAACCTCCGACATGCCCCGGCGCAGCGGCCCTTCGCAACGCTATTTACAATGCGACCGGTGTAGCCTTTGATGAGGCACCGGTCAATGCCCACACGATGTTTAAAAAGTTTTCTGAAACCGGATTATTTGAGGAGGTTGAACACAATGTATGATTTTAACCATTTATATGAACCGGCTTCAGCAGCCGAGGCTGTGGAAATGATGCAGGCGCACCCGAAAGCAAAAATCATTGCCGGAGGCAGTGATCTGCTTGTGCAGTTAAGGGATGGCATCAATGCCGGTTGTGATTTTATCAGTATTTATATGATCGATGAACTGCGCGGCATTTCAATCGATGCAGAAAAGAATATCCGAATCGGTGCCCTGACAAGCTTTTCTAAAATAACCAAAAACAAGATCATTCAGGAGAATGTTCCTGTTCTTGGTGAAGCTGCGGACACGGTCGGCGGTCCTCAGATCCGCAATATCGGTACGATCGGCGGAAATATTTGTAACGGGCATACAGGCGCGGATACAGCCGGTACATTATTTGCCCTGGATGCCATGGTTGAATTGACAGGACCTGATGGAAAGGAAATCATTCCCATTGCGCAGTTTTACAAGTCGACAGGCGGCGTGGATTTAAAACCGGCCCAGCTTTTAACAGCGGTAATTATCCCTGAAAAATGTTATACGGGCTACGTTGGATGTTATTATAAGTATGCCGCACGCAATGCAATGGATGTTGATATTGTAGGCTGCTCAGTTAATGTCAGACTTTCGGAAGATAAAACCGTGATTGAAGATGTTCGTGCGGCTTTTGGCGTTGTCGGTCCGAATCCTGTACGCGTTATTTTAGCTGAAAATAAAATCAGAGGAAGCAGAGTGTATCCGGAACTTGCCGGTATTTTTGCGGATGCCGCTGTCGAAGAAATCCATCCCCGGACAGATTTCAGGGGGACAAAAGAATTCAGATTACATATGGCTCATGAAATTGTGAAAAGGATGTTTACAGAGGCAGTTAAAAAAGCGGGAGGTGACATCTGATGCAGGCAAAATTGATCCGTTGTACAATTAACGGCGTGTATACAGAAAAATACGTGGATGTCAGAGCATCACTGACAGATATGCTTCGTGATGAGTATGAACTGACATCGGTTAAAAAAGGCTGTGAAGTCGGGGAATGCGGCGCTTGTAACGTTATCATTGACGGAGAGTGCTATAATTCCTGTATTTACCTGGCCGCATGGGCGGACGGCAAGCATATAAAAACACTGGAAGGGCTCATGGGACCAAACGGAGAGCTTTCGGATATTCAGCAGGCATTTATTGATGCGGCGGCTATTCAGTGCGGATTCTGCACACCGGGCTTTATTATGAGTGCCGCAGAAATACTGGAATCAGGAAAAAGATATACAAGAGATGAACTTCGCAAGCTGATGTCCGGCCACATCTGCAGATGTACCGGCTATGAGAATATATTGAATGCTGTTGAAAAGACAATGAACAGACGATTGGAAAAGAAAAATGAATCTGATAAGTGATCATGACTTTATATGACCGCATTTTGATCAAGGTCAGTTACAGTACGCACAGGGTGTGTGTACTGTAATGTAAAACTAAAATTCTTGAAGCCGGGCAAAAAATATGTTATGATAAAAAGCAATGATGACAAATAATATGGCAGGTTTATTTGGATTTGCAGCTTATAAGGCGAAGTGTTTAACCACCGGAGGTAGTCTATGGATGAGATATTTGGAATCAAAGGGCAGATTTGTTTCAGTAAAGATTTAGAACATCTTGAAATCGCAGAGAATGGGATTGTTTTATGCAGCAGGGGAAAGTCTCTCGGTGTCTTTGAAAAGCTGCCCGAAGCTTATGCGCATGTACCTGTAAAGGATTATAAAGATGCGCTGATTATTCCGGGACTTATTGATCTTCATGTTCATGCGCCGCAGTTTGTTTTCAGAGCACTGGGGCTTGATATGGAACTGCTTGAGTGGCTTGATGTGAATACATTTCCTCAGGAGGCAAAATATGCGGATCCGGCTTATGCAAAAGAAGCATATTCATTGATTGTAGAGGATATGCTTAAAGGACCCAATACCCGTGCGGTCATGTTTGCGACGCTTCACGGTGAATCGGCTGAGGTTTTGATGGACCTTGTGGAACAGAGCGGACTTGTGGCTTATGTCGGCAAAGTCAATATGGATAGAAATGCACCGGACTATTTATGTGAAGAAAGTGCAGAGGCATCAGCAAAGGCGACTGTGGCGTGGCTTACCCGCACAAAGGGTAAGTATCAGCATGTAAAGCCGATTCTGACACCGCGGTTTATACCGTCCTGTTCGGATCAGTTGATGCAGAAACTGCAGGAAATTCAGGAGACATGGGATTTGCCCGTACAGTCTCATTTATCTGAAAATATTTCGGAAATACAGTGGGTCCATGAGCTTTGTCCGGATACATCATGTTATGGTGACGCATATGCCCGTTACGGCATGTTCGGCGGCAGGTATCCGTCGATTATGGCGCACTGTGTCCATTGTCCGGAAAATGAGCTCGATATGATAAAAAACAATGGTGTTTATATTGCGCATTGTCCGCAGTCCAACACAAATCTATCGTCCGGTATGGCACCGGTCCGCAAATTTCTGGATATGGGGCTTAACGTGGGCCTTGGCAGCGATGTTGCCGGCGGATATACAACATCGATATTGCGGGCGATGGCAGATGCTATCGGTGTTTCAAAGCTGTACTGGCGGACGGTTGATGCCTCAGCAAAACCGCTTTGCCTTGAAGAAGTATTTTATCTCGGAACAAAGGGCGGCGGTGCATTTTTCGGTAAAGTCGGCAGTTTTGAAAAAGATTATGAGTTCGATGCTGTTGTCATTGATGACAGTCAGTATCATAAGTGTATAGATTTATCAGTAAAGCAGAGACTTGAACGTGCCATATATTTGTCCGATGACCGGCATATCTGCGCAAAATATGTGCAGGGACGTCAATTATTTTAATGTGAGGAGCGGTATTGTGAAGGACAAAAATATGGAAGATGTGATACTGAATGCAGCACTGGAGGTTGTCAATAAAAATACGATAAGTGGGACAAGAATGCACCTGATCGCTCAAAAAGCGGATATGGCGCAGTCTAATATCCACTATCACTATAAAACAAAGCATAATTTGATGGTAGCACTCCACAAGAAAGTTGTCAGACGATATGTTGAAATCCGCGATGAGATCAGGGACAATTACGGGGATACACTTTCGGATCAGCTGGATATTTATTTTCAGCAGAAGCTTGACTGTATTTTAAAAGAACCCGAATATGATATCGTGGAGCTTGATTTCTGGCTTCAGGCAAGAATTGATCCGGAATATCATGATATCATGAATCATGCATTTGATTTCTGGAGATCCGGTATCGGCCAGATTATTGATAAATATGTGCCTGATATGCCGAAAGAAAAGCGGGAGTTTCTTCCGCACATGATTATTTCAATGCTTGAAGGCGCAACACTGCAGTATCATGTTGATGAAAATAATTTTGATGCTGAAGCTTATTTAGGGTATTGCAAAAAAATGATTTTGGAGGTAATATATAAGCTATAATTTTTCAGACAGTTTATCTGAGCTGTCGACAGATAGAAACAAAGGCGTTTCCCGAATCGGGAGACGCCTTTTATGTTTGTACTAAAAAAAGTACAGTTCTAAAAAAATTTAAAAAGTACTTGCCTTTTTAAAATGTTTGTGCTAACATAGCCTCATGTTTGACTGATTAGTTAGTCAAATTAAGGAGGGGCACATTAAAAAGTGCATTGATAAATAAGGGGCGGATATCGAAACTACTCGAAAAGAAAGGACGTATATGCTATGGACGAAATTTTAAAACGAATTGAAGAAGCCGTATATGACGGCGAAGATGACATGATTGAAGAACTGGTACAGGAAGCTTTGGATGCTGGCGTATCTCCTGAAGATATTATTCAGGAAGGCGGCGTTGTAGCACTTGATAAGCTGGGTGAAGCTTTCAACAACCTTGAGGCATTCCTCCCTGAACTGATGATTGCCGGTGACTGCATGAAGATGCTCATAGCTAAAGTCAATCCTTACCTGAAAGAAGGCGAAAGTGCTTTCAAGGGCAAAGTCATTATCGGTTGTGCAAAAGGTGACCTTCATGATATCGGCAAGAGCCTTGTGGCCACACAGCTTGCGGTCAACGGCTTTGAAGTATTGGACCTTGGTGTTGATGTTTCGACAAATAAATTCATTGACACAGCAGAAGCTGAGAAGGCAGATATTATCGTTGTATCATCACTTTTAACAACATCCCAGTATTACATGGAGGAGCTGATCAAACGTCTTGAATCCGAAGGCAAGAGAAGCAAATACAGAGTTGCTGTAGGCGGCGGCCCGATCAGTGCCGAATATGCCGCAAAGATCGGTGCTGACGGTTATTCAAGAACAGCTCAGGCAGCGGTTAAGATGGCACAGAGACTGATGATGATTCAGCCGAAGCAGGAGCTTATCGTTGAACAGGACTGATGCCTGTGGCGAAAAATGTTTGGTGAAAGCGAGGATATAGATATGGACAAAGAAATGTTAATGGAAAAGCATGGCAAGATTTTAAGAACGATGGATAAAGCAAGACTTGGTTCAAGAGTGCTTGAAAAAGAATGGGACCAGAAAATCGTTCCAAAAACATTAAAAGAAGTTGCTAAGGAATTTGGGTTATTAAAGACTTGCGATATTAACAACCCGATCAATACAGACCCTGAACTGGCAGACAGATTCTGGCAGGCCGGCTGGGAGGCAGCATTAAGACTTGGTTTTTATTGTCCGGATACGGAAACAATTATTAAGGTTGATGAGGATGAGCTTAAAAAAGAGTTTGCGAAAGTTCCTTCCAGTTTTAAAATAGGACAGGGTAAGGAAGAAAGAACGATTGCCGCAAGAAAACCTTCAGACGGACATGCGCCTATATTTACAGCACCGTTATCCATTCAGATGGATGAGGAATTATACATACCTCTTGTACAGGGGATTGCAAGCTCACAGCTTATTGACTTCCAGGAAGGACCTTCGCTGGATACAGTCATGGGAAGCCCGCTGCTTGCAGATACACCATATGAAACCTTTGCCGGCATTTATGAATACCATCTCCGTAAAGAAGCACAGAAACGTGCCGGCAGAGAAGGTATGGGCAATGCACTTGTATCAAGTGCCAGCACACATTTCGGTTTCCTGTCAGGCTTTAATCTTTATGAGATGCCGCAGATTGCGCTGTGCTTAAATCCTGCATCATTAAAAATCAACTATACAACATTACATAAATGCTTCGTGGCTAATGAACTGGGCGGTGTGATCCGTTCAGAATCACCGACAATGATCGGCGGTTATACAGGCGCACCGGAGACAACAGCCATCGCATCGATCGCAACAGATATTCTTCAGTTCCCAATCTGCGGTGCCGCACTTCCGGGTTCACCTTCATACGATATCCGTTATGCCGGCAACTGCGGTCGTCACGGTGTATGGACACAGTCAATAGCAACACAGGCTGTGACAAGAAACAGTAATATTATTTTGATGAAGACGATCAACCAGGTTTCGGGACCAAGTACAGATATGTTCTTCCTTGAATCGATTGTCGGTATGACAGCGGCTTCAGCATCGGGACAGGCCTTTACCATCAGCCCGCGTTCAGCAGGCGGTTCTAAAAAGAATCATCTGACACCGATTGAAGCATGGTATAATGCGGCCGTATTTAAAGGCGCAGCAGGCTTAAGTCTTGAACAGGCCAATGATATTTGTAAGGAAGTGATTCCTAAGTTTGAAGATCAGCTGTTTGATCCTCCAAAAGGAAAATCATTCCGTGATCTGTTTGATATTGACACACTGACACCGATTCCGGAATATAAGGAACAGTATCTTAAGATGCGTGCTTATGCACAATCACTTGGTATTCCAATGCCTGCAGATGGTGTTATTTGTTAATACAATTATTTTAAGCAGAATCAGTTAGGGGAAGGGCGGTTTTGCCCTGAACTATTGGCATATATCTAAAGTCAAATGAAGATAAAGGCGAATATATGGATGACCTCAAACATAAACATGTATATGCCGACTGCCTTTCCCCGCGTTTGTTTGAGATGAATTTTACGGCAGATATCCGTTCACCTGAAAAACTGCCGTAATAAGGATATCAATTGAATCAGGTACCAAAGATCAATTGGTGACAGACAGGTGAACATTAGAGGTGAGCTAATTAAAAAACTTACGTATTTTTATGCTTTTTTACAGGATAACTGTCTAGGGGGACAAGAATACATAAGTATTTTGTCCCCTTAGTCGTTATATAGTAACTTTTTAACTAAATATTGTACATCGAAAGATGACAATATGATTGATGGACAAACGTCAGATTTGTTCATTTACAGGAGGGAAAAGAAATGAAGAAGAGAATCAGCGCACTTGTATTGGCAATGTTATTTGTACTTTCTGCATTAATTGGCTGCGGACAGAGCACGAAGGCAGACGACACGACAGCCCCGGCCGATACAAATGCATCAACAGAAGCAAAAGAAAGTGAAAGTCAGACAACAGAGGAAACAGCATCAGGTACATCTGTCGAAGCTGCAGATGTAAAGATCGGTGTGATCACAACACTTGTAAAGAATGACGGCGGATGGTGTCAGGCACAGTATGAAGGTATCACAGGCGCTATGGAAAGTGTCGGACTTGACACAGAAACTCAGCTGCTCTTCCTTGAGAACATTGCTGAAGAACAGAGCAGTGTCCAGGCGGCCGTAGATCAGCTTGTCAACGAAGGTTGTCAGATTATTTTTGGTGCTTCTACAGGTTATGCACCAATTCTTTCAGAACTTGCATTATCATATCCGGATGTTTATTTTGCACAGGTCGGTGATAAAGTAGAAAACATTATCGGTTATCAGATCAGAGATTATCAGGCTATGTATCTTTGCGGTTATCTGATGGGTCTAATGTCAGACAGTGATGAACTTGGTTATTCCGCAGGTATGTCAGAAGCATCTGTACGCCGCGGTATCAATGCTTTTGCTCTTGGTGCAAAAGCAGCAAATCCAAATGCAACAGTGACAGTAATGTGGGCCAACAGCTGGTATGATATTGCAGCAGAAACTGAATGTGCCAATACGCTGATCAACATGGGCATTAAGTACATGGGTATTAACGCTTCATCACCTGCAATTCCTGAAGCATGTGAAAAGGCAGGCGCTTTCTGTACAGGTTATCATATGGATATGAAAGATCGTGCGCCAAAGGCGGTGACAACTTCTTTTGAATGGAACTGGGCACCGATTATCACAGATATCATTGAACAGTACATGGCAGGAACATTATCAACAGATACATATTATTTCTGGGGTGCTGACAAAGACTGTGCACGTATCTCTGACATTAATATGGACATTGTACCTCAGGAAGTTGCAGACAAGGTTCTTGAGATGAAAGATAAGATTATTTCCGGTGAAATCGAAGTATACGATGGCGGCGAGGAAGGTCTTAAAGATAACAAGGGCAATGTTCTTGTAGCGCCTGGTGAAATTATGTCTGATGAGGATATTATGTCTCAGATGTTCCTTGTTGAAAATGTCAAAGGTGAATGGTAATAAGCAGACGATGATGATTTAATCGTCAATAAAATTTAAAATAAAAGTAGTTTCAACCTCCGTTTGATGCCTTGCTGACAGCGGGGGTTGAAGTTGTACTCAGCGATTTTATCATTATATAAAGTCCTGGCAACTGTTCTGAAAATGACAAGGGGGAATATTATGCGTGATTATCGCATTATCGGTAAAAAAGTAATCCGTGAAGACGGCAGAGAAAAAGCAACCGGTGCATTAAAATATATGGGAGATTTAAAGCCTGAACATATGTTGTATGCAAAATTATTGTTTCCGCCTTCAAGCAGAGGATTGATTAAAAAAATAGATGTATCCGAAGCACTTCAATGTCCGGGTGTTATCGATGTTGTAACAGCGTCCGATGTTCCGGGGCAAAATGTCCATGGGCTCATATTTAAGGACCAGAAAGTATTTTGCGAAGACAGATATAATTATTCCGGTGATGTTATTGCAGCTGTTGTTGCGGTTACAAAAGAAGCTGCGGAATGCGGGCTGGCAAAGATCCGGCTTGAAGTAGAAGAACTTGAACCAATCAGTGAAGCCTGTGATGCGCTTAAACCTGACGCGCCGCAGATTCATCCGGGCGGCAATCTTGCGGCCCATCATGAAGCATTTAACGGTGATACTAAAAAAGCATTTCAAGATGCAGACGTTGTTATAGAACATATTTTTAAGACACAGTATCAGGAACATGGTTATCTTGAACCGGAAAATGGTATGGCGAGACCGTTAAAGGATGGCGGTGTGGAAGTTTTCTGCGCCTGCCAGAACTGTCACCGATGCGTTCGCGACCTTCAGGTCATTTTAAATCTCCCTGCGGAAAAAATTATTGTACATTCAACCCCAATAGGCGGCGGGTTCGGCGGCAAAGACGACTTGCTGCTTCAGGGGATTCTTGCAGTCTGCGCCTTAAAGTGCGGTCAGCCTGTACATATTGATCTGACGCGGGAAGAGTCTTTTATCATCGGGCCGAAACGCATGCCTATGGAAATTTGTATGAAAATGGCGGCAGATAAAGACGGCAGATTTCTTGCCAATGAAGTGCATGTTCTGGCAGCATGCGGTGCCTACGCAAGTTACGGTCCTGCTATTTTGGATTTTTCACTGGAACATGCCTTAGGTACTTATTATTTCCCGAATATTGCCATTACAGGTGATGCGGCATATACAAATCAGTATCTTGTCGGCGCGTTCCGCGGTTTTGGCAATAATCAAATGAATTTTGCCCTTGAGTCAATGATTGATATGATGGCAGAAAAACTCAACATGGATCCGATACAGCTTCGTGTTAAAAATATGGTCAATGCAAATGAAAGATACAGTTTCGGCCATGAAAACAAAAGAAGTAATGCCTCGATGGAAATGATGGCTCAGCTTGAAAAGTCGTCATTATGGAAAGACAGAAGCCAATTTAAAAAGGCATCGGACAGGCCGTGGCTGAAGCGGGGCGTCGGTATTGCTTACGGTATGCAGGGAATGGGGCTTGGAAATCATGTCAGACCGGATGCTTCCTCCTGTACGCTGGAACTTAAAGATGACGGCATTTTATATGTATATACAAGCAATGAAGATATGGGACAGGGCAGTATAACGACACTTAAGATGATTGCAGCGGAGGCAATGGGCATGGGGCTTGATTTTGTCAGAGTCATCAATGGCATATCATCAGTGACACCGGATTCGGGACCGATTACAGCGTCAAGAACAACTTATATATCCGGGCGGGCCATTGTCGATTGTGCGAAGCAGCTGAAAGATGAAATTTATCATTTTTTCGGTTTGAATATGGAAAATACATCTGTAAAACCAACGGGTATAGACCGGTACACATGGCAGGAAATCGCATGTCAAATGCCAGCAGCGCTGAGAAGAAAAACATGCCGTACAGAGTTTCCTTATGAAGCCGTTGATATTGATATCGGCCTCCATGAGTTTTATTCTCATGTAGCAGAAGTTGCCGGTGTCGAAGTCAATTTATTGACCGGAGAGACAAAGCTTCTTAAAGTTGAAATGATTACATCCGCGGGAACTGTGATTAATCCTTTAGGACTTGAAGGCCAATGTGAAGGCGGAGCGGTGATGAGTGAGGGCTATGCATTATTTGAGAATTTTAAAACAGGCACAAGAAATTTCCAGACATATCTGATGCCTGTCATGAAGGATATGCCGGATATTCATGTATCAGCTATTGAAACGGCAGAAGAAGACGGTCCTTTCGGTGCAAAAGGTGTCGGTGAAGTTGTCAGTGTACCGGGAACAGCGGCAATCGTCAATGCGATTTATGATGCCACGGGTGTCAGATTTACAGAAATCCCCGTCACAGCCCAGAAAGTGCTGATGGCGTTATAAAAAATGTGACGGCATCGCCAGGGAGATGTGATGGCATTATAAGGAGATAGTGCGGCATTATCAATGCCAATGGCTTTATAAGAATGAAGCGGAGGATAAATCAATGAAATCCATAACTTTTTTATTAAATGATGTTTCTCAGACGGTTGAGGTTTTAGAAGGCATGCGTGCTGTTGACGTGCTCAGAGATATATTCGGACTTACGGGCACAAAGGAAGCGTGCGGACAGGGTGAATGTGGCGCATGTACCATTCTGTTTAATGATGCACCGGTACATGCCTGCCTATTGCTTGCATATCAAATGGATGGAGCATCCATTGTGACCATTGAAGGACTTGAAAAAAACGGAGAGCTTGATATCATACAGCAATGTTTTCTGGAAGCCGGAGCCATTCAGTGCGGTTTCTGCACACCGGGCATGATTATGGCGGCTAAGGGATTATTGATTAAGAACAAGACACCGGATGAAGAAGAAATTAAAACCGCAATGTCCGGAAACTTGTGCAGATGTACAGGATATAAGAAAATTCAGGAAGCTGTGATGATGGCATCACAGAGAATCCGACAAAGGAGTGAATACAATGCTGCCGATTCAGTCAATTAATTCATTCGGGACTTTACAAGAAACACTGAAATATTTCAAAGAAAATCCGGACGATTTGCCGCTTGCTGCGGGGACGGATATTGTTCCGGCGTTAAGAGATAAAAAAATAAACAATGTAAGGCTTCTTGATATTCATCACCTGGAGGTGTTAAAGCATATTTATCTTGATGACCAGGGCGTACTGCATATCGGTGCGATGGTCACTCATGAGGAAGCGGCAGGTCATCCACTGATATTAAAGTACATCCCGGCACTTGCGATGGCATGCAGCGTTGTCGGTTCACCGCAGATCCGTGCAAGGGCAACAATCGGAGGAAATATATGTCATGCATCACCTGCGGCAGATACTGCACCGGTTCTGGCGGCGGCAGGCGCATGTGCTGTGATTGTCTCTGAGCAGATGCAAAGAGTTGTATTGTTAGAGCAGTTTTGGAAAGGGCCGGGAAAAACAGATCTGCGTCCGGGAGAATTGCTTAAGGAAGTGATGATCATTGTTCCGGAAAACGGATGGCAGGGGAAATACTATAAAATAGGCGGGCGAAGCGCCCTGACCATAGCCGTTGCGTCAGCGGCACTTATGTATGACGGCAATACATGGAATGCTTCTGTCGGATCAATGAGCGCGGTTATCCACAGACTGACGCTGATCGAGCAGTATTTGAATTTGCCGGGAGAACCTGAAGTAAAGAAACTGGAACTTTTGCTGGCTGCCAGTGTGAGCCCTATTACTGATATCAGAGCAACCGCTAAGTATCGCTTAAAATCCGCTGCGGGACTGCTGTGGCAGGCGTGGTATGAGATCAGTCATCAGATGTAAAGTTATATTATTTTTTACGGGTGTTCGTTATACGGAACAAAAAATTCGCGAAAACATGGAAAATAAACAGTAATGCAATGGCGTGATATCTATTGAAGATACAAAGCGCGGAAATATACCAGACAGATTGTTTTAAGAGGTGTATAAAAGTGAAAATCAGGAAATTGATGGCTGTTTTGGCAATTGTGTTATTGGTGTTTTGCGGATGTTCAAATAGACCATCTGAGTCAGTAAATAAAGAAGAGAAAGAGGCATATCATGTACAGAGTGATATCGTGCCTGAAGAAATATATGAAGATACATTTGATGATTATTATGCGGAATATAAAGCCGGATTTTATTTGAATGATTCTGTAGATGATACGACGGAAGTATTGCTTCACAATCTGAAAGAAGCGATGATGAATTGCGGTATGAATGAAAATCAGCTGATGATTGCCGGAAATTCCGGTCTGGAAGAAGCTGTTCAAATGTTTGCGGAAGGCGGGTGCAGACTGGTTGTACTGCCCGGGGCTGATGAATTGTCATGGCAGACAATTGTAAAAAACTATCCAAACATCCAGTTTATGGTATATGGCAGGGTGGACGATGAAATGAATAATGTCATCAGTTTCAGTATTGATTTGACAAGTGTCGGTGATTTCAGGGAATTACTGAAAGAAAAGCTTGAAAATACCGGTGAGGGTGACGCAGATGTATATTTAGACTACCGGGTAAGTTACAGGCCGATTTTTGAAGACGTTATTACAATTGCCGCGGAAATGAATGCAATATTAAGCGGCAGCTATGACTGGGGAATAGAAAGAGGCTGCATTTATTTTCCGGCGTTTTATGATGACAAAGTTTCGGAAAATTTAAGACAGCTATACGAGCAGACACTGGAGCAGTGGATTCATGAACAGGAAAATCCCTCCGGCAGTGATTCATAAAAGGACCGGTACAACCCGCGTTAAATACCGAAACATACGGTTATTTAACGTGGATTATACCAGACAGCATTTTGCAAAAAGCAAAGAATCCTGCCGGGCAGGATTCTTTCTTAATGTACTTTTCTTATTTTTTATAAAGTATGCGGATTGAGTTTAATATGCACAGCATTGCCACACCGCTGTCAGCGAATACGGCCATCCACATGGAAGCAAGACCGCAGAGTCCAAGAATCATAACGATGATTTTGATTGTTAATGCAAAGATAACGTTTTGAAGGGCGATTCTTGCGGTTTTTCTGGCGATGGACAGTGCAAGAGGTATTGCCTGCATTTTTGAAGTCATAAATACCACATCGGCGGCTTCGATTGCCGCATCAGCGCCTGAACCCATTGCGGCGCCGACATCAGCGCCGGCAAGGACAGGGGCATCATTGATGCCGTCGCCGACAAACATAACGCTGCCGTATTGCTTTCGGAGAGACTGTAATATGTCTAATTTATCCTGAGGCATCAAATGTGCGTGTACTTCGCTGATGCCGGCCTCTTTAGCAATATTTTCCGCGCTTTCACGGGTGTCACCGGTAAGCATTGCCGGTGTGATGCCATATTGCTTAAGCTGTGAAACAGCAGCCTTGGCGTCTGATTTTAAAGTATCTGCGATGATGATGCAGCCTGCGTATTTTCCGTCAATGGCAACGAGGACTTTTGTACCATACATATTGTCTGTATTTTCAGTGAAAGCTGTGCCGGACTGCTTAAGCAGCTTCCCATTGCCGCACAGTACAGTCTGACCGTTATTGACAGCTCTGATACCGCAGCCTGCAATTTCTTCAACCTGTTTTGGACGTACAAGTGAAAGATTTTTTTCTCTGGCAGCAGCAACAATGCTGGCTCCGATCGGATGTGTCGAGGAAAGCTCACAGCTGGCGGCAATGGCAAGCAGATCATTTTCTGAAACGACACCATTTGTAAGAATATGCTGTACCTTGAAATTACCTTCTGTGATGGTCCCGGTCTTGTCCATGACAACAGCCTTAACTTTATTTAAAGCTTCGAGGGAAGCACCGCCTTTAAATAAAATGCCCTGCTTTGAGCCGGAGCCGATACCGGAGAAAAATGCCAGCGGAACGCTTAATACAAGGGCGCACGGACAGCTCATCACAAGAAAGGTAAGTGCCGTGTATACCCAATAGTGCCAGTCACCGGTGATTAAAGACGGTATCACTGCAGTTGCAGCGGCCAGGGCTACAACGACCGGTGTATAGATGCGCGCAAATTTAGTAATGAAACGATCAATCTTTGGTTTGCTTGCAGCAGCGTTTTCAACAGAGTCCAGAATTCTTGTGACCATGGATTCACTGAGAACTTTTTCCACGCGTATTTTAATCTGACCGGATGTATTGACACATCCGGAAATGACATCATCGCCGCATTCTGCTTTTACCGGAACCGGTTCGCCTGTGACAGGCGATGTATCGATACGGCTTGAGCCTTCGATAATTTTGCCGTCAAGAGGGATTCTGTCACCGGGACGGATCATGACGATATCACCGACCTGCGCATTCTGTGCAGGAATAACTTTGATGTCACTGCCGCTTACAAGATTGACAGTTTCGGGACGCATGTCAATGGCATCCATAATCTGAGAACGGCTTTTTGCCACAGCTCTGTCTTCAAAATATTCTCCGATACGGTAAAACAGCATGACACCCACTGCTTCCGAATATGCTTTAGTGACAAATGCACCGATTGTGGCAATACTCATTAAAAAGTTTTCGTCAAAAACATGACCGCGGGCCATATTTTTTGCGGCTGTCCATAATACATCAAAGCCGAGGATTAAATAGGCGATGATAAATATCATCAGAGATATCAGCGGATATTGCGGGAATACATTATTTGTGATCTTTCCTGCAATAAGTAAGATGGCACCGGCAATGATTTCAATAAGTGAAAGGCTTTGCTCACTGAAAAGTGTTTTTGCCTTATGATGACCGTCTTTTGATGTCTCTGTTTTGTGCTTATCGGTTAGAGAATTCGATGTTTTTTCGGCGCTGCCTGTTTTTGGTATAAGTTTTACATCAGCTTCTATAGAGTGGCATGCGGCTTCAATTTGCGGAAGAAGTGAAGGTATGTCCGAACCACAAATGCGAAGCTGCTTTGTGGCAAATGTAATGACAGCTGAATCAATGCCGGGAATCTGATTGATTTTTCTCTCCATTTTGGCGGCACAGTTGGCACAGTCAAGATTTTCAAGTATAAAGGTCGTTTTTTTTGTATCATCAGGATACGCTTCACAATTTTTAGCAGACTGATGCAGCGTTTCGTGATGTTTATGCTCATGATGCTCGTGATGATCATGACCGCAGCAGCAGTCGTCATCATGTGAGAGACCATGTTCGTGATGCTCGTGGCCGTAGCAGCAGTCGTCGTCATGTGAGTGATCATGTTCGTGATGCTCGTGGCCGCAGCAGCAGCCGTCATCAAGGGATAGATCATGTTCATGATGCTCATGACTGCAGCAGCAGCCGTCGTCATGTGAGTGATCATGTATTTTGTTATTTTTCTTTGCTTCCATTTTTAAGACAACTCCTTCCAAACATATCATCGATCATCTGGTGAATCAGACGGGCATCTTCATTGTCAGCCAGTGTATAATAAACTTCTTTGCCGACCCGCTTAAAATCAAGTATACCCAAAAGCTTCAGCGAGCGCAGGTGATGGGAGACGGCAGGCGCGCTCATATTGATCGCATCGGCAATGTTGCAGACACAGACACTGTTGTGACAGAGCAGATACAGAATTTTCAGACGGGTACTGTCACAAAGCTGACCGAAAATAGTCGAAGCTTCGATAAAAGCATCATCACTTGGCATTTCATTAATCGTCTGTGTAAGATTTAAATGTTGTTCATGTTTTTCACCGCAAACGGGCATATCCGTATAATCCATGACAGCCTCCTTATTAAAGATAAATATTTAAATGATTTATCAATTAAATGATTGTTTAATTGTATGTTATCATAATCCAACGGATATGTCAATATTTTTTGTTTATAAGAGTATAGGGAAAAAAGGAAGTTATAAGAAAGAAGTTAATTTTCATGGGCAGGCGTTATTATTTTCCTGCCCATGATGATTATATTGTATAGATCTCTTACTTTGACGGTGGCCGTGATGTGAAAGATAAGTAAGTCTTAAAGGGTAATAAAAGCTTTATTAATAATTCCCTGTAAAGAGACGATTGGTTTGGCATCATCTTTAAGGTCTTCGATATCAGGTATATTGCCGCGTACATTATCAACAAGCCAGTTCATGGAAATAATTTCTTCCGGTGAAAAAGAAACATCTTTTTCCTTGCGGATATTTCCGCGCTGATCGAGAATTCTGCCATAAAAAGGAGAGAAGGTTCCATTCATAATATTGGCTTTAAAAAGTTCCAGAAGTTCATTGATTGAATCCGGAAGACGCTGGGAGCCGATCACATCGATGACGCCTGAGTCCATCCCCCACCAGTAATTAAGTGCCTGATGGCCTCCTGAATTGTCCTGATCCTTCCATGTACCATTCATGATGCTTTGGACAAGCTTTTCATAAAAAATACCCCAGTGGCAAATCGGCATTGCGAGATTTAGCGGTTTTTCGTTATCAAGCATATAAAGACCGAATTCTCTGGAAAGATGTTCGGGGGTGATCATATCTTTGCCTGAAATCAAAGTAATGTTTTCTTTTTTGAAGGTATCTTCGTAATTGTGGTCTTTCCTTGTTGTCCATTCAAGATAGATTTTGGCGAAAGGATTGACCATTTTTGCACCGAGGGCAAAAGCATTGATATTAGCCGTCATGCCATAAATCGGATAATCTGTCAGGTAGCCGATTTTGTTGTTTGGTGTTAATACACCTGCGATCACACCGGTCAAAAACTTGGCTTCGTACATACGTGTATAGTAAGTACGGATATATTTATGTGAAAAATTCAGTGAACAGTTCAATATTTTTTTGTCCGGATATTTGATTGCTGTTTTAAGGCTAGCAAGCATTAACTGCGGTGTTGTCGTAAAAATGAGATCATAATTATCATGAATGACCTGTTCAAATACTTCCTCATCATTGACACCCGGCTGTATATTATTAAAGCATTTGGTTGAAATTTCGTTTCCGTACTTATGCTGAAGGTGCATGCGTCCAAGCTCATGACTGTAGATCCATGCGGAAGTCTCAGGAGACTTATCATTAATGAATGCAACATTCAGTTTTTTGGAAGATGTCGGGAAAAGTTTGTTGAAAATACTTTTCCCTTTTTCCTCCGGCGAAAGAAGGAGTGCAACAGAATTATCTTCTTCAAGCATCAAAAATTCGCTCCAGATTTTCGTGATGTTTTGCTCGACTTTATTGTCAGAGGCATCCAATATATTCTCATAGCCGTAAATAACAATATATGAAAGAAATGCATCAGCCACAGTAATGGCCGGTCTGCTCTTGAATATACTTTTTAGTTTGTTTTCATAGGCTTTTGAAAAATGCAGGTATCTTGCACGGAACAGCTTTCTGTCATCTGCTGACCATTTTTCCCTGTTGCTGCCGCAGGTGATATCCAGAAGCTTTGAAAATGCACCGGGCTTGGAAAACCATATGTAATTGATTTCTGTAATTTCATAAAAATCAAGAAATTCATAATATATAATGTTTTCTTTATCGTTACTCCTTTTCGGTATGATTCTTGTCACATCGCCGTATACGCTGACGGTATTGAAAAACTTTGAAACGCTGACCCTTTTGTTGCCTTCCACAATATAAAATTTATTCATATATTCGAAAGCTTTGACCGGTTCACGCTGGCCTTCCAAAAGCCATACATCACTGAGTTTTGTCCATTTATGGGCAAATTCAGACTTTTCGCCAAGCAGCGGCATAAAATTACTTGCAAATGCGCTGGTACGTCCGGCGGTGCTTGTTCCGACGATCTGATTTAACGGTATATCAACAAGTCCGAGAGAGACACGGGAAATAATTTCAGCATCGTTTAATATGTCATCCAAAACAGGCAGATACGGATCTTTGCCTTTTAATGTCTGAGCATAATAATCAATCAGACCGGAAGTTTGTGCTTTATAATAATAATCAGTTTTTTGCATTTGTGTGAATCTCCTTAAAATGGCTGCCCGCGTTACAGATACGATGTCATAGGATAAGGTGCAAAAACTAAAGCGGCGGGCTTAATCACCATATCATTTAATGTATTAAGACGTATGTATTATAGCAGTACAAAAAGCAAAAAACAATCGGGAAAACGCACAATTTTACAAATATTCAATCGTTCCGTTTGCGGCGGATTTTTCAGCCGCAAGGCTTATACGGGCACTGTCATAGCCGGTATAAATATCCGTATATGGCTGCTTATTTTCATAAATACAGTTCGCCAGTTCTTCAAGCGATAAAAGTATGTCTTCAGAGTGGGCTTCAAAATTTGTCCTGAGATAGGTATAGGAAGTTTCGCTCTTGCCGTCTCTGTCCCATACATACAGACAGTCATCTTTAAGCTCCATGCGTCCTTGGTCGCCCATCACACCGATTTCAAGGGCATGCATATGCTTCTGTGCTTTAAGTTCCGGAGAGAACATACAAAGGGAGAGCATTGCGCGCATGCCGTTGGCATAATTTACGGTCACAAAAGCGTTATCTAAAACATCAGTTTCTTTGTAGATGACCTGATTGTCTCCGCTTGCGTATACACTGACCGGTTTTGCATCTGCAAACATATTAAACAGGTCAAAATGATGACAGTTTTTTTCAAGTAATGTACCGCCGCTGTATTGTTTTTGGGTGATCCAGTTAGGAATAAGACCGTCTTTTTGTAAAAACGGATGGCGGAATTCATGGCACCAGATCATTTTCGGTGTACCGATCATCGGAAGGTATTCCCGCATTTTTGTAATGACGGATGCATAGCGCAGCTCATATCCAATCTGAACAATCTGCGGATGTTCTTTCCATGTGTCAATCATTCTTTCACAGCCTTCTAAGGTGATAGCCATTGGCTTTTCAAGGCGGAGATGCTTGCCGGCTTTCAGGCAGTCAATGGCCTGCTGCTCGTGCTGGTAATCCGGTGTGACAATGACGGCAAGGTCAAAATCTGCCGTTTCAAGCATTTCTTTGTAATCTGTATATAATGGAATATGAAGTCCGTGTGATTCGCAATATTCATTAAACCGTATGATATTCGGCTCGTAGACTTCACATACAGCAGTAACTTCATATTGTTTCATAGGAAGAAAACAATTGCGAAACTGTGAAAAACCCATCATGCCCATACCGATAATGGCAGTTTTAATCGGCTTTTCGGTACATAGGGCAGTGTTTTTTGTTGCTGCGTCCATAAATATAATCCTCCTATCTTAACTGGCCAACCGGCGGTTCGGCAACATAATCGGCGATAATCAGTTTTGCATCCGGATGTTCCTGGAAAAATGAAGCAGGTACTTTATAAGTTACCGGTCCGTGCAGGATTTTTCTGACGATGCCTTTTTGCCATGTACGGTTCATGTAGAAGCGGATATGCTTTGCGGAAAGGATTTCTTTCATACCGATGGTGATGCAGCGTTTCGGAATATAGTCAATATAGCCGTTGGCTGCGGTCACTGAGTTGATCGTCCGGGTTTCTCTTGTGAGGCTTAAAATACGTGATGTCTGATTTTTAAATGTTTCGTTGTCCATAGGGATTCCGTCTTCTGTCGGTTCATTAAAGGCAATATGACCGTTGATGCCGATACCGCCATAAGAAGTATCCACACCGCCAAGAGACTGAATCAATGGCCAAAGCTCATCTTCGTGACCCGGTTTAGGAAATACACGCTGAGCCAAAGGAATATTTAATTCTTCATCCATCAAATCATAAAATTCGCGGTACATAAAGCCTTCGAAACTTAAAGGATGTGTCACAGGAATAGGCTGATCATTTTCATCAAGATATTCATCCATATTGAAAAACCAGACGTTTTTTAAGCTGACTCTGTTTTCGTTGCAGAGTGCGGCAAGACGGCGGTACTGACCTACAGGACCTACCGGAACAATAAAAACTGTTTTTTTGCCTGCGGCATTATTTGCGGTAATGCGTTTGAACATATCTTTGGCCATATGTTCATAAATAGAATCCTCATCAGGTACGATTTCAAGGTCGATCGGACTTCCGATGCCAAGCTGTTCTTTAGTTATTTCTTCGTATTTCATAATAAATATCCTCCTTGTATAATGATAGATTGATTAAATATTATTTGAATTTACATGTTTCAGATGAAAAAGTATATAGGTCTCACTTAGAAAAATGCATAGAGCATTCTTTTATAAAAAATACGGTAACTTTTTAGTGGTTACAGTACACACCCAATGTCATTTAGATAACGACGGCTACTGCTGATTTAGCAATGATAACTTTGAAGGATGTGAACAAAAGAACACAATCATTTATTTATAAAAGATGAACACGACAAAATTAAATACGACAAAAAGACAGATTTTCATCTG
>JALEHN010000055.1 GCA_022770525.1 Clostridiales bacterium
CAAAAACACTGCTCGGCAAACGGTATGATCCACGCCATTTGTTTCGAGATTCATTCCTAAATGACACTTTATTCCAATATTCAGACTGTTTGTTCAATTTTCAAAGTCCTTAACTAACTGACATTGTCTGTGTACAGTAACTGATTCTATACGTTGTGCGGTCTGGGTTATGAATGAATATTGCATTTTGCGGTTTTACATGATATATTGTTTAAAACTCAGTGGGATGTTTTATAGTCGGCCAGATGAAGCAGTTCGTCCTTATCACGGTCGGAAAGCTGCCGGAAAAAGTAAATCAGTCGTTTTTCGTTTTCGTCAAGCTGTATATCCGGTACGCGGTCATGATCATAAGAAAGATTATGCAGTTCTTTAAATGAATTATAAAGCGTTGGCGGATACAGGAATGCTTCGATGCTGACATTATATAAGCGTGCCAGTTTATCAAGGATAAAGATATCCGGCAGGCGAAAACCGTTTTCGTAATTTGTATATGCCGATCTGGTCAGCTGCAGATATTGTGCGACATATTGATGACTGTAGTTTCTGTCTTCACGAAACTTACGCATTTGTTCTTTTAGAATGACATTATATTGTTTATCCAAAGTTATCCCCCTCTGACTGGTTGAAGGTTTTCATAGATTATAACAAATTATTTGGTAAAATATGGAAATGGTCACATTTAGTATCAAGACACGTTTCACGAAACGTATTGTGACGAATAATTATTATTCCATTTAAGGCCAAAATGGATTATAATAGTACATAAAAAGGGAATTGTGCTTTTTAATGCACAGAATGGAGGACTAATATGAAGAAAAAGGTGTTCAGAAATATTATTCTGACAGTTTTACTTGCGGCGATTGCATATTATTTTATGCTGCCGCCGATGAATCTGCGTGCGCCGGAGTTCTATGGATATGTCATTACAGTATTGATTGTATTTTTAGTACTTATGGCACTGTCAATGGGAAAACAGGCCTATGAAACACGCACGGAGCGGTTTAAACTGAATTTATCATTTGGAAGTACGGGTAAATGGTTTAAAGTCATTATGGGGCTGATTATCGTGCTGGCTGTCATTTTAGTCGGCGGAAAGGTAATCTCTTCAGAATTTTTCCATGCGTCCGCTTATCAGCAGCTGATGCCTGTAAGCGAAAGAGAGTTTACGGAAGATATCAGTCAGATTTCACTGAGAGAAGTTCCGGTTGTTGACAGAGACACAGCAATCCGTCTCGGTGACCGCAAGCTTGGTGAACTTGTTGATTTAGTTTCTCAGTTTGAAGTCGATGAGAACATGTATTCCTATACACAGATTAATTATAACGATGTGCCGACACGTGTGGCACCGCTTATTTACGGAGATGTGATTAAGTGGTTCAATAATCAGTCCAAAGGTATACCGGGTTATATGGCTGTGGATATGACGACACAGGAAGTGACGCTGAAAAGACTTGACCAGGGCATAAAGTATTCGCCGGGTGAGTTTTTCTTCAGAAATCTGGACAGACACCTGCGCTTTTCTTATCCGTCTTTGATGTTTGATGACTATTCATTTGAAATCGATGACGAAGGCAATCCATTCTGGATCTGTCCTGTATATACATATAAGATTGCGTTATTCGGCGGTAAGGATATCAAAGGTGTTGTCATTGTGGATGCGCAGGATGGTTCAAGCACTTATTATGATATTCAGGATGTTCCTCAGTGGGTTGATAAGGCATATTCTTCAGATATCGTTGTCAATCAGATTGATTACTGGGGAAAATATAAAAAAGGCTTTATTAATACAGTCATCGGACAAAAAGAAGTATGCCTTACAAGCGGCGGCTATAATTATCTTGCCATTGATGATGATGTATGGCTTTATACAGGGCTTACCAGTGCCGGCAATGACCAGTCAAATATCGGATTTGTTCTTGTAAATTTAAGAACAAAGGAAGCAAGATATTATGTTGTTTCAGGCGCTACGGAATATTCGGCCATGGCTTCAGCTGAAGGACAGGTTCAGCACCTGAATTATGAAGCGACATTCCCGGTTCTTTTAAATATTGCCAATCAGCCGACCTATTTCCTTTCATTAAAGGATAACGCGGGACTTGTCAAGAAGTTTGCCTATGTCAATGTGGAAAAATACCAGATGGTCGGTATCGGAGATAATTTAAACGAGGCATATTCAAGTTATCTTAAACTGACAGCTGAGGATGACGATATTGATACGTCAGCACTTCAGTCGGTTACCGGAAAAATCGTCCGCATTCGGACAGCAGTCAAAGATGGCAATACAAATTACTATATAGAACTGGCAGGTAAGAATCAGATATTTGTAGCGTCCATTGAACTGAATGACCTTCTTGCGTTACTGGAAGAGGGCGATATGGTCACAGTAAGTTACATTGATACCGGAGATTCATTTATTACGGTCAATGCCATTGAAAAGTAGAGTATTAAAATAAAAGGAGTAATCAAAATGAGCAACAAAATCAGAACACGTTTTGCACCAAGCCCGACAGGAAGAATGCATGTGGGCAATTTAAGAACAGCGCTTTATGCCTATCTAATCGCCAAACATGAAGACGGTGACTTTATATTGAGAATTGAGGACACAGATCAGGAACGTTATGTGGAAGGTGCGGTTGATATTATTTACAGAACGCTGGCAAAAACAGGACTGATCCATGACGAAGGTCCGGATAAAGACGGCGGTGTCGGGCCTTATGTTCAGAGCGAACGTCAGGCGGCAGGCATATACCTTGAGTATGCAAAGCAGCTTGTGGAAAAAGGTGAAGCTTATTATTGCTTCTGCGATAAAGAGCGGCTTGAATCATTAAAACAGGAAGTTGCTGGCAAGGAGATTATTGTTTATGATAAGCACTGTTTAAATCTCAGTAAAGAAGAAGTTGAGGCTAAACTTGCGGCAGGCGTGCCGTACGTGATCCGTCAGAACAATCCGACAACGGGGACGACCACATTCCATGATGAAATTTATGGTGATATTACAGTTGACAATGCGGAGCTTGATGACATGATACTGATCAAATCAGACGGCTATCCGACATACAATTTCGCCAATGTTGTGGATGACCATCTGATGGGCATTACCCATGTTGTCAGAGGAAATGAATATTTATCATCATCACCGAAATATAACAGACTTTATGAAGCCTTCGGATGGGAAGTGCCGGTTTATGTGCATTGTCCGTTAATTACCAATGAAGAGCATAAAAAACTCAGCAAGAGAAGCGGTCATTCTTCCTATGAAGATCTGCTTGAGCAGGGCTTTATCTCAGAAGCTATTGTCAATTTTGTGGCACTTCTCGGCTGGAGTCCTGAGGATAACAGAGAAATCTTTTCTCTTGAAGAGCTTGTGCAGGCATTCGATTATCATCATATGAGCAAAACACCGTCTGTATTTGATACGGTCAAGTTAAGATGGATGAACAGCGAATATATGAAGGCTATGGATTTTGATCAATTTTATGAAATGGCACTGCCGTACATGAAAGCGGTTGTAACCCGTAATGTGGATTTTAAAAAGATTGCGGCGATGGTTAAAACAAGAATCGAAGTCTTTACGGATATTAAAGATCATATTGATTTCTTTGAGGAAGTACCGGAGTATAGTGTGGATATGTATACACATAAGAAGATGAAGACAAATGCACAGACATCACTGACTGTACTTACGGAAGTGACACCGGTTCTTGAAGCTGTTGAAAGTTTTGATAATGATACTTTATATGAGACACTTGTTGCATTTGCAAAAGAAAAAGGTTATAAAACGGGTTATGTGATGTGGCCGCTTCGCACAGCTGTTTCCGGTAAACAGATGACACCGGGCGGTGCCACAGAGCTTATGGAAATTCTCGGTAAGGAAGAGTCCTTAAACCGCATTCAGAAAGCTATTGAAAAACTCAGTGAATAACAGCACCTGTGGTAGTGCTTTCAGGGATTGTATATGAAACATTTTAATGAGGCTCAGTCAGAAGCCATTGAACATGTGGATGGACCAATGATGGTGCTTGCCGGACCGGGTTCCGGCAAGACGACCGTCATTACCCACCGTGTGATGGGACTGATACAAAAGGCAGGCATTTCGCCTGCCAATATACTTGTGGTAACTTTTACAAAAGCTGCGGCTTTGGAGATGAAAGAGCGTTTTCGCCAGCTGATGGGCGGCCAATATGCACCGGTCAGCTTCGGGACATTCCACAGTATTTTTTTTACGATATTAAAATATGCATATGGCTATGAAACGTCGAATGTCGTTGATGACGAGCGCAAACAGTTGATTTTTAAGGAGATCATTGAAAATCGTCAGCTGGATCTTGAAGATGAGAGTGAATTTATTGCTGCCGTTGAAGGTGAAATCAGTGTTGTCAAAGGTGAAATGATCAATGTTGAACATTATTACCCGATGAATTGCTCTCAAGAAGTATTTAAAGTGATTTATAACGATTACCAGTCTGCGCTTAAAAAATACCGTCTGCTGGATTTTGATGATATGATGGTGTATACATATGAGCTATTTACACAGCGCAGGGATATATTAAAGGCATGGCAGAATAAGTTTAAATATATATTGATTGACGAGTTTCAGGATGTCAACAGACTTCAGTATGAGATTATTAAAATGCTGGCAGATCCGGAAGAAAACCTGTTTATTGTCGGTGATGATGATCAGTCTATTTATCATTTTCGCGGTGCCAGACCGGAGTTTATGCTGAATTTTGAAAAAGATTATCCGACGGCAAAACGGGTCATACTGAATACGAATTACCGGTGCAGTGCGCCTGTTGTTGCTGTTGCGGAACGTTGTATCAGTCATAACAAAAACCGGTTTGATAAAAAGATGCGTGCCGCAGTGCAGACCGGCAGGGAAGTGATTGTCCGCGCGTTTAAGTCACCCCGTGAGGAATGTGAAATGGTCTCAGGGGAAATCAGACGTCTTCACCGGGATGCTCAGATCGATTATGGAAATATTGCAGTGCTTTTCAGAACAAATCATGGATCCAGAATGATGGTCAATCAGCTGATGAATGATAATATTCCTTTTAAAATGAAAGACAGGATGCCAAATCTGTTTGAACACTGGATTATGAAAAACATACTGGCATATATCCATGTGGCAAAGGGCAGTACGGACAGACGGGATTATCTTCAGATCATCAACCGGCCAAACAGATATGTTTCAAGACAGTGCTTTCAAAGCGCAAAAGTCGATTTTGAAAAAGTCAGGCAGTATTATGAGGAAAAGCCATGGATGCTTGAACGCCTTGATGATTTTGAGGAAGATCTGCATATGATCGATACGCTGCCGCCTTATGCTGCCTTAAATTATCTGCGTAAAGCCATGGGTTATGAAAATTATTTATATGAATATGCCCTGGACAGAAAAATTCCTCCGGAAGAGTTTATAGAAGTCTTCGACCAGATCGAGGAGAGTGCAAAGCCGTTTAAAACCTATGGCGCATGGTTTGAATATATCGAGGATTATACGGAAAAAATAAAAATACGGCAGACCGGAAAAGACGGGGTAAAACAGGAAGGTGTCGTGCTGTCCACGATGCACAGTGCCAAGGGTCTTGAGTATGATGCTGTTTTTATTATCGATGTCAATGAGGGCGTTGTTCCTTATCAGAAAGCAGTGCTTGATGAAGACATTGAAGAGGAACGGCGGATGTTTTATGTGGCGGTCACAAGAGCCAGACGGTATCTTGACATTTATTATGTTAAAGAACGCCATGGCAAAGTGGCGGAGCCTTCAAGATTTGTAGCAGAGATCATGAGTTAATGAATTATTCCTGAGAAAATCGTAGTTTTATGCTTGATAAAACAAGAGGCTTCCTGTATAATGATTGTGTTTAATAGGATATCGTAACGATTCTAAGATAAGAAAAGGAGTAAATAATATGAGTGATAATACACATGACGTTAATTGCGACTGCGGATGCAATGATATTGAATATGATACAATGACATTAACACTTGATGACGGCAGTGAACTAGAATGCGGCGTGCTTGCTATATTCCCTGTACGTGACAAACAGTACATTGCCCTTGTTCCGCTGAACGATGAAAATGAAAGCGAAGAAGGCGATGTTTATCTGTATCAGTTTGTTGAACATGAAAATGATGAATTTGATCTGATCAATATTGAAGATGATGATGAATATGAACTGGTGGCAGATGCCTTCGATGAAATGCTTGACAGTGAAGAGTTTGACGAATTGTTTGATGTTGAAGAAGAATAATTAATAAGTTACAGCTCCCTTCATGATAGGATATCGGATTTTAAAAGGAATCTGACCATATTTGAAGGGAGTTTTTATATGATGAAGGTAGATGGAGAGATACAGCAATGAATACAGATAATGATTCGAGAAGCCGCAGACCGGGCAGGGAACCGGATTCTTATTTTCATTTTCAAATGGACATTGACAGTTCGTCAAAGCGGTACGGTACAGGAACAGCACAGCGTACAGAAAAAAGACGAAGCACAGATAAAACAGCACCAAAATCAGGTGCAGAACGAAGCGCCGGCAGGGAAACAGCAAGGACAGGCACGGTGCGAAGCGCCGGCAGGGAAACAGCAAGGAAAGGCACAGAACGGAGTGCCGGCAGGGAAACAGCAAGGACAGGCACAGGACGCAGCACCGGCAGGGAAGCAGAAAGGACAGGTACGGTACGCAGCGCCGGCAGGGAAACAGCAAGAACAGGCACGGTGCGAAGCACCGGCAGGGAAGCGGCAAGGACAGGTGCGGTACGCAGTACCGGCAGGGAAGCAGCAAGGACAGGTACAGAATGCAGTAGCGGCAGGAAAACAGCAAGGACAGGTGCGGTACGAAGCGCCGGCAGGGAAGCGGCAAGGACAGGCACGGTACGTAATCATGGTCGGGCGGATGCAGAAGCGAGAAGGACAGCAGCAAGGCGCCGGGGCAGCCAAAGCGGCGCTGCTAAGCAGCCGGTGAATCGCTTGACAGCTTTCCTTACAGCGCAGATACCAAAGTCAGGTATTAAAGGCATGACACATCTTATATTGTTTCCGGTCGTTTTTGTATATTTTGAGTTGATTCTCAGAATCTACGGGGGAAACGGTGTATTTAAAAATCTGATTTATCCGGTACTGTTTGGTATAGCCTTTGGTTTGTTTTGTTCGTGTATAACATCTGTTTTCTCAAGGAAAATTAACCGTGTCATCAGTATGGTACTGCTTTACGGAATAGGGCTTTTGTTTATTATAGAATGCCTGATTAAAGACAGTTATCAGGTCTATATGACCTTCGGGGCAATTATGACGGGTGCCGGCGGTGTCATGGGTGGATTTGCGTCAGAGTTATTCGGTGCAATTTTACATGGTATTCCGGTCATTCTTTTGTTTTTGCTTCCGGGAATTTTGTACACTGCTTTTGGAAAAAAACGGATTCCGGCAAGACGTTACCGGCTGTCATTTGTCCTTTTATTGTTGATATGTTCATTTTTTATGACTGGGATCAGTGTATTTGCGGCAACCCATGGCGGTTCAAAAGAAAAATATAAAAGCCAGTTTGAGTTTAATACGGCAACCCAGTCTTTCGGTCTGATTACCAGTATGCGCCTCAGTGGTAAATATTCACTGTTTGGCAATGAAAATGCCAGCGCACTGATTGTTGAAAACGAGGCTGCTTTGGAAGCAAACGGTGATGCTGCGGCATCAGATACAGATACAGCTGAGAGTGAAATGATCGATCTGGGCGACAATGTGATGGATCTGAATCTTGAAACACGTATTGCACAGGATACAGATGAAACAATAAAGTCGATGGATACCTATGTCAACAGTCAGATACCGTCAAATAAAAATAAATATACGGGATTATTTGAAGGAAAGAATCTGATTCTGATATGTGCTGAAGCATTCTCGGATTCGGTCATCAGCAAGGAACTTACACCGACATTGTACCGGCTTGTACATAACGGCATTTATTTTTCAAATTATTATCAGCCGACATGGGGCGGCAGCACATCAACAGGTGAGTACTCATTTTTGACAGGACTTGTACCGCTCGACGGCGTTGAGACGATGCAGGAAACGCAGGGAAAAAATCTGTATTTTACAATGGGCAGTCAGCTTGAAAGACTGAATTATTTCAGCAGATGTTATCATAACGGAGAATATGATTTTTATTCAAGACAGCTTACCCATGAGAATTTCGGATATGAGCAGTTCCTCGGTCTTGGTAATGGCCTTGAGGACATTACAGGCTGGTGGCCTACAGACGGCGTTATGTTTGATAAAACGATGGATACGTATATGAATCAGCAGCCTTTCAGTATTTATTATATGACGATCAGCGGTCATTGCACCTATAAGGCAGATGATTCGAGAGTAACGAATAATCTGAAAACAGTACTTGATTTAACCGGCGGAAAGTACAAAGATACAACAAATTATTATTTATCTTACCAGATGGAGCTGGAATATGGTCTGAGAACGATGATTGAAAAACTTGAAGCTGCCGGGATAGCCGATGATACAGTGATATGCCTGACATCGGATCATTACCCGTACGGACTTGAAAACACATCAACCTTCGGCAACAGTGACGATTATGTAACGGACCTTTACGGCTACAAATATACGAACAGCTGGGAGCAGGATCATAATACATGGATTCTCTGGTCCGGATGTCTGGAAAATGAAAATAAAGACATGGCATGTGAAATTTCAGAGCCTACATACAGTCTTGATATTGTGCCGACATTGTCGAATCTTTTCGGCTTGACTTACGATTCCAGGCTGCTTGTGGGAAGGGACGTATTTTCTGATACTGAACCGCTTGTGCTTTGGAATAATTACAGCTGGATGACAGATAAAGGCAGATATAATTCCGCAACCGGTGTTTTTGAGCCGGAAACCGGCGTAACGGTTGATGATGCATATGTGGAAAGAATTAAAACGATTGTATCAAATAAAATAACATTTTCAGATCAAATATTAAAAAAGGATTATTATAATGTACTTTTTGGCAGCAGTTATTAACTGCTGACTATATAAAATAAGCGGGCAGCGATAAGAATGCCCGCTTATTTTCGTCATAAGACATCATTAAAAACTTGTTTTGACGAAGAAGACTATAAAAAAACAGCATATGATTGAAAAACATCTATAAAAAATAAATCATATACATTTATGATGAAATTTGAATAAAATATTGAAAATGTTAAGAAAATTTTACAAAAAACACAATATCTAGTAGTGGTTTCGGGAATTGTTAACACCATTTGGGGTGATTTGGTGGGGAAAAAACGTGCAAATAAGGGCTTTGGTCGAAATAAAATGAAATAAATCGAAGAAAAAGTGGCTTAAAGTGGGGATGCAATACAAAAAACACTTGATTTTGTTTCAAAAGTGTGACATAATATGAACATACAAAGTTTAAACTATTGTAACAAATACGAAATAAGGGTGGTACACAAAATGAGGAAGAAGAGTGGATTTACAAAAATTGTTACTGCTGTTTTGACCGCAGCACTCTTGATGACTGGCGTGTTTACTGGAACTCCCGCAAAGGTGTTTGCTCAGACCACAGGCGTTGTCAGCGCCGATTTATTGAACTTGCGCAGCGGCGCATCTACGAGAACTCCGGTTCTTGCTCTGTTAAGAAAGGGGGCAACAGTAGAAATTGCAGAAACGCAGGGAGAGTGGTACAAAGTTACTGCTTCGATAAACGGTACTGCATACAGCGGTTATGTATATTCCAGTTATGTAACAGTTGGTGAAGAGCAGAAACAGACATCTGAAGTAAGCGGAACAGGTATTGTTAATGTAAGCGCGTTAAATGTCAGAGACAGCGCGTCGCTTTCGGGAGGCATTCTTGGTGTGGTCAGCCAGGGAACAAAAGTGACGTTAAAGGCGGCTGAAGGTGACTGGTATAAAGTTGATCTTGTATTAAACGGCAGTAACGTCACAGCATATGTATACAAAAAGTATGTGACATTGGCAGACAGTAACACAGACACGGATCATGTCAGTGAACTAAGCGGCAAAGGCCTTGTTGATGTCTATGGATTAAATATCCGTTCAGGCGCATCAACATCGTCAGGAATACTGGGTGTCCTTAGTAAGAACACGGAAGTCGAAATTACGGGACAGTCCGGAGATTGGTATAGAATAAATACAGTTTTAAGAGGCAGTACGGTTTCAGGCTTTGTTTTTGCGCAGTACATAAAAAGAAATGACAATTCTGCTGCGGATACCGGCAATGGAGAGCAGGCAGACGCCGGAAATGGCAGCCAGCCGGATTCGGAAGCCGATAACAACAATCAGGCGGCTGATAGTGTAAGCAGTACAAAGGGCATGGTCAAAGCACCATTGAATCTCAGATCAGACGCTTCAACAAACAGCAAAGTCATTACTGTTCTTTCAGTGGGAACGATTGTCAATATCGAAGCTGAAAATAATGGCTGGTATAAAGTGATAACGACAGCCAACGGAAAAGAAGTCAGCGGTTATGTCTATGCACAGTATGTAAGGAAAATCTCTGATAAAGAAGCAGAAACCGGTGTTGTTGAGGTAAATGCGACTGCCGAGGATGAATACCTGCTTGCATGCATTGTATATTGTGAGGCTACAAATCAGTGTTATGAAGGGCAGCTTGCAGTTGCCAATGTTGTTTTAAACAGAGTAAAGAGTCCGAAGTGGCCGGATACGATTTATGATGTTATTTACCAGAGAAACCAGTTCACACCGGCGCATAACGGACGGCTGGCCAAAGTCTTAAGCAGCGGACCGTCGGAGGCCGCTAAGAAAGCAGCCCATGATGCTCTGGCCGGTATTAACAATGTGGAAGGCTACTATTTCTTTAACGGTGTGGTAGATACTTCGACAGTGACAGGTTATTTGGTGATTCAGGATCATATATTCTATTATTATTAATAAACGTAATATTATCATTTGGCTTAACGCTCACTGAAAAGGTGGGCGTTATTTTTTATGATACAGTAAAATTGCGATTTTCTGTATCATTAAAACGCTCCGCGAGGATGTGACCCGTGCGGAGCTGAAGACCTAATCCAAACTGTTAATAAAGTATCTGGCAGCTTCGGAGAGGGGAACTTTATCGTTGTATCCGACAGCGATATGTCTTGAAGGCAGTAAATCTGTTGTCTTAATTTCAAACAGGTCAGGATCGTTTTTGGGAAGGCAAAAATCAGGGATAAATGCGATACCAAGACCGATCCGTGCCAGGTCGATTAAAAGGTCGTTGCTGCTCAATTCAATTTCAGGTACGAGCTCCAGCTGCTTTTGCTGAAAAAGCTTGTGGAGAAATTCGCTTGTCGTACTTAATTTATCCAGCATCAAAAGAGGATAGCCCTGGAGTTCTTCAAGGTGCATCGTTTTGTTTTTTAAATGGGAAAAATGGCTGTTCGCAATAAAAATGTCTTTAAATTCGCGGACTTTACGAATACTGCTGACGGAATTAAGGCGGGGGTTCGGAAAGTTTGTAACAATCAGATCAACCTGGCCACTCTCTAAAAGATCAACACACTGGCTGGATATGCGGTTTGTGACTTTGATATGGACGTTCGGGAAATGGCTGTGGAAAGCTTTTAAATACGGAACAAGATAATAGCGGCAAATGGTATCCGTGGCACCGATGCGCAGCTGGCCGCCGTTTAATGTATTTGCGTCAAGAATCTGATTTTCTCCGCGGATAATCAGGGTGACTGCCGGCTCAATATATTTGAATAAAATTTCACCTTCCGGTGTCAGCTTGACTTTTTTTGTGCTTCGGATAAACAAATGCTGATTTAATTTGGTTTCCAGTGATTTGATGGACTGGCTGACTGCTGACTGGGAAATAAAAAGCTGTTTGGAAGCTTCGGAGAAGCTTAGTGTTTTAGCAACAAAGTAAAAGACTTTATATAATTCAAAATTGATGTCCATAATCTGCCTCCATAGATACAGTAAGTATGTATTTATTGAATGTATAAATATATATTAGATATAGTAATAAAATATAGAATAAATATAAGATGGTGTGAATATAACACAAATTCTGCAGAAAGTAAAGTGTTGCGAAAGAAAAGCATGGAATATACCTCAATGAAAATAGACAGAAAATTCAGGAAAATAAATAGTAAAAACAGTAAAATGATAATTATATACAAAAAAATCTAATTAAAATTGGATATAAAATACAAATACAAAAAATAATAAAAATATTTAAAAATTGTGTTGACAAAATGCATTGGGTGTGATAATATATAACCATCAAAAGGAACAAGAAAACAAAACATAAAAAATAACAGGAGGTACAGTCCAATGAAATAGTAAGTTCGATAATTATTTATATCCGTAAGACGATGATATCCGAATTAAAATATGACGAGAAAGTATTTTAAAAGCGTATATAAAAGTACAGGACAAAGATATCATTTATTACAAAATATGAGTAGTTATCAGGGAAAGATATTATTAACAACGGATAGCCAAAGCGGAATTCAAAAGTTACTCATTGTATACGCCAGATACAATTAATAGAAGTAGCACAGATATTAAGAATAAAAGAATGAAGACTATTTGGTAAAGAAACGGGCGTTATAATATAAAAATCAGCCGGAATCTGATTTACATACAATTTAATATAGATAAATTCACATAGATGAAGCTTAAATACTAAGTGATATGTAGAAAGGAACAGTTGAAAAATGATTGAACCAGTTCATTAGTGAGGGAATCGTTAAAGAAAAGAATTAGCGATTCCCTCAATTTTTTTGCTTTGTCAGTTTTTGGCAGATGATGTCATCGCCTGGCTAAAACGTATCGAACAGGTTTTGTAAATTGTTTAAAGCTTATGGATATCACCGGGATATCATCGGGCCAGCTGTCTGAAATCCTCGTAAAAGGAAGGGTAGGAGATGTTGACACACTGTCCTCCGCGGATATTTGTTTCTCCTTCGCAAAGACTTCCGGCGACAGCAAAGGACATGGCGATCCGGTGGTCAAGATGGCTTTCGATATCAGCTCCGTGGAGTGTACGGCCGCCGTGAATAATCATGCCGTCATCTGTAGCTTCAATATCGGCCCCCATGGCTTTGAGATTGCTGACCATTACATCGATTCGGTTGGATTCTTTCACTTTCAGCTCCTGTGCATCCTTAATGATGGTTGTACCGCTGGCAAAGCATGCCATCACTGCGATGACAGGAATTTCATCAATTAGGGCCGGAATGATATCGCCGCCAATGACTGTTCCGTTGAGTGTGCTTGTTTTAACGATAATATCAGCTACGGGTTCTCCGGCGGTTTCGTGAATATTTTCAAGCGTAAGATCGGCACCCATTTGCCTGCAGACGCGGATGATACCGTCCCGTGTCGGGTTGATGCCGACATTTTTTATACATATTTCTGAATCCGGTGTCATCAATCCTGCAGCAATAAAGTAAGCTGCCGAAGAAATATCTCCCGGCACATAAACGTCGCAGGCATAAAGCTCCTTAGCCGGTTCGATGGTCACAGTTTTTCCGGCCGAAACAACGTGAGCACCAAAGGCGCCAAGCATCAGTTCCGAATGATTTCTGGAAAGTGCAGGTTCAGTGACCTGTGTTTTTGAATCGGCATATAATCCGGCAAGAAGAATTGCCGATTTAACCTGGGCAGAGGCTACAGGTGAAGTATAGTTCATGCCATGGAGCCGGCTGCCGTAAATATGAAGCGGCGCGCAGCCGTTTTTGTTCATACTTTCTATATGAGCCCCCATTTGGCCAAGCGGTTCGATAATGCGCTTCATAGGACGCTTTTGGATAGAAGCGTCACCATTTAATATAGATTCGAAGTTCTGGGCTGCAAGAATACCTGATATCAGGCGGGTCGTTGTACCGCTGTTGCCTGTATCAAGCACTGCGTCCGGAGCTTTAAGACCATGAAGGCCAAGACCGTAAATCGTAACGATGTTATTGGCTGTATCGTTTTCAATGGATACGCCGAGCCGTCGGAAGCATTCAATCGAGGACAGGCAATCGGCACCCTGGAGAAAGTTTCTGGTGACGGTGGTGCCTTTGGAGATGGCACCGAGCATAATACTGCGGTGAGAAATAGATTTATCGCCGGGTACAGTGATTTCTCCCCGTAAATGATTGACTTTAGTAATAATCATAAAAATAACGCCTTTCTGGTAATTAATGAGTCGTTGGATAGTTCATCGTGTGCGCATGGAAGCATGCACAATCAATGTTTTAATTTCTTTCGTGTATCGTATAATGAAACCTGCGAAGCAGTGCCGAGGCATTTTCCATGGCATCGGCTTCATAAAACTCAATTCTTAAAACCCCTTCCTGAAATTCTCTGTTATGGATAATACCGATGTTTTTTATACTGATGCCGTTCGTGGCAAGAATCGTTGCGATCGTTGCGATGGCACCGGATTCGTCAATAATATCCACATAAATTTCATAATACGGCTTTAGGACGCTGCGTACTTTGGAGGCAGGTATATCGTCTCTGTAATCTTTGGCAGCTGTAAAAGTGTTAAGGAGCATCTGCTTGTTATCGTTTTCGATGGCTTTTGAAATATTCTTAAGCATATCGATATATTTATCGAGGACATCAAGGACAGGCCGGTGATTTTCACTGCAGATTTGCTGCCACATAATCGGCGATGATGAGGCGATGCGGGTGATATCTTTAAAACCGCCGGCTGCCAGCTGGCGCATCATGCCTTCGTCATTGTCTGTTTCGCGGACAAGATTTACCAGTGTGTAGGCAATGATATGAGGCAGGTGACTGATAGCGGCAGTAATACTGTCGTGTTCCTGACATGTAAGGACTATAGGAACGGAAACAATAGAACGGACAAGGTTGACCATCGTTTCTTTCATTGCCTCTGATGCCTGATGCGATGGTGTCAAAATATAGTAAGCGTTTTCAAGCAGACGGTCGTTTGAACTTAGATAACCGGACTTCTCGGAACCGGCCATCGGATGACCGCCGATGAAATGGCGGCTTAAACCGGCTTCGCGGATTGCCTGATGCATCGATGATTTGACACTGCCAACATCTGTCAGAATGCAGGTATCTTTAATTAACGGTTTTAAAATTTCAAGATTTTTTATATTGATTGAAACGGGCGCGCATAAAAAGATAATATCGCATTTGGAAAAACTGCCGGAAATATGATCTGCGGCTTCGTTGATCACACCGTCGGAAAGTGCGGCTGTCAGACTGTCTGTGTCTTTGTCGCAGGCGATAAGCTTTATGTCAGGCGTAACACGGCGCAGTGCTCTGGCGATGGAACCGCCGATTAGACCAAGACCGATAAAGCCGATATTTAAAGGCTGCATTTGCTGAAACCTCCTATGTATAAGTAAAATATGCGGCATCCCGGCAGGAAACCTGCCTGTCTGGCAGCTGCTGATCCGGTATCGGGACTCATGAAAGACCTGCCTGTCTGGCAGCTGCCGATCCGGTATCGGGACTGATGAAAAGACCTGAATGGGGGCCGCTATATTAGGTTAGCATTTTAATATAGAAAAATCAAGACATTCACCGCAATTTAATATAGAAAAATTTAACGCGTTGAACTTTAAAAGCGTAAAGCATTTATAAAAAACTTAGTCATTTTATTGTTAAATTGTCATAAAACTATTGAAATAAAATACTATTTTTAGTAGAATATAAACATGAGTTTCCAGAGTGGAACAGCTCAGCTCGTATTGGGTGATAAATCAAAAAGTATTGGAGGATATCGACATGAAAGTTTATAAGACACAAGACATACGAAACGTAGTTATTTTAGGCCACGGGGGCTGCGGAAAGACGACACTTGTTGAAGCAATGGCCTATGCAACAGGCGTTACATCCAGACAGGGTAAAGTTGATGACGGCAACACAATCAGTGATTATGATAAAGAAGAGATAAAGAGAAAATTTTCAATCAGCACATCAGTTGTACCTATTGAATGGGATTTCTGGAAGATCAATCTCTTAGACACACCTGGTTATCTTGATTTTATCGGTGAGACAGAGGAAGCTTTATCTGTCGCTGACGCAGCGATTATTGTAGTATCCGCAAAAGCAGGTGTGGAAGCAGGCACACAGAAGGCATGGAATTTCTGTGAGAAGTTTGATGTGCCGCGTGCGATCTTTGTTACAGATATGGATGATGAGCATGCGGATTATATGCGCGTTGTTGAGCAGCTTCGTGAATTATACGGAAAGAAGGTTGCACCGTTCCATCTGCCGATTATGGAAAACGGCAAGTTTGCAGGTGCAGTAAATCTTGTGAAGATGGAAGGCCGCCGCTTTATCGCCAGCGGTAAGTGGGAGGCTATGGATATTCCTGATGATCTTTCTGACGATATTGAATCATGCCGTGAAGCTTTGATGGAAGCTGTGGCAGAAACAAGTGAAGAACTGATGGATAAGTATTTTGGCGGCGAAGAATTTACAGTTGATGAGATTATCGATGCACTTCGTCAGAATGTCAATGACGGCAGTGTTGTCCCTGTACAGTGCGGTTCAGGTTTACTGGGCTATGGTATTGTGAACCTGATTCAGACATGTGTTGAGTTCCTTCCGTCTCCGATGCGCGATCATATTAAGATTTTTGGTAAAGACCCTCGTACAGATAAAGAGTACAACGTTGACTACGATTCAAGACGTCCGTTCTCAGCCTATGTATTTAAGACAATCGTTGACCCGTTCATCGGACGTTACTCACTGATTAAAGTATGTTCCGGTGAATTGAAGTCAGATTCAGTCATTTATAATTATGATAAAGATACAGAAGAAAAGCTTTCACGTCTTTATGTTTTAAGAGGTAAAGAAGCGATTGAAGTACCTGAGTTGAAAGCCGGCGATATCGGCGCTATCGCAAAACTGACAAATACAGCCACAAGAGATACATTATCCTTAAAGAATGATCCGCTTGTATTTGAAAAGTTCGCTATGGCTTCACCATATACATATAAGAGATATACAGCAAAGAATAAAGGTGATGAGGATAAGGTTTCTCAGGCACTCCAGAAAATGATGGAAGAAGACCTGACATTAAAGGTATATAATGACAAAGAGAATCGTCAGACACTGCTGTATGGTATCGGTGATCAGCACCTTGATGTTGTTGTCAGCAAGCTGCAGGCAAAATATAAAGTTGAAATCGAGTTATCAAAACCGAGAATTCCTTACCGCGAAACAATTAAAAAGAAAGTTTCCGTTCGTGAAAAATATAAAAAACAGTCCGGCGGTCATGGTCAGTACGGCGATGTTGCTATGGAATTTGAACCTTCAGGCGATCTTGAGACACCTTACGTATTTGCAGAACGCGTTGTCGGCGGTGCAGTTCCAAAGAACTACTTCCCGGCAGTTGAAAAAGGTATTGCCGAATCTGTTGTGAAAGGCCCTATGGCAGGTTATCCTGTTGTTGGCGTTAAGGCAACATTGTTCGATGGTTCTTATCATCCGGTAGACTCATCTGAAATGGCATTTAAGACTGCTGCAAGACAGGCATTTAAAGCTGCATTTACACAGGCTTCTCCGGTACTTCTTGAGCCAATCGTTTCATTGAGCGTTTATGTTCCTGAAAGCTATACCGGTGATGTTATGGGTGATCTGAACAAACGCCGCGGACGTGTACTTGGTATGAATCCTTCAGAATTCGGACGTACTGAAATCGTTGCGGATATTCCGATGGCAGAGCTTTACGGATACAATACAGATCTTCGTTCAATGACCGGCGGTCGCGGTGATTATGCTTATTCATTCAGCAGATATGAGCAGGCACCATCTGATGTTCAGGCGAAGGTGATCGAGGATAATGCCAAAGAAGAAGGCTGATAACAGGCATTGATTCAAAGGATGCTGTATATGACCTGTGTCGTTATGGGGATGCGACACAGATTATAAAATATATACAGCGTCTTCAAATAGAGAGGAGAATGAAAATGAATAATGATCAATTGGAGTTTCGGTATGCAAAAAGAGAGGATGTCGGGCTGATTTTAAAATTTATTAAAGATCTGGCGGATTACGAACATCTTCTCGATGAGGTTGTTGCCACGGAGGAAATTCTTGAAGAATGGCTTTTTGATAAAGAAAAGGCGGAAGTGATTTTTGCTGTTGTCGATGAAAAAGAAGTTGGATTCGCATTGTTTTTCCACAATTTTTCAACATTCTTGGGGCGTTCCGGCGTATATCTGGAAGATTTATATGTCTATCCGGAGTACAGAGGACGCGGCTATGGCAAAGCGCTTCTTACAAAGCTTGCAAAAATTGCTGTTGAGCGCGGATGCGGCCGTCTGGAGTGGTGGTGCCTTGACTGGAATAAACCGAGTATTGATTTCTACCTGTCACTGGGGGCAGAACCGATGGATGAGTGGACGGTATACAGAATTGCCGGTGACACTCTGAAAAAAATGGCAGAATCATAAAATTTAAATTCCGGAGAAATCAGATGTTTGTCTGATTTCTCCGGAATTTTTTATTCATTAAGAATTTCTTTCAATTTTTGATGCAATAAAAAATCCCATTTACAATGATAGTACTTCGATGTATAATAAACGTTGATTGTTAACAAAATGTTAAATAAATATTTCTGATTTATATCTATGAAGGAGTACTATGAGTTTTAAATATCAATGTCAAAGAGCAGCAGCGCTGATACTTGCAGCTGTGGTTGCAGGCGGAACACTGCTGTCTGCATTTTCCATACAGACAGAGGCTGCCATCAAGGACGCGACCGTTTTTCAAGATGTGGACTGGCAGTATATGGGAGAATCACCGGTGATTTCCGATACAGGCTGGCTGCAGTCTATGTGCAGTACAAAAGATTATATTATCTGCCTTGAAAATTCCTCCACAAAGGACAGCAGTCCGGATACTTTTCTTGCATTTTACAAAAATGATGTGGATGAAAACGGAAACCCTGTTGAAAAGTACAGTCTGGCCAAACAGGTAACAGAGACAGACTATGAGCACGCCAACGGTATGACCTATAATCCGAAAACAAATGAAATCCTTGTGGTCGGTGCCACACCGCTTAAAGAGGAAAACAGGGGGCTTGTATATATTGTTGATGCGGACACATTAAAACTGAAGCGGACGGTTCGTCTGTCACACACTTATAATCTTCTCGGTATTGCCTACAGTGAAGATACGGATCAGTATGTTGTGCAGTTTTTTAATGTAGGTTATACAACATCGTTTTTTATGGTGCTTGATCGTGATTTTCGGCAGGTCGGTGATATTTTTTATGCTAAAATGTGGAATAATATCAGACATCAGGATTTTTGTATATCCGGAGATTATCTGATTTCTCTGGCATTTACCAATAAAGTTTCCAACAGCAACGTGATGCATATTTATTCTGTTTCCACAGGAGAGCTTCTTGTCAGCTATGACCTTGATATCACACAAAACGGTGAATTTATTGAACCTGAATCCATATGTGAGCTGGGCCCGGGAGAGATTCTCATCGGCAATGCCATGAAAAATCCAAATCGTATTTCCTTTTATAAAACTTCGGTGGCAGCAGCATTTAAGCTGAGCACTTCAGTAGAAAACGGAACGATTACAGGAAGTCAGAAAACCGTAGATTACGGTTCTGATTATACTGTCAATTATGAGCCGAATGAAAACTTTGAAATGGATACGATTACTATTGACGGACAGGCGATCGATCCGGCAGAGTATCCTGATTCGTATGTATTTAATTCGGTGTCCCAGAACCATACGATTGATGTGAAGTTTAAGGAGAAACCGAAATTTAACATCACAACATCGGTGGAAAACGGTTTTATTGACGCTTCTGTTGTGAAACACCGGGACAATGACTGTACAATTGTTTACGGACCGAATAAGCATTATGAAATCAGTGAAGTCATTGTGGATGGTGTGCGGATTCCTGCTCAGACTGCGGCAGAATCATATACGTTTAAAAATATTCAGGATAACCATGAGATCAGGGTTGAATTTACCGAAATTCCGACTTATGAGGTAGATACCGCCGTAAAGAACGGTACGATTTCAACACCTGATGAAAAATTGTACAGAGATGATGATTACACGGTCTACTACAGACCTGATGACGGCTATCAATTGGCATGGGTAGAGATTGACGGTGTCAGGACCTATGCTTTTGAAATGACGGATGATTGGAACGACTATACATTTAAAGAAATGCAACGGTCACATACGATCTCGGTTGTTTATTATTGGAAGTATCTGACATGGTTGATCATCAGTATCGGATTGCTCCTTGTTATCTTCTTTATAACACTGATCTGTCTTTGCACAGGATATTCGCGGCGTAGAAAAATGCGAAGACGATATAAAAAGCGAAAGAAGATAAAAAAACGTGCGGCAAAGAACCGAAAAAAGGCGGAAGATGCCGTTAAAGCCCGGATGCAGTGTGAAAACCGGATAGATGATGCTAATAAAGAAGACAGCAATGAAGCGACAGATGAATCATTATAATAAACTGTGATGCTATTTTATCGCATTTTAAGGGGGCAAGGACAAATGCAAACGGTAGTGATTTTATATAACACATGTTGTATTTATGAGATAGTAATATTGAATTATTTTCTAAAGTTTACAAATAAAAATGTGGTATTTGTATCAGTTGATGGAAAGACAATTACTTCTATGGAAGGTTACTCTATGAATGTTTCAGAAAAATTAACTGACATTGATGTGACTAAGGTTGAACTTATGGTAGTTCCGGGAGGAAATATTAAGGAAATAGACAATACTCTTGTGTATGGATATATACGAAATGTCATGAAAAATAAAGGTATCATTGCAGGTATTTGTGCAGGAGTCGATGTATTAGAACACGCCGGAATTTTAGAGGGAATTGATTCAACAAATTCGACAGAACTTGACGTTGCGATAACAGATCATGTGATAACTGCGCGAGCAAATGGTTATGTAGATTTTGCCATTGAAGTTGCTAAGAAAATGAACTTATTTGAGGATGAATACGACTTGGAGGAAACTATAGCATTTTGGCGAGAATTTAAGAGAGTTCAATAAATTGTTTCCTTAACAATTTTGTGAAAAGAGAATAGGGAGTAACCCAAAAGGCATCAACCGTAGAATCGAGGGCATACTTCGTCCTTCGTTGGGTGGAAGCAATGTACGATGGCAGGGCAGGACATGGATTTACAAAAGAAAAGGCGCAGAGGTCATTCCTCCACGCCTTCATACTCAAAGAACTGTGCAGCCGTCATACATTTTGGATGTTCCATATCGAGACTTAAAAAGTCTTTATCTCCGGTCAGGATCACATCTACATCGGAGACGATGGCGGCATTCAGTATTGGCTGGTCTTTTGCATCACGTATCAGCTTTTCCGCATGGTCAACTGCAGGGATCAGCTCATAAGACATCTCTGCAAGGAGTACTTCCGCATCCGGCAGATATTTGGATGCCTTACGGTTCAGGATGTCCCGCAGCTCAGCAATATTGCGGTCACAGAGAAGCATTTCGTGGTTCTGGGCAATATAGAGCAGAGCCTTTGCAGGCTTTGACCGGGGAAAGAGCAATGCAGAAAAAAGGATGTTTGTATCAATCAGAATCCGCATGATTATCTTTCCTTTCCGTACCGTACTTCGTCCACAAGTGCCTGAATATCATCTTCATTATAGACACCCATTTCCTCAGCAACACTGGAAAAGGCAGCCTGTGCTTTGCGGATTGCCTGTGCGGAGGCATTGCTGACTACAATTTCACCATTTTGCTTCTGTAAAAACAGAATTTTATCACCAGATTTCAGACCGAGCAGACGGCGGATTTCAACCGGAACTGTGATCTGACCGTTTGAAGAAATTGTTGCAAGGTTCATAAAATCATCCTTCCTATTCTTGAAATCTAAAGAAAACTTGAGGTTTATTCTATTATATCCATTTCAAGGCAGAAAGTAAACGGAGTAAGAGAAAAATTATAAGCATGTGAATTGTCAAGGTGCTTCAGTTACTAAACCCAACTGGGGCATTTTTGTTGTGGTAAAAATTTACTTATAGGTCGATAGATGCCCTTCGGTTTGTAACAGTCGAAAATTAAGTGCTTACACTTGATAGGCTTATGGCATTATAAAGAGTCGAAACAAATTTTGACTCTTAACTTAATGACATTGGAGTGCCAGCTCTGGGGTTTTCTTTAGGCTAATTGTCGCTGTTGTTTCTGTCTGGCTATTTACAGAGAAGCAGAACCAGAGATTTTAAGGAAGG
>JALEHN010000089.1 GCA_022770525.1 Clostridiales bacterium
ATAATCGTAAACAGATTTTATCGGACAATAGTTGCGCGTTTCGTGTCCTGGAGGATGGGTGCAGGGAGTACATAGAGAAATATTTGAGCACATAATCCGCGACATATAGAACAGAACGGTAATTTGTACAGGGTGAATTAAATGAAAAAAATCAGTTCGTACAAATATTCATAAACTTCAGATGATGATCGAAGGATGACAACATATGTTTCAATTATTATTAGTTATTATTTACATATCTTTTATTAGTCTTGGCCTGCCGGATGCGCTGCTTGGGGGCGCATGGCCGATGATGTACAGGCAGTTTCATGTGCCTGTTTCTTATGCGGGCATTATTTCAATGATTATTTCTGTGGGAACGATTATTTCCAGTCTGCAAAGTGACAGGCTGACACGAAAGCTTGGCGCAGGCAAAGTTACCGCAATCAGTGTGGGAACGACGGCGGCGGCATTGTTCGGGTTTTCAATCAGCCATTCTTTTATAGAGCTTTGTCTTTGGGCTATTCCTTACGGGCTTGGTGCGGGAAGTGTTGATGCGGCGTTAAATAATTATGTGGCGCTACATTATAAGAGCAGGCATATGAGCTGGCTTCATTGTATGTGGGGCGTTGGCGCATCGGTTGGACCTTATATTCTCGGATATGTGATGACCGGCGGTAAAACCTGGAACAGCGGTTACCGGGTGATTACGATGATTCAGGTCGTTTTAACGATGATTTTAGTTTTCAGTCTTCCTTTATGGAAAGGAAGACCGATGGTTACCGATGAAACGGGCGAAAAAGTGCAGGCAAAGGCATTGTCGCTTAAGGAAGTTGTTAAAATCACAGGTGTTAAAGAAATTTTAATCTGCTTTTTTTGCTACTGTGCATTGGAGCAGACGACCGGCTTATGGGCAAGCAGTTATTTAACTTTGTATAAAGGTGTTCCGGCTGAAACGGCGGCTTCATTTGCAAGCATGTTTTTTATCGGGATTACAATAGGGCGGGCCATCAGCGGTTTTATTACAATGAAGCTGAATGATGTGCAGATGATACGGCTTGGACAGACCATCATCGGCCTTGGAATTTTAACTTTGATACTGCCTTTAGGCGCAAATGCAGCGCTGGTCGGTTTTGTTGTGATCGGGCTTGGCTGTGCACCGATTTATCCCTGCATTATTCATTCGACACCGGCACATTTCGGTGCGGATAAATCACAGGCGATTATCGGTATTCAGATGGCCAGTGCTTATATGGGGAGCTGCCTTATGCCGCCGGTGTTCGGGCTGATCGCCAATCATATTGCAGTGGCATTGCTGCCGGTTTATTTGCTTGTCATTTTGATTTTAATGATTGTGATGCATGAATTGCTGATCAAGCGGCTCGGGTGAGCGCTGTAAATCCATTGCTTTGGCCATGGACAGTGTCTATGAATGGAACGGTGAAATGGAACGGTGAAATGAACCTGGTAAATAAATCGGGTGAGTGAAAGTATATTTTTTGGAGGTTACATATGGAGTATCTTGGGCCTATTAATGAAACATCGTATTTGTCCGTGCCCAATGCGCATATATACCGGAAAATCATGCGATGTTTTTACCGGGAATATGAGAAGATGCATTTTCAATTATATAAAGAAGACATTTTCGGGCTGATTAAACAGGACGAGATGTTTGAGGACTACACCATGGAGCGGATGGTGGATGATCTGGAAGCTTTGGTAAGGTGGAAAAATCTTACGCCGATTCAGGACCCGGGAAGAGTTTATACGATCGCGGATTATAAAAATAAGCAGTATCGCTATACGATGTCGGAATATGCCGTTGAAATTGAGCGTCTGACAGTCAGGCTGGAAAATGTTTTTATGGAATCGGGGAATTTGTCCACGAACTTTTTTGTACGTCTTGAGAAAAGCCTCGAGGATGCAGAATCGATGGAGTGTGCGGAACTTAAGGAAGTCAATGCGTGGTGGAGCCTGCTTCAGGAAGATTTTAAGCGGCTGAATCAGAATTATCAGGATTATTTGCGGGACTTTTATTCAGGAAAAGCGGATCATTTGATGAAGTCGGTGGAGTTTGTGATTCATAAAGATAAATTTATCAAGTATCTGAATGAATTTGTGCAGGAGCTGCAGCATCATTCCAGACGAATTGAGCAGATACTTGTGAAAAATATGGCTCTGATGGAAAACTGTATTCTGGAAAAGGTTGTGCAGAGTGAACTGGATATCCCCCATGCCCTTCTGGAGATGAACGGCAATGCGGAATCGGGCATACGGGAAAATGTTTCAGGAAAGTGGGATTCTCTGAAAAACTGGTTTATCGATTCCAACGGACATGAATGTGAATGCAAAAAGGTGCTTAAAATTACAAATGATATCATCAGGAGTATTATTCAAAATGCCGCGCTGATTGTACAGATTCAAAACTGGGGCATCAGCAGGAAGGATGACTATAAAAAGTTTCTGGACTTGTTTTTAAAATGTGACAATCTGGAAGATGCGCATCGGCTGTCGGCCCATGTTTTCGGCATACAAAAGATACAGCATTTTAAAACCATTGAGCCCCGTGAGGAAGATGGGATTAACAGCAGTGTCTACGCGGAGGCGCCGGCGGAATTTTTATTGAAGCCCCATAATAAAACTTACCGGGAGAAGAAAGACCGGAGAGGATTTGCGGATAAATCTCTTGAAAAAATGATGCAGAGAGAAAGTTACCTGCGCCGTGCGAAACAGCAAAAAGAGATTGTGATGCAATATATCAGGGACAACAAAATTATTTTTTCAGAGATTGAAACGGTTGTATCCGAAGATACGCGAAATATCTTTCTTCAGTGGATCGCGCAGGCCAATATGAATTCACAGAAGAAAGGAAGAACAGAGTACGGGCAGGAATACCGGCTGATTAAAAAACGGGGCAATTGCGTGTTGAAATGCGTTGATGGCGATTTGACGATGCCGGCATATATTTTGGAGTTTAAATAACGATGAATGAGGTCAGAACACTATTTGTAAATTTTTGGATTTGCAGAGACAGCGATAAAGAAAGCTATTATAAAGTAAAGAGGGATATTCCGAATTTTCAGAAGTTTATCCGGGAGCAGCTTGGATGGAAGCTGATCCATACGGAAAATCTTTTGAAACTGGAAAAAAGGCCGGCACATGCAGAACCGTTTATGGGTATCGGTGAGTTTAAAGATATCAGGGATTATTGTATTTTGTGTGTTGTTTTGATGTATCTGGAGGATAAAGAGGAGCAGGAGCAGTTCCTTTTGTCCGAGCTGATTGATTATGCGGAGACACAGCTGAAAGACTGTATGCCGGTGGACTGGACGTCTTTTACCCAGAGAAAATCTCTTGTGCGTGTACTGCAGTATATGGAGAGACTTGAGATGCTTCGCGTTTATGAGGGAAGCAGTGAAGCGTTCGGTGCGGAGTCCGGTCAGGAAGTGCTGTATGAAAATACAGGGTATTCCAAATATTTTGCCACCAGTTTTCCGACAGATATATCGGCTTATGAATCGTGGCAGGATTTTGAAAAAACGGATTTTGAAGAATTTCAGGAAAACAGGGGCGCGATGCGCATCAATCGCGTGTACAGGCAGCTTGCCGTGTGTCCGGCGCTTTACTGGGAGGGCAATGATGATGCGGACGCCCTTTATTTAAAGAATCAGCGCCAGTGGGTGACAAAGTACCTCAATGAGAATTTGGGCGGAAATCTGGATATTTATAAAAATGCGGCATTTCTTACGCTGGATGCTGATGATTGTTACGGCGCGGTGCATCCGCGGGATGCCATGCTTCCGGAAATTGTTCTTTTAGTGTGTGCGAGGATACAAAAGGAACTGACGGACCAAAAACTTGAGAAGAAAGAGAATGAGTGCATTGACATGACGCAGGCGGAATTTGCGGATATTGTGTCTTCCTGCAGAAACGAGTGGAATGGTGCATGGAGTAAAGAATACCGGGAAATGACTGATGAGAAAATGTTTGAGTCAGTGCTTGAATATATGAAAAACTGGATGATGATCCGATGTGATGGAGCGCAGGTGACAGTATTGCCGGCTGCGGGAAGAATGACAGGTTTTTATCCGGATGATTTTAAGGGAGGTACCGCAAAGTGAGCAGCCGCTGGAAAATGAACCGAATCGGGTTCGTGAATTTTTGGTTATATGATGAGGAAGATTTTGAATTTGAAGATGGAAAGCTGCTTCTTCGCGGGCAGAATGGTTCCGGTAAGTCCATTACGACCCAGAGCTTTATTCCTTTTGTCCTTGACGGTGACAGGACACCGAGCCGGCTTGATCCTTTCGGTTCCAGTGACCGCCGGATGGAGTATTATTTTTTAGGTGAGGAAGGCAGAGATGAAGCGACAGGATATCTGTTCCTTGAATTTAAAAAAGAGGCATCCGATGGATTAAAAAAAGAGACATCTGATGGATTAAAAACAGAGGCATCCGATGAGTATCGCACCATCGGTATCGGACAGCGCGCAAAGCGCGGAAAGCCCATGGATTTCTGGGGCTTTATTATTTTGGACGGGCGAAGAATAGGCTATGATCTGTGGCTGTACAAAGAGGTCGGGACGGCGAGAATTCCTTATGATAAGCGGGAAATGAAAGCACAGCTTGGCGAACAGAATATTTTTACGGACAGCCAGAGCGAGTATAAGAAACAGGTGAATCAATATATTTTCGGCTTTCGGAAACCGGAACAGTATGAACAGTTTATTAAACTGCTTGTGAAGGTCCGTGCGCCGAAGCTGTCCAAGGAATTTAAGCCGACAAAGGTGTATGAGATTCTTAATGATTCTCTGCAGACTTTGACGGATGAAGATCTGCGCGCCATGGTCGACGCGATGGAAAAAATGGATGAAATTCAGGACAGCCTTGATATGCTGCGAAGGGCATTTGCCGATGTCAAAGTCATTCGGAAGGAATATACCCGTTATAATCAGTATATGCTTGCGAAAAAGGCGCAGGCTTATATTGCAAAAAAGCAGGAAGTTGAAGCGGCGCAGCAGCAGATTGACGTGCAGGCGCAGAAGAAGCAGGAGATAGAAAATGACAGCCGGAATAAAAAGCAGCGGCTGGAAGAATTGGAAGAACAGATTAAGCTGGCGGAAACAGAGCGAAACGGTCTTCTGGATACGGATTTGGAAGAAATTGACCACAAGCTTGAGCTGGCAAAAAGTCAGAAAGCGGATGCCATCAGGCATGAGCAGCGATGGGATGATAAGATTCAGGAATGTAAAGAGCGGATCCGCGAAGGCGAGCGTCAGCTTCAAGAAATAAAGAATCGTCTGGAGAGAAGGCAGCAGGAGCTTCTTGACGAAAAGGAAGAACTGGGAGAACAGCAGGAAATACTGCAGTGGGAACACCATGAAGCGGCCGTGCGGATGATCGAAGCCGAATCGTATCGCAAGACAGATGAAATCATCAAAAGCCTTGATATGTTTAAGAAACTGATTGAGGAATGTAAAAAAACGATACGCCGGTATGATGAACTGAGCAGGCAGTATGACGAGGCTGCCGGTCAGCTGGAACAGTTCATGAAGCAAAAGACGGCTTCAGAGCAGAAATTAAATGATGCACAGACGCAGGTGATAAACAGTATCGAGCAGTGGATCCAAGGTGTTTTTGATGCGGCACACAAAGCTTCGGAATGGCATCCGGAAAAAGAAGTGCTTGAGGAGACAGAGGAAAAAATCAGAGCCTATCAGTCGTTAAATGACGCAGGCGTTGTGCAGGAACTTTTGCGCACGGATTATGAGCGTCAGCGTCAAACGTTGGCATATATAAAAAGTGAAAGAGAATACGAACTGAAATTAAAAAGAGAGGCTTTGGCACAGGCCGAGGAAGAACTTTTACATGTCAAAAATCAGGAAGAACTGGAGCCTGCCCGGGATGCAAAAGCTGAGATTTCAAGAACGATGCTTAAAAATGCCGGTATTACAGCGGAACCGTTTTATAAGACCGTGGAGTTTTCAGATCAGCTTGATGAAAAAGCATGTGCGCGGCTGGAAGCACAGCTTGAAAAAACGGGAATTTTAGATGCGCTTGTTGTATCTTCCAAAGATTTTGACAGGATTAAAACGCAGTGCCCGGATTTTCTGGATACCGTTTTGTATGTGAAAGAAAAGGGCCGCTCGTCGTTTTCGGGACTTGTTGTCAGCGAGGCATTGGAGCCGGGGCTTAAAGAAACGGCTGCCAAAATCCTCAGCCATATTTATGAAGAGGACAGCATCGGACAAGGGATTTATCTTGGAAAAGAGGACAGCATCGGACGAGGCAGTGACTTCGTAATGGACGGCAGTATCGGACAGGGGATTTATTCCGGAGAAGGCGGCAGCATCGGACAGGGTATATATCTTGGAAAAGACGGCCGTTTCGGGCACGGTGTTCTTGCCGGAAAAGCGGATAAAGACGGCGGAGCAGAGTTTGTCGGACTTCTTGCAAGGAAAAGACGTAAGGAGCAAAAAATTCGTGAGCTTCAGGAAACCATCCGTGAAATCACAGAAGCTGTGTCAAATACGGAAAAAGAGATGGCACATGTACAGGAAAGACTGGAAAAACTTCAGGAGGAGTATGAGAACCTGCCGGGGTTTGAGGATATCCATGCAGCTTTAGATCTTGAAAAAGAATGCAGTATTTCACTGCAGTTTATCACTGCCGAATATGAGAAAAAAGAAACGCAGGCAAAGCTTTTGGAAGAGAAGAAAAACAGGCAGTATCAGGTGGTGCTTAAGCAGTGCAAGGCATTTCCGTACGGCAGAACAGAGGAAGCCTATGAGGAAGTCGGTACGGCCATTGAAGTGTATCGCCGCATCTGGCAGGAAATCCGTCAGATATTACTGCAGATTGAGGCAGACAAAAGCAGCTGCCGGGATAAAGAAGACAGAATTGCAGGCGATGAACAGGCAATGGATGATGCTTTTGCAGAAAAGCGAAACTACAGTACAAAGGTCAGGGAATTTGAAATTCAAATCAAACAGTATGAGGATTATCTGAACCGACCGGATATTGTGGAGAAAGCAAACCGGCTGAAACAGGTGAAGGAAGCGCTGGCAAAAATGACATCAGAGAGCAGTGCCTTAAATAAAGAAATTGCGGTTCTTGGTGAGCGGCTGCACAATTTGCTGGAGTCCTGGCCAAAGCAAAAAGAGCGTCTTGTGAAAGCCATCGGGGAAGAGACATGCCTGCGAAATTATTTTGAGGAAGAACTGGCGTTAAAGCTTGTATTGACACGGGAAGACCGCACACTTTTTGACTGTGCGAAGGAAGCTGTGAAGATGCTTCGTGACGGTGATAAAAACAGAGAGCCGGGCGAAATGCTTCAGTCACTTTACCAGATATACCAGCGTCATAACGGCAGTCTGGCAAGTTATGGAACAGCTCTGGAGGAATGTTTCCAAACGGTGGATGACATTCAGGGTCTGGCAGAAAATACGATTGTCACAAGAAAGCGTGTGCGCGTCGTTTCTGTGTGGAACGGCAAGAAAGTATATATGGAAGAGTTCTATGGCATATTAAAAGCTGCCATTGATGAGACGGAACTTTTGATTCAGGCAAAAGACCGTGAGTTGTTTGAGGATATTCTTTCGCAGACCATCAGTCAGCAGCTGACAGACCGGATCGCGGAGAGCAAGCGGTGGGTCGCTGATATGTCAGAGCTTATGAAGGCAATGGATACGTCGATGGGACTGAGTTTTTCTCTGGACTGGAAACCGCGCAAAGCAGAAAATGACATGGAACTGGATACTGTGGAGCTTGAGCAGATTTTACTCCGGGACAGGGCACTGCTGACAATGGAAGATATAGAAAAGGTTGCGGCCCACTTCAGGAGTAAAATCCGTACTGAGAAACAAAGACTTGAGGAAAATGGCAGCGTGATCAATTATATGGATCTGGTCAGAGATGCCCTGGATTACCGTCAATGGTTTGCATTCCAGATGTATTTCAGACGGGGCGAGGAACCGAGAAAAATTTTAACCAATGCGGCATTTAACCGTTTCAGCGGCGGCGAAAAGGCGATGGCGATGTATGTTCCGCTCTTTGCGGCTGTCAATGCGCAGTATAAAAAAGCGGAAAATAAAGATCATCCGCGTATGATCGCACTGGATGAGGCATTTGCCGGTGTTGATGATAAAAATATCAGCAGTATGTTTGAACTTGTTCATAAGCTTGATTTTGATTATATTATGAATTCCCAGGCATTGTGGGGATGTTTTGAAACAGTTTCAGGACTTAGAATTGCCGAATTGTTAAGACCACTGAATTCACAGACGGTTTCGGTCATCCGCTATACATGGAATGGACATGAGAGGATATTAGATGTGCAATAATAAAGAATGCGCGGCGTATTTTAAGCATCAGCAGGCGTACCGCCGTTGTTTTGAAGAACTTCGCAAAAAGTGGAAATCTTATGGAAAAGCAGCAGGAAATATTGTGCTTTCGGATACTTCGGAAGAGGAACGCCGGGCGATCGGCGGGATTCTGGGGACATCTTTTCATGAAAAAAATATCCGGTTTTCCTTTGCGAAATTTGAACAGGGGCTGCAAAAAACACGCTTTGCCCCGGTGGATATGCGAAAAGTGCTGGAAGCCTATTTTGGGGAAGCGATGGCGACGAATCAGGATGCGCAGGAAGCGGCACAGAAAAAAAGAAATGATTTTTTCGACCGGCTTATAAAGAATTTTAAGGACAGCTTTGGCAGCTGTTCTCCGGCATTTTTGTGGCTGCAGGCTTTGATTTCTGAAAAAAAGTACGGCTATCAGCTTTTAAACCGGGAATATGTAAAAGATAGGCTGCAGGCTGAAATACTGGCAAAAAATGTAGGGAAGGCTATTGAAAAACTGGAATATGCAGAATCCGGAAGGAATAATCCTGAAAATACAGAGTGCGAAGAATACGTTGGAAAGTATTATGAAAAGCATGTGTGGATAGACGAAGATAAAAATGAATGGCCGCTGGCGGTGTTTTCTGCTGAAATATCCGGCAATCCCCATTATTTTGACCGGGGCAGTGCAGCGGGGCAGCTTTTGATGCACGCTATTTGCTGCTGTGAAAAAACAGAATTGCCGGAAAGCGCGCATCAGTGGCGGGAGCAGCTGATGGGTGTCGGGATTGTTCCGGACAATGTCGCTTCTATTGTCCATGCCTACGGCTTGCGGGTGCGGACAATAGAGGGATGGCATCCTGCATACGATGCATTTTGCAGATTAAAGGAGCCGTATGTCATCACTATGGAAAATCTCAGGGGCATTACCGGTGCCTGTGCCTTCGGTGACAGGGTGTATGTGGTGGAAAACGAGATGGTTTTCAGTTACCTTGTCGATCATATTGAAAATGAGAATAAGACATTGTTATGTACATCTGGGCAGCTGCGTACAGCGGCACTGGAACTGATACCGCTTATTCTTAAAACAGGTGCGGAAATTTATTACAGCGGAGATATTGACCCCGATGGCATTGGGATTGCGGACAGACTCTGGCAGAAATTCGGAGACGGCATTCATATATGGAGAATGACACCGGGGGATTATGAAAACAGTCTTTCAAATGAAGATATTGGAGATGCCGCGATATCAAAAATAGAAAATATTTTGCATCCAATGCTGAAAAAAACTGCAGAATGTGTCAGAGAAAA
>JALEHN010000113.1 GCA_022770525.1 Clostridiales bacterium
ATAATGCACGCTGCAAGGAAAATGCCGGATTTCAGTGCATCCATCACACGTTTCTTTTTTCCGGCGCCAAAATTGTAACCCATCACAGGCATCACGCCCTGATTCAGCCCGAACACCGGCATATAAACAAAAGACTGCAGTTTAAAATAAATACCCATGACATTGACTGCGGATTCCGAAAACACAATAAGTATCATGTTAAGGAATGTAATCAGCACAGAACCGATGGCCTGCATGACAATGGATGGTATGCTGACCGCATAAATCGATTTTACGATATCCCGGTTCAGTTTATATTTTTTGAAGGATATGGATACTTCATGATTTTTAACAATCATGATGATCATGCAAAATACCATACCGCAAAACTGCCCGAATACTGTCGCTACGGCAGCACCTGTGATGCCCATAGGACGAAGCCCTATAGCATCAATACCAAAAATCAAAATCGGGTCAAATATGATATTGATGACACAGCCGATCAGCTGTGAAAACATCGGCATAATCATATTTCCTGTGGCCTGCAGTGTTTTCTCAATACATACCTGAATAAATGAAGGCAGTGAAATAATCAATACGATTTTGGCATAAATCACCCCGGCTTCCACAATTTCAGGATTTGATGTTGTCATTTCAAAAAACGGACGAACGCCAAATACACCGATAAGCATCATCACCAGATAACTGATAAAACTCAGTACAAGACCGCTTGTTGCCGCACGATTTGCCTCATCACGCCGCCCTTCCCCGAGTTTTCTTGCCACAAGGGAGTTCACACCGATCGCTGTACCCACATTCATGGCAATCATCAGCATCTGCAGCGGATATGCGATTGATGTTGCCGAGAGCGCTGCTTTACTGATTCTGGAAACGAAGATACTGTCTACCACATTATAAAGCGCCTGAATTGACATCGAAAGCATCGCCGGCAAAGACATCGTCACCACAAGCGGAAGGACCGGTGCAATACCCATTTTGTTTTCCTGTCTTGGTTCCATATATATCCCCTTTCTCTCATTGTTGATTGATCGTATGTTATTTTAATAGAAATCATACAGCGGTTATTCAGAGCCAACCTCCAAAATACCCGGCATTTCGTCGGTGTGACGCATCCGCCAAATCCTATAAAATATAAGATATAAGACACAAAGTATTAATAGTATAGCAAATCAAATTTTAAATATCAAGAGGCTTTTATTGACAATACCCTTGAAACAATACATACTTTGGCATTATAATAAGTATACTATAGTTCAGACAGGAGGCATCAATATGATTTGGTTATTGTTTGCAGGCGCACTGGCCGGCATTGATCTTGGCATCAAATACTACATCAGAAAGAATAAAACGGAATCCGACCATACACCGATTCTTAAAAACAAAGTCATTATCACCCGATTCTGCAACAAAGGCGCAATGCTTGGTTTTATGAAAAACAATGTAAAAATGCTGACCGGTATTTCTCTCATATGTTTCGGTGCCATTTTTGGCATGCTCCTTGCATTTAGCGGACAGAAGGGAAATATTCTTATTAAGACCGGCCTGACACTGCTCCTTGGCGGCTCAGGAAGCAACGTATATGAACGAGTCACCGGAGATGGCGTGACTGACTATTTCAAATTGAATATCGGTTGTGAAAAGTTTAGAAAAATTGTCTTTAACATCGGTGATTTCTTCATCTTTATCGGCACACTTCTGACCGCGATTGGTTTAATGACAAGGCATCCTGACGTTCATTGAAACCGTAATTATCCGTAAAATGCTATGACGGCTTCATAAGAACATTAAAATACGCGCCCGGCGGACGAACTTAAAGCGGGCAAGCCTCTCACTGTGAAAGGCTTGCCCGCTTTGCGCACCGATTGACCGGTGCATTTTTTATTTTGTAAACTGCTTAATTTTTTCTGTTTATGAAACAGATTTAATCTGTTCTGCGGTTTTCACAACATTGTGCTGAATCGGTACCCACTGAATTTTCTTAAACATCGCCACAACACCGATTGGAATATAAGTAAAGATATAAATCGGGAATGTAAATAAGTATATGATTTTTTTCGCCGTTGTGGTGTGAATCTGATGCCATTCGGAAATGGTCGTAATCAGTCCAAACGTAAACATAGATACGTAGGTTGCCCCGAGGCTGTAGCAGACCGTGCCGACAAATGACTGAACAAAGACATCTCTGTACGACGGCATAAATATACCCGCAATAACACCGACCAGCCCTATGGCAAATGTCATCAGTGTCAGAATAATTCCCGGCGCAATCGTCATAAACATATCGTAAGAGGCAAAATCTCTTTTCTTAACAATATTGCTGACAAGCTGCTTTCCGTAGTGGAAAAATACCTGATAGAACCCTTTGGACCAGCGCAGTCTCTGGTTCCATGACGTTTTAAACTTCGTCGGCTGTTCATCATAAATAATTGCCGAATTACAGTATCCGATGGTCTCACCATGAATCACACTGTCAATTGAAAACTCGATATCCTCGGTTAAGAGATGGTGCTTCCATCCGTCATTCTCAAGAAATACATCTTTTGAAACAAGAAATCCGGTACCTGAAACAGCGCAGCTTGTACCGAGCATCATGCGCGGATTGTTAATGTATTTGGCTTCTCTTAAAAACCAGAGCGCATATCCGGCTGAAATCCAGTTATCACCATAATTTTTTGAATTTCTGTAGCTTGTAATGACTCTGTAGCCGCTGCAGAAAACTTTATTCATCTCACGAACATAATTCTCATCAAGAATATTGTCCGCATCAAAAACAAAATATCCGTCAAATGCATCATCGCCGTAATCAACAGCTATTTTTTTCAGCAGGTAATCAAGGGCATACCCCTTACCGACATAATCTTTATTAAAACGTTCATAAACAACCGCACCGGCGTTTCGCGCGATTTTTGCTGTCTGATCTGTACAGTTATCTGCCACAACAAAAACCTCGATCAGTTCCTTCGGATAATTTTGCTTCTTAATACTTTCAATCAACTGTGCGATCACCGCACTTTCATTTCGCGCTGAAATAAGTACCCCAAACTTATTTTTCTTTGTTTCTTCGTAAACCTTTGGTGTTTTAAGCAATCCGATAACGGCATAAACAATCTGATAAAAATATCCAACTGTAAAAATCAGACCAACAATCAGTGATACATACTTAATAACACTCATCATAAGAAATCTTACCTCCTAGTCCTTTCTAATCATTAGTCATTATATATAGTAGAAATTAAAAAATGCAGAATAAATCCTAAAGTTTTTTTTAAGCTTTTCTCATAATATCTATCATATGCTGCCCGTCACACACTTATGTATCCGCACTGCATCTGCCTGATATTATTTCTTTCCTTAAACCTTAACATATCATAGCACTTTTTTCTAAAATGAAAAGTGTTATTTTGACTAATTCGGAATCGATTTCTTATTTGATGATTGGTGAACTCTTACAATGGATTTTCAATTCATCCACAGTTTGACCTAAAATATCAGATTCTTTAATATACCTTCAAAGAAAATGCACAACATTTTTCAGGCTTATTTAGTACCCCAGTTCTTTCATTTCTCCGGCAATTTTTTCTTCACAGCTTCTCATTGCAAGAATGGTCTGCTCAAACAGCTGTTCCAGCGTCCACCCGAGATTCTCGGCGCCGGTACGGATAACATCTCTCGAACATCCTGCAGCAAATCTTTTATCTTTAAATTTCTTTTTAAGACTTGATACTTCCATATCCATCACACTTTTTGACGGACGCATTTTTGCCGCTGCACCAATCAGTCCTGTCAGTTCATCAGCCGCAAATAATATTTTTTCCATCTGATGCTTTGGCTCGACATTGCTGCAAATACCATAGCCATGACTGCATACACTGTAGATCAGATCATTACCTGCATTGATTTCTTCCAAAAGCTCCGGCGCTTTTTGACAATGCTCTTCCGGATATTTTTCAAAATCAATATCATGAAGGAGACCTACAAGTCCCCAATATTCCTCTTCATCACCAAAACCGAGACTATTTGCATACCAGCGCATCACACCTTCCACAGTCAGCGCATGAAGAATGTGAAACTCCTCCTGATTGTATTTTCTCAAATGGGCAAGTGCCGTTTCTCTTGTAATATTTGTCTGCATTTTAAATTCCTCCTGATTTTTTATTGATATGTTCATTAATTTCATCCATAAATTGTTTTTTTCTGACCGGAGATATATACACAAGACCGTTTTTTCCGCCCATGCGATAATCGATCTGAAGCCGGTCAAGAGACATCGCCGCTGAAGAAAGCGCTGATTTTGTCTCCTTCATGCCGCTGATGCACGCATACGGTATCCGGATCGTTCCCCAGTAAGTACACCTGACTTTTAAATAATCACTGTAACAGGTATACTTTAAATCCACAAAAAGCGGAAAAATAAGCCCCCATATAAGTACAAAAGTGAATAGAAAACTTCCCCAGTCATCATTGCCTTTAAGAATATCCGGAATAAACATAAACGGCATCAAAAGGCTTCCCACACAAATCAGCCCGATCCACCAATCTACCTTCGAACGGTATACGTGTCCTTTTTCTGTCTTTTCTCTGCGTCTGTATTCTTTTCTCTGTATCCTGTCCGGCGAATAACTTTTTCTCTGTATCACAATCATGCCGGCAATCGGTGCAGCGCACACAACAACCATCACCGGCAGAAACAGCACACCGGTATTTTGGCACAGGGCACCGCACAAAATCACATATGCAAAACATGCAGTCAGCGCAAACTGCAGAAGCCCAAGCATGACATAAATACCGGGGTATGTTTCTTTCTCGCTGTCCGTAGCAAATTTCGAACGCATCGAACTCTTAATATAATAAAGAACGATATACCCGATACCTTCCATGATAGCCAGCATAAATACAAGCATGATAAGAATCCCTTTATCCGACCATGCGTCAATTTTTCCGGTTAATCCGTAATGGGACGGAATCTGCTCCGGTATTTTATTCCAGAATACGATAACCCCCGCAATCACCGCCAAAAACAGAATAAGATTTGCCCTTACGGCAAGTTTTCCCCATTTCTTCATCAATAAATCCCTCACTTTTTAAAGGACTTGTAAAGCCCGATCCACGGGCACACCATATAACACTTTGAAAAAACTACCTTGATATGGCATTGGGATATATTTTTTCCATACGCTGATCATTAAAATGTTCATCGATCGTCTGCTCCCAGCCATACTGAGCAGCCTGGCCTTTGGATCTTGAATCATACCTGATCAGTGCCGCCATTGAAACAACAATATTTACAATCATAAACACAACAAGCATCCATGTAACCACTGTACCTGTTCTTACCGGTATTTTTTCAATCCATTTTGACATCACAGGGTAAACGCCTTTAATCCATACCACTGCCGCGATTCCCCAGAAAAAGCAGTATAAAAGGTTAATTCTGCCGCCGAGATTAAACGGTATGTGGCTGTAATCCCAAAATACTTTGCCAAATACAATTTCCGTAAAAACACTGCATATGTATTCATAAGCACCGCCTAAAAATGCACCGATCATAAACAGATGGCGGTCCGGCTTATCCCTGTCTTTATAAAGCAGTGCCGTTGCCATCGCCATGGCAATACCCCAGACGATGCTGAACGGTCCCCAAACAAGGCTGCTTCTGCTCATCCAGACACCGGCTGTAATTCTGCAAAAAATCGTTTCCGTAAAATCTCCAAGCACACAACCTATAAAAAACAACAGGAAAAGCTTGTAAAAGCAGCAGCCTTCGGCAAACCTTTCATTGACAGCTCTTTCCTTTTTTATTTTGGCATCAAGGGCCGGGTATGCCTTGACCATACGTTTTCCGACATGACTGACAATCCAGTTTCCAAACCTTGCTGTCAGCTGTGTGACTTTATGATTCCACTCCCTGACAAATGCTGCATCATTTTCAATATGAAAGGCCGCCAAAAGAGAAGCCCCCATATCCAAAACAGCCGCAGCCAAAAGACACCATATAAAAATATGCCCAATAAGCGATGGAATAAAGTCATATACTGCCGCAAGCAGCTGATTGCCGAACTTTACGACTACAAAACCGAGAATTCCCCAGAGCACAGAGTACTGTGCACATATATAACCGTCAAAATTCCACCGTTTATCGGAATAGTCCCACCATTTTTTACTGTTGATCCGCTCAAGAATCTTGCCCGTCAGCCATTCAATCAGTGTCGCCTGAATCATACAGCCGAGGAAAAGAAAAAACCACCGATCCTTAAGCTCCCATAAAGTTTCTGTCATGAGTACAGCCGCAATACCATAGACAAAGCAAAACGGCCCCGAAAAAAATCCACGGTTCACAAACTTTTTCTTTTTTACCGTTGCCGCAACTGTCTCCGCAATCCAGCCGAAAAACGAATAGCAAAATGCCAGCCACAACAGTTGATATACCGAAAAATTCATAGCCTGTCCCTTCTTTGTGTAATATTAAACTATTCACAGCAGCACATCATTAAAATGCTCATGTGAATCTTGCAACATAAGCATTATAACACAAAACAAAATGGCATAAAAGGACAAAATAGGAAGACTCCCTGTATCAGACAAAGCATCGTCCGGTTACGCTTTGTGCTGTCAAAAAAGTACCCCGAAACTGCCGGGGATTAAACATGGCAGTCTCAGGGCACATATGAGGAATAAATATAACGAAATTACCGATAATTAATATTCCATCTGACGATAGTATCTTCTTGTTGTCAGTGGGTGATTTCTTTCTTTTTCAAGATGGCAGCTTAATCTTTCTGTAATTGCATACATGATCATCGGAGAAACGATCTTTCTGAATTCAGCTTTGCTGAATGGCAGTTCAACTTCTTTTGTATCAAATACATTGATAACTTTTGTGACTTTCTTTGAGAAGTTCATGACACGATCCATCAGTGGTCTTGTCTCATCTTCACCGTAGAACAGGATAAGGCTTGTGTCTTCTTCAACCAGTTCCAGTGTACCGTGGAAGTATTCTGCGGCATGAATAGATTTTGTCTTGATCCACTGCATTTCCTCAAGAATACACATTGCATAGTCATAAGCTTCGCCCCAGAGCATACCTGAACCAATCACCATATGATATGGTGTATCTTTATGTTCTGCAGCCATTTTTGCGCATCTGTCTTCATACTGTTCTTTAGCCTTTAACAGATATGGAACAATCTTTGAATATTCGTCCATGAACAGATCGTAATCTTCAAATTCACCTCTGTTTTTCAAAAATCTTGACAGTAATGTAATCATATAGGTATAAATGGCTTCGCAAAGGCAGTCATCTTCCGCAAAACTGAAGAACTTATAATCTGCATATTCACAAACCGGTGTGTTATCATTTGACACATAAACCATTGTTCTGGCACCGGCTTCTTTACAGAATTTTGCGGCTGCAACGATTTCTTTTGTATTACCGCTTCTTGTTGAGAAAACACATACGGAATCTTTTGTGAATTTCTTTGGCGGAGCAGCCATAAATTCAGCAGCGATCACGGAGTGTGTTTCAATCTCGGATGTTGTATCCAGCCAGTATTTCATCGGCAGTGAATGTGCATATGTGCCGCCGCAGCCGATAAAAAATATATTAGAATAACCTTCTTTGCAAACTTCATCAACAGCCGCTTCAATCTGTGGTCTTAAAGCAATTGCATCACTGACAACTTTCTCATAACGTGGAACATCAAAATTAAACATATCGTTTCCTCCTTGAATATAAATAAATTAATTAATTTCCGGTCATAAATAAGATGATAGATGACTCCGTCTCGTATTTAGATGTCATACACATGTCTTATGACATTATAATACATCATTCATGTGCATTTGTAAAGAGTTTTTTTAAATTTTATTTAGCGGATACGCCACACCGACGAAATGCGAAGCATTTTGGGGGCTGGCCCTGAACAGTATTGTTATTTTTTTTATTTTACGATATTTTTCGGCTTTTATCTGGACAATTTGTCTGAATCCTATTATAATAGGTTATGACATCATATTACGCACTATCATGTCCTATATTTCCGAAATATTGCAATTATGGTTGTAAAGGAGGCCTCATATTTTGGCAGAGCGCATATTGAATCCCAATACGGATATTCCCATGTATAAACAGCTGAGTGAAATTTTGCTGAATAAAATCAATAATGGTATTTTCAAACCGGGCAGCAAACTCCCAAGCGAATCAGAAATGATAAAAACTTATGGTGTCAGCAGAATCACCATTCGTTCAGCGATTGCCGAGCTGACCGAAGACGGTGTACTCAACAGTATCAAAGGCAAAGGTACTTTTGTTGCAACACCAAAGTCACTTTACACCGCCGATGATCATTACGGTTTTACACGTTCATGCCAGATCGCCGGAAAGAAGGCAGCCACCCGAGTGATCAACAAAGACCTTGTTTACCCTCCTGCCAGTGTTGCAGGCTTTTTAAATATTCCGACAACCGAAAAAATTATCATGATTCAGAGACTGCGTTATGTGGATGGCAACGAAATCCTGATCGAAACCAATCATTACCCGATGTCCTTCAGTTTTTTACTCAATGAAAATCTGGATTCATCCCTTTTTGATCTTCTCGGTGAGAAATACGATATTACTGTCAGCCGCAGTATCCGCACACTGGAAGCATGTATGCCTACTGAAGAAGAAGCCAGAATACTCCATATTTCTATGGAAACGCCGCTGCTTTTATTTAAAGACCGGCATCTGGACCGCAACGACAGA
>JALEHN010000147.1 GCA_022770525.1 Clostridiales bacterium
GGCATTATATCAGATGAAGGAGGTTGTCATTATGGCAAAAAATAATGCACAGAATTATTCAAACAGTACTTCAGATTATTCAACAGGCAAGGCATCAAACAGAGCATCAAACAGAGCATCAAGTGATGCATCAAATTCAACATCAGACAGAACTTCAAACAGAGCGTCAAATAAAGCATCAAACAAAGCTTCAGGTAAAGCATCAAATAAAGCTGATAACTGCGGCAGTGCTTCTTCAAGAAATGATGCAGCGGATTATATGAACGAATAATCCCTGAAATTTATGTTCTTAAAAACGATAAGGCCGCATTTTTCTGCGGCCTTTACATATTTTATGAATAGTATAGTATATATAAAGTAAAGGTGATTTTTATGAGCTTTGGAACAATTTCGGCATCACAGCTTGAGAACTATCTGAATCACCCCGAGTACAGAATTGTTGACCTGAGAGATTTTTATGCTTTTGAAAAGGGGCATATCAAAGGCGCTGTGCATATCCCCTTTGATCAATATAGAGAAAAATTTCTGATGCTGCCTAAAAATGTGACTTACATTCTCTATTGCGAGAGAGGCGGGTCCAGCCTGATGGCGGCACGCTGGCTTGACCGTCAGGGATTTCATGCGCTGAGTTTAAACGGCGGTATTCACAGCTATCAGGGGCGGCTGTATGTATAGTATGTATAAGTTGGAAAAAATCTTTATTGCGGGACTTATAAAAACAGTATATACTGGAACAAAGAACAAAGGAAGGAGTCTGCGGCCCGTATGAAAGGGCCGTATAGTGATAAATGAAAGTATTTGAGTTGATCGCGCCATGCCATTTCGGAATGGAAGCCGTATTGAAAAAGGAAATATTTGACCTGGGTTATGATGTGACTTTAGTAGAGGATGGCAGGGTGTCTTTTGCCGGTGATGCTGAAGCTATTGCAAGGGCAAATATATTTTTGCGCAGTGCTGAGCGTATTTTACTTTGCCTGGCCAGATTTAAGGCGACAACCTTTGAAGAGTTGTTTCAGGGCGTAAAGGCAGTACCATGGGAAGATTATATCCCTGAAAACGGACGTTTCTGGGTGAAAAAAGCATCGACAGCAAAAAGCAAACTGTTCAGCAGTTCGGATATTCAGTCAATTGTTAAAAAAGCAATGGTAGAACGTATGAAAAACCATTATCGCACGGAATGGTTTAAGGAAGACGGCGATGAATTTCCGCTGCGTGTATTTATTTATAAAGACGAAGTGACAGTGGCTCTGGATACGACCGGTGATTCTTTGCACAAACGGGGCTACAGAAAAATGACACCGAAAGCACCGGTATCGGAGACGCTGGCAGCGGCTATGATTATGCTGACGCCATGGAATAAAGACAGAATTCTTGTGGATCCCTTCTGCGGCAGCGGTACGATTCCGATTGAAGCGGCCATGATCGGAGCAAATATCGCACCGGGAATGGACAGAGAGTTTACGGCTGAAAAGTGGAAGCATATTGTGGCGCCGAAGAACTGGTATGATGCGGTGACGGAAGCGCAGGATCTGATTCGTTTGGATCTAAACATGGATATCCAGGGCTATGATATTGACGGTGAAGTTGTAAAATACGCGAGAGAAAATGCCAGACTGGCCGGTGTTGACAAGATGATTCACTTTCAGCAGCGTCCGGTCTCAGCATTAAGCCATCCTAAAAAGTACGGATTTATTATAACAAATCCGCCTTATGGTGAACGTCTGGAAGAGAAGGCGGCACTGCCGCAGTTATATAAAGAGATTGGTGCCGCTTTTGGAAAGCTTGATGCATGGTCCTGTTATATTCTTACGTCCTATGAAGATGCTGAGCGTTATATCGGCAGAAAGGCGGATAAAAACAGAAAGATTTATAATGGTATGATCAAGGCATATATTTATCAGTTTTTAGGTCCAAAGCCGCCCAAAATGAAACGATAGGAGCGTTATGTGAAATATTTTAGAATTTTTCTTGGGATTTGTATGGCGGCATGCCTGGGCTTTTTGATAGTGAACACAAAGCCACCGGCAGACTGGCAGGGTGAGACATCTGAAGCATTAAGGCAGTTTTGCAATGTAAAGCAGGCTGAAGCATTGAACAGTGCTAAAATCAGCGTATATATGGACGAAACGGAAGTTTTGTCGGATCAAAGCCGTAAACTTTTGTATATGTCGGATCGGCTTGAATTGATGGCTTCGCCGGAAGCGCTGGCCAGACTTTTGAATGTCACGGTTTCATTTTCCGGTGGAGATCAATATCTTGTGAGTGATGGCAAACGGACATATGCTTTTGAGCCGGGCAATGATTATGTGACAGAAGCCGGGGATACATTTTTGTTTCCGGGCAGTGCAGAAAAGAAAAATGATCATGTTTTTATTGCTCTTCAGGCTGTATGTCTTGCTTTTGAGCATGGGTACAGTTTTGACATGGAAAACCGATGTGCCAGGATTGTACGGACAGACACAGTAAGTCCGGCTCTTCCAAAATTTTATGATATGAGAACGGAGTCAAAAGTACCGGCGGTCGGCAGTCAGGGAAATCTTGGGACATGCTGGGCTTTTGCGTCAATCGCAGCACTGGAGTCATCACTGATGCCGGAGGAAAATTTAAGATTTTCGGTGGATCATCTGTCTATGAATAGTGGCTTTAATGTTGGGCAAAATGATGGTGGTGATTATTTTATGGCGCTGTCTTATCTGACATCATGGAAAGGGCCTGTGTATGAAGCGGATGATCCCTACGGTGACGGCCGGACAGATACGTCGCTTTTGGCAGTAAAGCATCTGCAGGAAGCTGTAAAGGTTGCATCAAAAGATTATGATATGATTAAGCGTATGGTTTATACAAAAGGCGCTGTGCAGAGTTCTTTTTATTCGGATATTGAAGTGAGCAATGTAAGCTCGGATTATTATAATATGCAGACTTCCGCCTATTTTTATGACGGTGATGCAGCGGCGAATCATGATATTGTCATCGTTGGCTGGGATGACGATTATCCGAGGGAAAATTTTAATAAAATGCCTGAAAATGACGGTGCTTTTTTGTGCCAGAACAGCTGGGGCAGTGATTTTGGCAGAGACGGCTATTTTTATATATCTTATGAGGATACAAACATCGGTGTTTATAATATGGTCTATACATCGGTGGAGCCGGCAGATAATTATGACTATATCTATCAGAGCGACGGACTTGGATGGCTTGGAAATATCGGATACAATGAGCCATCTGCCTGGTTTGCCAATGTTTATACGGCTTTGGGCAGGCAGAATCTCTCTGCGGTATCATTTTATGCGACAGATCAGGACACTTATTACGAAGTGTATGCCGTACCGGAATATACAACGCAGGACAGTCTGAATGATGCTGTTTTTATGCAAAGCGGTTATCTTGAAGATGCCGGTTATTATACGGTAAAGTTTGATGAGGAAATACCCGTATCAGGCCGGTTTGCGGTGATGGTTTATATTGATACAAAGAATGCGGTACATCCGATAGCCATAGAGTATGAAGGCGGCCAGATTTCGGCAGATGTGGATTTGTCGGACGGTTATGGTTATATCAGTCACGACAGGTCACAGTGGCAGCGTTCAGAAGAAAATTACAGCTGTAATATTTGTCTGAAGGCATTTACAAATGATTTGAAGAAGAAATGAGGAATAAATCGTGGAAAAGATAATTTTTGCGACCGGAAATCAGGGGAAACTTAAAGAAATAAGGATGATTTTAAAAGACCTTCCTGTGGAGATTGTTTCCATGAAAGAAGCGGGCATTGACATAAATATTGATGAAAACGGAAGTACTTTTGAGGAAAATGCGGTCATCAAGGCGAAAGCCATTATGGAAAAGACAGGCTGTCTTGTACTGGCAGATGATTCCGGGCTTGAAGTGGATTATATGGATAAGGCACCGGGGATTTATTCAGCCAGATTTCTTGGTGAAGATACATCGTATGATGTAAAAAATAATTACATTCTTGACAGGCTTAAGGGTGTGCCTGATGAGCTTCGCACAGCGCGTTTTGTGTGCGCGGTGGCGGCAGTATTTCCGGATGGGAAAACGGTGACACGGAGAGGGACAATAGAGGGAATCATCGGTCACCAGACGGCGGGAAGCAATGGCTTTGGCTATGACCCGATTTTCTATGTTCCTGAGTTTAACTGTACGACAGCGCAGCTTGATCCTGAACAAAAAAATGCAGTCAGTCACAGAGGAAAAGCTCTGAGGGCAATCGGTGAAGTCATCAGGGAATATTTACAGGCTTCGGCGGTTTGAAGAAGTTAGAGGGTGAGCGGATGAAAGCATTGATCGTGAGCGATACTCATGGGCGGATAAACAATCTTGAAAAGGTTATGAATCAGATAGAAAATATAGATTTGCTGCTCCATCTGGGAGATCTGGAAGGGGACGAAGCACGCATACGGGCGCTGGCGCCGTGTCCGGTGGAGATGGTCAGCGGAAACAATGATTTTTTCTCAAACCTTGAAAGGGACAAAATTATTGAAATCGGCGGATATAAAATCTGGATGACCCATGGCCATTATTATTATGTCGGATTTAATACGTCAAAAATCAAAGAACTGGCGGCACAAAGAGCATGCGATATTGTGATGTTTGGGCATACCCACAGACCGCTGATTGAAACCAAAGGAAGTGTCTGGGCTATCAATCCCGGAAGCATTTCCTTTCCGCGGCAGGAAAACAGAAAACCGTCCTATATTATGATGGATACGTCAAAATGGGGCGAGGATATGTTTGAGCTTTGCTATTTATAAAGTCAAAAATCTGGAAAAGTCTCTGAAATATCAGGGACTTTTGTTTTTCTATCATAGGAAAGTCTGGAGGTTTCCCATTTTGTTCTAAAAGAAATCCCTGTGAATTTTTTTGAAAATTAAAATATATATACCTGTTATTACAGAAAATTTGATAAATTTCTATTTTTTCTAAAAAAACTCCACATTAATTTAAAAATTTGTCGTTTAAAATAAATAGATAAATTCCTATAATTAAATTGTAACAAAAAGCAAAGATGATATAAGGAGGGTGTAATTATGTTTAAGAGATTTGTATCAATAGTGCTTGCGGCGGGTTTGGTTATGGGGATTACGGCCTGTGCAGGAAAACCGGCAGGTGAAACATCTGATGGAAGCGAAAACAAGGGTGCACAGAGCACACAAAGCGCAGGCAGTTCTCAGGAAGCTCAGAGCACAAATGATAATCAGAGCCAGGAGGTTCTGCATCTGTGGCATTACTGGGACAGTGAGCTGCAGCAGGGACTTCTTCAGGAGATGGTGGATAATTATCAAAAGGATACAGGCGGACCTAAAATTGAAGTATCTTATATTCCGTACAGTGAATATATTCAAAAGCTGCTTGTCAGTGCGGCAGGCGGTGATTTACCGGAATTGTTTATTTACGACGGTAATTCGACGGCGACACTGGCGGAAGCCGGAGTACTGGCAGACATTACAGATAAAATTAATGAAAGCGGTGTTATGAAAGATACGCTGCCAGGTGTTGTGGAAGAACATGAAGTGGAGGGAAGATTGTATGGTTTTCCTGTATATGCCAACTGTCTGGCATTGTTTTACAGGACAGATATTGTAGAAACACCGCCGACAACATGGTCAGAGCTGTATGATACAGCTAAAGCGGTGGCAACGCCGGAAATGTACGGATTTGCCATGGCCGGCGGAGCAGGCGAGGATGCCGTATTTCAGTATCTTCCGTTTATCTGGTCGGCAGGAGCAGACATCAATGATCTTTCAGCACCGGGGGCAGTGGAACCTCTGGATATGTTTACAAGGATGATCAATGAAGGCATTATGAGCAAGGACACAGTTAATCACAGTCAGGAAGATGCGGAGATTTTATTTGAAACCGGCAGGGCGGCAATGATGATTAACGGCCCATGGAATGTACCGCCAATTCAGGAAAATGCACCGGATCTGGAGTGGAGCGTCACATTGATTCCAAAAGCTGATAATGGCGAGTATGCTTCAATTCTGGGCGGTGAAAGCTTTGGTATCGGTAATAATGTGAATGTGGATGAAATATGGGATTTTGTTGAATACATGACAGAGCCTGAACGCTACGCTGAGTTTTTGAAGGGGCTTGGGCAGCTTCCGGCAGACAGCGTATTGTCAGAAGACCCGTATTATACAGATGATCCGATTAACGCAGTATTTATTGAACAGTTAAAGAGTGCGAAGCCGAGAGCATACGGTCCGCAGTATAATGAAATGTCAAAAGCGATTCAGACAGCGATAAGTTCTGCAATGAGTGGTGCACAGACAGCGCAGGAGGCTTTGGATGAGGCAAAAGAAATAGTAACACCGCTGTATGATGGTTATTTTAATAAGTGATATGAATAATGCTTAAGTGGGTTATTGAATAATAACCCACTTCGGCTATAGACAGGGGTGGTAAAATGAATAAAACCAAAATCAAATGGAAACAGGTATGCACGAACTATTCATTCGTGCTTCCGGCAGTTTTATTTCTGGTCATTTTTATGATGTATCCGATTTGGTATAATATAGAAATGAGCTTTAAAAACGTGGATCTTAAAAATTTCCTTGACAGTTCACAGCAGACCTTTGTGGGACTGGAAAATTTTCGCCGCATTTTTGAAGATAAATATTTCTGGGAGTCTTTAAATCGTACATGGATTTTTGTGTTTTTCAGTCTTATATTCCAATTTACAATAGGCTTTGCTTTTGCAATATTTTTTAATAAAAAATTTCCGGGAAATAAATGGATGCGGGCTATTCTTTTGATTGCATGGATGAATCCGGCGATCATTACCGGTGCGGTTTTTAAGTGGCTGATGGCCGGCGATGTGGGAATTTTTAATTTTTTGCTGATGAAGCTGCATATTATTGATGCGCCGGTGAATTTCCTTGCCAGTACATCGACATCACTTGGCAGCGTCATATTTGCAAATATATGGATCGGTATTCCGTTTAATATGATTATACTGCTTTCGGGGCTTCAGAGTATTGATGATGATTTGTATGAATCGGCGGTGATTGATGGTGCAGGCGGATTTGCGCGATTTAAATATATAACGGTGCCAATGCTGATGCCGACGATTATGGTATTACTTTTGCTTGGGTTTATTTACACGTTTAAAGTATTTGATATTATATACGCAATGACATCAGGCGGACCTGCGAACTCTTCACAAATTCTGCCTTACTATGCTTATGAAAAAGCATTTAAAATGTTTAAATTCGGTGAAGGCGCGGCGGCGTCCTGTATATCATTTATCATCGTAGCGGTTCTGGCAGCAATCTATATTTATTTTTCAAAGAAAGAGGAGGCGGCGTGATGGTAAGATTTAAGCGTAAGTACGGGAAATATGTTCTTTGTGCGGCGGGACTGCTGCTTGTTCTTGTATTTTTGTTTCCGATTTACTGGATGGTCATATCTTCATTGAAGAGCAGCGGCGAAATATTTGCAGTGCCGCCAAGCTTTATACCGGAGAATATTTACTGGGATAATTACACATCACTGTTTAAAAATCCCGATTTCTTTAATTACATAAAAAACAGTACAATTATCAGCGTATTTTCTATGGTGGGTGCCATTTTGCTGGCAGCACCGCTGTCTTATGCACTGGCAAGAAAAAAGATGCGGGGACTCGGTGCCATTTTGTTTATCCTTATTGTCATACAGATGGTTCCGGGAAACTCCATGGCGTTGCCGTTATATGCCATGTTCTCAAAATGGCACATAACAAACAGCTATATCGGTGTTGTGATTGCAAATATTACATCATCTCTGCCGTTTATAGCACTTGTGCTTAGAACTTCATTTCTGGGAATTTCGCAGGTGATGGAAGATGCGGCGAGAATTGACGGTTGTTCGGCATGGGGGACATTTATGAAAATTATTATGCCGCTGACAAGGCCTGCACTTGTTACATGTGCGGCGTTCGGCTTTATATTTGCATGGGGTGAATTTATATTTTCACTTGTTTTACTGCCGGATAAATCTTATTGGCCGGTGACTGTAGGTATGAGAACTTTTATAGGACAGCATGGCACAGACTGGGGCGGACTTATGGCGACAGCAACACTGTCATCTTTGCCGGTTATTATTATTTTTATTCTGACACAGAGACATATTGTCGGTGGAATTACTGCGGGATCAGTCAAGGGATAAACAATGAAAGGCCATGCGGTCGGCTTATAAAAAGGGGAGAAAGAGATTTATATACAACTCTGTAGAATCATGGTAAGATAGAATTACAGGGGGTACAAGTAAAAATGGGAAATGGACTGCATCGAAATAAACACAGTGTGAAAAAAATATTTGAGAATATGCCGCTGAGCGGAAAAATCGTACTGATTGTCATTGGAGGTATTCTGATTCCATTTTTGATTATAAGTATTATTGTTTTTGGAAATATTTATGAAAATACAATGGCAAGCCAGAATATGTTAAGACGTGTGAATCTGGGAAATGCGGTCAGCAGCGTGGACAGCATGATGGCTGATTATGAAGATGCAGCTGAAGGTGTTTATGATTATGAGAATTTTTTGAAAAATGCGACTGCCGCTGAAAAAATCAGTGCGGAGACGGTGAATATTGACAGCAGTGTTAATATGATGCTTTCTGATATCAGAGGAAGCCGACAGTATATTGCGGGTGTTTCTTTTATATTTACAGACGGAACATATGTGATCAATACATCAGGCTATGGTAAGTTTGAAGAAATTGTAAATGATACAAGACAGAATCTTGATGCAATTATGGAGGAAATGAATGGTGCCAGACAGCCGGCTTCATGGCGGATCAGTATGGGTGAAAGAATAGAAAAGGACGGCAATGCGGTGTTTTTTTCGGGGCGTAAAGCTATACGTAATATATATGATAAAAATGAATTGATCGGAATGATTGTTGTATATTTTTCAACACTTAGCTTTGATAAAGTGAAGGCGTTGGAAAATTATAATGAGCACAGCATTCTGGCGATTCTGGACAAAGATTACCATTTGATATGGACCAGTACAGACGCAGCTCCGGTATTTGAACTTCTTGAAGAAAAGAAAAATGAAATATCTGTTGACAATCCGGCAAAATTCAGTCAGTACAAAAATTATTATTTTATATGTCAGGACTCTGATTATTCCGGATGGCATTTTATCAATATGATTCCGAAAGCGGAGGTTAACCGTCAGACAGACAGTTTTATATGGTTTTTCATGATTGTTGTAGGGATGATTGTTTTTTGCTGTGTTTTATGTATGCAGCTGGTAAGAAGAAGTGTTGTTTATCCGATACGGCGGATGATTGTGGTGATGGAGGAAATTGACGATTTAAATAAAATCAAAGTAGCACTTCCTGTAAACCAGAATGATGAAATCGGCTGTCTTTACAAAACATATAATCGTTTAAATGAGCGTATTGATATGCTTGTATCGCAGCTGACGGAGGCGATGGCACAGGATAAGGAAAAAGAAATCAAATTGCTTCACAGCCAGCTGAATCCCCATTTTATTTATAATACATTGGAATGTATCAGCTGGGTTGCGTATGAGCATCAGGTGCCAGAAGTATCGAAGGTTGTGAATTGTCTGTCGGAAATTTTGAAATACTCTATTAAGTTCTCAGATAATCAGGTTACTTTTGGGACTGAGCTTGAAATGCTGAAAAACTATATTTATATTCAGCATTTCAGATTTGAAGATAAATTCAGTATCAGTTATGAAGTTGATCAAAGTTTGCTTCAATATAAAACAATCAAATTTACATTTCAGCCGTTTGTGGAAAATGCGCTTGTTCATGGTTTTAAGGATCGCAGCAGAGACTGTAAAATATTAATTCGGCTGTATGAAGAAAAAGGGGATATTATAACGGAGATTGAGGATAATGGATGTGGTATGGACGAAATGTCATTGAATCATGTTCTGAAAATGAATACAGAAGGTATTGGCATAGGTAATATCAATAAGTCATTGCAGCTGAGATTTGGTGTAAATTATCACATAGAAATCGAAAGCGCACCGGGACGGGGGACAAAAGTTCGGATGAGAATCCCAAAATGAAAGTTCATGTGCATATATCCAAATGCTGTAGATAAGGGGATGAAAATTTGAACAGATTGAATAATGCCGAAATGACCTGAATAAAAATGGGGTGAAAGTAAAATGGTTAAAATTGCAGTCATTGACGATGAACCTAAGATATGTCGGGGAATCACCGGGATGCTTGAAAAATCCTTTGAAGGCAGGGCCAGTGTCAGCAGTTTTAAGACTGTGACTGAGCTGATAAAATTTGCAAGACAGTACCGCATTGACATTTTGATTACTGATATTTGCATGCCTGATATGGACGGATTGGAACTGGGCAATTATTTAAAAATGTTTTATCCGGAGTTGAGAATTATTATAATCAGCGGATACAGTAATTTTGAATATGCACAGGCGGCAATTACCCTTCAGGTATGCGAATATATGTTGAAGCCAATTGACCCTGAAAAACTTTTCGATAGTGTAAACCGGCTTGTAAAAATGGTTGAAATTCATAGGTTTGAGTCAATGAAAGAAGTGACTGTATCATCTGACGAAAAAGTTGACCGGAATCTTTTGATTTCTGCACTGCTTTATGGGAATGAACAGGCAATTTCCGGACTTTCAAAGTATCTTGATTTAAGACAACCGTATTTTCTTTTAATTTGCGAGGACGATGAAAACATATACAGTTCTGTTATGTATGGGAACAGTGAAAATTTGCATCAGGCAGTTGATAAAGTCTCCGGTTTGAGCGGTCGGCTTGAAGGACGGAAAAGGTTTTATTTATTGACAGGGGACGAGGCAATTGAGAAAGTAAAAAAAGAAATATTAGTACATGATATTTGTCTGCGATATGCATTAAGAGCGGGAATCAGCGGCAGATGTTATGGGGCTTCGATGCTGCATTTGGCTTATATGCAGGCAATTTCAGCTTTAAAGCAGGAAATATATGATGAGACAGTCGGTTTATGGTTATTTAAGGGAACGGGTGTCTGGCAGTTTGACGGCGAGAAAAAGGCACTGCTTTTAATGAACTGTATTTTATCAAAGGGCAGTTTCAGTGAAGAACTAAAAAGTATAGAAGAAGAAATCCGGTCAGCACGTCCGGTTTATCCGATGTTTGAAAAAAATGTAAAAACAATGCTTGACAGTCTGGTAAGTCTGATTGAGGATCATAAAGTATCGTCGAAATATTGTATGAGACTTAAAGAAATCGCGGAAAATATAGGTGCCTGCCGTTCATTGAAGCGGCTTTTTGATGATATTGCAAAGGTGCTTGAAAAAGTGTTGGACAGTACAAAAGATATGCAGAGCCTTCGGGAGGAGCGTCATATCCGCAAGGCGCTGGAATATATTCAGGACAATTACTGTAATGATCTGACATTGGAAGAAGTGGCTGCAAAGGCTGATTTAAATCCGGCTTATTTCAGCAGCTTTTTCAAAAAGTATACAGGAAGCAGTCTTATAAACTATATAACGGAACTGCGTATAAAAAAGGCAAAAGAACTATTAAAGGAAGATAAAAAAATCAGTGAAATATCGGAAATGCTTGGGTTTAATGATACAAGATATTTTGCTAAGATATTTAAAAAATATGTTGGAGTAACACCGAGTGATTATAAAAATATAGCCGAAAAGCTATACGACTAAGCTAAAATCGTATCAATGGAGGAAGAAGTTATGGCAATATTAATGCAGGAAAACGGCAGACTGATCCGAAAGTATGATTCTGAAAAGATATGGATTGAGCCATGGGGCAGAGACAGTTTAAGAGTCAGAGTGACAAGAAACAGGGCAATGGAAGAGGAATCGTGGGCACTCCTTTTGCCGGAGGAATATAAACCGGAAATTGTTATTGAAGGTCAAAAAGCTGCGATAAGAAATGGTAAAATCACTGCGATCATCCGTGAGGATGGACGCATCAGTTTTGAAAACCAGGATGGAAAGTTATTGCTCAGAGAACATTTGAGGATGGAGCATGGCATGGAAGAAAGCCGAAGCCTTTTAAAGGTAGATGCCCGTGAATTTAAGCCTGGTCGCGGTGATGATTATGAAATTACGATGCGGTTTGACGCCGAAAGAAGAGAGAAGCTGTTTGGTATGGGTCAGTACCAGCAGGATATGCTTGATCTTAAAGGTTCTGTTCTTGAACTTGCTCAGAGAAATTCTCAGGCCAGTGTACCGTTTGTTTTATCTGACAGAGGATATGGATTTCTATGGAATAATCCTGCGATCGGTCAGGTTGTATTTGGTACAAATCAGACTCAGTGGTATGCAAAATCGTCAAAACAGATGGATTACTGGATCTGTGCCGGTGATTGTCCGGCGGATATTATGGAAAACTATTCAGCAGTCACAGGACGTCCGCCAATGATGCCGGACTATGCCATGGGCTTTTGGCAGTGTAAACTTCGTTACAAAACGCAGGAGGAGCTTTTGGGGGTTGCAAGAGAATACTACAGGCGGCATATTCCGCTGTCCGTGATTGTCATTGATTATTTCCACTGGCCGAATCAGGGAACGTGGGAATTTGATAAAAAATACTGGCCGGATCCGAAGGCAATGGTAGATGAATTAAAAAGCATGGGAATTGAACTGATGGTTTCTATTTGGCCGACGGTAGATTCAAGATGTGACAATTATGATGAAATGATGGAAAAAGGGTATCTCGTGTCTACGGACAGAGGCGTCCGAACCCAGATGCAGCTATTTGGCAATGAGACTTTTTATGATGCGACAAATCCAGAAGCCAGAGCTTACGTATGGAGAAAGATTAAAAAGAATTATTATGATCTTGGCATACATACATTCTGGCTTGATGTGGCTGAGCCGGAATATTCGGTTTATGATTTTGATTTATACCGCTACAGTATCGGCAGTAACCTGCAGACCGGCAATATTTATCCGGCAATGTATGCTAAAGGTTTTTATGATGGCATGACGGCAGAAGGTGATGATAAACCGCTGAATCTGATCCGCTGTGCATGGGCCGGCAGCCAGAGATATGGTACTCTTGTGTGGTCCGGCGATATTGATTCAAGCTTCCAGTCGATGAGAAATCAGGTGGCGGCAGGACTTAATATGGCGGTTGCCGGAATTCCATGGTGGACAACAGACATTGGCGGATTTAATGACGGTGCCATTGAAGACCCGGCATTTCGGGAACTGCTGATTCGATGGTTCCAGTACGGAACATTTTGTCCGGTCATGCGTCTTCATGGTTACAGACTGCCATATGAGGAACCAATGTCAAAAGAGCTTGGCGGCGGTATGTGTGATTCCGGTGCTGCCAATGAAGTATGGAGTTTTGGTGATGAGGCTTATGCGATTTTAGTTCGTTATATACAGCTTCGTGAAAAGCTGCGTCCGTACATTACAAAATTAATGACAGCTGCCCATGAAAAAGGTACACCGCCGATGCGTCCGCTGTTTTACGACTTTCCGTCAGACAAAACGGTCTGGGAGATTGAAGATGAATTTATGTTTGGCGGACATCTCTTAATTGCACCTGTATTGTATGAAAAAATGACAGAACGTAAAGTATATCTGCCTTCCGGAAAAACATGGATTGATGTGAACAGAAAAATGAACTTTGAGGGCGGTCAGTGGATCACGGTTCCTACACCGATGGCAGATATTCCGGTATTTACAGATTGTCAGGATATGTTGGATGTTTTTTGTGATTAGTCGCTGATTAATCAATAAGGATCAGGTTGTCAAAAACCACGATTTTATATCAGGAAGGTATCCGCTGTTCCATATAAAAATTATGCTGCCATTTTCATATGGAGCAGCCCTTACCTTCTATGGATAAATTGAAATTTTCTAAAATTCGGGATTGACAAAGCCGCAAGGATATAGTAGAATCTAAAAACGTCAGATGAAGATATGCAGCGGCGATGAAGACACTTAAAAAGGTTGTATTGTACATAAAATTCGTACAGTTGAAAAAATTTAAAAAAATTTGAAAAAAGTGTTGACATATGGAAAACGTTGTAATATAATATATCTTGCGTTGAGCGGTTAAGAGTTCGACGAAACACCACGGGGTGTGGCTCAGCTTGGCTAGAGCGCTTGATTTGGGATCAAGAGGTCGCAGGTTCGAATCCTGTCACCCCGACACGGCAAAGCCTATTTGCCCAAAATTTAATAGAGTATGCGGGTGTAGTTCAATGGTAGAACACTAGCCTTCCAAGCTAGATACGTGGGTTCGATTCCCATCACCCGCTTAGCACGCAAAAGCGTGAAAGTCACATATGAGTCTGTAGCTCAGCTGGATAGAGCAACGGCCTTCTAAGCCGTGGGTCGGGGGTTCGAATCCCTTCAGGCTCGTCGAATCTGTTTCGACAGATTCCTATGGTGGATATAGCGCAGTTGGTTAGCGCGCCAGATTGT
>JALEHN010000153.1 GCA_022770525.1 Clostridiales bacterium
GCCGATGTTATTTATACAGATGTATGGGTATCGATGGGTGAACCGGATGAAGTGTGGAAATCAAGAATTGCCGAACTGACACCTTACAAAGTGACAAAGAAAATTATGGAAAATGCGGGTCCTCAGGCAGTATTTATGCATTGCCTTCCGGCTTTCCATGATCACAAAACAGTCATCGGCAAGGAAATGGGTGAGAAGTACGGATTTGAGGATTTGGAAGTTACGGATGAAGTATTTGAAAGCGAACAGTCCATCGTATTTGATGAAGCGGAAAACCGTATGCATACAATCAAAGCGGTGATGGCGGCAACACTGTAACTGTCATAATAAGCAGTACGGCAGCAAAAGCAGTAACCGCAATCATTCAGTAGAAGCAGTAAATACAATTGTTCATAAAAACAGTACTGCGATTAGTCAGAAGATATCGGCAGTCCATTGGAAAAACACATGTTTTTCCGGGGACTGCCGAATTTATCTGTCTGTGTACAGCAACATGTTTCTGATTATGTTTCGCGGTTTACAATAGCTCGTGCGAAAAGCCTACTCCTTTAGGCGTGGGATAGATAGCACAATATTAAATAATAGGTATGTATACATTGTAAACATACACATATTATGATATAGTTCACTTATGAATTATGCAACAAATTAAATGTTATACGAGCAAAATTCTCAGAGAAGAATTCACTGAACTATCAAAAATGCCTAGTTTATGGACAAGAAGTTATTTTGTTTCAACAGCAGGAAATGTATGTAGTGAAACAATTAAAAGGTATGTAGAAAGCCAGAAGAAAAGATATTAAACAGAGAATATTATATTAGAAAGTGAGGTGAATATTATGGCAAACTTTATTGTTGAATTTCCATTAAAAACAGAAAAATATCAAGAAGATATTTTAAATAAGCGTTTTGAAATTGGAAGGCAAATTTATAATTCTTTGGTTAATGTAACACAGAAACGTTATAAAGAAATGATTAAGACTAAGAAATATCGCTCTCTCTTATCTTCATTATCAGGAAATAAAAAATATGATAAAGAAATTTGGAAAAAAATAAATGATATTCGTAAACAATATGGTATGTCAGAATATTTATTTCACGAAGATGTAAAACAAATGCAAAAGCATTTTAAAAATAATATCGATTCTTTTACCGCACAAAAGATTGCATCTCAGTTATGGAAATCTTATGATAAATTGCTTTACGGAAATGGAAAGAAAGTTTATTATAAGAGGTATGGTACATTGAATTCTCTGGAAGGAAAATCGAATCATACTGGAATTCGTTTCAAAGACAATGTTATTATTTGGAATGGTTTAGAAATACCTGTTGTTGTAGACTATGACAATTACTATGAATATCAAGCTATGCAATCTAAAATCTGCTACAACAGAATTGTAAGGAAATATGTAAGAAATAAGTATAAATACTATGTACAAATTGTTTTCAAAGGCAATCCACCTGCAAAAGTAAATACGGAAACAGGCGAAATTAAACATTATATTGGATACGGTGATGTTGGAATTGACATTGGTACAAGCACTATTGCTATTTCAAGCCAGTCTGATGTAAAAATATTAGAACTTGCTGATAAAGTTCAAAATATTGAAAATCAGAAACAGAAACTTCTTAGAAAAATGGACAGATCAAGACGAGCAACTAATCCAGATAATTACAATGAAGATGGAACTATTAAGAAGCAAGGTAATAAAAAAGTTGTATGGAATAAATCAAATCACTATATCAAATGCCAAAATAAATTAAAAGAATTATACAGAAAGCAAGCAGATACAAGAAAATATCAACATGAATGTTTAGCAAATTATATTATATCTCTTGGTAATAAAGTATATGTTGAAAAGATGAATTTTTCAGGACTTCAAAAACGAATAAAAAATACTGAAAAGAATGATAAAGGCAAATTTAAACGTAAGAAACGATTTGGTAAATCATTAGCAAATAAAGCACCATCAATGTTATTAACTATAATAGATAGAAAATTGGGATATTATGGTGAGAAATTAGTTGAGATAAATACATTTGAAGCAAAAGCAAGCCAATTTAATCATTTTGATGGAACATATTCGAAGAAAACATTATCACAAAGATGGAATGATTTTAATGGGATTAAGATACAAAGGGATTTATATAGCGCTTTCTTAATAATGAACATAAGTGATAATTTAAAGAATTTTGATATTGATAAGTGCAATGAACGATTTGAAAACTTTTATCGACTTCATAATTTGGAAGTAGATAGATTAACAGGTAAGAAAAATTTATGTAGTATAGCAATTTAAAAAAAGAAAAAAATAAAAAGGTTTTGACATGAGCCTTATACTATCGTTAATGGACACAGAGGTGTCTTTGGTAGTGAAAGTCTTATAGAAATTCATTAGTCTTATATGCTTTCGAGTATATCTGGAAGTGAATGTATATAAGAACCAAACGTGCTTTAGCCGTTGGAGTGTCAGATTGGAAAATCACTATGTTAAGATAGGGATAGTTGTGCAGCGGAGGTTGTATATGATGAATACGAAATCAGAAATTTTGAAAATATTAAGGACATCCAAAGAATATGTTTCCGGGCAGAGCCTTTGTGAGCAGCTCCATGTTTCAAGGACGGCTGTGTGGAAGGCAATTAATCAGCTAAAGGAAGAAGGCTATGCCATCCATGCGGTCAATAATAAAGGCTATTGTATGGAAGCGTGTCCTGATGTGATGAATGAGACAGAGATTCAAAGCATATTGCCGAAAGATACGATGTTTACAAATATCTGCTATTATGACAGTGTAGGTTCCACCAACGATGAGATAAAAATGATGGCGGAGCAACAGGCGCCGGAAGGCACTGTGGTGATTGCCGACCGGCAGACTGCGGGTAAAGGCCGCAGGGGCCGTCAGTGGACTTCTGTTTCAGGTGAAAATATTTACATGAGTTTTTTGCTTCGGCCGTCTTTTGAGCCGGAAAAGGCCTCCATGGTGACACTTGTATGTGCGATGGCAGTCAGAGAAGCCATTGAA
>JALEHN010000027.1 GCA_022770525.1 Clostridiales bacterium
TTCAAGAAGATAACTTCTAACATCTTCTTCTATTTCGCCTATGAATATGGGTTTTCTATATTTTGTAACCCATACAATATGATACTGCAATGAATACACATATCCCCTACCATGCGTAACATCTTTTGGCATTGTTATATATGATTTTTTATTCATATTTACATTATACCATACGTACCTTAATTGTACAAGTAAAGCCACCTAACTCACGACTAAAGTCACGAGTGTGCGGTGGCAATTCATCAAAAACGGAATAACGATACGTTTCAGCAGCGAATGTCCGTATGACTGCTGCTGTTTTCTATTTTGCGAAGGCGCACTCACATCGGACCAGAACAGCCTTGCCCGAAACTTTATAAACACAGTCTTAGCCGAACTTCATAAGCGTCATCCGAGACAGCTATAAAAGCAGATCAAGTTGCTCCTTAAATTGTTTTTTTCCAATTTTGATGATATAATTGAAAATATTATGGAATTTATTTCGAACAAAACAAAGTGAGGAAATATTATGCTGAAAAATAAATTAGGACTTACAAACCCTTCCGATCTTGCTCGTGAAGAAGAACGCATCAGCAAAAAAAAGGCTGTGGAACTTTTCGAAAAGGATATTCTCGATAACCTCCCCGTCGGAAAATTTTCCACCTTGCAGGCAATTCATAAATATCTGTTTGAGAATATCTATGACTTTGCCGGTAAAATCAGAACAGTAAATATCGCAAAGGGAAGCTTTCGTTTTGCTCCTCTTATGTATCTTGATGCGGCACTTGTAAACATTGATAAAATGCCCCAATCAAATTTTGATGAGATTATCGAAAAATATGTTGAAATGAATATCGCACACCCGTTCAGAGAAGGAAACGGACGCAGCACCCGCATTTGGCTTGACCATATTCTTAAAAATGAAATAGGAAAAGTTATCGATTGGAGCAAAGTATATAAAGAAGACTATCTGCTTGCCATGGAACGCAGTCCTATTAAGGATATTGAGATTAAATATCTTTTGAAGGAAGCTTTGACCGATGAGATCAACAGCCGTGATGTCTATATGAAAGGCATCGACCACAGCTACTATTACGAAGGTTATACAACCTTTAAGGCAGAAGATTTATAAAAGCACACACAAAACGTATTTGGCATCAGAAGGAACATAATACCGATAAAATACCAGATACCAAAAATTACGGAAGTCACCTTTGTACCGATTTTCTGATCCACAACACCCCAGAGCCATGAACCAACCATACCGATCACTGCCGCTATTGTAATTGTAAATATCGCTGTCTGAAGTTCAAATCCTTTAACTGCCTGGAAAAATCCTACTAACTGAGACATAATACCCACGGTTGCAAGATCGAAACATCCGTATCCAATGCCCAGGATCCATACTTTTGGATTTTTAAGAGCATCTTTGTATGACAGCTTTGCAACATTTTTTAATTCCTCTTCTTCTTTGTGAATCAGCTCTGCCACTTTAGGGTCGTTATCCGGCAGACATCCGGCTTCTTCCGGCGTTGCTTTAACACAAACAGCAACAAGAATTCCGACAACTGCAATGACACCGCCCATGATTGTCAATGCAATCGCTATATTAAATCTCTGGCTTAAACCATTTAAAATAATACTGATTATTGCACTGGCAAGATTCATACCGATTGTCGTAAAACCCATGACAATACCTTTTTGTGTCGGGAACCAGTTTGCACAGATTGCAAAACCGCATGTCAGTGCGAATGCATTAATAAATGTAACCATCAATACCAGTGTCACCGCATACATCGCAACATTTACGGAATAGCCGTATGCGATCGTCGACGCTGCTGCTAAGAACATCGTCACTACAGTCACCTGCTTAAGACCGAATTTTTCGATAAACTTGCCCCAGAACACGACCAGAAACAGTGCGATAATGCCGGCCGGTGCCGTTCTTCTTAAGTGTACTGCCGGTATTGTTCTTCTAAACCGTACTTAAATGACAAAAAGCCATATCAGAAATGAAAATAGCCATATCAAAGTATTTTTAATCTGATATGGCTATAAAACCTGATATGGCTTAAAAACGTTTATAATCTTTTTCCCTCACGCATGATCATTACTAAGCATTTACAGTATACTTGATTTTTACTCATAATTGAAATACAGTTTGCGAATAACCTTATGTCAAATCGTTTTTGCTGATTGCCCTGTACTTATACATAGGATTTTGTCTAAACTTTTGCATAGATTTTAATACAGGTTTTTGTATGGACTGTTACTTGTTTTTTATACAGACCTGCATCATTTTTAAATACATTGAGGAGAAAATATCAAAAATGAGCCAAAAAACAATTATCCTTTTTTCACTGTGGACCAGCTTCTGGTCAGCCGTATTTTATCATTTTTTAATGAAAAAATTTCCGCTTACCGAAGCATAAAGTATGTAATTTCTCAGTTACAGTACACACAGGGTGTGCACTGTAACATTTCTCATAATCTTTTACAAATCAAATACAATCAAATAATTGCATTTAATTACATGATTGTGTATAATAAAGAAAAAGGTTAGGAGGAATTAGTATGGCTACAACTTTTGTACAATTTCGCTTAGAAGAAACTGTGAAAATAAAAGCTGCCGAGATATGTGAAAAACTTGGAATTGATCTTCCAACATATTTCAGAATGTGTGCAACGAGACTCGTTCAAGACAGTGGTATACCATTTTCTATGAAAATCGAACAAAAAACACCAAACAAAGGTCTGGCCGCTATGAAAGCAGCAAGTATGATTGCAGAGCAAAATGGCATCGCAAATATGAGTCTTGAAGAAATTAATAAAGAAATCAATGCGGCCAGGGGGATTGAATGAAATACTACGCAGTAATTGATACAAATGTGCTTGTTTCTGCTATGTTAAAATGGAATTCCGCTCCTGGGAATATCATGGAACTTGCATTTGATCATGTGATCATCCCGATATACAACGAGGAAATATTCGCCGAATACCAAAATGTTTTATCACGACCAAAATTCAAATTTCCCATTAACGTTATTAATGATTTTTTAAATGAAATTCGAAATGTCGGTGTACAAATCCACTCAGAGCCATTAGACATGGATCTGCCTGATCCTAAAGACACTGTTTTTTATGAAGTTACTATGGAAAAACGAAAAACAGAAGAAGCCTATCTTATAACAGGAAATATGAAACATTTTCCATCTGTTCCTTTTATTGTTACTCCAAGGGAAATGTTAGAAATCATCGCAAATGCTATAGAATAAAAATCCATGTTTAATAATACCGCCGGTCATTTATGACTGGCGGTATTATTAAGTCGTGTAAAAATGACCTTGCCGTTCACCCGCAGGTACTGCCCATGTCTGCCGCTTTTGAAGCGCCATAAACCGATAACCCATTGTTTCCTTTCAGCCCGCCGATGGAAGCCATTTGAATGATTTTCCCGCCTCTTTGGCTTTGTATCATTTCCTTTGCTGCTTCTTTTGAAGCAAACAGGACACTTTTTAGATTTGTGTCCATCACGTTGTCATAATCTTCTTCTTCCAGATCCACAATCTTTTTCGTCGCAGCAATTCCTGCACAGTTAACAAGAATATCAACACTGCCAAAGCATGCCACTGTCTCTCTTACCAGCCGCTTAATATCCTCAACTTTTCGTACATCGGCACGAATTCCTTTGGCCCGTCCGCCAGGAGCACAGATTTCTGAAGCTTTCCTGTCACAATCCTCCTGATTTCGTCCGGATATGACGACATTTGCGTGACAGCGCGCAAATGCCATAGCAACTGCATATCCGATACCTTTTGTGCCCCCCGTAATTAAGACTGTTTTTTCTGAAAAATCATAAGAAGTCATCTTTACCGGCCATTCTTTATTAATCATTTTCACACATGCTCCTTCCTTATCACATCTCATATATCTCTTACCATATATCATATCTAATATTTATCAGTTTTTATATTTTTACACTTCACATACTATAAAAGGAAGGCTCCGTTTCGCACACAGTCAGGTACAAACTGCTGACAGCTTTCTGTACCTAATGCCCAAAACAGAGCGCTTCTACTTAAGAAAAGGATTTGGAGAAATAAAGCGGGCTTATCCGCTTTAATATAACAATTTGTAACTGTTCAGAGCCAAGCAAAATTTCATAAAACATTCGTAAAATGCTTGCATTTTTAAGACCGTTTTTGAAATTTTATTTGGCGGATACGCCACACCGACGAAATGCGAAGCATTTTGGAGGTTGGCTCTGAATAGTTACAACAATTTATAGTTCTACGACTAATTAATAATTTCTTATGATGTTCTAATATTTAATCATTAAAATTTCTTGTGAAGTTTTAATATCTCAATAAGCATCTTATCGCGATATTTTGCGATCTCTGGATTTGAATGTCCAATTTCATCAGGGAAATTTTTGATCATCTCATCCACAGATGCCTGTGCGATATCCGCATATTCTTTTCTCGGAATATGTTTCCAGTCTGCCATATCCGCAAGCCATACGTCACCGCCGTCACCAAGCATTTCCATCATGCCTTTTAAGCCGTTTGGATTGCCAAGCTGCATGATCATGTTATGGCCAAAGATTGCCCAGCGGATACCCGGTCCGTATACAAGAGATTTATCGGCATCTTCCGCTGTACACACGCCTCGCATCACCAGTTCAATCATCTCTCTGTAAACAGCCAGCTGAAGACGGTTTGCGATATATCCCGGACATTCCTTATTTAATACAACTGCTTCTTTACCGATGGACTGATAGAAATCCTTTGCAAGCTGTACATTGGCTTTATCTGTCTTTTCACTGTATGTAATCTCGACCAACGGAATTAAGTGCGGAGGATTGTACGGATGACCGCCGACACAACGCTTGGGACGGACTGCATTTGCTGTCACATCAGAAATCAAAAGTCCTGATGAACTGCTGGCATAGATTGCATCTGCCGGCGCTGCTTCCTCAATTTCAGCCAGAATGCTCTGCTTGATCGGCAGACGTTCCGGTCCGTTTTCCTGAATAAACTGAGCATTTTTAACAGCTTCGGCAATACTTGTCGTATAAGAGATATGACTTTTAATCTCTTCTTTATCTTCTTCTTTGATTGCGCCAAACTCAATCAGAGATGCAATATTTCGCTCAATATTTTTTACGCAATTTTCAATCTGCGCATCATTAATATCATACTGGCATACGTGAAGGCCCTTCATTGCAAAAAGCAATGTCCAGCTTGATCCAATAACGCCGCCGCCGATCGATGCCACATTTTTAATATCTTCTACTCTCATTTTATCTGCCCTCTTTATACTAACTCAAAGATACCTGCTGCGCCCATACCGCCGCCGATACACATTGTAACAAGACCGTATTTGCCATTGGTATCCTGAAGATAATCCAGTGCCTTACAAGTCAGGAATGCACCTGTTGCGCCCATCGGATGACCCAGTGCCATTGCGCCGCCGTATGGATTTACTTTTTCAGGATTCATCTTTAACTCACGGATACATGGAATTGCCTGTGCCGCAAACGCCTCATTTAATTCCACAACATCCATATCTTCCATAGTGAGTCCGGCACGTTTCATTGCCTTAGGTACAGCATAAATCGGTCCAAGTCCCATCATTGTGGCATCACAGCCTGCCACTGCGAAAGAAACAAGCTTTGCAATCGGTCTGATGCCCAGTGATTTTGCTTTTTCTGCTTCCATCAGTACAACAAATGCCGCTGCGTCTGATGTCTGAGAAGATGTTGCTGCGGTTACAGTCCCCACTTCAGGAATAAAGCAAGGCTTTAATGTTGCCAGTGTTTCCATCGTTGTATTTGGACGGATACCTTCATCTTCTGTCACAACTTTTGCATTGCCTTCCAGATCTGTCACACTTACAGGAATAATTGAAGGTGCGAGTTTGCCTTCTTTTTGCGCCTTTGCTGCTTTCTGATGAGATTCTACAGCCATCTGATCCATTTCTTCTCTTGTCAGTCCATATTTTTTAACAATATTTTCTGCAGTGATACCCATAGCCATATATGCACCCGGTGCATGTTCATTTAACCACGGATCCTGATGTTCTGCAGGATATGGCTCAAATGTTCCCGTCATATCTTCGACACCGCCGGCGACAATGACATCACCCTGGCCTGCTGCAATGGCATTTGCCGCAGTTGCGATTGCCTGAAGCCCGGATGAGCAGAAACGGTTGATTGTATGGCCTGCCACACATTCCGGAAGCTCTGCTCTGGCCACAACACTTTTTGCAATATTCATGGATGTTTTGTAGTGCTGCACCGCACAACCCATGATAACATCTTCAATATCTGCACGGTCTAACTGCGGGATTTTATCCAGAACGCCTTTTAATACCTGCGCTGAATACTCAATCGGATGTGTTGCCGCAAAAGATCCTTTTCTTGAACGGCATACGGCAGAACGGCCATATGCTGCAATAACAACTTCTCTATTCATTTCATAGTCCTCC
>JALEHN010000114.1 GCA_022770525.1 Clostridiales bacterium
GCGGCACCTGCCAGCGGGTCATTCAAAACTTCAGGAATGCTCATTGTGCCGTGCAGTATGAAAACAGCTGCCGGAATTTGCAGCGGTTATGCAGATCATCTGCTGCTTCGGGCCGCTGATGTGACAATTAAGGAACAAAGGCCGCTTGTTCTGGCAGCACGGGAGACACCGCTGAGTGCCATACATTTAAGAAATCTCGGAGCGCTTTCAAGTATACCCGGTGTCAGAATTATCCCTCCGATGATGACGTTTTATCACAAACCTGAAAGTATCGACGATATGGTCGCTCATATTGCGGCAAAACTTCTGGAACCTTTTGGAATTGAAATGGAGGGATACCGAAGATGGACAGGCTTATAGAAAAAGAATTGTCTTTTGCACAATTGACGATTGAGATGAAGCAGATCGGCAGTGATTATGAAGTAAGCCTTCGGGGCGGGCAAAAACCTCATATAGGATGTACAGTACTTGCCATTCCGCGTCTGTCATTGTCAGGAGATGGCAGTATCAGCGCCACATCGTCAGTGCTGAATGTGACAGGACATAAGGATGAGACTTTGTGCCGTTATCTGGCAGAAAAAATTGCTTCGGCGAAAAATGCGGTTGTTGTCTGCACCGGCGGTTTTCATATGGATCATATCAGTAAAGCACAGATCGGTGAAGTCACAGATGCGGTGAAAGCCGCGGCAGAAAGCCTGAGCTGCGATAGCGATGCTTAAAAATGTTGTTAATCCGGCTGTTGCGTTGTAGTTCAAAGACTACAGATGATCGTATTTGGCAGAAGGAGAGAAGAAAATGAATTTTGATAAAGAAAATTATACAGTAGAAGAACTGACACTGGAAAACGAAACGATACGTTTCCGTGCATACAGAAATCTGATATATGTGGACAAACCGGTAAATGAAGCATACCAGCAAATGAATATTTTTGTACCGGAGATTTATTTTGAAGGCGGCAGTATGAATGGATATACGCTGAAGACGGTGCCTGTATTTATGCCAAATTCAGTGGGCGGCTATATGCCGGGGGAAACGGAAGAACCGGGGTATACAAGGTTTGGGCAAAAAAAGCTGAATTCTGTTTTCAGGGCACTGCAGCATGGTTACATGGTTGCATCGCCGGCAATCCGTGGACGCAGTCAGCGCAGTGATGAAGGTATTTTTACCGGAAAGGCACCGGCTTGTATTGTGGATTATAAAGCGGCAGTGAGATATCTCCACTATTTTGCCGATGAACTTCCGGGAGATGAAAATAAAATCATTACCAATGGCACAAGTGCCGGCGGTGCGCTTTCATCACTGATGGGTGCTGCGGGTAATCATCCGGACTATGAACCATATCTTGAAGGTATCGGCGCAGCCAAAGCAGGGGATGATATTTTTGCCGCATCATGCTACTGTCCGATTACAAATCTGGATCATGGGGATATGGCATATGAGTGGCAGTTTTCCGGTGTCAATGAATATCATCGGATGAATATGAAAATGGATGAAGGCGGACGGCCGTTTTTTACACCGGAAGACGGTGTGATGACGGATGTTCAGATCGGAGCATCTCAGGCGGAAGCTTCGATGTTTCCGGCATATTTAAACAGTCTCGGATTAACCGATGAGAACGGCAGAACGCTTAAACTTGATGCACAGGGCGAGGGTTCATTCAAGGAATATGTGAAAGCAGTGGTACTTGCATCGGCTCAGCGTGCCCTGTCAGAAGGTATGGACGTTTCAGATAAAAAATGGCTGACTGTTGAAAACGGCAAAGCTGCAGCTATGGATTTTTCAGAATATGTTAAAGACATTACCCGTATGAAAACAGCCCCGGCTTTTGACAGTCTTGATATGGACAGTCCTGAAAATAATCTTTTCGGAACAGAAAATACGGATTACTGTCATTTTACCGGGTACAGCATGGAAAATAGCACATGTAACGGCACCATGGCCGATGAGAAGATTGTCCGGATGTTGAATCCGATGAATTATATAGATGATCCGAAAGCCCGGACGGCAAAATACTGGCGTATCCGCCATGGTGAATGTGACAGAGATACTTCTCTTGCTATTTCTGCAATACTTGCTGTAAAGTTAAAAAGTGCAGGCTGCAGTGTGGATTACCATGCGCCGTGGAATACACCTCATTCGGGCGATTATGATCTTGATGAACTGTTTGCATGGATCGACAGTATCTGTAAATAACAATATGTATTTTACACAGATTTCCTTATGACGAGGTTTGTGCCGACCTGCAGCTTGATCGGCACAAACTGTTTCGCGTGCAAAATATCAATGAGCCGCAGAACAGCCATTTCACCCATATAGCGTTTAGGAACATTGACCGTTGTCAGAGACGGTTCAAAATAGCTGCTCATAGGAATATTATCAAATCCGATAATCGCCACATCCTGAGGAATACGGTAGCCAAAACGCAGCAATGCTTTCATTGCGCCGATGGCAATAAGGTCATTATCCGCAAAATAGCAGGGTGCAATATCCTCATGCTGTTCAAGTATTGCCGTCATATCGGCGAAGGCGCCCTCTGCGGAAGGGGTCAGGTGGTGTACAATTGATTTTGACGGTGACATACCATGGCTGCGTACAGCGTTGAAAAAACCATTGGCACGCTCCTCAAAATTAGGAATTGTATAAGAGGAATGCATGTAGCCGGGCTGCTTTTTTGTGCGGCGGATTAAATAATCGGTGGCAAGCCAGGCGCCCTGGTCGTTATTGATCAGAATGCAGTCTTTTTCCAGCCAGTTAAAATAGGCATCAAGAACAATCACAGGAAAATTCAGGTTTTTAAAATATTCAAAATCTTCTTTTTTCATTTCAGTACCGAGCAGAATTAATCCGATACAGTCAGAGTAACGGATATCATCAATTTGTTTTTCCAGAGATTCATCACCATAAAGATAACAAATATTCAATTTATAACCTTTTTCTTTACATTTTTCACGGATACCTTCGGAAATTTCAGAAAAGAAGGGGGTATCCGCAACGACGGCACCGTGTTTTTTAAAAATAGCAAAATATATTTTACCGGAAACAGGATGGCGGTAAGCAATCCTTGTGAAATCATAACCCCATTTTTCGGCTTCTTCCAATACCTTCTTCCGTGTGGTCGTGCTGACGCCCGGTTTATGATTCAGTGCCATGGAAATGGCAGCTTCAGATAAATTCAGTTTTTTAGCAAGTTCTTTGGCAGTAATTCCCATATTGTATCTCCTTTTGTCAATGGATTAAGCTTTCATTCGGACAGTTTTAAAAGTCGCTTCAGCTTTTGCTATAAGCACATTAGTCACATAAAATACTTCTGTTATTATCATAATCGAAATCTATAAAAAACTCAATCATTCAGTAAAAAATTAAGCAATATAGACTTAATTAAATGAAGAAATTAAGTTGGTGAAATATTAGAATCTAATATATCAATAGATCGGGGTCAAAAGCCTTTATATCACGTTATTTTGAAATAGTCAGGAGGAAAACAGATGGCACATATCAAATTGGGATTTGCACCTACAAGAAGAAGTATTTTTTCAGCACCGGATGCGGTGAGATATGCAGATTTAACACGGCAAAAACTGAAAGCAATGCATATTGATTTTGAGGATATCACAGATATTTCCGAGGATGGACTGCTGCATGACGATGCGGACCGGATACGGATTGTTGAAAAATTTAAAGCTGCAGGGATTGACGGCCTTTTTGTGCCCCATACAAATTTCGGTACGGAATATGAGGTGGCACGTCTTGCAAAAGAAATGAATGTGCCTGTATTGCTTTGGGGGCCAAGGGATGAGAGACCAGATGAAAATGGTATCCGCTTAAGAGACAGCCAGTGTGGTCTTTTCGCTACAGGAAAGGTGCTGCGCAGATTCGGGGTGCCGTTTACTTATCTGACCAACTGCAGGCTGGAAGATGAAGCCTTTGAACGGGGACTGAAGAATTTCATTGCCGTATGTAATGTTGTAAAGACATTTCGCCATATCCGTATACTGCAGATCGGACCGAGACCTTTTGATTTCTGGTCGACGATGTGCAATGAAGGGGAGCTTCTGGAAAAATTCAATATCCAGCTGGCGCCGGTGCCGTTATCTGAACTTGTGCAGGCCATGGGTCATGCAAAACAAGAGCAAAAAGAAGTGCGGTCAGTGATGGACTATTGCCGTCAAACCTTTGATATCCGCGTCAGTGATGATCAGCTTGAAAATATTGCGGCACTAAAAACGGCAGTCCGCAGTCTGGCAGACCGGTACGGATGTAGTGCAGGCGCTATCCAGTGCTGGAATGCCCTTCAGCAGGAAATAGGCATCATGCCGTGTGCGGCCAACAGTCTTTTAAATGAAGAAGGATTTCCGGTTGTCTGTGAGACAGATATTCACGGCGCCATTACGGCGCTGATGTGCGAAGCGGCAGGAATGGATGAGGCAAGAACTTTTTTTGCGGACTGGACAGTACGCCATCCGGACAATGAAAACGGAGAGCTTTTGCAGCACTGCGGTCCATGGCCTGTCTCCTGTGCAGCCGAAAAACCTGTCATCGGTTATCCGCTGGCCTTTGATTATCCGGGTGCCGTGGAAGCGAAGGCAAAACAGGGTGAAATGACATTATGCCGGTTTGACGGAGATCATGGTCAGTATTCACTGCTTCTTGGCAATGCCAGAGGTATCGAAGGTCCTTATACAAAAGGCACCTATGTTTGGGTTGAGGTTAAAAACTGGAAACGTCTTGAGGCGAAAATTGTTGAAGGGCCATATATCCATCATTGTGTCGGTATTCATAAAGACGTTGTTCCGGTGTTATATGAGGCATGCAAATATATCGGTGTAACGCCGGATCTTTATGACAACAATGATGAAGAAGTCAGATCGTGGATCCGCGGAGAATAGGAGCAGGACAAATGAATGGAACAGATTTAAATAAAAAAGCATTAAAGCTGAGGAAAGATATTATTGAAATGGTCTACCGTTCCGGTGCCGGACATGTGGGCGGCGATTTAAGTGTCATTGATATTTTAACAACATTATATTATCAGATCATGAATGTCGCACCCGATAAAAAAGATGATCCCGGAAGAGACAGATTCCTGCTGAGCAAAGGCCACTGTGCGGATGCCCTGTATTGTGTTCTTGGAGACAAAGGTTACTTTAATGAGGAGGAAGCGATTGAAACCTTCAGCCGGTTCGGTTCAAAATACATCGGTCACCCGAATACAGATGTGGCCGGCGTTGAAATTAACAGCGGATCACTGGGACATGGTATTTCTGTTGGTGTCGGCATGGCACTGGCGGCAAAAATGGATCACCGGGATTATCGTATTTATGTTGTCTGCGGCGACGGTGAAATGGAAGAAGGCTCCAATTATGAAGGTATGATGGCTGCCGGACATTATCATCTGGACAATCTGTGTGTGACTGTGGATGTCAATGGTTTGCAGATCAGCGGCGCTACAAAGGATGTTATGTGTAGTGATGATCTTGCGAAAAAATTTGAGGATTTCGGATTTAATGTGATTGAGGTCACTGACGGCAATGACTGCGGTCAGCTTCTGGCTGCTTATGAGGCAGCAAAAGCATATCAGGGCAGACCGTCTGCTGTGATTGCACACACGATCAAAGGTAAAGGCATTTCTTTTATGGAAAATACGGCTTCATGGCATCACGGCGTGATGACTAAAGAACAGTATAGAAAGGCAATCAAAGAACTGGAGGCGGTGAAAATATGAATACAGTAACAAATCGTCAGGTCATTTGTGATGTTTTAATGGCGGCTTCCGAAAAAGATAAAGACATTGTTGTTGCATGCAGTGATTCGAGGGGTTCGACTTCGTTAGGAAAATTTGCGGAGCGGTTCCCGGACCGGTTTGTGGAACTGGGGATTGCAGAGCAGAATCTTGTATCAGTGTCTGCAGGGCTTGCAGCCTGCGGCAAAAAGGTATTTGCTGCTTCTCCGGCGAGCTTTTTATCCACGCGAAGTTATGAACAGGTCAAGGTGGATGTGGCTTATTCCGGGACAAATGTAAAATTAATTGGTATCAGCGGCGGCATCAGCTATGGCGCACTGGGTATGACACACCATTCTTGCCAGGATATTGCGGCATTTTGTGCTTTGCCGGATATGCGCGTTTATGTGCCAAGCGACAGGTTTCAGACGAAAAAACTGATGGAAGCACTGTTAAAAGATCAAAAGCCTGCCTATGTCCGTGTAAGCCGGGCGGCGTCAGAAGATGTGTATAAAGAAGAAATGGACTTTTCATTGAACCGGGCATGTGTTATAAAAGAAGGAAGAGATGTTGAAATCATTGCCTGCGGGGACATGGTGGCCTATGCGGTGCAGGCGGCAAAATTACTGGAAAATGATGGCATACAGGCCGGTGTGACGGATATGTATTGCCTGAAGCCTTTGGACAGGGCGGCAGTACGAAATGCCGCAAATCGTGCAAAACTGATTGTTACGGTGGAGGAGCATTCAGCGTTTGGCGGCCTTGGAAGTATGGTGTCGCAGGCTGTTGCTGAAGAAGGACTGGCTAAAGTGATCAATATTGCCCTGCCCGATGCCCATCTGATTTCCGGAACAGCCGGAGAGGTTTTTAAGGCGTATGGTATGGATGCCGAAGGCATTGCAAATAAAATAAAGGCGGTGCTTTCCAATGAAATCTGAAAGCTGGATTCTGGCAATAGACCAGAGCACTCAGGGAACAAAAGCAATCCTTACCGATGCACAGGGAAATATCGTCGGCCGCTGCGATAAAAAACACCGGCAGATCATCAGTGCACAGGGTTGGATATCCCATGATCCCGATGAAATATTTGAAAATGTCAAAGCTGCTGCAGCTTTGGTTATTGAAAAGACCGGCATCAATAAAAACAGCATCAAAGCCATCGGTATCAGTAATCAGAGAGAAACAACGGTGATGTGGCATAAAGACGGAACGGCTGATCAGATGGCGGTTGTATGGCAGTGTGACAGAGCTAAAGAAATTACAGAAAGTCTGGATTTTGCATCAGAAATGGTTCGGGAAAAAACAGGACTTCCGTTATCCCCGTTTTTTCCGGCATCTAAGATGGCGTGGCTGATTCAAAATACAAAAGCAGCGGATTATTTCCTGGGAACGATGGATACCTATCTTGTTTACAGAATGACAGAAGGTAAAGTTTTTAAAACAGATTACTCCAATGCGTCACGGACACAGCTGTTTAATCTGCACACACTTAAGTGGGATAAAGATTTGTGCCGGCTTTTTGGTGTGCCTTTGGCTGCCTTGCCGGAAGTTACGGACAGCAACGGGGATTTTGGCAGTACGACACTGGATGGTTATTTTGAAAGTCCGGTACCGATCTGTGCGGTTCTCGGGGATTCTCATGGTGCATTATTCGCCCATGGGTGTCATGAAAAGGGCATGGTCAAAGCAACCTACGGTACCGGTTCGTCCATTATGATGAATACAGGGTCGGTTTATAAAAAAAGCAGATTCGGACTGGCATCGTCACTGGCATGGGGCATAGACGGTGAAGTTTCATATGTGCTGGAGGGAAACATCAATTACACCGGAGCGGTGGTCAGCTGGCTTGAGCATGATCTCTCGCTGATTGAGTCGCCTAAAGCGATAGAACTTTTGATAAAAAAAGCAAATATGCAGGATGAAACGGTATTTGTACCTGCGTTTTCCGGTTTGTCGGCGCCATACTGGGATAATGACGCCAGAGCGATGGTTTACGGTATGTCAAGAACGACAGGAAAGGCGGAATTTGTCAAAGCAGCACTGGAGAGCATTGCATTTCAGATTACAGATGTGCTGCGGGCGATGGAAAGCGACAGCGGTATTAAAATCTGTCATTTGCAGGTGGATGGCGGACCGACAGCCAATGCATATCTGATGCAGTTTCAAAGCGATATGGCAGGTGTTAAAGTTCAGGTGCCTGACAGTGAAGAATTCTCGGCACTGGGGGCAGCTTATATGGCAGGTATAAAGGCCGGTATGTATCAGAAAGATCAGATTTTTTCCGATAAACCGGTGACAGAATATAAACCGGTGATGGCAGAAAAAGAAAGAGCTGAAAAACTAAGCCGCTGGAAGTATGCCCTGCATCTGTGTATGCAGCATCAATCATATCAGCAGAAAAAATAGTATCAGTTAAATAAGACCACGCATGATAGCAGATGATTAGCTGATGCAGCGGCCGGGCAATAGCTGTTTCAGTGGTCAGACAATATGAGAAGGGAGCAGTAAGTATGCAGCGTGTTGAAAAATGGGATATATTTGAGATTGAGTTCAAAGGCAGATCCGATAAAAATCCGTTTGTGGATTATTGGATCAGGGGAACATTTACAGGGGCAGACGAAAAAGTTACAGTGGACGGCTTTTATGACGGCGATGGTGTATATAAAATCAGATTTATGCCTGCTTATGAAGGGGTATATACATACCGCATCGAAGGCAGTTTTTCCGACGAAGTCACAGAAGGCAAATTTGAAGTGACACCGGCTGTGTCTGCAAATAATCACGGCAGAGTCCGGGTGATTGATGAAACACATCTTGGATATGAAGACGGTACGCCGTATTATTCAATCGGGACTACATGCTATGCGTGGGTATATCAGACGGAAAGCCTGCAGGAACAGACACTGGAAACATTAAAAAACAGTCCGTTTAACAAGATCCGTTTTTGTATGTTTCCGAAATACTATGAGTTTAATTTAAGGGAACCGGCATACTACCCTTACGAGCGGGGCAGCGGCGAGGGCCTGGATATGAACCTTGTTGAAAAAGAAGCAAAAGAACGGATTGTTTTTCCGGGGATGAAACCGCCGGTGATGGACTTTAATTTTAATTATTATAAACCGTGCACGGCTACGTATCAGCGATTTGACCGGCATATCCGGAAGCTGCGGGATATGGGCATTGAAGCGGATATTATTTTGATGCACCCTTATGATCGGTGGGGGCTTAATGATATGAACAAAGAAGCCTGTGATCTGTATATCCGATACATGACCGCGCGCTACGGTGCATACAGAAATGTATGGTGGTCGCTGGCCAATGAATATGATATTATTTCAACGAAATCCGAAGATGACTGGGAACGGTATGCCGCAATCATATGTGAAAAGGATGTTTACGGGCATCTGCGTTCTATTCACAACTGCATGCGGTTTTATGATTATTCAAAACCGTGGGTGACCCACTGCTCCCTGCAGCGCCTTGATTTTTACGCCCACTGCGAGTTGACAGAAAAATTAATCAGCCAGTATCATAAGCCGGCAGTATGGGATGAGAACTGTTATGAAGGAAACATTCATGTCGGATGGGGAAATATTACAGCTGAGGAAATGGTCCGCCGATTCTGGGAATCGTTTATGCGGGGTGGCCATGCCGGCCACGGCGAAACTTATGTTGATGATCATGACATCTTATGGTGGTCCCACGGCGGTATATTAAAGGGTGACAGTGCGCCGCGGCTTCAGTTTTTGCTGGATATATTAAAAGAAACACCGGGTAAATATTTAAAGGAAGGAACGGGTTTATTTGATGAAGCCGTTGGTGTGGCCGGCGCGCAGATTAATGATGCCGATCCGTGGTCCGGGTATCCGTCCTATGAATATGAAATTCATTATCTTGGATTTTGCCGTCCTGCATACAGAATGTTTTATTTACCAGAAGATCAGGCATATGAAATTGATGTTATTGATACATGGCATATGACAGTGACACCTGCAGGAATACACAGCGGGGAAACCCGTATTGAGCTGCCGGGGCATCAGTACATGGCGATCCGGCTTAAAAAAGTAAATCTGTAATACCGCCTATATCACCGGGGTCAAAACTTTCTTACACAGATGTTTTTGACCCCGATTTCTTTACATCAATTAAATGGTCATGATATAATTTGTTTGATGCAGAACGGAAGAAGATTATTGATATAAAAACGAAGAAGAGCCATTGATATAAAATGGACAATAAGAAAAAACCGGGCAGATGTATCATGGACAGGGGGCAGTTATCAGATGAAGAATATAGATCAAAGACCAAAAAAAGATAAAAAATATAATGTGTTTCATTCCACCATTTTCAGAATTATTTTTATTGTCATCATTGCGGTTCTTCCGATCAATCTGATGACCATTGCTTTTTCTACGATGATCGTCAGAAACAGCCAGGAACAGCTGGATAAGGAAATACAAAACAGTCTGGATCTGTCTATGGGAAATCTGGAGTCGGCTTTAAAAAGAGCGATGCGGCAGATGACGTATTTAACCTTTGGTGATTCCGATTTTATCGTTATGGCAAATACCGGGGAAAACAGCAGTAAGTTCAGTACAAGCTATCGGAGCGTCAGTGACAAGCTCGAGGATGTAAAGCAGAACTATGACCTTGTTGATGTATGCTATTTTTATTTTCCGACGTCGGAGTACATGCTGACGGAAGGCTATCCGGGGATTCAGAGACCAAAATATACAGATACAATAAAATCGATGATGACAGATTCTGATTTCACCGGTACGTGGAAGGTATGTGATATTGACGGTTTCACTGTATTGATTAGTTACGATTCATGGAATAAATCGGACTTTGGAGTCCTTTTAAATCTTGAACGGACACTGAATAAACTGAATCTTATTCAGAATGACGGTAAAGTCTTATTTTTTATGAACAAGTCTGAGACGATATATACTTTGGCCGGACGGCAGTATTTTGAAGAAGAGCAAAAAACATTTGCCCAAATCCAAAACTCTGATGATTATTATGTCTTCAGAAGTGAGCTGGATCAGTATGACCTTGTTCTGGTGGAGGTTGTTGAAAAAAGTATGAAGACATCGGAGATGCCCGTGTTTTTAAAGGTAATGCAGATACTTTCTATTGTTCTGGCGATTGTTGTGATACCGTTGCTTTTGTATTTTTTCAGCCGTCAGGTCAACCGTCCGCTGAGACGTCTGACCCAGGCCATTGACAGAATTGAACAGGGCGATCTGGAACATCGAATCGAGGAAGGGCGGCAAAGTAATGAGTTTGACCAGATCAACCACAGTTTTAATCACATGATGGATCAGGTCAAAGAATTAAAGATTGATGTTTACGAAAAAGAGCTGGAGAAAAAAGACATTAAAATGCAGTACCTGAGCCAGCAGATACAGCCTCATTTTATACTGAATGCTCTGAATCTGCTTTACAGCTATGAGCCTGAAGAATATCCGATGATTCAGAAAATGATTTTATGTATATCCAAGTATTTCCGTTATGTCGTCAAAATGAATGCGGAGTTTGTGGAACTGAATCAGGAGATGAATCATATCAAGAATTATTTTGAGATACAGAAGGCAAGGTTCCCGGGATTGTTTTATTCCATTGTTGAGTGGAATGAGGACTTGAGTAAAGCGCTGATTCCGCCGCTGATCGTTCAGAATTTCGCTGAAAATGCCATCAAGCATTCACTGAAAATCGGTAATCGTATTACGATTTTTGTTATTGCGGACTATTTCAGGGAAGAAGGGCAGCCGGATAAAATGCGGATAAGGCTGGCGGATACCGGCGAAGGCATTTCCGATGAACTGATTGAGAAAATAGAGTTGTTTAAGAAAACCGGCGAGCATCAGGAAGGACTTGGCGTCGGCATACAAAACACGATTGAGCGGCTGAAGTATCTATATGCGGATAAATCCATTGTCAGGATATGGCGGGATGAGTTTTATGGAGGTACCAATGTGGATATCATTCTTCCAATTTATTTTGAGGGGGATTCATTTTGAAAATATTATTGATCGATGATGAAATTGTGGCATTAAATGCATTAAAAAAGCGTGTAGACTGGGTGAAATACGGATTCACCGAAATTTTTACGGCACAGGACAGTGAAGAGGCCAAAGCGGTACTTCAAAAAGAAAAAATAGACCTGATGCTCTGTGACATAGAAATGCCCGGAGAGAGCGGCCTTAGTCTTGTTGCCTATGCAAAAGAACATTATCCGGATACGGACAATATTATGGTGACCTGCCATGCGGATTTTAATTATATTAAGAAGGCGATGAAAAGCAGTGTCATCGATTACATATTAAAGCCCATTGATTATGAAGAACTGGAAGGACTGCTTTTGCAGTTTAAGGAAGAACGGGAAAAGAGAGAGCGTCAGAAAAGCATCGGTAAAATTGTCGTTAAAACACAGGAGACGAAAGGCATCGATACGAAAGGGCGGGAGTTTAATGAGGCAGAAGACAGGATTAAAACTGTTAAGGCCTATATCGAAAACCATATTCAGGAGAAAATCACAGTGAAGGATCTGGCAAACCTTGTCCATCTCAATGAACAGCACCTGATGCGTGTTTTTAAAAAGGAAAACGGTCAGTCTATTCTGGAATATATTACAGAACGCCGTATGATTATTGCCAGCAACCTTTTGAAAGATACAGACTATTCCATTAATTTTATATCGGACTGTATCGGCTGCGAAAACTATTCCTATTTTACAAAGATGTTTAAAAAGTACACAGGATTTACACCAAGAGAATACAGGATGCAGTTTAAAAAATCATAATTGTGCTATAAAAGAATCATAAAATTGCAACTTCTGGTTGTTTATTTTGGTAGAATATAGACATCAAATAAATACATCGGTGTACAAAGTGAATAAAAGGAGGAGCAATACCTTATGAAAACAAAAAGAATTTTAAGTATTTTATTGGCAGCATCAATGACAGCAGCGATGCTTGCAGGATGCGGTGGGAGTTCAGACAGCGGTTCACAAGCCGGCGGTGATACAAAAGCCGCAAGTACTCAAGAATCAGACGGCGGCGAGGCTGTGGAAGGTTATTCAACAGAAATTGATATGGAAGAAGAGCCATATACAGTGGCAATTCAGGTTGTTACTTTGCCGGGTACGGAGTTTGCAGGCGAAGAAGACAGAGAAGCAGCTATCAATGCAATTACAGAACCTGCCATCAATTGTAAGGTTGATATTCAGGAAGTATGGATCAGTGAAATTGCAAATACAACATCAATGGCTGTTGCCGGTGATGAAAAGATCGATCTTGTGCATGTGGCAACCGTAAGCCCGCTGTCATCAATGGTTGGTTCAGATCTGCTTCTGGATATGAATGAAGATAACCTTCTTGCCAACAGAGGCCAGGATATTGTATCTATTTTTGGTGACGATCTTCTTGCGGCCGGTAATGTGGGCGGACGTCAGCTGGCAGTTCCTGCAAAAACATTTAATGCTACAGCAAAAGGTATCCTTTATAATAAGACAATGGCTGCCGAACTTGGCATCGAAGTACCTGAAAAGCTTACGATGGAAGAATTGAACGATATTTTATATCAGGTGCATGAAGCTGCTCCTGATGTCATGCCTTACTATACAGGCGAAGGTAAATTGAACTACCTGTTCTGGCTGGAAAATTATGAGACATTTGGTACAGAATCTTCATATGGTGTGATTCTTGATTCCGGCAAAGAAATGAAGGTTGAAAATCTTTATGCGACAGATATGTTTAAAGATTACTGCCTGCAGGCATTTCACTGGAAACAGGATGGTATCCAGCCGGGTGATCCGACAGATACAAATACAGCTCAGGATTATTTCAATGCACAGAAATTATTCTGCGCAGTTGCAAGTGTCAATCCGGAGCAGATCGTATCATGGGGTTCCAATGCAGCACAGGCTGGTTTTGAAGTCGGCTCAGCGACCCTTGTGGATCCGAAACTCACAAATACTGCAATCACAGAATATATGTGGGGTATTGCATCAAATTCCGAAAGACCGGACAAAGCGATGGATTTCCTGAATTTCTTATATACAAATGCTGAGGTTGCCAATATCCTGAAATATGGTCTTGATGGCGTAAACTATGATTTTGCAGAAGGATCTGATAAAGTAATCGTATCCAATGGTTCTTATATCCCGATGTTTTATTATGCGGGCAACATGGCAGATATGCTGATTCAGTCTCCTGCAGGTGAAGACTATGTCGATCAGCTGCAGGCTATGGAAGATGAAGCAACAATTTCACCGGTATGTGCTTATATGTTTGATGATACAGACTTCCAGACAGAGTCTTCAGTAATTTACTCAACAATCCTGGAATATCTTCCAAGACTTCAGTGTGGTATGTGCGAAAGTGAAGAAGCAACCCTTGCTTTGATCGATGAATTCAATGCAAAGCTTGAAGCTTCAGGCATCAATGATGTAATTGCTGCGAATCAGGAACAGCTTGATGCATTCATGAGTGCACAGTAATGTTGACGGTAACTTTTTAAGTAACAGGTAACAGAAAAATACAGGGAGGGCAAGAGCTGTCCTTCCTGTTATTTTTTATGATATTTTGAAAATGAGGAAGTCATATGGGTTCACAAGTGAAAGTTAAAAAGAAGAGAAACTGGAAACACTGGATTCCTTTTTATATGATGTTTTTACCGGGTTTTGCATATCTGATCATTAATAACTACATGCCGCTGTATGGTCTGCAGCTTGCATTTAAACAGTTCAGTTATAAAAAGGGTATTAATGGCAGTCCATGGATCGGACTGAAAAACTTTAAATTCCTGTTTGCCAGTGAGGATGCTTATATAATGGTTCGCAATACGCTGTGCTACAATATCCTCTGGATTTTTATCGGAGTAGTTTTAGGTATCACAGTGGCGATTTTATTTAATGAAATCACCGGTAAATTAGCAAAGAAATTTTATCAGACAGCAATATTGCTGCCGTATCTGATGTCCATGGTTGTTGTTGCCTATCTTGTGTATGCTTATTTTGCGGCAGATACGGGACTGATCAACAATGCCATTATTAAAGGACTTTTGGGGAAAGAAAAGGGTATTTCGTGGTATATGGAAGGTAAATACTGGCCGTTTATACTGACTTTTGTACAGCAGTGGAAACAGATCGGTTTCGGTATGCTTCTGTATTTATCAACACTTCTCGGTATTGATAAGGCTTACTATGAAGCTGCGATGCTTGACGGTGCCACAAGATGGCAGCAGATCAGAATGATTACTCTGCCGCTTTTAAAACCGACAATTATTATGCTTGTTATTTTAAATCTCGGTCAGGTATTCCGTTCAGATTTCGGTCTGTTTTATCAGGTGCCGATGAATCAGGGTGCGCTTTACAGTACGACCCAGACCATCGATACCTATGTATTCAGGGCGCTGCTTGTAAACAATAACTTTGGTATGTCAGCCGCAGCAAGCTTCCTGCAGTCCATTGTCGGATTTATCTTTATTGTTTCTGCCAATGCCATTGTTCGCAAGCTTGATAAGAACAGCTCGTTATTCTAAGGAGGTAAAGTATGGTTTCGAAGGATCAAAAACGATGGAAGATTCTGGCTCATGTGGTTATGATCGTTATGTCAGCACTGGCGCTTTTACCTTTTATTTTGCTGATTATTGCATCTTTTACAGACGAGACGACGGCGCTTTTAAATGGTTACAGTTATTTTCCGGAAAAATTTTCACTGGGCGCTTATAAATATATATTCCAAAATGCTGCTACCTTTTTGAGGGCCTATGGTGTAACGATTCTTGTAACTGTTGTCGGTACGATCTGTTCCGTAATTTTAACAGCGCTGACTGCCTATGTTTTATCAAAACGCAATCTGCCGGGTGTAAAGATTATGAATTTATTCGTCCTGTTTACAATGCTTTTCAACGGCGGTCTTGTGGCGACATATATTAACTATGTGACGGTTTTCCATATTAAAGATACATTTTTTGCACTGCTTGTGCCAAATCTTTTAATGAATGCATTTATGATTATGCTTGCCCGGAATTATTTTGAGCACAGTATTCCGGAAGAAATTTATGAATCGGCCCGTATTGACGGTGCCAGTGAGTTTACGATTTTTGTTAAACTCGTATTGCCTTTATCAGTACCGATTCTGGCAACGGTTGGGCTGATGAGCGGCATTGCTTACTGGAATGACTGGCAGAATTCTTTATATTATGTCAATGATAAGGCATTGTACAGCATCCAGGCAGTACTTAATTCTATCAATGAAAGTGTGGCAGCGCTGGCCACCCTTGGAACGTCAAGCGGCGCAAGTGCAGCCGATTTGCCGACGACGACAGTTCGTATGGCTGTTGCGGTGGTTGGTATTCTGCCGATATTGCTGATTTATCCGTTCTTCCAGAAATACTTTGCAAAAGGTCTGATGGCCGGTTCTGTGAAAGGATAAATATGAGAGATATAGAAGAAAGAATAAAAAAGCTGCTCGTAGAGATGACTGCAGAAGAAAAAATAGGACAGCTGATCCAGTGCGGACCTTCCCTTGTGGGTGCCTTCGAGGTCAGCTTTGAGGAGCTTCTTGATATGATGTTTGACGGCCGGATATCACAGGAGGAATTCGGTAAGCTGATGAGCACGGCAACGCAGGATTTTCATGAAGATGATATACGCGCAGGTAAAATTGGTTCCTTTAACGGTATAAAAAATGCAGAAACCGCCAACCGGCTGCAAAAAATTGCGGTTGAGGAGAGCAGGCTGGGCATTCCGCTGCTTTTCGGCTATGATGTCATCCATGGTTACCGGACAATTTTTCCGATACCGCTTGCAGAGTCCTGTGCCTGGGATCCGGTGCTCTGGGAAAAAACAGCCCGCATTGCGGCAATAGAGGCAACGGCAGCCGGGGTTCATATGACTTTTGCACCGATGGTTGATGTGGCTAAAGATGCCCGGTGGGGCAGAGTCAGCGAAGGCGCCGGTGAAGATGCTTATTTGACTTCCGTATTTGGGACAGCAAAAGTGAAGGGATTTCAGGACGATGATTTAAGCCGGGAAGACAGTATGGCTGCCTGCATCAAGCACTTTGCAGGCTACGGAGCCGCGGAGGCGGGCAGGGATTATAACAGGGTAGATATGTCCATGCAGCGGCTTTTTGAGGAATACATGCCGCCCTTTGAAGCCTGTGTGAAAGCCGGGGCAAGAGCTGTTATGCCTGCTTTTAATGATATTAACGGTATACCATGTTCAGTCAGCCGGTGGCTTTTGACAGATATACTCAGAAATCGCCTCGGCTTTGACGGTATGACCGTCAGTGATTCCAATGCCATTGCCGAATGTGTCGATCACGGCATTGCCAAAGACCGGTCGGAAGCTGCGAAGCTTGCCATTGAAGCCGGAATGGATATGGATATGTCGTCTAATGTGTATGCTGAAAATTTGCCGGCGCTTTTAGAGCGCGGTGTGATTTCAGAAGCAGATCTTGATCGGGCAGTGACCGATATAATGCGGATTAAATTTGAATTGGGTCTTTTTGATCATCCTTATCAGACGTCCTGTGAACGTGAAAAGGAGACATTATTGAGACCGGAATATCGGGCATGTGCCAGGGAAGCAGCGGCAAAGTCAATGGTGCTGCTTAAAAATGAAGGTGTGCTGCCTTTGAAAAAAGAAATCAGAATTGGTATTGCCGGTGAACTGGCAGATCAGCGGGCTGAGATGACCGGTGCATGGGCTATTGGTGCCAACGGTGATGATTGTGTCAGTATCATTGATGCATGCAATGCATCAAATATAAATTATGTATATACGCCGGGAATTGAAAATGGCGTGGTCAATAAGAAAGAAATCGAAAGACTGTCAAAGAACTGTGATGTATGGATTGCGGCAGTCGGTGAAAAAAAGGACCAGAGCGGTGAGGCGGCAAGCCGGGCAGATATCGGCCTGCCGAAAGAACAGGAGGATTTACTGGAAGCTTTGCTTCAGACCGGCATTCCGGTCGCAGCTGTTCTTTTTAACGGACGTCCTCTGGCAATACCATGGGCAGCAAAGCATGTACCGGCAATTCTTGAGGCGTGGCATCCCGGGGTTGAAGCGGGCAATGCAGTACTGGATATTTTATTCGGCGATGTTAATCCGTCGGCAAAGCTTACAACTACCTTTCCTTATACGACAGGCCAGTGCCCGATGTATTACGCCCATATAAATACAGGCAGACCGGGCGGCAAGGGAAAGTTTACTTCCAAATATCTGGATACGCCGCTTTCGCCGGTATTTCCGTTTGGTTACGGTTTAAGCTATACAAGTTTTGAATATTCAAATCTGAGTATCCGGCAGGAAGAAGATATGCTTCACATTTTAGTTGATGTGAAAAATACAGGAAAAGCAGCCGGTGAAGAAATTGTTCAGTGTTATACAGGGCAAAAGACAGGCAGGCGCGTTCGGCCGGTCAAACAGCTGCGCAGCTTTGAAAAAATTGCCCTTGATCCCGGTGAAACGAAAAAAGTTTCGTTTGATATTGACGTAAAAAATCTCGGATATTATGACTGGAATATGAATTATACCGTGGACCGGGGCGCCATGGAAATTTTTGTCGGAACAAGCTCTGTGGAAGGGCTTAAGGCGGACATTGTGCTGAAATAAAGGATTGGAGTGAAAGAGAATGATTAAAAATCCGATTTTAAAAGGTTTTTACCCGGATCCGTCGATATGCCGGGCTGATGATGATTTTTACATGGTGACATCAAGTTTCAGTTATTTTCCGGGTGTGCCGGTTTTTCACAGCAGAGATCTTGTGAACTGGGAACAAATTGGCCATGTGCTGGATAGAAAAGAGCAGCTGCATGTGACTTATGAAGATATCAGCCTTGGTATATTTGCGCCGACGATTCGTTATCATGAAGGTACTTTTTACATGATCACGACCAATATGACGACTCACGAGAATTTTTTCTGTACGGCAAAAAATCCTGCAGGACCATGGTCGGATCCGATCATCATTAAAGAAGCCGAAGGCATCGATCCGTCTCTGTTTTTTGATGATGACGGAAAAATATATTTTACCGGAACATGCGGCTTTGGCACGGATCAGTATATTTTATGCAGTGAGATCAATCTGAAAACCGGTCAGTTTATCGGTGAACCGTGGTCTGTGGGCAGCAGTGCCGCAAAAAACGGTACTTCACCGGAAGCGCCGCATATTTACAAACGAAATGGATGGTATTACCGCGTCATTGCCGAGGGCGGTACGGAGCATTACCATGCGGTGACAGTCAGCAGGAGCAGAGATATTCACGGTCCTTATGAAGATTTCAGAGGTAATCCGATTCTGACACACCGCCATCTCGGCATGAATTATCCAATCTGTAATGTGGGCCATGCCGATTTTGTGGAATTGAAAGACGGTTCATGGTATATGGTGTGTCTTGGATCGCGTCTTGTCGATGGTTATCATAAGCCGCTTGGCAGAGAAACGTTCATTGCTCCTGTCGCATGGGAGGAGGACTGGCCTGTTGTCAGTCCGGGGACCGGTAAATTAGAGTGGCAGTATCCGTCACCGCAGCTTGAAAGTGCGCCTGTGGCTCAGGTACCGGACCATGATGATTTTTCAGAAGGCAGACTCAGAATGGAATGGAATTATCTCGGAACGCCGTATGATGAATTTGTGTCTGTGGCACCGGGCAGACTGACGATGAAAATGCTGCCTAAAAGTCTTGTGCCGTGGGAGTTTGAAGGTGAAGTCTTTGATTTTATGGGTCACATTATGAAACTGGGACACACAAAAGAAAGCATGCCGTTTATCGGAAAGCGCCTTAAAGAGCCTGATTTTTCGGTGCGTACAGAAATGAAAGCGGAACTTACAGACAGCGAATCATCAGGCCTTGTGATTATGCAGAATAATGCGCATCAGCTGCGGCTGGAAGCTTCTGCGGTGCCTCAAGACGATACAAAGCTTTGTTTTAAAGTGATGAAAGTCGTATACGGCCTTAGGGATGGAAAAATGCATTTTGAAGAAACAGAAGAAGGCGCAGTTTTGGCTGATAAAGCCGAGGCCTATGAGCTTTGCATCAAAGGGCATCAAAACCGTTATGACTTTTATGTAAAGACAGGAAATCAGACAATCACAGTGGCAGAAAATGTGGACGGTGCACATCTTGGATCGGAAGCTGCGGGAGGATTTGTCGGCGCTTATGCGGGGCTGTTTGCCACGGCCAACGGCAGCAGGTCAGATCATAAGGCCTGGTTTTCATATTTTGATCTGGAAAACAGAAGCTGATATATGCGGAGTTTGATGCGGGTTCCTGGTCTGTTAAAAAAGGTCGGTTTTATGAAAAATCATGTCGGATGAATATATTGTCAGCAGGAGTTAAAATAATATATAATTGTAACTATTCAAAGTTGAGGAGGACAATAAATCATGGCTTTTATTCATATGAATATGTTTTCAGAAAAACTGATGCGTACAGTGGGGGTCAATGTTATTTTACCGGTGGATAAACTGACTTTTCCGGGAATGCCTGTGAGAGAGGATAAACCGTATAAAACACTTTATTTGCTTCACGGTGTTTTCGGCAGTTATGTGGACTGGGTCAACGGCACAAGAATTCAGCGCTATGCGGAAGAACATGATCTTGTTGTTGTGATGCCTTCAGGGGATAATGCATTTTATGTGGATCAGCCGAAAGGACATAATTATTACGGTGAATTTATCGGTGAGGAGCTTGTGAATGTGACAAGAAAAATGTTTCCGCTGTCTAAAAAACGTGAGGATACGTTTATCGGCGGGCTTTCCATGGGCGGTTTCGGCGCACTCAGAAACGGCTTAAAATACAGCGACACTTTCGGCTATATTGTGGCGCTTTCAGGTGCGCTGCTTGTGGACGGCATGCCGGGTCGCAATAATGATGTTGAAATGTTTATTGACAGCAGAGATTATGCGGAAAGCTGCTTCGGCAATCTGGATGAACTGCTTGAAAGTGACAAAAATCCTAAATATATTGTTGATCAGATGTTAAAAGCCGGTAAAACATTTCCGGAAATTTATATGGCATGCGGTACAGAAGACGGGCTTCTTGGTGTCAACCGTGAGATGGCAGCGTTTTTGAAAGATCATCAGGTCAATGTGACCTACGAAGAAGGACCGGGAAATCATGAGTGGGATTTCTGGGATACATATATTAAAAAAGCTATTGAATGGCTGCCGACAGAAAATAACGGACAGGGCATCAACAGCGGTAATATCGGTTCATGACAGATGATTGAAATATGAAATACATCATCGCTTTGAAGCGGTTAACGCAGTATGAAATAAGGAGAATTGTATGCTTGATCAGAAATGGAATAATGACTGGAAATTTTGGGAGGATAAGGATTCTTTTGCCCTTGTATGGAACATACCTGAAAATGCAAAAGACATTGACTTACCCCATGATGCAATGATAGAAAACAAGCCATATGCCGACAGCGCCAATAAAGGCAATACGGGTTTTAGGGACGGCAGTAATTATAATTATGTTAAAATGCTGTATGTGCCGGAAGAAGCAAGAAATAAGACACTGATGCTGAAATTTGAAGGGGTTTATATGAATGCCCTTGTTTATGTCAATGAACAGCTGGCAGCAAAGAATATGTTCGGGTACAATACATTTTATGTACCTCTTGATGCGTATTTGCGTTATGGACAAAACAATGAAATCCGTGTCCAGGTGCGAAACAGCAATATGACCAACAGCCGCTGGTATTCGGGCAGCGGTATTTACAGAGATGTTTATCTTCTGGAGGCGGGGCTTACATATATTGTACCGGAAGGGGTACAGGTGAAATGTGAGTCAGCGGACAGTGAATATGGCGTTCTTTGCATAAAGACGGAAATCATGAACAGAAAACCGCGTTCGGAAAAACTCGTCTTAGAGACGGTGATCAAGGATGAAGACGGCCTGATCGTGGCTTCTGAAAAGACAAAGCTTGTTCTTTTTGCGCAGGAAATGCGTACGATGACACAGCGGCTTACAGTGGACAGGCCAAAGCTCTGGTCAGACAAAACACCGTACCTTTATACATGTGAGACTGTATTATATGCGGATGATGTGCAGATTGATCATGCATCGGATACCTTTGGTATCCGGACATTATCTTTGGATGCCAGACGGGGCCTTCGCGTCAATCATGAAACAGTGAAGCTTCGCGGTGCCTGCATTCATCATGACAGCGGTCTGCTTGGAGCAGCAACCTATGAAGATGCCCAGTTTCGCCAGGTTCAAATTTTAAAAGAAGCCGGATTTAATGCGATTCGTATGGCCCATCATCCGATGGCGCCTGCAATGCTTCGTGCCTGCGATGCTCTCGGTGTCTATGTTATGGATGAAGCTTTTGATATGTGGAACCGCTGCAAATCAGACCTGGATTACGGGCTTTATTTCTCAGAATGGTGGGAAAAGGATGTCACAGCCATGGTGCGTAAGGACTATAATCATCCGTCGGTGATCATGTATTCCGTGGGCAATGAAATTCCTGAAATCGGTACGGACCACGGTGCAAAAACATGCCATGACCTGAGCAGTAAGTTTAAGGCACTTGACGATACGCGGTATACACTGGCATCTATTAACGGCGTATTTGCAGCCGGTGACAGGATCGGGGAGATTATGGCGGATCTAATGGCTGTTTCGGGAGACGGTGATGAAACGGCAGCCGATGCAGGGGGCAATGTCAATGATTTCATGACGGTGATGGATACACGCATGGATGAGATTGTTGTCCATAAAGCGGTGTCAGAGCGGCTTGAAAAAGCGTGTGCATCGGTGGATATTGCCGGTTATAACTATATGACAGCCCGTTATGAACCTGACGGCATCAATTATCCAAACAGAGTGATCGTGGGCAGTGAAACATATCCGCCTGAAATTGCAAGAAACTGGTCACTTGTAACAAAATTATCCCATGTGATCGGTGATTTTACATGGACAGGCTGGGACTATATCGGTGAAGCCGGTGTCGGTGTGCCTGCATACCGGTGGGGTGAAGGCGGTTTTGGCGCGGGATTCCCTTGTCAGCTGGCATATGCCGGTGATATTGA
>JALEHN010000116.1 GCA_022770525.1 Clostridiales bacterium
TTTTTCATTTCTTTCATCAGCGCGGTACTTTTATCCGCGTCATCCCAGAAACCCGGTTCTTCCATCATGTTAGAAAGTTCTTCAATTCTCGACTCTTTAGCCGCTAAGTTAAAGTGAATCCCTCAATTCGACTAAAGGTCCCTCGTAGCCGTTTAAGATAAACTTAAACTGATCAAGTTCAACCACAAAATCACCTCTTTATATTCTTTTAAGCTTTGCGTCCGCAGCACTGCTTATACTTTTTACCGCTGCCGCACGGACACGGATCGTTTGGATAGACCTTGGCCTCTTTCCGGCGCGCCGGTCCTTTTTTCACAGAGTCATCTTTGTTTGTGCCTGTCACCTTTGCCACTTCCTCACGCTCCGCTTTCTGTTCAATGCGCACATGCATAAGGATCGTCACTGTCTCTTTTGAAACACCGGCAATCAGTTCATCAAACATATCATAGGCAGCAAACTTATACTCAACCTTCGGATCCCTCTGGCCATACGCCTGCAGGCCGATACCCTGACGCAGCTGATCCATATCATCAATATGGTCCATCCACTTACGGTCAATGATTTTTAACAGTACGACACGTTCCAGTTCACGCAGATGCTCCGGATCCGGAAACTCTTTTTCTTTGGCATCGTATATTTCAACAACCTTTTCATCGATCTCATCGATCAGTTTCTGTACGGTATAGCCATTATAATCATCCGGATTTTCTGAAAGCGGCTTCATCGGGAAAATCGGAAGTAGCGCTATATTTAATTCCGGCAGATCCCATGTATCCACGGAAGAAGATTCATGAATAATGCCTGTAATGACATTTTTCACAGTATCTTTTGCCATCTTTAAGATGACATCTTTCATGTTGTCACCGTCAAGGACATGACGGCGCTCAGCATAGATAATCTCTCTTTGCTCGTTCATAACCGCATCATAATCCAGCAGGTTTTTACGAATACCGAAGTTGTTGGCCTCGATCTTTTTCTGTGCCTTCTCCACTGCGCTTGAAAGCATCTTATGCTCAATGGCTTCGCCTTCAGGGAATCCAAGGGAATTAAAAACACCCATCAGCTTCTCGGAACCGAACAGACGCATCAGATCATCTTCCAGAGATATATAAAACTTTGATTCACCCGGGTCACCCTGACGACCGGCACGTCCGCGCAGCTGGTTATCAATACGTCTTGACTCATGACGTTCTGTACCGATGATCTTAAGGCCGCCAAGGTCTGCCACACCGTCACCAAGCTTGATATCGGTACCACGGCCCGCCATGTTAGTGGCAATGGTCACCGCATTCTTCTGTCCTGCCTGAGCAACGATCTCAGCTTCCAACTCATGGAACTTGGCATTTAAGACATTGTGCTGAATGCCTTTCTTTTTCAGTTTGCTGCTGATCTCCTCGGAACCCTCAATGGTAATCGTACCCACAAGTACCGGCTGTCCTTTTCTGTGAGACTCGATAATATCCTCAACAACGGCATTAATCTTTTCATTATGTGTTTTATAAACGGCATCCTGATGGTCAACACGGGCCACAGGCTTGTTTGTCGGTATCTCGATAACATCCATGCCGTAAATATCTCTGAATTCCTGTTCTTCGGTCAGGGCTGTACCTGTCATACCTGCCTTTTTAGTATATTTATTGAAAAAGTTCTGGAACGTAATGGTTGCCAGTGTCTTACTTTCACGCTTAACCTTGACGCCTTCTTTTGCTTCGATAGCCTGATGCAGACCGTCTGAATAACGACGTCCCGGCATAATACGTCCTGTAAATTCATCAACGATCAGAACCTCGTCATCTTTGACAACGTAATCTTTATCCCTTGCCATCAGATTGTGGGCACGCAGTGCCAGAATAACGTTATGCTGGATTTCCAGATGCTCTGTATCTGCCAGGTTTTCGATTCTGAAAAACTTTTCAACCTTTGCCACACCTTCTTCTGTGAGGTTGACAGTCTTTTCTTTTTCATCGACGATAAAATCACCTGTCTCTGTGATTTCTTCACCCAGGATAGCATTCATCTTTGTCATCTCGCCGCTGCGCTCACCGCGCTTCAACTGACGGGCAAGAATATCGCAGACGCGGTAAAGCTCTGTGGACTTGCCGCTCTGTCCTGAAATGATCAGCGGTGTACGGGCCTCATCGATCAAAACCGAGTCGACCTCATCGATGATGGCATAGTTTAATCCCCGCTGTACAAGCCGTTCCTTATAAATAACCATGTTATCTCTCAGATAATCAAATCCAAGTTCATTGTTTGTGGCATAAGTAATGTCACAGCTGTAGGCTGCCTTTCTCTCTTCAGATGTCATACTGTTTAAAATAACACCGACACTTAAGCCGAGAAATTCATGAACAGCACCCATCCACTCGGCATCACGCTTTGCCAGATAGTCGTTGACTGTGACAATGTGAACGCCCTTGCCTTCCAGTGCATTTAAATAAGCCGGAAGTGTCGATACAAGTGTCTTACCTTCACCTGTACGCATCTCGGCAATACGGCCCTGATGAAGAATCACACCGCCGATCAGCTGCACACGGAAATGGCGCATACCAAGAACACGCTTTGCCGCTTCACGGACAACGGCATAAGCTTCCACAAGTAAATCATCCAAAGTTTCTCCTTTGGTCAGTCTCTCTTTAAACTCTGTTGTTTTTGCTTTCAGCGCTTCATCAGAAAGCTTCTGTATTTCCGGCTCCAGCGCTTCAATCTTGTCTACAACCGGCAGCACACGCTTAACTTCGCGCTGGCTGTGCGTACCAAGAATCTTGTCCATAAATCCCATATATTCATTCTCTCCTTATATAAAAGCATATCATTCTTTGCTGTGTTTAAACAAAAATGCGGCATTACTGCTATGTTATTGTAGCATTAAAGCCGCATATTTGCAAATAAAATTA
>JALEHN010000128.1 GCA_022770525.1 Clostridiales bacterium
GAAGAAAGGAGAAGTCACTCAAAGAGCAAATATACAAAAACAAAAACTCAAAGTACAGAAATTGCATCATAAAATAGACAATATCCGCACCGACTACATCAATAAGATCATAGCTGAGATAGTGAAAACCAAACCATCTTACATAACTATTGAAGATTTGAATGTATCAGGCATGATGAAGAACAGGCATCTTTCAAAAGCTGTTGCATCGCAGAAATTGTACGAATTCAGGACCAGACTGAAAGCTAAATGCGATGATAACGGTATTGAATTAAGGGTTGTTGACAGATTTTATCCATCTTCTAAATTATGTCATTGCTGTGGGCGGATCAGGAAAGACTTAAAGATTTCTGACAGAATCTACAGATGTGTATGTGGTTATGTTGAAGACAGGGATTTTAACGCAAGTCTAAATTTAAGAGATGCACAGACTTACGAAGTTGCATGATCAGGCAAGCGTAAGTATGTACCGAAGGCTATTTCGGGAATTTACGACTGTGGAGTGTAGATGAACTTGTGAGTAGCGTGTTACTTGTAAACGTCAAAGCATACACTGCGAAACAGTAAGAAGTATCCGTGAGGACTTCAATTTCTCGATGTGTTATGTATGTTTAAACACATTTTGAGTGGCAGTTATGAGGTTTATGGCTCAAAAAAATAATAATGATCTGTTTTTTACATGCAGCCTTATTGAGTATATAGGAAGAGAAATGAAGCTGAAAAGAAGTCAGGTGGTAAAGCAGTTAGGCGTGGAGGCTGTTCAGCGTATTTATGAATATGCCGATGTATTTCATTGTGAACCTATCGCGAAGGTTGCCGATGATTTTATAGAACGATACAAGTTGGAACAAGGTACATTTGATAATGTAGAAATGTGCATATATGAAGTGCCGGATTATTGGATAATGGGGGAAGTGTACGAAAGACTGATTGAAGACACAGCAGAAGACGATACAATTGTTGAAACTTTGATGGAAGTGTATCAGTCGTGGATTGATGATTATTTAAGTGATTATAACATTGCGGTGTATTATCAGCCAAGGGAATATATCGCAGAATGTTATAAAGAAGGAACAATTTTATAACAGGGAGAGTGAGTTCATGAAAGTATTTCAGGTTCGTCTGAAATTATATTTGCTGAAGGACATAGCAGTTTCTCAGATGCAGGAAAAGCTGACATCACTGATTGACAAAGGGTTTGCTGTGAGTGAATCGATGCTTCAAATGCATGAAGACAACCGGTTTAAGAATTACTGCTATGATATGCCGTATCCGGTAGAAAAGGATAAAGTTTATAAACGGGGAAAAGTATATACACTGACGATACGCACAATTGATATTGGTCTGGCAAGATATTTCAGTGATGTATGTGTTAATAGTTACACGGATTCTCTGAAGGCTTTGACATCTGAAGTGAGAATTATTCCGCAGAAGTTTATTCAAAGTATTTATACGTTAACACCGGCCATACTTAAGGGAGATAAAGGATACTGGAGAGGCTGCATGACAATGGAAGAATATGAAGAACGCATGAAAGTAAATCTGATTAAAAAGTGGAATGCTTTTGAAAATGAAAAAATGGATGAGAATTTTCAGCTATATATTTTTATGGAGTTTTTAAATAAGGTTCCGATTATGATGGAGTATAAAGGGATTAAGTTATGGGGAGACAAGTTCAGTCTTCAGATTGCGGATAACGCTTCGGCACAAAAGCTTGCCTATATGTCGTTAGGTACAGGAATTCTCGAGATGAATTCCCGAGGGGCGGGATTTGTGAGTTATAAATGGCTGTAACGCTTACATATAGCAGTATGAGGAGATGTGCATATGCTAAAAGAGTGTATTGAAGTATTTGAAAATCAGTTGGCAGAGGCAGGGGAAGGTGAAGATTTAATTCTGGATACTTATATCCCGGCTGATGGTACATATTTAATTATTGATAAAAACGGACAGCGTCAATGTACTGTCGAAATTAAAAAAGATAAAAAGACAAAAGAGATTGACCGAAGCAGTCAGAATTTCCCTGTCATTTGTTTTTACGATTATCAGAGCCAGTTGATTTCTATGAATAAACCGATGGATGGGAAAAAGATCATTCATTCCAATAACTATTTATCTTTTTTTGTCAAGAAAGATAGTATTGTGTCCGGGAAACTGACAGACGAAGTCATTGACAATTATTATGAGACGTTAAAAAATCCCATGCAGAAGAAGTACAAGAATTCTAAAGAGGCATGTAAAATTTATGAATTATATGAAAAGCAGGAAGGCAAACCGGATGCAGAACGTATAGAAAAGATCAAAGCATGGATTAAGGCGAATGTTTATACACTTGAGGATGTTGATCTTGGAAGAAAAGATTATTTGAAAATATTCTTTGAAGCAGAAAAGGACCTCTATGAAAAAGAAAATCGGAGATACCTTTTGCCGAATATTTACAACAGCAATGATTACAACATTGAAATAGAAGATGTTGTTTATGGGCTTCCGGATAATAATCTCGGGATGAATGCAAAAAAACCGTTCCTTTCAATTAAAACTCGTAAGTATCCGGCCCCTTATCTGATGAATGGTGAAGATGTTCTTATACAGAAAAAGTTTTTCGATTATTTGATGAATCTGGTTTCGGCAGGGAAATATCACATTTATGTCGATACAGAAAATAAAAAAATTGAGGGCTATAAAAATGGCAGTGCGCCGTCCTGTATTGAAGCCGGTTATTACCTGCGAATTAGTAAAGGAAAAAATGAGGCGGAAATCGTAAATCAGGATAATTTGTCGGGATACAGAAGAAAATTAGACATACCTTTTGCTTTTGAAAATATGATGAATTGCAGGCATGAAAGACACCCGGCTTATTGTGATGCATACTGCAATTATTATGATCGTTTAGATATCGGAAGATTAATTAATGAAGTATTGTTTTCAAAATGGCTGGAGACTAACTATTCGACCGGTGCTGCAGATATAAATATTACAGACGATAATCTGAAACAGAATATTTTATTATATAGAGATACGATTTTTGACTGGGTCTATAAAGGAATAGATCATGGTTTTGCTGCAGTCATTAACAAAGTGTCCTTAAATATGGCAAAATCTTCAGTTTTAAAAGGCCTTAACGACAGAGCACTGTGGCAGTTGAATTTCAGATGGTCCATGCAGAAATATCTTGAAAAGGGAGGAAATTGTGATATGGCAGAGATCATAAGTTCTATCAGAGAAAGCGTAAAAAGAAAAGTGCTTTCAAACACATCAAGTTTACTGGAAAATGATGAGGAATATTATTATGCGGTAGGTCAGCTGGCAGCATATTTATTTTCACTCAGTAAGGCAAAAGATAAAAATCAGTCATTGCTGAATCCGTTTTTAAATGCCAAAACGGATGTTGAAATTAAAAAGCGTCTTTTGCAGATATATAAAAAATATAATTACACGATTTCGGATAGCTCAAAACGTGTAAAGAATTTGCTTGTAATGATTGAAGGTTATGTGCCGGAAAGTCCTGTGAATCAGGAAATGGTTATATGCGGGTATGCGGATGATAATCTTGTTTACATAAGTAAAAAGGAGGATAAGTAAAATGGATAAAAGAGTTTATGGTGTGTTGGGAATTTCTTCGATAATGTCAAATTGGAATGCTGATTTTTCGGGCTATCCGAAAACGACCAGTGACGGCGAAACTTTTGGCAGTGATAAAGCTTTAAAATATCCTATGAAAAAGATGTGGGATAATGAAGGAAAAAAAGTAATATATATTAAATCTATGGATTTTTCAGAAAATAAAGGGGCAGTGACGTTAGTTCCAAGAACGTTAAAACAAAGATATGAGCATTTGTTTAATGTCAAAGATCTTAAAGAATGTAAGGATATCAAAGAAATATTGAAAAATCTGATGTCTGCCGTGGATGTTAAAAATTTTGGTGCTACATTTGCGGAATCCGGAAGCAATATATCCATCACAGGTGCGGTTCAGATTGGACAGGGCTTTAATAAATATGAAGGTACAAACCCTGAGGAGCAGCAGATACTGTCCCCATTCAGAGTTGATACGGCTAAAGGAAAAGAATCGAAGTCTACAGAGGGAGAAAGTGAAAAAAGTGATGAAGCTAAAAATTCGACGCTGGGAACAAAAATTGTCAGCAATGAAGCACACTACTTTTATCCGTTTGTAATCAACCCGCTGGCATATAAAGAACTGGTTGAACTTGGAGTTACAGAAGGGTATACAGAGGAAGATTATCTGAATTTTAAACGTACATCCTTAGTATCGGCTACGGCTTTTGCGACCAATTCAAAAATCGGATGTGAAAATGAGTTTGCGTTATTTGTTGAAACGAAGCAGGATGCTTATTTGCCGAATCTGTCGGAATATATTGTGTTTGAGAAAGGTTTGGAGATCAATACGATAAAAGTACAGTGCGCGGATTTACTGGAGAAATTCGGTGATGCCATAGAAAGTGCGGAGATTTATTATAATCCTCACACAACAAAGCTGGAGGGAATTTCAAATCAGTTTAAATTATACGATATTCGCACTCAAAAAGAGGTGTAGTGAATGGAAATATTGAGATTCACTTTAAGCGGCAAAAATGCATTTTTCAAAAAACCGGAAGTCAATTCATATATTTATTTTACTTACGGCAATATTCATAAGGTTGCCCTTCTCGGATTATTTGGTGCGGTGCTTGGGTATGACGGATATACACAAATACAGAATTTTGCAAAATCAAAAAAGAATGATACTATATCACAAAGTTATCCGGAATTTTATTATTTGTTGAAAGATTTAAAAATATCTATTTTGCCGGTTCGTGACAAAGGCCTTATTTCCAAGAAAATTCAGACATATAACAATTCTGTCGGTTATGCGTCTAAAGAACTGGGCGGGAATCTGGTCGTTAAGGAACAATGGCTTGAAAACCCGGCTTGGGAAATTTGTGTTCTTATTGATTGTGATGAGGCTGAGGACGTAAAAAAGGCTATTTGCGGAAGAACATGTGTATATTATCCGTATCTTGGAAAAAATGATCATCCGGCCAATATTGAGAATGTTCGGGTTGAGAATGCCCATGAAGCTGCATTTGATATGGGGCGGCTGGATTGTCTGGCACCTAAGGAAATGATTGATTTTGTGGATGAAGATGATTTAGACATGGATATGGATGAGGCTGTTCCTGATTTTAAATATATTGAGGCTCTGCCTTATGCATTAGATGGCTGGACGAACAATTATATTTTAAAGACTTTTGTATATTCGGATGCTTTTGTGACGGTGAATAATATGAAGGTGTATCAGCTGAGTGATGACAAAAAAATAGTATTCTATTAGTGCGGCGAACGATGCGGCAAAAAATGCAGAGAGTTGCAGATGAAGCGGAAGTATTCAATGGAAAGATAATAGACTGTTAATGTTGTGAAAGGAGTCGGAAGTTGTAGTTTTTATGTTCCGGCTCCTTTTGTATTTAAACATTTTATTAAAAAAACAGAATCTAATATAGAAAATTATTTATTATGAAACAATCATTTAAACATCTTTAGGGAGAGGGAAACGTGAACATTGAAAATATAAAGAAATGGGTAAAAGATATTGATAAATATGAAGCACACTGTATGGTGGATATAAGTGGGGAAGAAAAAAGAGAATCATTGACAGAACATCTTGCACTGACAGAAAAATATTTTGATTTTTTGTGGAAAGAGAAAAATGTCGGCGGTATGATGGAGAGATTTTATGATCAGATATTTAATCATTTTTCGAAGGCAGCAAAAGAATTTATGAGTGAGATGGCTCGATCAGTGCCATTGTTTCATGATCTGGGAAAAATTAATTCTGAATTTCAAAACAGGATTTTAAATAATGAGAAAATAGCCAATAAGCGGGAATTTTCCTGTGTGGCCGGCAGACACTCAATGATATCTGCGGTGTTGTATATTGATTATTTTTATACGGAGCTTAAGGAAAGAAGTGATATTGACCAAAGTGAAAAGAAACAAATTCAGCCATTGATCATGTATCATGCTTATGTTATCGAGCGCCATCACAGCGATCTCATGCCGTTTGATAAGTTCCTGGAAAGTTTATTAGCCGGCAGCGGAAATGATGTTATGGAAATTTTTCAACAGGGCAGGTGCAGTGCGTGGCATAAGGATTTTTCGTTAAACGGTAAAAAAGTAAAGCGTTTGATATCGGCCTGTGATAAGAGTAAAGCGCCGGATCAGACAAACGAATCGCAGATAGCATTATATGCCTATGTTAAACTTTTGTATTCTTTATTGGTGGCAAGTGATTTTTATGCCACGGAAGAATTTATGTCCGGTATGCAGATACAATATTTTGGCGCATTAAATGATATTAATGAATGGGCGGATATTTTTGAAAATACGACACTGATGAAAAATGTGCGCCGGTATCAGAAGTGTGTGTATCCTAAAACAGACGATGAACTTCAAAAAGAAAAGGATATTAATATATTAAGAAGTGAAATGCTGTGCGATGCTGAAGAAGTGTTGAAACAGAATTTTGAAAAGCCGCTGTTTTATCTGGAAGCGCCTACCGGGAGCGGCAAAAGTAATACAGCAATGGATTTAAGTTTTCAGTTATTGAAATGGGATAAACGATTGAAGAAGATTTATTATATTTATCCTTTCAATACGCTTGTGGAACAAAATATGAATTGCTTAAATCATGTGTTTGACGGAAACAGACACATTCTTGACAGTATCGCTGTTATTAATTCTCTGACACCGATTAAGATGACTCAGGATGAAAAAAGAAAAGAAGAATCGACAGAACAGACAATGTATTATCAAAAAGCATTATTGGACAGGCAGTTTTTAAATTATCCGATGATTGTTTCGACGCATGTCAGTTTGTTTGACACAATGTTTGGCAATACGAAGGAATCAGCCTTTGGATTTCATCAGTTGATGAATAGCGTGATTGTGCTGGATGAAATTCAAAGTTACAAAAATACACTTTGGGGTGAAATTATATGCTTTTTAAAAGAATTTGCCTATTTGCTGAATATAAAAGTCATTATTATGTCGGCGACGCTTCCGGATTTGGATTTATTATCAATGAATACATATCATGCAGTACGTCTTATGAAAAATACCGGTAAGTATTTTCATAATCCATGTTTTAGTCATCGGGTACAAGTATCTTATGAACTGCTGGATCATACGGAAGAGGCAATAGATGATATGCTGATCAATCATATGAAGCAGCAGGTGAAGCAAGAAAAGAAAATCATTGTTGAATTTATAAAAAAAGAATCTGCCCGGCAGTTTTATGAACGATTAATTGAAGATCAGGATATTTGTTGTCAGGTGGAATATATTTCGGGTGACGACAGCCTGATGGAGCGCAGCAGAATTTTAAATGAGATTAAAGCAGTAGAGAAATCGGTGATTTTGGTGGCCACTCAGGTGATAGAAGCCGGAATTGATATTGACATGGATATAGGCTACAAAAATATTTCAAAATTAGACAGCGAGGAACAGTTTCTGGGTAGAATTAACCGGTCTTTCAAAAGAAATGGTGTTGTTTACTTTTTTAAGAAAGATGAAGCTAAACAAATTTATGGTGAAGATGTAAGAGTTGATAAAGCGTTTTCATTGGAACAGCAAGAAATAAGAGAGCTTCTACTCAAAAAGGATTTTAATACATATTACACTAAAATACTCGAAGTTTTAAAAATAAACTATTATAACAGAATCGGAGACGGAGGATTACGTGATTTCTTTGTTCATAAGGTGGGAAAAATGAATTGGCCCGATGTTGCTAAAAGAATGCGACTGATTCCGGAAGATAAGTGGAGTATGTCTGTGTATCTTGCCCGAGTGCTGGAAGATGAAAATAATCATCAGATTGACGGGAGAGCCTTATGGGCTGAATATGTCCGGCTTTTAAAAAACCAATCTATGGCATATGCCGAAAAGCGCGTTAAATTGTCTGAAGTTACAAGCAAAATGAATCATTTTATATATCAGACTAAAAGAAATCCAAATCTCATTTATAACGATAAAGTGGGTGAGATATTCTACATTGATGAGGGGGATAAATACTTTGACCATGGTAAATTGAATAGAGGCAAACTTCAGGGAGAGGTGGGTGATTTTGTTGATTTTATATGAGGATAGCCGGATGAACATAGAGGTTAAAGATAGTAGAGGCGAGTGAATTTGATGATTTTATACAGCAATATCATCAGGCAAATAGAATCACGTATGAGGAGCAGGTGATGAATTGAATATAAATGGCACTTTGGTAAATTATTATTTTCATTGTAAAAGGCAATGTTATTTATTTGGAAATCGTTTAAATCTGGAAGATAATAGCGAAGATGTGCAAATCGGAAAAGCAATACATGAAGAGAAAGCTGAAGAAAAAAATACGGAAATAGCGATTGAAAATATAAGACTTGACAAGTTAACTTCAGAATATATTACTGAGGTTAAAAAATCGGATGCTGATGTCAATGCAGCTAAATGGCAGTTAATTTTTTATATAAAAGTATTAAAAGATAAGGGGATTATACGAAAGGGCAGGCTGGAGTTTAAAGAGAAAAATAATAAGACTAATAAAACAGAAATAATTGAGATGACTGATGAATTGGAGCGGGAATTGGAAATGTATGTATATAATATTGAGGAACTTCTGGAACAGGAGGAGATACCGCCTGTAATACATAGCAGTAAATGTAAAAAATGTGCTTATTATGAATACTGTTATATTTAATGTATTTAAAATTGACGGATACCAATTAGACAAAGTACTTATGCAGGACGAGGGTGATAAGAAAATATGACAACACAGCAATGTATCAATTAAACAGAGTACTTATGTGGGAGGTATGTATGGGGAGTACAAAATATATTTCTTCAATGGGTGAATTGTGCAGGCAGGACAATACATTGTGTTTTAAAAAGAATGGCAAAAATGTTTATATACCAATAGAAAATACAAAAGAAATCTATTGCCTGAATGAAATTAGTATAAATAGCAAATTGTTGGATTTTCTCAGTCAAAATCATGTCATTGTTCATTTTTTCAATTATTATGGCGGATATAGCGGAACGTTTTATCCTAAAGATCAGTACATGAGTGGCAAGCTATTGGTAAAGCAGGTCGAAAAATTTCAAAATGACAGATTGACAATTGCAAAAGCAATTGTCAGAGGTATAGGGATTAATATATACGAGGTACTGTATCATTATTATAAGCATAACAAAAAAGAAGTAAAGGTGATGATCGATTGGATAAAAGATGAGTTTTATATCAATGTGGACAGGGCGGAAAATATAAAGTCATTAATGTCAGCGGAAGGAGAACTGTGGGCGAGATTTTATACTAATTTCAAATATTTTTTGCCGGAAGATTTTATTATGAATAAAAGAGTTAAAAGACCGCCGGATAATCCAATCAATGCGATGATATCATTTGGGAATACACTTTTATATACGAAGACTATTTCTGCGATTTACAGGACACATTTGGATCAGAGAATAAGCTATTTGCATGAACCGTCGGAAGGGAGATTTTCACTAAGTCTGGATTTAAGCGAAGTATTTAAGCCTGTCATTGTTTATCGTACAATCTTCGATTTGGTTAATAACAGAAAGATTCAGGTGGCAAAACATTTTGAAAAGAAAGTAAATTATTGTGTATTAAATGAAGATGGAAGAAAGATTTTCATTGAGGCTTTTGAGAATCGGCTGGAGTCTGTTTTCCAGCATCCTACACTTAAAAGAAAAATTAGTTACAGAACAGCAATAAAACTTGATTGTTATAAATTAATTAAATACATATTGGAAGATAAGGAGTTTGTTCCATTTAGCTTAAAAGGGGGTTTTTAAATGCAGAAAAAAATTAATTATAATTATGCATTTGTGTTTTATGATGTCGGGGAAAAAAGAGTGCAGAAAGTATTTAAAATATGTAAAAAATATTTATCCCATTTTCAGAAATCTGTATTCAGAGGAGAGATGTCTCCATCAAAGCTAATGCAGCTGAAAAAAGAATTGAACAAAGTCATTGACTCAACGGAAGATTTTATATGTATTATTAAACTGCTTAATGATAATGTTTTTGGTGAAGAAATTCTGGGAAATGGCGATATCGAAAATGGTGAAACCCTAATATTGTAAATCAATGATGCGTTGTAAATTTACCAGGCGAATCTGGGAAAAATGCCGGAAAATCTGATAAAATAAGGATTTTTCATGACATGATAGATAATGCAGTTCGCCTGGTAAAAAATCCATAGAATATTGAAAAATAGCGGGTTTTGAGGTATATTGAATATAAAAAATGACGTAAATACGTTGGATAAATAAAAACATGGGATGTATTTGAATTCTGGAAGTACGGAAAACTGCGTAGCAAGAAAAAGAGATAAATAAAAACATGGGATGTATTTGAATAGTGGGCATGTTATCTCAACATCGTTCGTGTCGCCAGATAAATAAAAACATGGGATGTATTTGAATAATACAATTCGTTCTATGCTTTGTAAAATAATTTGATAAATAAAAACATGGGATGTATTTGAATAATCATTTAAAAAATCATGCGCATAAATCTGGTACGATAAATAAAAACATGGGATGTATTTGAATGATTCCGTAAAAGGCACAAGACGGGACGGGACTATGATAAATAAAAACATGGGATGTATTTGAATTTTTATTCACTCCCTGTTAATGCCCGAAGCTTATCGGATAAATAAAAACATGGGATGTATTTGAATTCACAAAATCACTGGCGGATATAGATTTATTTTCTAGATAAATAAAAACATGGGATGTATTTGAATCCCGTTACCATAAGCGCCTGCGCCTTATCAAATACCGATAAATAAAAACATGGGATGTATTTGAATTCCCTCTCTTAAGGTATTTGATTGCCTCTCCGAACGATAAATAAAAACATGGGATGTATTTGAATCCTGCTCCGCAAACAGTTCTGCCTGCCTCTCTGCCGGATAAATAAAAACATGGGATGTATTTGAATTTCTCCTTTTCCTCAATTTCGGTGGATTCCTCCACGATAAATAAAAACATGGGATGTATTTGAATGCAGTATTATAACAATCAATCGGTGATTGATAAAGCGATAAATAAAAACATGGGATGTATTTGAATAAAGAATACCATAATTAATAATAAATTAAATAAAATGATAAATAAAAACATGGGATGTATTTGAATGTAGTTCAATTTCGTTGTTTTTTTCAGCATCGTATTGATAAATAAAAACATGGGATGTATTTGAATGTTACATCTGCTGTCGCATCTTCACTTGCTTTTTTAGATAAATAAAAACATGGGATGTATTTGAATGCCCATAATTGCTATCCATAGCAATAGAAACGCTATGATAAATAAAAACATGGGATGTATTTGAATTTGCTCTGTGCGCTGTATATAATATGCGTTCTCTGTGATAAATAAAAACATGGGATGTATTTGAATCCACTATCATCAACGGGATACTTAAGAATTTACCGTCGATAAATAAAAACATGGGATGTATTTGAATTGACCGTAGACCAAACGTTAAATATGGTCACTATGATAAATAAAAACATGGGATGTATTTGAATCCAACAAAGGGAGCAAAAAAGTGACGCTGACACAGATAAATA
>JALEHN010000152.1 GCA_022770525.1 Clostridiales bacterium
CCTTCTTACCGGCGGTATGGCAAAGGATCAGGAGCTTTGCGAAGAAATAAGTGAATATGTTTCATGGATCGCGCCGATTTACAATTATGCGGGAAGCTTTGAGACAGAGGCTCTCGGATTTGGTGCTGTCCGTGTTTTAAATGGTACGGAAGAAGCAAAGACCTATACAGGAAAGCCTGTCTGGAGCGGATTCGAATTTGATAAATAAGATACAGGGATTGCAGGCGTACTTTGTGGGTTTGTAATCCCTGAATACATGAATTAAGACAGCATCACCAATGCGGAAAATGAATGATGCTGTCTTAACAGTAAAGAGGTTAAAATTATGAAAAATAAGAAATTATCTACAAGTATGACAGACAGCCGTTTTGGCGGCTGGGGCTGGAGTATGATTTTTTATACAATGATACTCTACTTTTTCTACGCTGCACTGACAACTGATGGCATGAATCTCATTCCGGGTGCTTTTGCGCAGGCAAAAGGATGGGATTCCAATGTTCTTTTGTCTTACGCAACCCCGGCAGGTATTCTTGGCCTTATTGGCGGTTTTATTTTCGGCCGTCTTGTCATTAAGACAAAACCAAGAAACATGTCCGGTGTGACACTGATTATTACCGGTATATTATATGCGGTATTCGGTATGGCACCATCTGTTACGATGTATGTTGTTTTACTGATGCTGATCTGCTTCTTCGCATCAGGTTTTGGTACTGCAGCATGCCCGGCATTTATTGCCAACTGGTTCCCTCGTAAAAAAGGTATTGCTCTTGGATGGGCAACGATGGGCGCTCCGCTCAGCTCGGCAGCATTTGTAGGCGGCTTTTCTGTGATGCTGGAAAAGCTTGGTGTTCAGAAATCATTTTTATTTGTCGGTATTGCCGTTGTCATTATCGGAATCATCACTTTCTTCTGGGCTAAAAACGAACCTGAGGAAGTGGGATGTCTTCCTGATAATATGGCTGTTGATAAGAACGTAAAAGCTGAAGAACCGGCAGCAGGTGATGCTTATTCACTGAAAAATATTTTAAAGAACAAAGTCACATGGCTGATTATTTTTGGTTATGGCATGCTCTGGATGGTATTGGTAGGTATCATCAGCCAGTTAGTGCCGCGTATGATGTCTGTGGGCTATTCACAGCCGGAAGCAATGCGCTTTATGGTCATTACATCATTAATTGCGATTCCGGGAAGCTATATCTGGGGATGGCTGGATTCTAAATTCGGAACAAAGATTATTTCTGTTGTTTTTGCCGTTTCTTATATTGTTGCACTTGTTCTGATGATTACGGCTTTCAATCCGGTATGTGTATGGATCGGTTGTATTTTCGCAGGGCTTGGTATCGGCGGTTTGTTAAATCTCCTTGCTTCTATGATTATTTCTGCATTTGGCAGGGAAGGTTTCATGCCGGCAAACAGTGTGATTTATCCGCTGGCCTCTGTTATTCAGAAAATTGCTTTTGTGCTGGTGGGATCATTACTTGCAATTTCAGGCGGAAGCTATACACTGCCATATATTGTATTTATTGTGATTGATATTATCGGTGCCGTTATTATTATGTTTATTCCTTATAAAAAAGAACAGTAGATTTGATGGAAAGCGGGCGTGTGCCCCTGTGTGCAGCCCGTTTTTAGGAGGTTCATTATGATGTTTCCAAAGTACACAGCAATCTGCCCTCAAGGGGTATACCAATTGGTAACTGAAGTATCAAAAAAACAGACGGATACCTTTGGACGTATGAGGATCGGTGATCTTGCAAGGCAAATGCAGACAATCACGGAGCAGCATTTGAATCAGTCTTTGGGAATCAGTATTGATGAGTTGAATGCATCCGGGAAAAGCTGGGTTATTGCGTGGACACAGATGAATATTATCCGTTTGCCTGAATGTGGGGAGAAGATTTTATTGCGCATCTGGCAGGGAAAAAATAAGGCTGTCATGTATTCCAGAAAATATGCTTTTTATACGATGACAGGTGAACCTCTGGTGACGACATCGTCCCTGTTTCTCTTAATGGATCGTGATACAAGGGGTATGGCAGTACCTCCGGATCAGATGAAAACAATACAGCCTGCTAAAATAGAAGGCGAACCGGATCACCCGAAGATGCGTATGGTATTTCCGTCAGAATACAGGAATAAAGTTCAAAGAGTTGTTATGCCTGAGGAAATTGATTTCAACGGCCATTTAAATAATTCGCATTATCTGGACTGGGTGGAGGAGATACTTGACGAATCCTATACGCGTGATCATCAACCAAAATCTGTCTGGGTACAGTATTCGAAAGAACTGATGGAGGGTCAGGAGGTACATCTGAGATTTGAGTGGAAAGGTGATACGATGTATCTTTGCGGAAG
>JALEHN010000019.1 GCA_022770525.1 Clostridiales bacterium
ATTTGATGAAGGCAGGAGAATGCATATGAAAATTGAGCGGGTAAGTATTGAGGATAATAGATGGTATGACAGGATCTGATGGAAAAAAATGATCGGACAACATCAAAAGAATCAGGAAAATGTAAGATTTGGTGAATGGACGATTGAATAAAGATCATGAAAAAGTAAAGTGTGAAGTTTGTGCGGATAAGACTTCACACTTTTTTCACAATTTTGTTAGCACTCACCTATTGACAGTGCTAACAATAAGTGTTATATTACACTTAGAACAAAGGAAGAGATGAAATAAATCATTTCAGATGTTCCGATTGCAAAAAAGAAAACAGTTGACCTATTAAAGGTGTATGAATCAGGAAAAGGAGATATGACTTATGTTAATACCTAGTATTTTTGCAGAAAATTTATTTGATGACTTTATGAGATTTCCATTTGAGGATGAATTCTATGGAAGAGGAAGAAAAAATCCTGCGTATACAAAGCAGGAACAGAGTGTGATGAAGACAGATGTCAGAGAAAAAGAAAGCACTTATGAACTTGACATTGATCTTCCGGGATACAAAAAAGAAGAAGTCAGCGCAAAGCTTGAAAATGGTTATCTGACCATCAGCGCAGCAAAAAATGAGAACAAAGACGAGCAGAGTAAAAACGGCAAGTATATCAGACGTGAACGTTATTCAGGTTCAATGAGCAGAAGCTTTTACGTTGGCGAAGGTATCCGTCAGGAAGATATACATGCAAAGTTTGAAAATGGTATTTTGAAACTGTCTGTACCAAAACTTGAAGCAAAGCAGGTGGAAAGAAATAAATTCATTTCAATCGAAGGCTGATGAAAAGTGTGCCGTCAGTAAAAATCTGCAGCATATATGCCCTATGGCGATTTGAATTCAGAGGGAAGAAAATATCATAATGTTTGTGTAATTGCTAACAACACCTCGGATATCTCCGAACGTGCTCATATATATTTTCATTTTGAAAGGAGAAATGACATATGTTAATGCCTAGTATTTTTGGAGAAAACTTATTTGATGATTTTATGAATTTTCCGTTTGAGGATGAATTTTTCGGAAGAAAAAACCCGTTGTATGGAAAACACGGAAAGAACATTATGAAAACTGACGTCAGAGAAACAGACAATACTTACGAACTGGATATTGACCTTCCGGGATTTAAGAAGGAAGAAGTCAGTGCCAGACTTGAAAATGGTTATCTGACCATCAGCGCTGCCAAAGGTCTTGATAAAGACGAGCAGGATAAAGACGGCAAGTATATCAGACGTGAACGTTACGCCGGTGCGATGAGCAGAAGCTTTTATGTCGGTGAAAATATCCGTCAGGAAGATATTCACGCAAAATTTGAAGATGGTATATTGAAACTGGCTGTTCCGAAACAGGCACCGCAGCAGGTTGAAGAGAATAAATATATTGCTATTGAAGGATGATCATCCGGTTCCAAAGAATAAGAGAGCAGTGTGTATTAAACAAACTGTGAATCAGCTAAGATACCGGAAAGCGGGTCGGCCAAAACCGGCCCGCTTTCCGGTATTTTGCTGCAAAAACAAACAAAGAGCGGTTCTATACATTAACATTAAAGCATATCCTTATAATCCAATAAAAAAATCTTACAAACTCATTATTTTTAGCAAAAAATTTTGAAATTCTCCAACGTATATGTTATAATATCCACGAAAGCATTGAGCCATGCATTTCAGCATATGAATTTCCTCGCGGGCACTGGTGCACGACGAGGAAATTCATATGCTGAAATATAGGGCGAAAGCCCGTGAACGAGAAAAGCGAAGCTTTTCGAGTGCGCATGGCGAAAGAAAGAGAAAGCCATGGAAAAGCGAGCATTTCCTCGCGGGCACTGGTGCACGGCGAGGAAATTCATATGCTGAAATATAGGGCGAAAGCCCGTGAACGAGAAAAGCAAAGCTTTTCGAGTGCGCATGGCGAAAGAAAGGGAAAGCAGATTTTTAGAAAGGTTTGAACAGGATGCTGAATGAAAGAAAAATCCGGCTGATGACACGAACAGCGATATATGAGCAGGGGAAAGGCAAAGAAGACATTAAGATCAATAATTATGGCGGCAGTGATTATGTACGTTTTAATATGCTTAAGACGATACTGGCAGCAACTGTGACAGCCATATTAATTTTTGGCCTTGCAGTTGCGTATAAAATGGAAGACTTTATGTCTGATGTATTGAAAATCGACCTGATGAAGCTTGGCAGGGAGGTTTTGGTGTTGTATATCATCTTTATTGCCGTATACAGCATTATAAGTTTCGTTGTTTATCAGCAGCGGTATTACAGGGCAAGTAAACGCCTTAAAAAGTATAATATGAATTTAAAAAAGATTGCATCAATTTCAAAAAACGATGCGATGCATCGGTAGAGCAGGAGGCATAGCGTGGAGACAATATTGTTATACAGAGATAAAGCAGCAAAAATATATAATAATTATGAATTTATTTTTAAGCTGGCAGCAAAGTTTGTTTTTATATTAATGACATTGAATTATCTGACAGAGCATTTAGGTTACTATGATGTACTTAATATCATGTCCATTCGTTTATTTATTGCAGTCGTATGTGCCTTTTTGCCGGTTCCGTTCGGTGTATTTGTCGCAGGAATGACGGCAGTTCTTCATTTGATGAAATTATCAATGATTTTGGGCGTATTATCGATTGTCGTATTTTTAATTGTGTATTTCCTGTATTTGCGCTTTGCGCCTTCACAGGGGATTTTTATGCTGGCTGTGGCTGTCCTTTCACCATTCCATCTGCAGTATGCGGTTGCGTTTATACTGGGCATGTTTTATTCACCGGTGACGGCAATTCCTGTAGCACTGACCATTGTTCTGATGCGATTTGTTTCTTGTGTTCAGCTGGCAGCACCTGAAATCGGCAGCAGTTTTGACATGGAGAAGATTCTGAAAGGCTATCAGAGTATTGTTGACGGCATGATGTCTGACAAATCCATGCTGCTCATGATTGCGGCACTGGCTATTATTATTGTTCTTACTTATGTCATTTCACAGATGCCGTTTGATTATTCATGGTATGTAGCGATAGCTGTTGCAGCTGTTGTGAATATTTTCGTGATTTTTTTCGGAAATTCAATGTTAAATACGGATATTAGCGTGGGCAGTACGCTGATTGGCACAGTGGCCGGTGCGGTGATTGCGGCATTTTTGCAGTTTATGAAGTGTGTCGTGGATTACCCTAAAAAGGAATTTGTCCAGTTTGAAGATGACGATTACTATTATTACGTCAAAGCATTGCCAAAGGTTGGCAGTAAGCCGGTCTATACGGAAGAAGACGGAGACCATGTCCCGGAAGAACTGGATGATAAAAGAGCGGCGATGAAGAAAAAGGCAGCTAAGAAAGCGTCAAAAAATGCGGCTAAAGCTGTTAAAGCAGAAAAAAAAGCTAAAAATGAAGTGTCAGCACCGGTACGGGGAGCAGGAAGAAATGCTGCCGGGACTGATGGACAATCTGAATATAAGCACAGACAGTCCGGACAAAGTGCAGCCTACGATGACGGCGGGTTTGATGATTATGGATTTTATGATGAGGAAACGCCTAAATTTTAAATATGAATGATGATGGGCATGTATTTGACCGGTGCGCGGTGATGAAAAATAAATGTAAAGGCAGGTGGCAACGTTGAATCATATATGGCAGATGATTAAGGATTTTTTATCTCTTGGGGGATATGCAGCGTTAAAGCCTACATCAATACTGGAAATTTTTATTATTGCATTTTTAATTTACAATATTTTGGTCTGGATTAAAAATACCCGGGCATGGACACTGTTTCGAGGAATTATCGTTGTTATTGCTTTTGCCGTTGTGGCATATTTGCTTGAGTTAAATACAATCTTATGGATTTTTAATAAAACATTTAATGTCCTTGTTATTTGTGTTTTTATCGTATTTCAGCCGGAGCTTCGGCGGGCGCTTGAACAGCTGGGACGTAAAAACTTTATGTCCACTCTGTTTGGTACCAATGTATCCGATGCGAAAGAAAAGAAAAACAATGACCGCAGTATTAATGAAGTGATTAAAGCGGCTTATGAGATGGCTAAGGTTAAGACAGGCGCATTGATCGTTCTTGAGCGGGAAGTACTGCTTAATGAATATGAACGGACGGGGATACTCCTTGATTCTGTTGTTTCAAGTCAGCTTCTTGTGAACATATTTGAGCATAATACACCGCTTCACGACGGCGCGGTATTTATAAGAAATAACCGTATTGTCGCAGCGACATGTTATCTTCCTTTGTCTGATAATATGGAGCTGAGCAAAGAACTGGGAACAAGGCATCGTGCAGCGGTAGGTATCAGTGAAGTTTCAGACAGTCTGACCATTGTCGTATCAGAAGAGACAGGTGCAGTATCTCTGGCGCGGGACGGAAAGCTGATCAGAAATCTCAGTGCGGATGCATTAAAGCAGATGATCGGCAGGTCTGTTAAAAATGAAAATGGCAGAAAACTGAACAAATTGAAAGGAATTATCAAAAATGAAAAAAAAGCTGCTGAATAATATAGGCATGAAGTTAATATCGGTAGCTGCGGCGCTGGTCATCTGGCTGATTATTGTCAATGTTGATGATGCGTATGATACAAAATCAATTACGTTGGAAGTTCAGGAAATTAATGCCGAAGATCTGGCAAGTATCAATAAGACTTATGAGGTTGTATCCGGTGAGACTGCGACGGCAAAAATCAGAGGCAGAGCTTCTGTGCTTAAGGATCTGTCAAATACGGATTTCACAGCGACGGCGGATTTGAGCAAGCTGTCTGATACAGGTGCGGTCTGGGTGGATATTAAAGCAAAGGATTATGTCAAAGGCATTGAAATCATGCCGGACAATAATGTGTATCAGGTTGTTACTGAAAATCTTGTGGAAAAGCAGTTTTCTGTAGTTGTTAAAACAAGGGGCAGTGTGGCTAAAGGCTATGATATCGGTGAAATCAAAGTCACACCGAATATTATCAATATCCGCGGCTCGGAGACAAAAATCAGCAATATCAAAGAAGTGGCAGTCACAATCGATGTTTCCGGTTATTCATCAAATATCAATAAAGTCGGTCTTGTACCGACGGTTTACGAGCTGAACGGTTCCGCTATGGATACGAGCCGTCTGACGATGGATGTGACGACCGTTGATGTTTCAATGACAATGCTGCGCACAAAAACAATACCTGTGAAGGTTACATATAAGGGAGAGCCTGCCGATGGTTATGTCGTTGTTTCAAAGGTAAGTGGTGAAAGTGAAGTTACAGTAGCCGGAACAAAGGCTGACCTTGATAAGCTGTCGGTGTTAAATGTTGAATGTGACATTGAAGGCGCTTCGGAAAATATTGAAAAAACTATATTATATAAAGACTTCCTTCCGGAGAATATTTACCTTTCAGAGGGAGATAAGGAAACAAGCGGTGTTGCTGTGAATGTGGTCATTGAGCCGGTGATTTCAAAAGATGTTGATGTGAAGTTTAGTGATATCGGACTGATTGGGGCATCTGAAGAGATGGAATATTCTATTTATAACTATAATGAAGAAAATGTTCCGGATACAGTCAGTGTATCCGTATCCGGCGCAAAATCTGCTGTAGATGCGGTAAAAGCAGAAGAAATTAAGGTAACTGCCGATGTATCCAATTACGGTATCGGTGTTTATTCAGTCCAGCTGAATGTGCAGGTCACAGGACAGATTACTGCAAAGGAAAATCAGAAAATGGTGATTCAAATAAAAAATAAAGAATAATCTAAAGATTGAATATCAGATGGGGTGTCAAAGCATTAAGTTTCTTTCACCGAATTCTGTTGTGCAGACGGAGAATGCACGGAATGGAGGAAATTATGATTAAGGGAAAAATCGTTGTTACAAATCCGTCAGGACTTCATTTACGACCTGCGGGACTGCTGTGCAGGGAGGCTATGCGTTTTAAGTCGCAGATTTCTATTTATATGAATGATTGCATAGCCAATGCTAAAAGTGTGCTGAGTGTATTGGGTGCATGTGTTAAGTGCGGCGACGAAATTTTGCTTGTATGCCAGGGCGAAGATGAAGAGGAAGCGTTCCTCATGATCAAAGAATTAATTGAAAGTGGCCTTGAGGAGGAGTAAAATCCTCCTTACAGGTCTTGACAGCGCCGATTTAATTTGTTAAAGTGTCTATTGAGAAAAGAAAGCATATGAAAAGGTGATATTTGATGGGGTTAGTATAAATTGTTTACGACCGACATTATTCATATTGTGGATGTACAGCGTGGTTTGCCGACTCCACCGTTTTGGTGGAAATGATTGATAGATGGACACAAACCGCGCACAGCATCATGGATGTAAAGCTTTAGGTATACTATAGCTTTATTTTTGCGCAGGAAATGCAAAATAAAAATATCTGTTTGATATGTTAATATACAGGAGGAATAAATGATATGTTGAATTATAAGAGATATAAGCGTGTACCGGTACTTCATTATCCTGAAAGACAGTGGCCGGACAAAGAAATCCAGAAAGCACCGATCTGGTGCAGCGTTGACCTTCGTGACGGTAATCAGGCGCTGATTGATCCGATGGTTGTCGAAGAAAAGGTTGAGTTTTTCAACTTACTTGTAAAACTGGGATTTAAGGAAATTGAGATCGGATTTCCGTCTGCGTCTCAGATTGAGTACGATTTCCTTCGTACACTTGTTGACCGCAAGATGATTCCTGACGATGTAAAGGTACAGGTTCTGACACAGTGCCGTCCGCATCTGATCAAGAGAACTTTCGAATCCATTGAAGGATGTAAGAATGTTATTTTGCATATTTACAATTCAACATCTGTTCTTCAGAGAGATGTTGTTTTCAATATGGATAAAGAGGAGATTAAGCAGATCGCCATTGATGGTGCGATGATGGTTAAAGACTACGCCAAAGATTTCAAGGGCAATCTCTGGCTTCAGTATTCACCGGAAAGCTTTACAGGTACAGAGGTTGAGTATGCACTGGAAGTTTGTGAAGCTGTGATCGATGTATGGCAGCCGACAGTTGAGCGTCCGATTATTATTAATCTCCCTGCAACGGTTGAGATGAATACGCCAAATGTTTATGCGGATCAGATTGAATGGATGAGTACACACTTCAGAGAGAGAGACAAGATTATTTTAAGTGTTCACCCGCATAATGACCGCGGCACAGGCATTGCCGCAACAGAACTTGCATTGCTTGCGGGTGCTGACCGTGTTGAAGGTACTTTGTTCGGTAATGGTGAAAGAACAGGTAATATTGATATTCTTAATGTGGCATATAATATGTTCTCTCAGGGCATTAATCCGGAGCTGGATATTGAAAATATTAATGAAATTATCGAAGTTTATGAAAGATGCTGTAAGATTCCGATCGATCCGAGACATCCGTATGCAGGTAAACTTGTATTTACAGCTTTTTCAGGTTCTCATCAGGATGCCATCAACAAAGGTGTTAAGGCGATGAACGACCGCAAGTCGGAAATCTGGGAAGTACCGTATTTGCCGATTGATCCTTCGGATATCGGACGTGATTATGAGCCGATTGTTCGTATCAACAGTCAGTCAGGTAAAGGCGGTGTCGCATTTATCCTTGAACAGTACTTCGGATTTAAACTTCCAAAAGAAATGCACAAGGAATTTGCTGATGCTATTCAGACCATTTCGGAAAAGCAGGGT
>JALEHN010000044.1 GCA_022770525.1 Clostridiales bacterium
TCCTTCTCTTTTAGCTGATTCCCCATTTTGGTTATCTCATCCTGCATCTCATCGATCATATACAGTACGGTGTTTTTGTCCAGTTGTCTTAATTCTTCCGAAAACATCGTCATCACCCTTTCTACATTCAGGCACATTTCATAGACCTGTCTGTACATGGCTTTAAACTGCGGATACGCTTCAATGACCTCTACAATCCATTCTGGTTCATCCACACACACAAAGACCAGCCATGCATCCAGCCTGCTTTCTATATGTTTATTGTGCAGTTTTGCCTTAAAAATGTCAAGAGGAATAAATACATAGTTTTGCAATAAATCAATTTCCAGCCCCGTATCTGACGTCTGACTGAAATGATGGATATATGTATCCGAAAACTGATGGAATTCTTTCTGGCTCTTTTCAAATAAAACAATTGTATACACTGATTTTATATTATTAAAACTGAACGGCTTTTCTTTTCGGTCACTTTCATCCTTTACGCGTTTGTACTGACGCAACAATAAATCCGCTGAATAACAGGCGCTTCTCTGTCCTGGAAACGCATAACCGATTTTTTGTATCTCGATATTCGCAAGGCTGTGATCCTCAAATTCAACAACAATATCCATGATAACTAATGCTGTTTCATCAGCAATCCGTGTGCTGTCATTTGGTAATACTGTCAAAATTTTGACCTGATGGCCAATAATTAATGAAATAAGTTCTTCCAATCGCTCCGGTGTATATTCAGGATTCATGATTTCCTTAAAAAATGAATCATATGTCATCTTAACACCTTTGACGCCTGTACAAAAGTCAAGAAATTCTTCCTGATTTACCTGTTTCCAGCTCTTAAATATTTCCAAAAGCTCAGGATTGTTTTTGATTTCTTTAAGCACTTCCTCCCTTGTACGAATTATCGGAAAATACTCTCTCAGCTTATTGTTCATAAAAATCCCCCTTTATAAAATTCGGCATTCTTTAATGCCTTCACTTTTTATAAAGGGAGATTACCACGTTTTCTTATTGATTGACAGCCCTAATCGTTCGTCAAGTTTCGACAGAAATTAAATGCTTCTTCTAATGGCAAGCTATGATTTCGAAGATGTTTTATACTCTGATTATTCATTCAAAGATGCCCGATACTTCTCATGTTCTTCTCTTGTCTTTTTTATAATCAGTTTAATATACGGATTGCCGGGTTGTTTACTATAAAACAATCCCTTATCATAAGAGTGCTCTGTATCAGCAATTTGAGCAAGATTGACTTCCGGATCAATCATAAAAAGATTCGTCCTGTTGCACACAGATACACCAAGCCCGGACGAAACCTGAAGCGGAAGAGAAATCGGCCTGCCGGACTGTACGATTCTCAGGTTAATTTCCTCGCCATCCTGAATCTTATAATTCTCAAGAAAAATCTTTTTTGCCTGCTCATCATCCACCGTATTAAGAACATATGGCAAAATAAGTTCATGTTCCTTTAATACAGCCTTCAATTCTTCCTGCGTAATTTTATCCGCAAGTTTCATCAATTTACGCGGATAAGCAAGATAAGCATCCTCATCATCAAGACTGAGAAAATTATATTTATCAGAATATCGATACGTTGGGTAAGCCATCATATTGACGATATCAAATTTTCCATTATTAAGCCCCTCCAGAAGTTCCTCTGATCCGGCCCTGTGAATGGCTATTTTTAAGTCAGGATAATCATGGCGCAGCAGATTAATTGCCAACATAAAGCTGTTGCTGATCAACTGTTCCTCCTGAATGCCTATCGTGAGATTATCCCTGTCATCTTCGTAACTCTGAGCCTCACGTACTGCATCCATCAAATCCAGAAAAATCGGCTTAACCCTTTCGTAAAACTTCTTTCCTGCCGGAGTAAGCTGAACCGCATTGTGATCTCTGTGAAACAAAGTAATCTTCAATTCATTTTCCAGATTCACAATCTGCTTTGAAAGCGTCGGCTGTGTAATAAAAAAAATACGGGCTACATTTGTATAATTCAATTCTTCCGCCAGTTTCAAAAAATAGCCGATTTGCTGAGTTGTCATAGGTTCATCCCTCCGTTTATATAGTAAATGAGCAGATATAACTCTGCTCATCTACAATATATAACTATTTTATTAATTATGCAACCATAAATCTCAGATCATTATTTTTTCTGCAAATCTTTGATCACTATTTTGCCGGAACTTCCAGACCAATATAATCGGCAACTTCCTGCAGTATCACTTCCATGTCATCTGCTTTTCCTGACGTTTCCGCATAAGTTCTTGCGTCTGAAACACCTGTTGTGAAGAATGCTTCCTGTACTTTAGCCGCATCTTCTTCGCTCAGTACATTCAGTGCGCCGCCCTGCGCCTCAATTGCTGCTATTGAATCATCGTCCATAGAGCTTGCTGTTGTGTAAGAATAAGCCTGCGTCGCTTCCATTGCTTCCTCAAATACAGCTTTTGTATTATCATCGAAAGAATTCCACTTATCCAGATTAACTGTCATAAGGTTACCTGCAGTATAAGTACCGTCTTTCAGGAAGTAAGGCATAACTTCCTGCAAAGACATGGAAATCAGACCTGTTACACTCATATAACCGGCATCTGCCATACCACGGCTTAACTGATCATAATAATCCCACGGCATCATCGTCACTACATTTAAACCAAGCATTTCCATGGCTGACTGGTTCATGCCGATACCGATTTTCAAACCTTTCATCTCATCCAGTGATGTATATTCTTTTGCGGTAATAAACGCATTGGAACCACCCGGCAGAGAACCTATCATATGTACATTATTGGATTCAATCTCATCCTGAATAAGCGGGGATGTTGTCTCATTTTCAAAAGCAATATAATCAATCAGTTTAACAGAATCTTCATAACCGCCTAATACCTGAGACGGAAAATTCAGCAGTGAAAGTGTATCTGTATACATAGACTGACCAATGACAGACATATCCATACCGCCGCTACCCACAAAAGACAATTCCTCACCGGTAGCAGCAACCGTACCGCCCCAGTATACATCCAGTGTAATCGCACCACCGGACAGCTCACTGAGCTGATTTCCAAAGTATTTGATCAAATCTCCGGCATACTCTGTTTCTGAATAAGTCGTTGTCAGTGTAATGGTCTGTGCCGGTACCTCCTTAACCTCCGCTGCATCACTTTCTGATGATGTGTCAGCTACTGACGATGTATCGGCTGCCTTAGTGTCCGCCCCTGCTTTGTCGGAACCGGTATTCTGACTGCCTGCACATCCTGCCAATACCATTGAAGACCCCAGCGCTGCTGTTAATAACAATGTTATCATTCTTTTTTTCATCTTTTTTCTCCTTCTCTCTTTTGATTTTTAAGTTTCGTTAACTGTTAATACCCCATCAGATGCGGTAAAAATTCTACAATTTGCGGGATACATCCCATGATAAAAATAGCTGCAATATCTACAACAAAAAACGGAATAACGCCTTTAAAAATCTCCGCAGTGCCGGTTCGCAGCGTATTTGCAACCGCAAATACATTCATACCAATTGGCGGTGTCATACCTGCTGCATCACACAACATAACAAGTACTACACACAGTACAAAGGGATTATATCCTAATCCTGTCAGCAGCGGAAACACGATTGGCACGGTAATGATGATAATTGACGCAATATCCATGACGCAGCCGCAAATAATATAAAATATAACAACCAGTGTAAATACAGCCAGTGCAGGAAGTCCCAGATTTGCAATAACCGATGCAAGTCCGTCTGCGAGCCGTGTCATTGAGATGAAACGGCTAAAAATAGATCCGGCAATAATAATCGGAAAAATACCACAGTTCATCACTGCTGCTTCCCAAATACAATGCAAAATCCGCTTCGGAGAAATCTTTCTGCACAGTGCATAGATAACCAGTGCTACCGATGCAACGGCACCGGCCACAGTCGACGGAAATAATCCACTCAGTGTTCCGCCGACAATCAATGCAAATACCAGCAGAAACGGCACCAGATATTTCAAAGACTCCAACTTTTCTTTCATCGACACAGGTGCCAGATCTTCCTTTCCGGGAACTTTATTCGGACGTATGACTGTGATTACTTTAATACACAGACAGAGCAGAATAATCATAATCAATCCCAAAGAAAGGCCATACATCAGTGTTGTTCCAATCGAAAGGTCTGTCATTAAGCAAAAGATAATAATTGGTACACTTGGAGGAATCAGTGAAGACAGAGAACCTGCACCAACGATTGCTCCCAATGACAGCTGTCTGTCATATTTATTTTTTTCCAGTTCAGGCATGGCGATTTTACAGAAAACCACATTTCCGGCAGTAGAAATACCTGAACATGCGCCAAATACCGCATTAGCTCCGACAAGCGCATAAAGCAGACCGCCCCGGACACGTCCCAGCCATTTATTCATAGCATCAAAAGCCCCCTGTGCGATACCGGTCTCCCCGGCAAGTGAGCCTACCAGCATAAACAGCGGCAGCACCGCATATGTATAATTTGCTCCTAATGTAAACGGAGCCTGTGTAAACTGGATAGATACAAGATTCATACCGCCAATCAGGAAAAATCCAAGGAAAGAACATCCAAGCATGGATACCCAGATCGGCACTCCGCAAAATACCAATACCATAAGCAGAAGAAAAATACAAATTCCGATAATACCAGTCGTGGTCATTGCTGTTCCCCCTTTCTGTCCGACGCTGCAGCTGTTTTTGGCAAATCCTGTTCATCTTCCGGTTTTGGTCCGATATAACCCATGCGGCGGTGCGGCGTTATAACAACTACACGAACCGCACACCACGCAAAGGAGACCGCCACCAGCAGATAACCAACCGCAACAATCATGGCAAACGGCCATACAAAAAATGCATTTGCCGATGATGATGATTTTGCAAGTGTTGACAACTTAGAAGCCATCAGTCCAAATTCACAGTATGCCAAATAAGCTGACAGTACTGCGCCCAGTATATTTCCAAAAATCTGCAAAACATGGTTCAGTGCTTTCGGAAACTTATTTGACAAAAGGTCTACCACTGTATTGCCTCTCTCTACCTGCAGATAGCCCATTGCCAGAAAAACGATCGGAATATTCAAATAGGTCACCCAATCCTGCCCGTTTGGTACACTGACGGAAAAAAACTTTGCAGAAAGAGAATCCACCGTACAGAGTACAGCGGCAGCCATCAGAGCAACTGCGGCCAAAATTGATACCCCATACATAAATTTGAATATAATTTTATCCAGCTTTTCCGCCCAATGATATACTTTCATGTCTTACCTTCCTTCTGTGTTCTTAAACCTCTCCGTTTGGCATTAACAAAACACGGGCTACGTCTATTTTTCCCTGTGTCTGATCAATGATCATCTGCTCCGCCTCCACAAGAGGTGCTTTCATAATCGTAAACATGTCTGTTTTAAACTTACCTGTTCGGATCATTTCAAACATTTGATAAATTTCTTCTTTTGTATATGTAAAAGAAAATTTAATGTCATATTCCATAGGGCTCAGTGCTGCAGTTGTAATCTGGGCAGGATTTCCGTCACTTCCAACGACCATAATCTGACCGTTTGGCATACAAAGACTGATGCTGCCATATAAAGCATTGACATTACCTGCCGCTTCGAAACAAACATGGGCGCCGCCCTCATGAGATAAGATTTCTTTTGCTGCGGCAAAATTTTCTTCGGTCGCATCAAACACATAATCTGCACCGGAAGCCTTTGCCCTTTCTCTTGATGTCGGTTTTGGATCAAAAGCAATAATATTGCGCGCACCTGCAAGTTTCGCACTCTGAATCACAGATAAACCGATAGAACCGCATCCAAATACAACAGCATTATCTCCAAGTTTCAATTCTGAACGTCTGACAGCGTGGAATCCGACACCTATAAGATCAAACAGCACTGCCTGTTCCAGTTCCATACCTTCAGGTATTACGAACAATTCATTCTGTGGAAACTTCGACAGTACATATTCCGCATAGGCTCCCTGGGTGCCCGGTCCGATACCCAGTGTATTTTGGAATGCATTGGCACATGTATTCGGATGTCCGGTATTGCAGGAATAGCAGTGTCCGCAGTCACCCGGAGGGCCTACAGCTACGCGGTCACCCACAGACACGCAGCCCACACCTTCGCCGACTTCCTCCACGATACCGACGGATTCATGCCCCAGAACCAGTTCCCAGTTAAAAATTCCCGGATGATTATATGCATGCATATCCGTACCGCAAATTCCGCAATAAAGTACTTTGACCAGCACCTGCCCCGGTCCGGCAGTCGGCTTTTCGATTTCTATAAGTTCTAAGTCATGTACACCATGATATTTGATTGCTTTCATTTCTTATCATTTTCTCCTTTAATTCAGCTTATTTATGAGGCAAAGAGATTTCTGCTGCACCATCGATCCAAATGGCTCCGGTAATGTCATTAATCCACCAGATCAGTTTTGCAATATATTTCCCGTTTCTCACATACTTATCTGCGACAACTGAATGGATTTCTGCAATGTCTCTTGTTACACCATGTGTTGTAATACGTTTTCCTTCCAGTTCAGGCACCTGCTTCATATAATAAACATAATACGGACTTTTCGGCACCGGGCATCCCCATTCTGCATGTGTTTCCGAAGGCATAATACTCCAGCTGATGCTCTCAAGCCGTGCATCATCACCTGCCCAACTCAATAAATGATGGGTTGTCAGATCTCTGCCATAGAAGTTAATAATTGCTGCTCTGGCATCTCCCTCTGTTCCATGAATATCCGAAGTATCTACGCCTGTTGTTGCACCGTCATTTTCTTTCTTAGCTGTTTCATCAAGTTTTTCATTCATTTCAGCTTCACGTCCATCATCAATCGTAAATTGTGGCCGTGCACCGTTCGGAATCTCAGGTGTATAGTCTTTGGCATTCTGTAATTTATAAATGCCATGATGATCTCGTATCATTGTTTTAAATATTTCTTCATCAAGAATTTCTTTTTTCATTGTTCTTGTTCCGCCAATGCCATGACCAAACGGTGCCGGAAGCGCAGACTCAATCAACGGACCTTCCAGATTTACTGCCGGCCGTTCACCAATTTGCACGTCTTCCCAGTATCTTGGCTCTGCACCGCGGATTTCTTCTTTTTTCCATATTTCCTTAAAATATTCATAATCTTCATCTGTATAATAATGATCTTCTTTTCCCATCCAGTCAGGTGCTTCCCATATATCAGCAAAACCTTTGCTGCCGAAGTTTTCCGGTCTTCGCTCCGGTTTAAAAGTACGAACACTTTCCACATAATGGAAGTGTACTTTATTTACCAGTTCTCCTTTCTGATTATAAACAGAACCATCATTATAGTTAACGACTGAACGATAAACCGAACCTTCTGCCGGTGTAATGTCTTCCATGACACGTTTATCCGTCACAAGATACAAAGAATCTCCGGCATAAACATCCTGAAAGTTTTCAATCCAGTGGCTTGCCTGGGACACACACAGTGTATCTCTGGCCTCCGGAGGAAATGCTGTTGTAAAAGTATCATCATGACAGCCAAATGTACGATATGCCGGAATATCCAGATATCCCGCCTTTTTCGCATATTCTTTGTCATTATAAACAGGATTCTCCTGCTCGTACTTTTCATGATTATATTTGATCATAGCTTCTGTTACCTGAATGAAAGGTCCAAGACCCGGTGTATCCTCCGGAAGCTTACCTGTTACCAACGCCTCTACATCAATCGCTCCACGCTGATTAATCGCATTAGCTTCCTTCCAGAACTTATCCAGTGCTTCCTGTTCTTTTTCATCATAAATTCCCGGATATCTTACAATAAAATCTTCTTCCTGATAATTCTTCATGCTGACCTCCATCACATATTGAAATACTTTTTTATTTTCGTTGTTTCATCATTTTACTTGGCCAAATATTATAGTTGTATTATAGTCTCTTACCATTTTATCTGTCTAATTGTATAAAAGAATGAGGAAATTCCAAAATAGAATTAGGATTTTTTACAAAGCAAATAAACACAGGAGCGTTGATGACCTGTGCAAGTCGTCAACGCTCCTGTGTTTTACCTGTTCATACACTTCCTGTTTTAAGTTTTACATTCTGCCTTCCAGTTCGGCAATCCGCCGTCTTAATACTTCGATTTCTTCTCTATCTTTTTTCTGTTCTAATCTGTTTTTCCGGAGTGCTTCATCCTTTTCTTGAAGTGCTTCATCTTTCTGCTGCAGTGCCTCTTCCTTCTCTTTTAGCTGATTCCCCATTTTGGTTATCTCATCCTGCATCTCATCGATCATATACAGTACGGTGTTTTTGTCCAGTTGTCTTAATTCTTCCGAAAACATCGTCATCACCCTTTCTACATTCAGGCACATTTCA
>JALEHN010000143.1 GCA_022770525.1 Clostridiales bacterium
ACCTATATCTGATGCCATCGTCAGAAGGGTTTGATTATCTCCCGCACACTGAACGATTTGATTTTCCATATCACTGACGTTGTACCGGCATCCATTAAGCGCTGCCGCAATCCGAAGGATAAAATCCTGATCCATGGCATCGGAATAGACATTGACGTCTTCTATCATTCCATTTTTCACCATAAATTCAAAATGAATATCGCCCCATGGATATTTTTTATCCATCTGCTGATTAAACGATGATTTTCTTCCATATTTCCATGTCCATGATTCAAATATCTTCTGATTTTCTTCAATCTCACTCTGATCCAGTCTGTTTTCACTGACAAAAGCAGCCTTTAAATGATATATCTCTTCAAAAGCTTCAACCATTTTATCCTTCATAAGTTCCACTGTCACAGACGGGCACAACTCTGTAAGGTTTACAACCCGAGACTGTACCGACTGTATACTTTTCGCCTGAAGCTTTTCTCTTGACACACTTAAATAGCGCGCCATCATCTGACTGTCTGTATGTATCAGAAGTGTACCGTGATGATAACAAAAATCACCGGTCTCATAAAAAGCATTTCCTGAAAACTTTTTTCCGTCACCGGTTATAATATCATTCCGACCGTTTTGTTCTGCGCGGATGCCAAACTTTTGAACTGCTCTGATAATCACCTGAAGCTGCTTATCCAGATCATAATTTTCTTTACGCACACAAAACGTAAAATTTAAATTGCCCATATCATGATAAACGGCACCGCCTCCGGACAGCCGCCGGGCCAGGATCCCCCCTTCAGACTCAAGTAAACTGACTCTGCACTCCTTCCAGCAATTCTGATTTCTTCCGACAACAACCGTACGATCATTCTGCCATAAATACAAAATGCACTCATCCGGCCCGGTATGCATCGTCAAATACTGCTCAACCGCAAGATTTTTATAAGGTAGATTGTCTTTGGATATAAAAATGCTCAGCTTATTAATCATCTTCTTCTCCATTCTCGCAAAGAAATTTAAAAACAATATTAAAAATGCAGGCATTTTACGTCTGTTTTATGAAATTTTGCCTGACTCTGAACAGTTACATATTGATTAAGTTACATATTGATAAGATATGATTATATCAAAAAAACTGCTCTTTGTTAACCCATTTTCGGACCAACAAAAAGCAGTTTAACTTTTTTGGCAAAACCAATCGTATTTAAATGTGTATGATTATGCTAATTTAGCTTTTGCAACGTCACAAAGTGCTGTGAAATCTGCAGGATTGCTGATAGCCATTTCAGAAAGCATCTTTCTGTTAACTTCAACACCTGCTAATTTTAAGCCGTGCATTAATTTGCTGTATGATAAACCGTTCATACGAGCTGCAGCGTTGATACGTGCGATCCAGAGCTGTCTGAACTGGCGTTTTCTTTCTTTACGACCTGCATATGAGCTTGTTAATGCTCTCATTACAGACTGTTTTGCTACTCTATACTGTTTTGATCTGGCACCTCTGTAACCTTTAGCCAGTTTTAAAACTCTATTATGTTTTTTCTTTGCGTTTAAAGCACCTTTAACTCTTGCCATTTCGTCCTGTTCCTCCGTTTCCTAGATTAAAGATATGGTAAAATCTTCTTCATGTTCTTAACATTAGTTACATCAGTTACTGTAGCTTTTCTAAGATTTCTCTTTCTCTTAGCTGATTTCTTTGTTAAGATATGACTCTTGTATGCTTTCATTCTTTTTAATTTACCAGTACCTGTCTTTTTGAAACGCTTTGCTGCTGCTCTGCTTGTTTTTACCTTTGGCATAATTATGTCCTCCTTAATATAAAATCAATGTATTAATTACGTTTTTCTGACAAAAACATCACCATATTTTTGCCTTCAAGCTTGGCCGGTTTGTCAACTACCGCAACATCAGCTAACTTCTCTGCAAATTGATCGAGAATAACTTTACCGGAAGCTGTATGTGCAAGCTCACGTCCTCTGAATCTGACAGCCACTTTAACTTTGTCGCCGCCCTTTAAGAACTTGCGTGCATGATTCATCTTTGTATTCAAATCATTATCATCAATATTCGGTGAAAGACGGATTTCTTTAACATCAATCGTCTTCTGCTTTTTCCTTGCTTCCTTCTCTTTTCTGGCCATCTCATAACGGTACTTACCGTAATCGATAATCTTGCAGACCGGTGGTTTCGCTGTCGGTGCAATCTTCACCAAATCAAGATTTGCTTCTCTTGCAAGTTTCATTGCATCCTTTGATGACATAATACCTAACTGTTCGCCATCCTCGCTAATCACACGTACTTCTCTGTCTCTAATTTGCTCGTTAATCATTAATTCGCTAATAATTGACACCTCCATGTCCAATAACAATAAAAAAATGGTGAGCAGACTTCTACTCACCATTTAAGAACACACTTCATGTGTAAACATCTTAAATATAAACCCAAGTCATCTAAAAATGCTAAGGTGAGAGTAAATGCTCTGCTTTGTTTTCATGTATATTCCTATACAACTTCTATATCATATCACGCATTTTGGTATGTGTCAATCATTTATTTAATAATTATCAGCAATGTTTTTTATGTTTTTTATAAGAGTAACAACTTAGCCCAACGGCTGAGTTGTTACTCTTAAGCATCAGCGCTGTTGGTCAAAACATTCAGCAGCGTTTCATGACCTTATAGCCGTCTTCTTCCGCCACAAGCACCTTTGTGACTTCTTCAGTAAATAAAGATGTCTCCAAAACTCCGCATATGCTCTTAAGCTTCTGATTCAGCAGAGGAATGTCATCCACCTCATCAAATTCAGCATCGATCAGAAGGTTGCCGTGGTCACTGATCGTATAGCCATCTTTCGCATAAGATGTTCTCGGTTCGGCACGGCCGCCAAGCTTCATGACTTCCATCTCCACATAACTGCGGGCCGCCCTGATGCACTCAATCACAACCGGTGTCACAAAGGATAATTTCTTCTCCAACTTTGAAGCGTCCACCAGCAAAATATATTCGTCCGCCATACGCGCAATCAATTTTTCCTCCGTATGAATACCGCCGCCGCTCTTTAATGCATATAAATTCTCGTCGACGTAGTCACAACCGTCGAAGGCGATATCAATTCTGTTAACCATGCTTAAATCAAGCACCTCATAACCGGCTCTTAGACAAAGCTGTTTTGTATGCTCTGACGGTGTCACAATTTTAATCTTGGATACGTTATTCTTTTCAAGGAAATCAACCACATAGGAAATGGTTGTCCCGCCGCCAAGACCGACGATCATATTGTCTTTAATATAGGGCAAAGCCATCTTTGCAGAAATCATTTTAATGTTTTTATCCATAAATAACCTAGCCTCCATTTCATTACCGGCTGCAGGATATCATCAGCAGCTTTAAGCCGGAATTTTGTATAGTTCACAACTTAAAGCATGAATATTCTGCGTCAGATCATAAATAATTCTATATCCTTCATAAAAGCTTTTCAAGACAAATGTTATTAAAAAATAATAATATATTTATAAAATTTCTCTTTCGCTAAAGCAATGAAAATATGACAATATCTGCATTTTCTTCAATCAAATCAATATAGCAATCTTTCCCAATAAAACGCTGTGCAAGTTCTTTCATCATCATAATATTTCTATATATGTTTTATAAAAGTCATACGTTTTTCCATTTTCCTGTGCGCATAGTAAAAAACGGCTGATGATGTATCCTGTCCGGTATTTCTCCTGAACTGTTTCCAGAAGAGATAACAGATTATTAGGATAACCTGCTGCTATTTCCTCTTTCATCAGGCATGTTACATATTTTGTTTCTGTTTTTTTCCATAAAATTTGTTCTTTGGGAATTTTATTTACCTCCTGCAGAGAAACAGTCAAACCGCGGCGTTCCTGCTGTGGCTGTGATGAATGCTGTACCCGGGAATACAGATATGGATCATCAATATATTTTTTTAACTTGTCAATTTCAATCAGTTCAAACGGAACAATACATTCTGTGTCAATATCTGTAATCTTAAAAGGATGGTCTTCCAGATCATGCAGGGCGCTGATTGCATTTAAATGATACTGCAGTTTCTGAATACGTCTGTCGATTTCTTTTTTCTGCTGCTTAAGCTCTCCCATCTTTTCTTCCAGCAATTTCTGATGTCCCGAAACATCCGTCTTTTCTATTTCATGGATCTGCTTCAGAGGAAGTCCAAGATTCTTATAAAATAATATATCTGAAACCGTCATCAGGTCATCGACGGAATATTCTCTATAATCATTCTCATTGTTTTTTACAGGTGTTATTAATCCGGCTTCTTCCCAATAACGAAGCGCAGAAGCATGTATTTGAAAAAAATCCGCCATTTTTCCGATATTAAAAATCTGATTCATCATGATTCTCCTTTTTTTATTTTATATCCAAATATCTATCTGTCATTCGCTGCGAAATCTATTGTATGACTATCGGCACTTATTTCCTATGATTTTATCAAAATATCTATTGACCTTCAAGTAACTTGAACCTTTATAATCATTATGAAAATTGATTCTGAGGTGATTCAAATGGAAATAAGTAAAATATTACAGACATCGCAGGAAGTTAAATTCGGCAAAGTTCTCAAATTTATCCTGCCTACTTATCTGACATCATTATTTAATACACTGTACACGATTATCGATGGAATTTATGTGTCCCGATATGTAAGCACCAATTCTCTGGCAGCAATCAACACCGTATATCCACTTGTCAACATTATGACCGGAATTGCGCTGGCATTTGCAACCGGCGGAAGTGCCCTGGCAGCAATCGCTGTCGGTGCAGGTGACAGAAAAAAAGCTGACTCCGCTTTTTCAGTCAGCATAATCAGTTCTATTTTAATAGGAAGTTTATTTTCCATTATCGTACTTATTAACCTTACACCTGTTCTCAAATTTTTAGGAGCCACTCCGGTCACAATGACAGACTGCCGGATTTATGGATTTCTTTGGCTTGCGGCAGCACCGGCAGTCATCGGCAAAGAACTTTTTACCTATTTTATCCGTGCTGACGGCTCACCTCGCTGGAGTTTTTCAATAGCGCTCTCCGGAGGGATTTTCAATATTGTACTGGATCAACTATTTGTTGCGCAGCTTAACATGGGAATATTCGGTGCCGGACTGGCTACAGCCCTAGGTCTTGTACTGTCCTGCGCAATCGGCATTTTATACTTTGCCATATACCGGAAAAATCTGCGATTTACAATAAGACATCTGCCATTTACTTGCGGTATACGCTGCATGGTCAATGGACTTTCCGAATGCATTGACCAGTTAGCTATTGCTGTGACGACAATCGTTTTTAACCGAACAGCATTGATGTTGGCCGGAGAAAACGGCATCGCAGCCGTATCAATCATCATGTACCTTCAATTTTTATTTATTGGTGTTTATTTTGGATATTCCATGGGAATTTCCCCCCTGCTTGGCTATGCCCTTGGCAATCATAAACCTGAAATCTGCCGTAAGCTTGAACAGTATTCTTACCGCTTTTTCGCCGCAGCACCCCTGATGATTTACGGATTAACCTACATATGTGCCCCATTTGCCGTTACCTTTTTCGCAGAAAAACAAAGTCTGGTTTTTAATCTTGCTTTATCCGGAATGCGCCTGTATGGTATAAACTTTCTTTTTTCCGGCTTCAATATTTTTGCTGCTGTCCGTCTGACATCTTACGGAAAAGGTCATTATTCAGGCATAATTACATTCCTTCGTTCTTTTGCGCTGCTGTTGGTCTTTCTTATCATCTTGCCGCACTTTTTTGGTATCAGCGGTATGTGGCTTGCTGTCCCTGCCGCAGAAGCGGCAACATTTGGCATATCTTTGTTGTCTGTCAAAAAGTCTGTTTTCAAAGTCACTATCTGTATGGACAAAAACCGATTCAGTACAGCTTCACAGACACAACGGTAAGACTATTTTTAATATTAAACAATATAGGCTCTTTAGTATTAAATAATATACTCAAACAACTTATAAACTCTTTAAGTTGGAATAAATACATTTTTTCTTGACTCTCCACCTACGGGAGGATGTATATTGTATTTGAAAAGAAAGGAGGCGTATGGTATGTTAGAACCTATAAAAATCAGAGGCTTAAAGCAGAATAATCTAAAAAACATTTCGCTTGATATTCCCAAAAATAAGATTGTTGTATTTACAGGTGTCTCAGGCTCCGGTAAATCAAGCATCGTTTTTGATACGGTTGCTGCTGAAAGTCAGCGTCAAATGAACGAAACATATAGTGCCTGGGTCAGAGGCAGATTGCCAAAATACGAAAAACCAAATGTAGAATTTATTGATAATCTTAATTCATCTGTTATTATAGACCAATCCCGGCTGGGCGGAAATGCAAGGTCAACGGTCGGTACAATTAGCGATATGTATTCGTTTTTGCGTTTGATGTTTTCAAGAATCGGTACACCGGCCATTGGACCTGCATCATATTTTTCATTTAATAATCCTAATGGTATGTGTCCAACCTGTGCAGGTATCGGCAAGATTATGGATTTGGATATAACCAATGTCATCGAAGCAGATAAAACATATGACGAGGGATTTTTCAATCTCCCTGCTTTTGGCAATGGAAATTATTATTGGAAGATATACAGACGTCCTGAATATTTTAGAACTGATGTTAAGTGGAAAGATTTGACAGAAGAAGAACAAAACATTCTTCTGTATAACACAGATGTTATGAAACTTGCTGACTACATCATAGACATTGGTCCGGACGGCGGAACGAAAGGCGGCGAGGTTGTATTTACAGGCACACCAAGAGAAATGATCGAGAACGGCAAAACAATTACTGCAAGGTATTTGAGAAAATAATGATAGTACATCTAATGCATACAATCAAACAGCTCAATGAAATATACACTGCACACTTTTTCCTTTTCTTCATATTATAAATCAGTACATTCAGGAGGTTTTTCATGAAAAGGAAATGTATTGTCTTTGTTCTCTTACTGTCACTGTTTGCAGCATCACTGACAGGATGCAAAAAAA
>JALEHN010000083.1 GCA_022770525.1 Clostridiales bacterium
AAAAGCATATTATGGATTGCATGATTTGGAATTGGATTTGGCAGTAAAAAAGGTTGGTGAAGTAAGATGAAAGTCATCGGTTTCCATAATCCGGATGAAGAAAACGGATTTTTAGGCAATTGGTATCTTTCTGAGTTTACGGTAGATGGAATTGTATTCACATCGATGGAGCAGTTTATGATGTATAAAAAAGCAGTTTGTTTTAATAACAGAGAGATAGCAAAACAGATTTTGGAGACAAACGATGTTGCATGTATTAAAAAACTGGGACGGCTTGTTTCCGGTTATAATGATAGCGTTTGGAACGGAATAAGACAAATTGTCGTATATGAAGGTTTAATTGCAAAATTCTCCCAAAATGATGAGCTTCAAAAGAAACTGAAAGATACAAAAGATGCCATTCTGGCTGAATGTGCGGTTCAAGACCGTATATGGGGTATAGGATTATCTATGAATGATTCAAAAAGACAGTATTTGGAACAGTGGAGGGGGCAAAATTTGCTCGGATATACACTTATGATGGTGCGTGATAGACTGTAATTGTGACTATTCCTTGGGAACAGCGTAAGTTTGAAGATATAGCAATTAGAAGTTCCGTTATGACATCAGAAAAAACACTTCCTCGTGTAGAATATGAGGATATAATCGCAGGAACTGGAGAACTGAACAAAGACCTATATTCAAAAGAAAATGAAAAAGTAGGGTTGAAATTTGGTGCTGGAGATGTTCTATATGGGAAACTTCGTCCCTATCTCCATAATTGGCTTTTACCTACATTTAACGGCGTAGCTGTGGGAGATTTTTGGGTTTTACAGCCTCAAAATACAGATAGCAGTTTTTTGTTTAGATTGATTCAGAGCAGTAAATTCGATGATGTTGCTAATCAATCAACAGGAACAAAAATGCCAAGAGCAGATTGGAAACTTGTTTCAAAAACAGAGTTTTTCGTTCCGAGCGACACAGAAGAACAGAAACTGATTGGACATTTTTTTGAACACCTCGACCGCCTTATCACTCTTCACCAGCGTAAGTATTTTCACATAAATTTTGTTACCGGACAGATAAAAAATGCAATGATAATAACAGAGGAGAAAGATAATATGCCGGAATTAGAATCGATAATAGAAAAAAAGCTGATTGATCAACTGGTTTATGGAGATTCTCAGTGGACATACAGAGAGGATTTAAAAACGGAAGCTGATTTATGGGCAAATTTTAAATACATTCTTGAACAGAACAACAAGGATAGACTTAATGGGGAGCAGCTGTCCGACGCTGAATTTGAGCAGGTCAAAAATCAACTGCAGTTTTCATCTTTTTATAAAGCAGGGGAATGGTTGGTCGGAGAAAACGGTAAAGTTCAGGTCCATGTTCAGAGAGACACAACACGACTGCATCTGGTAGTGATGAACCATGAACATATTGCAGGAGGAAGCAGTGTTTATGAAGTCATCAACCAGTATAGTGCTCTGGAAACAGATGAAAACAGAAAGGCTGCGGCAAGAGACAGACGATTTGATGTTACACTTTTAATTAACGGTCTCCCGATGATTCATATTGAGTTGAAAAATAAACAGCATTCCTATATGGAGGGTTTCTGGCAGATAAAGAAATATATTAGTGAGGGAAAGTTTACAGGTATTTTTTCAGCAGTCCAGATGTTTGTCGTCAGCAATGGCGTAGATACAAAGTATTTTTCAGCGGCAGGCGATACCGAATTAAACCCAAAATTTATCAGCGGATGGCTTGATAAAGATAATAATCCGGTTTCCGATTATATAGATTTTGCAAAAAGTGTATTAAGCATACCTGAAGCTCATGAGATGGTTGCAAGATATACAGTATTGGATAAAGATGCCAGACGGCTGATTCTTCTGCGTCCATATCAGATTCATGCGATAGAAGCAATACGGGAAGCATCAAAAACCGGGAAATCCGGGTTTGTATGGCATACGACCGGTTCGGGAAAAACGCTGACATCTTATAAAGCAACAAGAAATCTTTTAATGGATATACCTTCAATTGATAAAGCAATCTTTCTGATTGACAGAAAAGACCTGGATACACAAACAACAATGGCATTTAAGGCATATGCCAATAACGATCTGATTGATGTGGATGAGACTGACAATGTGAATGATTTAAAGAAAAAACTGAAATCTGACGATCGTCAGGTGATTGTAACGACTATCCAGAAAATGCAAAGACTGATTACCAAACGGTTAAAGGAAGGTACGCCTGAATATGATAAGATAAAGAACCTGAAAATTGCGTTTGTTGTTGATGAATGTCACAGAGCTGTAACACCGGGGATGAAAAGGGAATTGGAAAGATTCTTTGGTCATTCGCTGTGGTATGGTTTTACCGGAACACCAAGATTTGCGGAGAATCCATATCCCCAGAAAGGTGATCTGCCGCGTACGACAGAAGAATTATATGGAGAACGATTGCACAAATACACAATACAAAACGCAATACATGATAATGCGGTGCTGGGTTTTCAGGTTGAGCATCACGGACCTAAGCATATTATTGATGAAACGGATAGCAGTACATATGATAATGAAACACATATGCTCAGCGTGTTAGATATTATTCTTAATAAATCATATTATAAATTGGGCTTTCAAAACGGCAAGGGAAAAACCTATGAAGGAATATTGACAACAAGTTCCATTCAAATGGCACAAAAATACTATGATCTGTTAAAACGGGTAAAAAACGGGGAGACGCCTCTTAAAATAGATGAGAAGATAAAACAGATACTTCCGGATTTCCCGAAGTTTGCAATTACATATTCTGTGACTGAAAATGAGGAAGGTTCACAGGTAAATCAGCAAAAAATGCAGGGTTCTCTTGATGATTATAATCATATGTTCGGAACTAAATATGACTTGTCTCAAATCAAGGGATATAATGAAAATCTTAATAAAAGACTGGCAAGAAAAGATGCAAAATATCAAAGCAGAAATGAACAGATTGACTTAGTGATTGTCGTTGACCGGTTATTAACGGGATTTGACGCACCGTGCATGTCTGCGATGTTTATTGACAGACAGCCAATGGGTCCTCATGATCTGATACAGGCATTTTCAAGAACAAACCGTATTTATGATACTAATAAAGCATATGGGCAGATTGTTACTTTTCAGGCACCTCTGTTATTTAAAAAATGTGTGGATGAAGCTGTGAAATTATATTCTGCGGGAGGGACAAAAGATGCATTGTTAGCTGAATGGGATGAGATTGAGCCTGCATTCAGAAAATCGCTTGCTGCCCTTCGCGCTGCGGCACAGACACCTTCTGAAATACCGGGGATGTCTTTAAAAGAAAAAAAGGTATTTGTCAAAATATTTCAAAATTTCGACAAATTGTTTGCACAGCTTCAATCATTTACAAATTATGACGATTGTATGCTGAAGGAGTATGGAATAACTCAGGAGGAATATGACGATTATGCCGGACACTATTTAAATGTTTTGGAAGAATTAAAAGCAGACGAGTCTGATGATTCAGATGGGGATTCGGATGAACCGGCAGTGGATCAGGAATATGAATTAATGGCATACAGTAATACGAAGATTGATTATGAATATATCATTAATCTGATTCAGAATATTGTTACGCCAACAGATGATGATATGGATATTACACCGGAAGAAAGGCAGAAAAAAATTGATGAAGTAAAACAATATGTTGAGGAACTTCGTAAAGAAAATCCTAAAGTGGCAGACATTATGTCCAATCTGATTTCGGATATTGAATTAGACGATACGAAATATAAGGGTCAGTCAATTCTGAATATTGTGGAAAGTATGAAACGTGAATGTGTGGACAGGGTTATTACGGATTTTTGTATCAGCTGGTATGCTTCAAAAGAGGATGTTATGTATGCGGCAATGCATTATAGAAATGGTGTGATTCCAAATGAGAGTGCGATTAAAGCAACAGTGAATTATACAATCTATAAAGAAACTCAGAATAAGCCGCTTCCAAAGTTCAAATATTATGCGAAGATGATGGCAGAATTAAAGAAAACGCTGGAGGAGGAAATTAAGCCGTTGGTCATGATTGCATAAACGTACTTACATATTTAATTGTTTATATCAGCGTAAGTATTTTATAAAGGGAGGTAGCTTATGCTCAATGATATGAACAAGACAACACTTTTTTGTGAATACTATGCACAATGGGTGGAAGTTTATAAAAAAGGCGCGATACGGGAAGCAACAATGGCGAAGTATCTCATGACACAAAAATGGGTCGAGAAACTTGCACCGGAATTAAAGGTATCAGAATTAACAAGAATAGCATATCAGCAGCTTTTGAATGATTATGCAGAAAAACATGAACGGCAGACCACGCTGGACTTCCATCATCAGCTTAAAGGGGCCATTCTTGATGCGGTTGAGGAAGGAATGATGGATAGAGATCCCACCAGAAAGGCGATTATTAAAGGAAAAACACCGAAAGCGAAGAAGATTAAGTATTTGAATCAGTTCGAACTGCATACATTAATTGCGGATTTGGATATTAGGGACACTCCCAATTGGGATTATTTTATTCTTTTGGTTGCAAAGACCGGCATGCGTTTTTCCGAGGCACTTGCCATAATGCCTTCTGATTTCGATTTCGCAAGACAGACGCTTTCTATCAGCAAGACATGGGATTATAAAGGTGACGGTGGTTTTTTGCCGACAAAAAACAAATCGTCGGTAAGAAAAATTCAGATTGACTGGCAGATTGTAGTGAAATTTTCGGAATTGGTAAAGGGGTTACCGGAAGATAAACCTATATTTGTCGGAGCGTCTAAAATATATAATTCAACAGTCAATGATATCCTCACAAGACACTGTAGGAAATGCGGCATTTCGGAAATATCAATTCATGGGCTTCGCCATACACATGCATCGTTGTTGCTGTTTGCAGGTGTATCTATTGCAAGTGTTGCCCGCAGATTAGGACATGCAAGTATGACTACGACACAGAAAACGTATCTGCATATTATTCAGGAACTCGAAAATAAGGATGTTGATCTCGTAATGAGAACTTTATCCGGATTATAAAC
>JALEHN010000117.1 GCA_022770525.1 Clostridiales bacterium
TGATGTGACATTACCTGCGAAAAAGAACAATATCGGCCACAGCCATCCAAACACAATAGCCCTTGAAGAAGTGGAAAGAATTTTTATCGGCATGGGCTATGAAGTTGTGGAGGGCCCGGAAGTTGAGTTTGACTATTACAACTTTGAAGCACTTAATATTCCGGCAAACCATCCTGCAAAAGATGAACAGGATACATTTTATATCAACGATCAGCTGCTTCTGCGTTCACAGACATCAGGTGTGCAGGTGCACACAATGGAAAACAGTAAGCTGCCGATCCGTATGATCGCACCCGGCCGTGTATACCGTGCCGATGAAGTTGATGCCACGCATTCACCGTGCTTCCATCAGATTGAAGGTCTTGTCATTGATAAAAACATTACATTTGCTGACTTAAAAGGTACGCTGGCTGAGTTTGCAAAGCAGCTTTTCGGTGAAAATACAAAGGTAAAATTCCGTCCGCATCATTTCCCGTTCACAGAGCCGAGTGCCGAAGTCGATGTGACATGTTTTAAGTGCGGCGGTAAGGGGTGCCGTATGTGCAAAGGTTCAGGTTGGATTGAAATTTTAGGATGCGGTATGGTTCATCCGAGAGTACTTGAGATGAGCGGCATTGACCCGAATGAATATTCAGGATTTGCTTTCGGTGTAGGTCTTGAGCGTATTGCTCTGTTAAAATATGAGATTGATGATATGAGACTGATGTATGAAAATGATATCCGTTTCCTGAAGCAGTTCTGATTCTAAAACATATGCAGTTCAAACAGAAAGGAAGTTGACTATGAATTCACCATTGTCATGGATTAAAGCCTATGTGCCGGGACTTGATGTCACAGCCCGGGAATATACAGATGCGATGACACTGTCCGGCCAGAAAGTAGAAGGCTATACAGAATTTGATAAAAATCTTGAAAAGATCGTTGTTGGTAAAATATTAAAAATCGAACGTCACCCGGATGCGGATAAACTGGTTGTCTGTCAGGTGGATGTCGGTGAAGAAGCACCGATTCAGATATGTACAGGTGCATCCAATGTATTTGAAGGCGCTTATGTGCCGGTTGTACTTGTCGGCGGTAAAGTGGCCGGCGGTCATGACGGCGGCCCTCTGCCTGAGGACGGTATCCGTATTAAAAAAGGCAAGCTGCGCGGCGTGGAAAGCTTTGGTATGATGTGCTCCATTGAAGAACTTGGTTCTTCAAGAGATATGTACCCGGAAGCACCGGAAAGCGGTATTTATATTTTTAGCGAGGAAGGGCTGAAACCGGGTGAGGATGCCATTGAAGTTCTCGGACTTCATGATGTCAACATTGAGTATGAAATCACATCGAACCGTGTGGACTGTTTCGGTATTCTCGGCCTTGCAAGAGAGGCAGCCGTAACATTTAATAAACCGTTTGTTCCTCCGGTTGTTGAAGTCAAAGAAAATGATGAAGATGTCAATGATTATATTAAAGTCAGCGTTGAAGATGATGACCTTTGCTCAAGATATTGTGCCCGTGTTGTGAAAAACATTAAAATCGGACCTTCACCAAAGTGGATGCAGCGCCGTCTTGCGGCACAGGGTATCCGCCCGATCAACAATATTGTCGATATTACAAACTATGTGATGGAAGAGTATGGTCAGCCGATGCATGCCTATGATCTTGACACCGTTGCAGGACATCAGATTATTGTCCGCAGAGCAAAAGACGGTGAAGAATTTGTAACCCTTGACGGCCAGAAGCATACGATGGACAGTTCCGTGCTGATGATCTGTGATGCGGATAAACCAATCGGTATCGCAGGTATCATGGGCGGTGAAAACTCTATGATCACGGACAGTGTCCAGACAATGCTTTTTGAAGCTGCCTGCTTTGACGGCACCAATATCCGTCTGTCCGGCAAAAAGCTTGGTATGAGTACAGACGCCCAGGCTAAATTTTCAAAAGGTCTTGACCCTAATAATGCAAAGGCTGCCATCGACAGAGCGTGTCAGCTGATTGTTATGCTTGGCGCAGGCGAAGTTGTGGGCGGTACCGTTGATGTTTATAAAAATGTCAAAGAGCCGTGGACTGTTCCTTTTGATCCGGACTATGTCAACCGGCTTTTAGGTACAGATATATCAATGGAAACAATGCTTGATTATTTCAAAAAGCTTGAGCTTGAATACAATCCTGACACAAAAGAAGTATTGATTCCGACATTCAGACAGGATCTTTTGCGTCCGGCAGATCTTGCTGAAGAAGTTGCAAGATTTTACGGTTACGATAATATTCCGACAACACTGCCAAGCGGTGAAGCTACAAGCGGAAAATTATCATTTAAGCTGACGGTTGAAGCAAAAGCAAGAGAAGTCGCTGAATTCTGCGGTTATTCAGAAGCGATGACTTTCTCATTTGAAAGCCCGAAGGTATTTGATAAGTTAAAAATAGCTGCAGATGACAATCTTCGCAATACGGTAACAATTATGAATCCTCTTGGTGAAGATTTCAGTATCATGCGTACACTGCCGTTAAACGGTATGCTGCTTTCACTTTCAAATAATTATAACAGAAGAAATAAAGACGTGAAGCTGTATGAAATGGCAACCGTTTACCTGCCGAAGGCTCTGCCGCTTACAGAGTATCCTGACGAACGTGTTCAGATGACACTGGGTATGTACGGTGAGGGCGATTTCTTCACACTGAAAGGTGTTGTTGAAGAACTGCTTGAAGCTGTGGGCATGAAAGCACAAAAAACTTACGATCCGAAAGCAGGCAGACCGTTCCTTCATCCGGGACGTCAGGCGAATATCATCTATGACGGCGAAGTCATTGGCTACATGGGTGAGGTTCATCCGGATGTCTGCGACAATTATAATATCGGCACGAAGGCTTATGTGGCTGTCCTTGATATGCCGAAAATTGTCGAGAGAGCAACATTTGACCGTAAATATGAAGGTATTGCAAAATATCCGGCTGTCAGCCGCGATATCAGTATGGTTATGCCAAAAGGTATCTTTGTCGGGCAGGTTGAGGACATTATCCGCAGATGCGGCGGAAAGCATCTTGAAAGCTTTAAGCTGTTTGATATTTATGAAGGCGCTCAGATCAAAAAAGGCTATAAGTCTGTGGCATATTCGATTACCTTCCGTGCAAAAGACAGAACACTGGAAGATAAAGATGTGACGCCGGTGATGGCTAAAATTGTAAATGAACTTGAAAAGATGGATATTGAACTTAGAAAATAAAAGGTTAGTGTATGAAAACAAGCGATTTTTATTATGATCTGCCACAGGAGCTGATTGCGCAGGATCCCCTGGCAGACCGTTCAAGTTCGCGGCTCATGGTGGTTGACAGAAAAACAGGTGAAGTCAGCCACCATGTTTTCCGTGAAATCATAGATTATTTAAATCCCGGTGACTGTCTTGTCATCAACAATACAAAAGTGATTCCCGCAAGACTTTACGGTATCAAGGAAGATACCGGCGCTCATATTGAAATACTGCTATTAAAACGCAGGGAAAACGATGTATGGGAGACACTTGTGAAACCGGGGAAAAAAGCCCGGCCGGGAGCAAGAATTGTTTTTGGTGACGGCTGCCTCAAAGCTGAGGTTTTAGAAGTTGTTGACGAGGGCAACCGGTTGATTCATTTTGAGTATGAAGGCATTTTTGAAGAAATACTTGACCGTCTCGGAGAAATGCCGCTGCCTCCTTACATTACTCATAAGCTGCAGGATAAAAACAGATACCAGACTGTTTATGCAAAATACGAAGGATCCGCAGCGGCACCGACAGCCGGACTTCATTTTACGGAGGAACTTTTACAAAAGGTTAAAGAAAAGGGCATCCGTATTGCACCTGTCACACTGCATGTGGGCCTTGGTACATTCCGTCCGGTCAAGGTCGATGACGTCAACGACCATCATATGCATTCGGAGTTTTATATGGTCAGCAAAGAAACGGCGGAAATCATCAATGAGACGAAGAAAAGCGGCGGGAGAGTCATTGCCGTTGGTACAACAAGTACAAGAACGCTGGAATCTGTGGCTGATGAAAATGGCATGATCCGTGAAACAAGCGGCTGGACCGATATATTTATCTATCCGGGTTATCAGTTTAAATGTATTGACGCACTGATTACAAATTTCCATCTTCCGGAATCGACACTTTTGATGCTTGTGTCCGCATTGTCCTCACGGGAGACAATGCTTGATGCATACAAAATTGCTGTGGAGGAAAAATACAGATTTTTCAGCTTCGGGGATGCGATGTTTATAGAATAATCCCTGAATTAATTTGACATTATTCGTACTTTTTTATATAATGTTAACGATTATACGAAAGGAAAGGTGAACACGATGAGTTTAATCAAACAGTGGGAAGACATTGTTACAGCCATCGGTGATGATGTTAAAGGACAGCAGAAGTTCTGGACTGACTATTATATGCTGGAAAAAGGGATTTATGAAAAGATGCTGACAGAGCCTGTGGAGGTTGTTTCAGGTACAGTTAAGGAACTTGCGGATAAATACGAAACAACACCGGTGATGATGGCAGGTTTCCTTGATGGTATTAATGAGAGCATTAAGACGCCGAACGAGATTGAAACCCTTGAAGAAGATACATTTGTTACTGTGGATATCGAACTTGAAAAGCTTTATTACAATATGGTGGCTGCAAAGGCTGACTGGCTGTATGAGCTGCCTCAGTGGGATAGTCTTCTTCCGGAAGAAAAAAGAAAAGAGCTTTATAAGGCTCAGAAAAAGTCCATGACTGTTGTCAAGGGCAAAAAAATCGGGCGCAACGATCCGTGTCCGTGCGGCAGCGGCAAAAAGTATAAACATTGCTGCGGCAGATAAGTGATAAAACATATTTCACAAACAAAAGCTCCGGTAATCCGGAGCTTTTTCTGATGAAACAGCATGTGCATCAAATAATAATTATTAGTCTTCATCTTCTTCCGTTTCCGGAAGTCTGTATATATGAATGCGTTCGATACGGTTTTTATCCATTTTATCGACAACAAATCTGAATCCGTCTGTTTCGACAGATTCCCCTTCTTTCGGGATATGTTCCAGTTCGTTGATCAGATGACCGGCGATGGAGTCGTAGTCGTCCGAATCAAACTTTGTATCCAGGATGTCGTTGATATCGTCGAGTTTGGTAAAGCCTTCGACAATAAACTCATCATCGCTGATCTTTTCAATCGGATCCTTTTCTTCTTCGTCATATTCGTCACGGATTTCTCCGACAATTTCTTCAAGAAGATCTTCAAGGGTAATCAGCCCTGCGGTCGCACCGTATTCATCAAGAACAATGGCGATGTTAAAAGACTGGTCACGCATTTTAAGCATAAGCTCGGAAGTTTTCTGATATTCATAAGTGAAAAAGGGTTCTCTTAAAAAATCCCTTAATACAAAATCTTCTTTTTTTCCGTTATAACAAAAAAGGTCTTTTAAGTTGACGATACCGATGACATTGTCTTTGGAGTTTTCATAGACAGGAATACGTGAATACTTTTCCTCCATGAAAACAGCGGCAAGTTCATCGTAAGTGTCATCAATACTTGCAAATACAATATCTATCCGGGGAACCATCACATCTTTGGCAAGGGAATCACCGAAATCAACAACATTGTTGATCATTTCCCGTTCTTCACTTTCAATGACACCTTCCTCATGGCTGACATCGATGATTGTCAGCAGTTCATTTTCAGTCATAGCTGATTTGTTATCTTTATCGGCGCGAAATAACTTCAATATGCTGTCTGAAATCAGATTGATAATAAAAATCAGCGGTGTAAGAATGATCGTAAGCGCATAAATCACCGGCGCATAGGCAAGGGATAATGCGACATTGTAGCGGGTTGCCAGTGTTTTTGGCATAATCTCGCCAAAAAGCAAAACTAAAAGTGTCAAAATACCGGTGGCTATACCAACGGCAGTGGAAACACCGATGCTCCATCCATTGCTGACGCATAAATTCGTGGCAAAGATGGTGCATAATGAAGATGCGGATAAGTTAACAATATTGTTGCCGATTAATATGGCACTGAGCAGCTTTCCGGGATCTTCCACAAGCTTTCTGACCATTGCTGCTTTTTTGTTGCCTTCCTCTTCAAGACTTCTTAATGTAATTTTGTTGATGGTTGTCAATGCGGTTTCTGCCGATGAAAAGAAAGCAGACAGAATCAGCAAAATGATAAGCGCAATCAACTGGGGGGCCGTACTGGGGTCCAAAAAAATCATCTCCTATTAATGTATAAAATTTGTTTCGGACGATATCGCATTTAGGGACGATACCGCGTTTTGGACTTACTTTAAGTCCGTAAGGCAGCCGTTATGATCTGCCTGATATACTGATTCTATAATATGGCGTCCATAATGTCAAGCACTTGACAGGAATGCCGGCCGGCTTATAATAAGCTTAGATGAAGTTGATGCTTATATCGGAGCGGACAGTCATTCATTAATAAAAGAAAGAATAGTGTGGTGATTTCATGAATCAAAAAAATACGGCAGCTTTATATGAGGCAGCCATTCATTATATCTATGATATTCCAAAGTTTACAAAAAAAGGCGGTATCGTACAGACTTCGGCACTGATGGCGATGCTTGGCAATCCTCAGGAGGATTTTAAATATATTCATGTGGCAGGAACAAACGGCAAGGGTTCCGTGTGTGCTTTTATAGAGAGAGGACTTCGAAGCCTTGGTGTTAAAACAGGGCTGTTTACATCACCGCATCTCATAAAGATTAACGAGCGGATACAGATTAACGGAGAAATGATTTCAGATGAGGATTTTTTGTGGTTGTTTGATACTGTTAAAGAAAAAGTAGATGCCTATGTTTTAAACGGCGGTGTTCATCCGACATTTTTTGAATGGATGTATATGATGGCGATGCTTTGGTTTAAGAGGCAGAATGTCTCCTGGGCCGTTGTCGAGACAGGTCTTGGGGGACGGCTTGATGCGACCAATGTGATTTGCGAACCTGAAATAACAGTCATAACGTCCATAGGATTTGACCATATGCAGTATCTGGGCAGTGATTTAAAGTCCATAGCCGGTGAAAAAGCGGGGATTATTAAACGGGGGGCACCGCTTGTGTACGATACTTCCTGCAAAGAGGCAGCAGCGGTGATTTCTGAAAGATTTAAGGCGGTCAATAAAAAAAGCGTCAGTTCCTGTAAGGACTGCGTGCCTGTCAGCAGAAAAATGGCTAAAAACTGCCGTATTTTAAATGACGGCATCGAATATGATACCATGCTTGACGGAATTGACCAAAAGATGCATCTGTCAATGCTTGGCAATTATCAGCTGGATAACAGTCTGATCGCTTTGCATACGCTGGGGATTCTTGGAAAGAAAAATCAGTATTTCGGTTTTGAAAAAGATGTATTTTACCGTTGCATCACCGGAGCTTTTAAAGATACCGTCTGGGCCGGACGTATGGAAAAAATCAATGCGCATTTATATATAGACGGTGCCCATAATGAAGCAGGTATTAAAGCACTGGCAGAAACAATGAAAGTAAGATTTGCCTGTGAAAAAGTCTATCTTTTGTTTGCGGTCGCCGAAGATAAAGATTATGATCAAATGATCCGGACGCTATGTGATGTTAAAAATATAAACGGTGTCATGGTTACAGCCATTGACAGCGAAAGAAAAACAGATACAAAAAAAGTTGCGGATTTATTTGAAAAATATGGACATGCTCCGGTAAAACAGACATATAATATTAAAGAAGCACTGCAGGCGGCAGTACAATGGACAGGCAGTGATATTTTATGCTGCTGCGGTTCGCTTTATCTGGCAGGCAGTATTAAAGAAATTTTGCTGTAAAACAGCAGATTTTAACCTGTAATTCATCAGTCCGGAGGTTTTTTGATGGTAGTTGATTATAAGATTTTACACCGCTCACTGATTTTACGTGTGGGTGATGAACTGGACCATCATGAAGCTAAAAAAATCAAAGCACTGACGGATACGATTTTTAAAAAAGGTACGGCTAAAAATATTATACTTGACTTCACAGATACAAAGTTTATGGACAGTGCAGGCATCGGTATGATGATCGGGCGATACAAAGAAACAGACCTGCACGGTGGAAAACTCTGTATTGTCAATCCGTCAAAAAGTATCGAAAGGCTTGTTCGGATATCAGGGCTGCATACACTTGTTTATCAATTCAGGACGATGGAGGAGGCGCTTAAGTATGTCTGAAATCAGGGGAAAATCAAATGAAATGGAGATTGTCTTTGACAGCTGTTCGGAAAATGAAAGCTTTGCAAGGCTTGTTATTGCCGCCTTTATTACAAATCTGGATCCGACACTGGAAGAAATGGCAGACATTAAAACAGCTGTCTCCGAGGCAGTCACAAACTGCGTCATTCATGGCTACAACGGCGGTGCGGGAAAAATCCGCATGAAGTGTAGGGTTGAAAAACGGGCAGTGACAATCGAAGTGACTGACAGCGGTGTCGGTATCGAAAATATTGAAAAAGCAATGGAGCCGCTTTATACGACAAAGCCTGAACTTGAGCGGTCAGGTATGGGCTTTTCCTTTATGGAGGCTTTCATGGATTCCTTAAGCGTAGAATCAACACCGGGGCAGGGCACGAAAATTGTGATGGAAAAAGTCATCGGACAGAATCATCTATTTGAAGTTCAGGGAGCATAATATGGATCGCGTTATCGAACTGTTGAAAAAGGCAAAACAGGGAGATAAAAAGTCAAGGGATACACTGATTGAAGAAAATATCGGTCTTGTCTGGAGTATTGTGCGAAGATTCGGTCAGCGCGGCTATGATTATGATGACCTTTTTCAGATCGGTGTCATAGGTCTTATTAAAGCCGTTGATTATTTTAATACAGATTATGACGTCCGGTTTTCGACGTATGCTGTTCCGATGATTACCGGTGAAATACGGCGTTTTCTGCGGGATGACGGTATGGTTAAGGTCAGCCGTTCAATCAAAGATCATGCAGCAAAAGTCCATAAGGCAAGGGAAAAGTTTTTTGGCGAAAACGGGCGGGAGGCTACGGCACAGGAGCTGGCAGCACAAACCGGCCTTTTGCTGGAAGAAGTCATTATGGCCATGGACGCCGGTGCGGAAGTGGATTCACTGCAAAAGGTCATCTATCAGGGCGATAATAATGAAATCTGTCTGATGGACAAGATCGAAGATCCTGTGGATGAGGGTGAAAAGGTACTGAATCGGATGCTTGTTGAAAATCTTCTTGATCAGTTAAAACCAAATGAACGGGATATTATTATACTGAGATATTACTGCAGTCAGACACAGTCCCAGATTGCAAAACGGCTTGGTATTTCACAGGTCCAGGTGTCAAGAATTGAGAAAAAAATACTGGCATCCATGCGGGAAAAAATCTAAAACAGTGTGCAAAACGGGCAATCACCTCAAAGATTGAGTGGGATTGCCCGTTTTGTTATGTATATTTTATGAATAAACAGGAATCCTAAGGATGATGTGTGAGGCATGGCTATGAATAAGGATAGAATCTATGGTAGTTGTATATATTAAGGCGGACAGACATGTGGAAATTAAAAGTCCAAAGGTTTGTGTCGGTGATGTTTCTAAAATTTACTGCAGTAATCATTTGATGACAGAAACTGTTAAAGCGGTGGAGATATTTCATTTTAATATAGAAGAAAACGGTCAGAAGAAAACGGCATCTATTATGGCAGTGATTGCCGCAATTAATGAGCAGCTTAATAACGAAGAAATCTGCATGATGAATATCGGAGAGAATGATTTTGTCATGAGTTTAAATTTTTCAGACCGGCAATCATCAAAAGCACCGTGGTATAAAGTTCTGCCGGTTGTGCTGATTACTTTTTTCGGGAGTATTTTTTCAATTATGACATACAACGAGGATGTAGATACAATGGGTGTATTTGAGAAAATTGCAGGTATCGCAGGAACAGGGGATACAGGCGTGAAATTGATGGCTGTGTCTTATGCTGCAGGTATTGCTGCCGGTCTTATTATATTTTTCAATCATTTCGGAAGAAAAAAAATCACAGATGATCCGACGCCGATGGAAGTTGAAATGGAAAAATATGAGACGGATGTAGAAGACACGTGGATTAAAGAGTCTTCTAGAAAAGGAAAAAGCATAGATGTTCCTTAAATATCTGACGGTACTTCTGGCGGGGTTCTCCGGAGGCATTCTTGTGTCGGCCGGTCTTTTTACACTGATGATTTCACTTGGAATTATTACGAGACTGGCACAAATTACAAAATCGGCACATTTATTGATTTTGTACGAGAATACCGTGATTTTTGGAACTGTTACCGGAATCCTTTTGTGGCTATATGAGCCTGTGCTTCATTTTGGAGCGGCTGGGAGTATGATCTGCGGCTTATTCTCCGGCGTTTATGTGGGCTGTCTGATTGGAGCTATAGCTGAGATACTGGACGCATTTCCGATTTTTTTCAGGCGGCTTTCACTAAAAAATGGTGCACAGCTTGTGACAGCAGTACTGGCTGCAGGCAAATTTCTCGGAGTCATCCTGCAGTTTTTAATGTGAAAATCTAAGGAGTGAAAACAATGAATGATAACAATCATACTTTTACAGGAACTTCAGAAAAAATGAAACAGGCGAAGAAAAAGGCATATAATGCCTATGTAAAGCAGGTGACACCGTCACATAACTGTTTTCTGAATACACTCAATGCCTTCTTAAGCGGCGGACTCATATGTCTGTTTGGCCAGTGGCTGATTAATGTATTTGAAAACAAAGGTCATCCCCATGAAATTGCAGTTTCCTATGAAACTTTGGTACTGATTTTTATCAGTATACTTCTGACGGGATTTAATTTGGTGACACCTATTGTAAAAGTTGCAGGTGCAGGATATCTTGTTCCAATCACAGGTTTTGCCAACTCGGTTGCAGCATGTGCCATTGAGTATAAAAAAGAAGGCCAGGTGTTTGGTGTCGGCAGTAAAATATTTACCATTGCCGGACCTGTCATTATTTACGGCATGGTCAGTTCGGCATTTTTCGGGCTGATCTACTATGTTCTCCTGATGACGGGCCTTGGCTAAAAAAGAACGGCCCCTGGAAAAAAGCAGAATCAGTCGTTTAATTACAGGAAAACCTGTGGTTCATCGGTTGACGGCCAGCAAAAAATATATATAAACAGACAGCGCAGGTAAGATAAGCCTGTGCCTGTCTGGAAGTGTTGTAAAACCGGGAGAGTCATAAAACTTAATCAAGTAAAATAAAAACGCTATCAATGGGAAACCATCAATAGCGCATCATGCGAACATGACAGTGGATATGTGCTGAACATATACACCAAGCAGACTGTCAGCTGTGACAGCTTACTTTCGGCGGAGGACACATTCAATTAAAGTATCGAAAACAGCTTTTCTTTGCAGCTTTAATATACCTTGCCGTCCGCACCTCTATCATACAATATAAAATTCAAGATAACTATTAAATAAATTCTAAAAGATTTTACGTTAAAAGTCAAGGATTAAAAAAAATTTGGGATTATTGCTTAAAAATTAACAAAAAAACTGGGAATAACTCACAAAGTTTGTCATTTTTGAAAAAAAGAGTTTACAAAGACTCAATAAGCCTGTTATAATGCCGACATACTCAATTACAACTTAATATTTTAACCCAAGCTTGAAACGAAAAAATAAAAGGAAAAACGGAGGGGTTTTGCATGGCATGGAATGCAGGTTTTTGGTCCATCGTACCGCCGATCCTCGCGATCGCCTGTGCGCTGATAACCAAAGAAGTTATTTTTTCATTGATTCTGGGTGTACTTTCGGGTACAACAATTTACGCAGTCTTACAGGGGACAGGTGTCTTTGGGGTATTTGATCAGACAATTACTCTGATGGGCGGCAAAATTGCAGATAATATTTATATTATTCTGTTTTTGTGTCTGCTGGGTATTCTTGTTACGCTGGTGGCTAAAGCCGGCGGATCAAAAGCCTATGGGGAATGGGCATCAAAGAAACTGAAAGGCAAAAGAAGTGCATCACTGGCCACATCTGCGCTGGATCTGATGTTCTTCATCGATGACTATTTCAACTGTCTTACAGTTGGTACAGTTATGCGTCCGGTAACGGACAAGTTTAAAATATCCAGAGAAAAGCTTGCTTATCTTATCGACGCCACAGCGGCACCGGTTTGTATTATCGCGCCTATTTCCACATGGGCGGCATCTGTAATCTCAAATCTGCCGGCAAGCGCAGGCAACGGTATGACAGCTTTTATTTCTGCGATTCCTATGAATCTTTACGCAATTTTGACATTGATCATGGTTATTTCCATGGGTGCCAGAAAAGATGCGGATTTCGGTCCGATGGCAAAGGCACAGATCAATGCGGAGAAAGGTATCATCAATGCAGCCAATGGCGGCGCTGCTGAAGAGGAAATGAAAAAGCATGTGAAAGAGAATGCGACTGGTAAGGTGATTGACCTTGTTCTTCCAATCGTTGTTCTCATTGTAGCTGCTGTTGTTTCGATGCTTTATTTCGGCGGCCTTTTCACAGGCGAAACAAGTACACTTTTTGACGCATTCGGTAATACAGACTCAGCAAAGGCACTGTCCATGGGCGGATTTGTAGCGCTTTTGTTTACATTTATTTTCTATATGCTGCGCAGAGTTTTAACTTTCAAAGAGTTTTTCGGCAGCATTAATGACGGTATTTCATCAATGGTTCCTGCATGTGCGATTCTTACAATGGCATGGGCAATCGGTGGTGTCTGCCGTGACCTTTTAAATACAGGCGGTTATGTATCACATCTTGTAGAAACATCAGGTATTCCGGTACAGCTTCTGGCACCGATCATCTTCCTGGTAGGATGTGCACTGTCATTTGCAACCGGTACGGCATGGGGAACATTCAGTATTCTCATTCCAATCGTTACAGACCTTTGTGCACAGGCAGCGCCTGAGCTTTTGATCACATGTCTGGCAGCAACACTGGCAGGTTCTGTATTCGGCGACCACTGTTCACCGATTTCAGATACGACGATTCTTGCATCGACCGGAGCGGCCTGTGACCATATCAGTCATGTAAAGACGCAGGTACCATATGCGCTTACTGTAGCAGCCTGCTGTTTCATTGGTTACATAGTTGCCGGATTTACCGGAGCAACCGGCTATTCATTCAGCGTGATTGTCACACTGGCTGTATCTGTCGGACTTGAGGTTATTTTACTGATTGTATTGCCAAAGATGTTTGGTATGAAAAAGCTACGTGCAAAAGAAGTTTCAAATTCATAAGAAATGGCAGAATGAAAATTGGGTTTTAAGTTGTAAAAAGTGCTTATAGAAACAAATAATAACAAACCGGTATGCCGTATCAGGGGAATCTGCGGTATACCGGTTCATTTTATGCCATCCGGCAGGTGTTGTCATAGAATTAAGGAACATGGGCATAATGACCTTAAAACATATGTGATCATGGAGGTTGTTATGTTAAAAAAAAGAGGCAGAAGTACAATTGTATTTGATCAGGGGCCGGTGATTTTGTCAGCTGCAAGTGTGGCAGGTCAAAAAGAAGGCGAGGGGCCTTTGGGAAGCGGTATTGACTTTATATCCGAAGACAGCTTTTTCGGGCAGAAAACCTGGGAGGCAGCGGAGAGTGAAATGCAGAAAAAGGCAGTTAAGCTTGCCATGAACAGAATCGGGGCCCATTCACAGGATATCGATTATCTGTTTGCCGGGGATTTGCTCAGCCAGCTGATGGCATCTTCTTTCGGACTTATGGATTTACAAATTCCAATGTTTGGACTGTATGGCGCATGTTCAACGATGGGAGAGGCATTGAGCCTTGGTGCTATGGCCATAGACGGCGGCTTTGCTAAAAGGGCGATGGCTGTGACTTCAAGCCATTATGCCAGCGCTGAAAAAGAGTTCCGTTTTCCGTTAAATTATGGCAATCAGAGACCGCTTTCCGCTACATGGACAGTGACGGGCAGTGCGGCAGTGATACTTGGTAAGCCTGAAAAAACAGCGGGCAGGACCGTTTGTATTCAGGCGGTGACAACCGGCTGTATTACAGATTTCGGTGTGAAGGATTCAATGAATATGGGTGCATGCATGGCACCGGCAGCAGCGGATACGCTGAGCCGTCATTTTAAGGATTTAAATGTCATGCCGGACGATTATGACTGGATATTTACGGGAGATCTCGGTATGGTGGGACAGAAAATCCTTATTGATCTGATGAAAAAAGAAGGATATGATCTATCGGGAAAACACAGAGACTGCGGCATTGAAATCTACGATGCACAGACACAGGATACCCATGCCGGAGGCAGCGGATGCGGATGCAGCGCCTTAACCCTTGCGGCATATATTCTTCCGATGATGTTAAAGGGTGAGTGGAACAGAGTTTTGTTTATGCCAACCGGTGCGCTCCTTTCAACAACAAGCTTTCATGAAGGAAAAACAGTACCGGGAACAGCCCATGCTGTTGTTCTTACAGCCGGTGCGGCTTGATATATCAGAGCCGGTATGATATACTGACAAAGAAATAAAATTTTTTACAGAAGGTGAATATGATGATAAAGGATAGAATTGAAGCACTGCGCCGGCTGATGCGCCGTGAAGGTATGAATGCCTATGTGATTCCTACCAATGATTTTCATTTATCCGAGTACACAGGAGATTATTTTAAAGAACGAAGATTCATGTCCGGATTTACCGGGTCTGCAGGCACCCTTGTTGTAACCCTTGATGACGCGTGCCTCTGGACGGACGGACGTTATTACATTCAGGCTGCGGATCAGTTAAAGGGCAGCGGCATCCGGTTAATGAAGCAGGGAATGAAAGATGTTCCTGATATAGAATGTTACCTGTCAGATGTACTGAGTACCCATGATACCATCGGTTTTGACGGAAGGATGGCTGATGCCGGCTGGGGAATCCGTCTGGAAAAGAAAACATCCGATAAAGAAATATTGATCAAATGGGATAAAAACCTGGTGGACGAAATATGGACCGACAGGCCAAAGATGCCAAAAGATAAAGTATTTATTCTGGATGAGAAGTATGCCGGCGTTTCTATGGCAGAAAAGGTTCAAAAACTCAGGAAAGCCATGGAAGAAAATCATGCGGATATCCACATTTTAACATCACTGGAAGATATTGCATGGCTTTTTAACCTCAGAGGCCGTGATGTTAAAAATACGCCGGTATTTATGGCATATGTCATTCTTGAAAAAGATACAATCAACCTTTATATTGACGGTGATAAATTAGATGAGACGACAAACGCTTATTTGGCTAAAAACGGTGTCACAGTGAAACCGTATCATGAGGTTTACACAGATATCGCGGCGCTTGATGCCGGAAAAACTTCAATGATTGATCTTAGTAAAATCAATTATGCCATCTATAAAGGACTTCAGACAAAAACGGCTGTATGTCAGAATCCGACACTGCTTATGAAAGCGGTGAAAAATGATGTTGAGATAGAAAATCTTTTCAAAGGGCATATTAAAGACGGTGTTGCCTTTACAAAGTTCATGTACTGGCTTAAGACAAATATCGGCAAAACAGAAATCACTGAAATCAGTGCAAGTGATTATCTTGCTTCATGCAGGGCCGCACAGGAAGGCTTTGTAGACTTAAGCTTTGATACAATCTGTGCCTATAATGCCAATGCAGCCATGATGCACTACAGCGCCACGCCTGAAAGTAATGCGGTACTTGCACCGGAAGGCTTTCTCCTTGTGGATTCCGGCGGTCAGTATTATGAAGGTACAACTGATATTACAAGAACAATGGCACTGGGACCAGTCAGCGATGTGATGAAAAAGCATTTTACAGCGGTACTGCGCGGCATGTTAGGTCTTCAGAATGCCCGTTTCTTATACGGCTGCAAGGGCATTAATCTGGATATTCTTGCCAGAGGACCGATGTGGGATATGGGTATTGATTATCAGTGCGGTACAGGTCACGGTGTCGGCTATATGTTAAGCGTTCATGAACCGCCGAACGGTTTCAGATGGAAAGTTGTACCTGAACGCAATGACAGCTGTGTGCTTGAAGCGGGTATGGTAACAACTGACGAGCCGGGTATTTACCTTGAAGGAAGATATGGCATCCGTATTGAAAACGAGCTTGTGTGCAGAAAGGGCGAAGCCAATGAATACGGTCAGTTTATGTATTTTGAACCGCTGACATTTGCGCCGATCGACCTTGATGCCATTGATCCGGAAGAGCTGACAAAGACAGATAAAAATCGGCTCAACAGTTATCATAAGCTTGTATATGATACCATTTCACCTTATCTGACGGATGATGAAGCGGCATGGCTTAAATTTTACACAAGAGCAATCTGATAAAGTGAGGCACGAATGATCATGAAATTTGAGTTTGCAAAAAGGGCGGATGTTTTTAAGGAAGGTATTTTTTCTGTACTTAATGATAAGAAAAATCAGCTGGAAGCAAAGGGACGTAAGATTTATAACCTGTCTGTCGGCACACCGGATTTTAAGCCTCCGAAGCATGTGATGGAAGCTGCGGCTAAAGCAGCTATGGATCCGGATAATTATAAGTATTCACTGACAGAAATGCCTGAGCTTGTGGATGCCGTCATAAGCTATTATCAAAAAAGGTTTGGCGTTACGATCACGGCGGATGAAATGATGGCCGTTTACGGTTCACAGGAAGGGATTGCCCACATCGGGCTGGCGCTTGTCAATCCCGGTGATGTAATTCTTGTACCGGATCCGGGATACCCAATCTTTGAAATCGGACCTTTTTTATGCGGCGCGCAGGTAGAGAAGTATCCCCTTTATAAAGAAAACGGATTTTTGCCGGATTTTTCGGATATTCCAAAAGAAACAGCCGACAAGGCAAAATTTATGATTGTTTCCTATCCGCTGAATCCTGTCTGCGCAGTGGCCGACGATGATTTTTACAACAGGCTTATTGCTTTCGCGAAAGCACATGATATTATAGTGATTCATGATAATGCGTATTCGGATATTATTTTCGGCGGCAGGGTCGGTAAATCTTTTTTGTGCTATGAGGGTGCAAAGGATGTCGGCGTAGAGTTTTATTCGCTGTCAAAGTCATTTAATCTGACAGGCGCGCGTATTTCTTTCGTTATCGGCAATAGAGAAATCATCAGCAAGTTTAAGATGGTACGCTCTCAGATCGATTACGGTATTTTTTATCCGGTGCAGTATGCGGCAGCTGCAGCACTGACGGGACCTTTAGACGGTGTTAAAAAGCAGTGTGATGCCTATGAGGCTCGCAGCAGAGCTCTTTGTTCAGGGCTTCGTTCCATAGGCTGGGATGTGCCTGACAGTGAGGGAACGATGTTTGTGTGGGCACCGATACCGGGAAATTATCAAAGTTCAGAAAAGTTTGTACTGGATCTTATGGAAAAGACAGGCGTTATCTGTGTTCCGGGTACAGCATTCGGAAAACTGGGTGAAGGTTACGTAAGGTTTGCCCTTGTATGCGATGTGGATACGATACATGAAATTGTCAAAGTCATTGGTGAGAGCGGCATTCTTACAACTTTCAGCTAGGGTGTCCCGCCGCTTAGCGCTTTGCGCACTTGAAGCGGGAACTCTCCAACCTTCAGGTTCGTGTGCAGTTCACGAATAATAAACAGAATATCGGAAATGCTATGTTAAAGTCCTTTATGATAATGACTGTAAAATTTTATGAAACGGAGAGATCGTTATGGACTATTTTAAGGCATTTCTGATCGGAGGCGCCATATGCGCTCTGGCTCAGATTTTGATGGATAAGACGAAGATGATGCCGGGGCGTATTATGGTGCTTTTAGTTTGCCTTGGTGTTGCCCTTGGCGCGCTGGGGATTTACGGACCTTTTGCGAAGTTTGCCGGGGCAGGTGCCAGTGTGCCGCTGATCGGCTTTGGGTATACGCTGTGGAACGGCGTCAAAGAAGCAATAACAAATGAGGGATTTATCGGCATCTTTAAAGGCGGGTTTACGGCATCTGCCATCGGTATCAGTGCGTCATTGCTCCTCGGTTATCTGGCATCACTGATTTTCAATCCGAAATCATCATGAAAAAGGGAGAGATGTGTCAGTTTGTTCGTATGAGCCACATCTCTCCCTGTTTTAATCAATCATATGCTTATCAGTCTGTATAAGACCGGTTGCAGTAATCCCAGTCTCTGTTTTCTATGGATTTGAATTCTTTATGGTGGCCCACATATTTGTAAGCCGGACGGATAATTTTACCGCCGTTGACCAGTTCTTCAATGCGGTGCGCGCACCAGCCTGAAATTCTTGCGACAGCAAAAATCGGCGTAAAAAGTTCACGGGGCAGTCCAAGCATCGTATAAATAAAACCGCTGTAAAAATCCACATTGGCACAGACAGGTTTAAATAAGTGACGCTTTTTGGCAATGCATTCGCCGGCCAGACGTTCAACACGGTCATATAACTGAAATTCATTTTCCAGTCCCTTTTCTCTTGAAAGGCTTCTCGCAAACTCTTTTAAAATGACTTCACGGGGATCGGATAACGTGTATACCGCATGTCCCATACCGTAGATTAATCCGGCATGGTCAAAAGCTTCGCCACTCAGTAAAAGATTCAGATAGTCACAGATCATCGATTCATCTTCCCAGTCGGTGACGTATGTTTTTAATTCATCAAACATCTCAAGAACCTTTAAATTGGCACCGCCGTGCTTTGGCCCTTTCAGGGAACCGAGAGAAGCGGCAATGGCAGAATAGGTATCTGTACCTGTGGAAGATACAACGTGGGTTGAAAACGTTGAGTTATTACCGCCGCCATGTTCGGCATGGAGAATCAGCGCCACATCCAGTACCTTTGCTTCAAGAGAGGTATATTCGCCGGAAGGCCGAAGCATCTGAAGCAGGTTTTCGGCAGTTGACAGTTCAGGTTTCGGATTGCGGATAATCAGATTCTTATTCAAATGATAATGTCTGTATGCGTGATAGGAGTAGACAGAAAGCAGGGGCATCTGTGCGATCAGCTGCAGTGACTGTCTTAAAATATTCGGTATACTGATATCGTCAGCGTTTTCGTCATATGAATATAATGTGATCACGCTTTTTTGAAGCAGATTCATCATATTTCCATTGGTGGCGGTCATCACTGTATCACGGACGAAGGTTTCAGGAAGTTCCCTTAACTGGGCAAGTATTTCCTTAAAGTCATTAAGCTGGTCCTCTTTTGGAAGTTCACCAAAAAGCAGAAGATAAGTTGTTTCTTCAAAACCAAAATGATTATCGATAGGAAGTGAATGAATCAGATGAGATACTTCATAGCCCTGATAATACAATTTGCCGCGGTCCGGCATCTTTTTGCCGTTGACCATCTTGTAGCCGGTGACATCCGAAATTTCAGTAAGACCGGTCAGGACGCCGTTGCCGTTGGCATCACGAAGCCCGCGTTTGACATCATATTCTGAATATAAATTCAAATCGATCTGTCCGGATTTTGTGCAGTATTGTACAAGCTGATTAAATTTTTCATCTGTTAGTTTTTCTTTAATAGTCATATTCACCATTCCTTATATTCAAAAATAACGCAACTGTCCAGAGCCGACCAATAAATGCTTTGCATTTTCAGGTGCAGCGTATTTGTTCAGATGCCGTCTGTTTTCACGGACAGACTTCGCTATATTTTGGAAGTATACACCATTTCGCTAAATTTGTAAAGTAAAATGAAACAGATATATAAAAAACTTGCATTATGAATCAAAAATCATCGTTGAACCATTGACCTCCGCAAAGTAGCAATTGCCCAGTTCTTCAAGAATAGCACTGCCGCTTGTTGCTTCGGTCACTTTTTTTATAAATGCATTTTTTGAATCAAAATCTGTCAACACATGCATGACAACAATGTCCGTATACTGGCAGTCCAGGATAGGCAGTGACATGGCGGCTGCGATATACTGAATTTTTCCGATACCGGTATAGTCCGTTGTCACCTGTATGCGTATGCCGGGTATTTTTTCAATGATCGTACTTTCCGAAAGTCCCTCCGAAACAGCTTTGGAATAAGCACGGACAAGCCCGCCGGTACCAAGCAGTGTACCGCCGAAATATCTTGTAACAACGACAGCAGTATTGTGAAGATTTTGACCGAGCAAAACGTCAAGCATCGGTTTTCCCGCGGTTCCCGCAGGTTCCCCGTCATCGCTGCATCTTGTAATCTCCTGGTGCATTCCGATGACAAATGCATGACAGTTATGGCGGGCATCCCAGTATTTCTTTTTGACACTTTCGATAAAAGCATAGGCTTCAGATTCTGAGGCAACGGGTTTTACGGTAGCGATGAAACGGGATTTTTTTTCAATGATTTCACCGCTGCCGCCTTCATAGACAAGTTTGTACTTTTCAGGCTGACAGACTTTATTCATAAAAAACCTCCGGATATGGTAAAGTGATGTAATATACAGTATATTAACATACAGTATATTAACATACAGGACTTAAAGATGTCAAAGTCTCATTCAAAGCGCTGGTTTTATCAATAATTTTGTTACAGTACACACTTTGTGCGTTCTGTATGGGGTTTTAATTAATGGGCAGAGTTTAAATAGTATAAAATTCTATCAAAAATTGTGACTTTTTTGTTAAGATTGGATTCCTTTATAATTTTTCTCTTTATTTCATTGAATATATTTGCTATAATTGTTGGGTAAAGGAGGAAACACGATGGATTACAGTAAACGTGGTATTGAGAAGAAGCAAAAGCAGATCGGTTCCGCCGGACAAAGAGCAGGAAAAAAGTTTGGTTTTACAGCCTTCAGGGCAGTTATTATTTGTATATTATTGGTTGCAGTCATTGGTGTCAGTGCGGCTATAGGCGGCGTTAAAGGTATTATTGACAGTGCCCCGGATATCAATGTAGATGATATTGCACCTGATGGTTTCAAATCCTATATGTATCTGCAGGATGGCACGGAAGTGCTGGAGCTGGCAGATTCAGGTGCTAACCGAATCGAAGTGGATATCAGTCAGATGTCTGATACTGTTAAAAATGCTTTTATTGCGCTGGAAGATGAGCGTTTCTGGGAGCATAACGGCATAGATGTCAAGGGTATTATGCGTGCCTTTGTTGTCGGTGTTACAAATGGTTTCAATTTCAGTGAAGGTGCCAGTACGATTACCCAGCAGCTTTTGAAAAACGCAGTTTTCTCAGGCGGTAACGAGGGGAATAAGCTTTTAAAATTTAAACGTAAATTTCAGGAGCAGTATCTTGCGATTGAGCTTGAGAAAGAGATTAATAAAGAAAAGATACTGCAGGCTTATCTGAATACGATCAATCTCGGCGAGACATGCTACGGCGTTGAGGCGGCTTCGCAGATGTATTTTGACAAACATGCCAGTGAACTGACTGTTTCCGAAGCATCGGTGCTTGCAGCCATTGCCCAGAGTCCGACCTATTATAATCCGTACAGATATCCGGAGAATAATGCGGAGCGTCGTCAGACATGCCTTAAAAATATGAAAGATCAGGGCTATATTACCGACGAAGTGTACGAAGAAGCTATCAATGATGATGTGTATGACAGAATCAAAGTATGTACGGAGAATTATAAGGCGGAAGCCTATAAAGTGACGACTTATTATGAAGACGCGGCCATCAATATGCTTATTGATGAATTTATAGATGTTTACGGCTATGAAGATGACCCGTCTACAACAACGGTTAATGAAGCCGAGGAGCAGGCAAAGCATAAGCTTTACAGCGGCGGCTTTTCAATTTACCTTGCACAGGATCCGGAGATTCAGCGTATATGTGATGAAGTATATGCCGATGACAGCAATTTCCCGACGACGGAATATCTGCTGAACTGGGCGCTGACCGTTTATAACGATGACGGCACGACGACAAACTATTCCGTGGAGATGCTTGAAGAACGTCTGAAACAATACTACGGAAGCTATAATCTTTTGTATAAAAACGAAGAAGATGCCGACAGAGATATCGCTCTTTATATGCAGCTGGAAGGAATTCCTGATAAAGAGACAAATGTTTCGTGGAAGACACTGACGCCACAGGTTCAGTCATCATTTGTTCTGATGGAGCAGGGGACAGGTATTGTTAAAGCAATTGTCGGCGGCCGCGGCACAAAGACAATGAGCCGTTCCTTTAACCGTGCGACTGATGCGACCCGTTCACCGGGTTCGGCATTTAAAATTGTGTCAACCTATGCGCCGGCTCTTGATGAAAAGGGCGATACACTGTATACGACAAAAGTAGATTCGGTTTATGTCGGCTACAGCGGACATAAAGTAAACAATGTAGATATGCGCTGTACCAACGGACCGATGACCTTTAAAGAGGCGATCATCCGCTCTAAAAATACAATTGCTGTGAAAGCACTTGTGGAGGATGTGACGCCGGAGTATGCTTACCAGTTCCTTCAGGAGCGTTTTCATTTTACAACACTTGTTGATACAGATAAAGTTGAGGTACTTGCCCTTGGCGGTATTACAAGAGGTGTGACAAATCTCGAGCTGACAGCGGCTTATGCGTCAATTGCAAATAACGGTATTTATACAAAGCCGATATTATATACAAAGGTTGTTGATCATGACGGAAATGTTGTCATCGACCATACGGTGCCTCAGACTAGCGTGGCCATTAAACCATCGACAGCATTTATGCTGACAGACGCGATGCAGGGCGTTGTAAATGCAAGTTATGGTACAGGTACTGCTGTGCGTATGTATGACATGCCGGTTGCCGGTAAGACAGGTACTTCTGAAAATAGAAGAGACCTGTGGTTTGTAGGATATACACCTTATTATACAGCAGGTATCTGGTTTGGCTATGACGATAATACACCGATTATGAATCGTACTTATAACTATACGGCACAGCAGTATATGTGGAAGAAGATTATGACAGCGGTTCATGAGAATCTGCCGGAGAAAGAATTCGAACAGCCAAGCAGCGTTGAAAAGATTTATATCTGTTCGAAGACGGGACTGCTTGCAACAAGCACATGTCCGGCAGTGGCAAGCTACTGTGATGTGAATAATGCACCGACAGAGTATTGTTATGGACATTATGTAGCACCGGAGACAGAAGAATCCGATGAGGAAGAGGAAGAAAGTCCGACTACGCCGACAACACCGACAACGCCGACTGATCCTGTGACACCGACGGAACCTCCTGTGACTACACCGGAAGAACCGGCAGGATAAACAATTATTAATAACGGTAAGTACAGTTTATGAATAAGAGCTGTCGTGAAAAGCGATTTATTACGCGAAGGCACGGCAGCTTTTCTGATACAGGAGATGACATTTTTCTGTATCAGATCAAAGATTCACAAATTGCCTTGTTCTGTTAAGAAAAATAAAATGAAATTTTGAGAGGAATGATTCAATGATGAAAAACAAAGATGAGATGTTAAACGGTTTTGTCACCGGTAAAGATGACGATGAGGTGCTGTCTGATGAAATTATGGCGCAAAAGACAGAACTTGATAAGCTTCTTGCACAGGAAATGTTTTATAACGGTGATCCAAAAATCAGTGCCATAAAAAGCCGTGCAAGAGACCTGGCTGATCAGTATAATGCCACAAGGGAAAATGAGCCGGGGCGGCGACTTGCGCTTTTAAAGGAACTTTTTGGCTCGTGTGATGATGATATTTTTATCAAACCGCCGTTTCACTGTGACTATGGATTTAATATTCATGTTGGAAAAAAGTTTTTTGCAAATTATGATTGCGTGATTTTAGATTGTGCACCGGTAATCATCGGGGATCATTGTCTGATGGGACCGCAGACGTGCATATATACAGTCAGTCACCCGATGGATGTAAAAACAAGAGTTGCTGATTATGTTTACGGTACACCGGTAACGATCGGGGATAATGTGTGGTTTGGAGGAAACTGCGTTGTACTGCCAGGTGTCACGATCGGCAATAACGTTGTTGTCGGTGCGGGCAGCGTTGTGACAAAAGATATCCCTGATAATGCAGTCGTTGCCGGAAATCCTGCCAGAATTCTCAGGATTCAATAAGAGGAAAGCGGTAAATAAAATTAACTGCATAACGCAGATATGGATTTATCATGGTTTTATGATGCATATTAGGACGATCGGAAAGGGGTTATTTATGGGTACATTAGGCAGTCTTTTGCTATATCTTGGGGTTATTATTTTAGGTATTATTTTAGGTTCACAGAAAAAAGTAAGAAAGCGTAAGCTTAGCTGGCTATCAAAACTTCAGACAATCATTCTTGTATTATTGATTTTTGCCCTGGGGGTCGAAATCGGTGCAGATGAACGGGTCATCAGCTCTCTCGGTACGATTGGCGTGTCCGCACTGGTGATTACATTAATGGCACTGGCGGGTTCTGTGGCAGCGGTATGGCTTGTTCGCCGTCTGATGGGACTGGATAAAAAAGGAAGGGAGAGAAAAAAACAATGACATTATTGATTATCGGTGCTGTGATTGCCGGGATGGCAGCGGGACACTGGCTGTTTCCCGAATGGATAGCGATGTATTGTTCAGATTTTATTACGGTTGGCCTTTGTCTGATTTTGTTATTAGTCGGTGTGGATATGGGGCGTCAGGGCAATGTATGGCGGGATATTAAAGCTGCGGGACTAAAAACTTTGATTTTTCCTGCGGCTGTTATGGCTGGAACACTGGGAGCGGCAGCTGTGGCATCATTGTTTTTGCCGATGTCTGTGAAAGATACTGTGGCTGCCAGTGCGGGCTTTGGCTGGTATTCTCTGGCTCCGATACTTTTGGCTGACTATTCGGCTTCGGTATCTGCAGTGGCTTTTTTATCCAATGTGATGCGGGAGGTTTTGTCTATTATATTGATTCCAATCGTATCAGCAAAAATCGGGTACATCGAGTGTGTCTCTCTGCCGGGGGCGGCGGCTATGGATACGGTATTGCCGGTTGTGGTAAAGTCTACGGATGACCATATAGCGATATACTCATTTGTATCCGGCGTAATCTTATCATTTGCCGTTCCTGTCATTATTCCTGCAATTATCGGAATTGGATAGGATTGTGTTATTTTTGTGTGTTATGATGCAAGATTTAATCACAAAATGAATGATAAAATGATATCAGTATAAGTCGTATCGATTCACAGTAAAAAGGCTGTAGTATATGGCTTATTTGGAGGAACGAACAACCAGACGATGACATTAATGATTTTAAAGGGAGGAAGAGAAAATGATTCGCAAGTATATTTTTGGCAGTCCGATTGAGACCGGAGCTGTTGTAGGGACATCTGTGACAGATACATATGAGCATATGACACTGATGGATATGGTATATGACAGTACCAGTGTCGTATTATCGTATACAATGGAAGAGGATGATGTTATTTACGGCCTCGGTCAGCAGGTTCGCGGTATAAATAAAAGAGGATACTTATATATCAGCAATGCAACAGATGATCCGAATCACATTGAAACGAAGCATTCCCTTTACGGTGCCCATAACTTTTTGATTGTGTGTGGTAAAAAGACATTCGGCATTTTTATTGACGATCCGGGTCAGGTTTCATTTGATGTAGGCTATACAGCGATTGACAGCCTGAAAGTGACAGCAGGCGGCGATTGTGTTATTTATACAATTGAAGGCAGCAGTCTTAAAGATATTGTAAAGCAGTTTAGAAAGCTGATCGGACAAAGCTACGTGGCGCCGAAATGGGCTTTCGGCTATCAGCAGTCAAGATGGGGATATAAAGATATAAAAGATGTCCGCCGTGTGATTTCAGGTCATCATGATCAGAATATCCCGCTTGAAGCCGTATGTCTTGATATTGATTACATGGAGCGGTATAAGGATTTTACGGTGGATCGTGAAGCATTCCCTGACTTTGAAGGCTTTGTGGAAGAAATAAAGCAGCAGAATGTTCATCTTGTACCGATTATTGATGCCGGTGTGAAAATTGAAGAAGGCTATGATGTTTATGAAGAGGGCGTCAAATACGGATATTTTTGTAAAGATGAAGACGGCAATGATTTTGTGGCAGCAGTATGGCCGGGAAAAGTGCATTTCCCTGATGTCTTAAACAGCGATGCGAGAAAATGGTTCGGCGGCAAATACCGCTGGCTCATTGAACAGGGGATTGACGGCTTTTGGAATGATATGAATGAGCCGGCGATTTTTTATTCTCAAAAGCAGCTGGATCAGGTCTTTGATGAACTTGTGGCGATGAGAAATGAAAATCTTGACATTAATTCCTATTTCCATATGAAGGATATTGTCAGTGAACTGTCCAACAGTCCGAAGGATTACAGAAGTTTTTATCACAATATGGACGGCAGGGTCATATGTCATGATAAAGTCCACAATCTTTTCGGCTATAATATGACAAAGGCGGCTTCGGAAGCTTTTGATACAATTGCGCCGGATCGTAGAATTTTAATGTATTCCCGTTCATCATATATCGGTATGCACAGATATGGCGGCATATGGACCGGTGATAATCAGGCATGGTGGCAGCAGCTGCTTTTAAGTATTCAGCAGATGCCGTCTCTGAATATGTGCGGTATTTTATATACAGGTTCGGATATCGGCGGTTTTGGCGGCGACACGACGCCGGATCTTTTGATGCGCTGGCTGGAGTTTGGTCTGTTTACGCCGTTGATGCGCAACCATGCCGCAGCGGGAACGAGAGAAAAAGAAGTGTATCAGTTTGACAGACTGGATGATTACAGAAACATTATAAGAATCCGTTACAGTCTTATGACATATATTTACAGCGAATTTATGAAGTCTGTTCTTGATGATGAAATGTATTTCAGACCGGTGGCATTTGACTATCCGGATGACCGTCAGGCATATGCTGTGGAAGATCAGCTGATGGTCGGGGAAAGTATCATGATCGCACCTGTTTACATACAAAATGCCAAAGGCCGTTATGTCTATCTGCCTGAAGAAATGATGATGGTACGGATGAAATCTCCTGAGGAGAAAACATGTGAAATGATTGCGGCAGGTCATCATTATATTCCGGTAGCGTTAAATGAAATTGTGATCTTTATTAAAAAAGGACACCTGCTGCCGATGATCATACTTCCAAAACAGGTAAAAACGATGGCAGACGTTGACGAAACAAGACTTGAATGGCTTGGCGCAAAAGATGATGAGGCTTCCTACGTGCTTTATACCGACGATGGTATCTCAAAGAAATATACGGAAAAATCTCAGTGGAAGATCATAAAGATGAGGAATGAAGACATTGGCTGTGGAAAGTAAACAATATAAAAATTTTATTTTCGACTTATACGGAACGCTTGCGGATATAAAAACGGATGAGTATTCAAACACATTCTGGGCAAAAATCGCAGAACTTCTTGTATGTTACGGCGCGGATTACAAACCGCAGGAATTAAAAGTGGCTTATGAAAACATACTGCCTAAAACGGGACCGTCTTTTACGTGCACATATCCGGAATTTGATGTTGTTAAAGTTTTTCAGAAAATTGTCCGGTTAAAAAGCGGTTCATGCAGTCAGGAAAAAGCAAAAAGTATTGCGTTTGCTTTTCGAGTGATATCAAGAAAATATCTGAAAACCTACAGCGGTGTATGCAAGTGTTTAAAAATGCTTAAGGAGAATCAGAAAAAAATTTATCTATTGTCAAATGCGCAAGCGGCATTTACTGAACCGGAGCTTAAAATTCTTGGTATCAGGGATTATTTTGATGATATCTTTCTTTCGTCGGATGCCGGAGTCAAGAAACCGGATTCGCTGTATTATCAAATGTTAATACATAAGCATCAGCTGAAACCGGAAGAATGTCTGATGATCGGCAACGACCTTCATGCAGATATTGAGGGCGGAAAAAAAGCGGGGATGGATACACTGTATTTTCACTCAAATCTGTCCGATGGCGTTAATACACCTGTCATGGCAAATTATTGTGTCATGGATGGCGATTTTAAAAAAGTAGCAAACCTTTTGTCACTTTTTTAAAAATATATTCCCGGGATTAGAAATATTTGTATCCTGCGGTTTAAGAAATCTTTGATCTGGATGAAATAAAATCAGAGGCTGTTTTCTTACGGAATGTTTTTTCAAAACAGACAGACCATGCAAATGATCTGTCTGTCTAAAAATCATATTCCGTATGGAAAACAGCCTCTTTATTTAGGCAGGGCCGCAGACTGACGCTCAATAAGCTGAACATCAATGATGACTTTATTCTGTTTTAATGTTTCGTTTTTCATTTTTTTGATGAGCATTGTTGTGGCCGCTGTGGCCTTGTCTTCGATGTTCTGGCTGATCGTTGTTAACTTCGGCGCACAGTATCTGCAAAACGGAAGATCGTCAAAGCCTATGACGGAAAGCTGGTCGGGAAGCTTTAAGCCGCCGAGTCTTGCACCCTCAAGGATACCTACGGCACAGTAATCGGAAGTTGTGACGATGGCAGTGACAGGATTTTGTTCAGATGCCCTGGCAGCGATCGTCTGGCCTGTTGTAATGCCGTGTTCATAATCCGGCGGCAGTTCAAAAATCAGATCTTCATCAATTGGAAGACTGCTTTCGTCCATCGCTTTTTTATAGCCGTTAAATCTGGCGGTCAATAAGTCACTGTTTCTATAGTCTGCCATAAATGCAATACGCTTATGTTCAAGACTTATAAGGTACCGTGTGGCCAGGTAAGTGCCTTTACTGTCATCACAGGAAATATTTATAAAATCTTCGCGGGTATGGCAGCTGTCCAAAAAGACAAGCGGTATATGTATATTATCAAGAATTCTGTCAAGAAAGCAGTCAAAATCCGGGAGGAGGAAAATCGCGCCGTCGGCCGGCCAGTTTTTAAACAGGGCATCAAGCTCATCATAGCCGTAAACAGAACGGATCATTGCATAGTAACCGTTGATACGGAGCTGGTATTCCATAATGCCAAGCAGTGAACTGATATAAGGAGAGTAAAACATATTTGTCTCGTTGTGTGATAACGGGATTATTAGTAAAACAATTTTTGAATTTCTGGACACGAGACTGCGTGCGTTCATATTTGGCGTATAATGATACTTTTTAATAATTTCGTTCACGTGTTGGACTGTCTTTTCTGAAACTCTGTCAAAACGTCCGTTGATCACATTAGACACGGTCATCGTACTGACGCCTGCTTCTTTTGCTATATCTTTTAATGTCATAAAAAACCTCCTCTTTAATGTACAGCATCATGCAGCATAAGTGCGTGACGTACCTTTAATATGATAAGTGATGAAAATAAATTAAGCAATAGTGATATTGGAGATTTAACGTTATATCTATAAGAGTACATTGAAAAAACAAAAAAATCAATATAAATATAAGTACATATACAATATTGTGAATTATACATAGATTTATAAGGTTAAATATGTACAAAATGGAGAACAAAAAATCCGAGGATTGACAGAGCAGTGTGCAGATATTATAATTAGACAAAGGTTTAACGTTAAAGCGCAACAATAAACCTGAACAATTAATATCATTTTAAATCAGGGTGAAAAACCCAAAGGAGGAATTTTTATGAAGAAATTACCAGCATTATTAATGGCCGGAATTCTGGCATTGTCCATGACAGCATGCGGCGGCAGTCAGGCACCTGCAGACAATCAGGGATCTGCAGATACCAAAGGCGCGGAAGGAGAGACAACCGCAGCTGCTGAAGAAGAAGAAATTACATGCGATATGCTTGTATGGTCACCGGCAGAAGACCAGTCTGAAGAATTCGGAAACTGGCTTCAGACACAGTGTGAAGCATTTGCGGCAGAGCATCCGAACTGGCACATTACATTCAGCTATGGTATCTGTCCTGAAGGTGAATCTGCAAAACTTGTTACACAGGATGTTGATGCAGCAGCTGATGTGTTTATGATGACAAACGACCAGCTGACAGATCTTCTTCCTGCCAATGCAGTTGCAAGAATCGGCGGCGAAACAGAAAAATACGTTCAGGAAACAAACTCGCAGGCTATGGTAGATTCACTGACAGTTGACGGCGCTCTTTACGGTGTTCCTTTCACATCAAATACATGGTTTATGTATTATGATAAGAGTGTCTTCACAGAAGAAGATATTAAGAGTCTTGATAAAATGCTTGAAAAAGATGTTGTTTCTTTCCCGATCACAAACTCATGGTATCTTTCAAGCTTCTATGTAGGCAACGGCTGTACATTCTTCGGTGACGGTACAGACAATGATGCAGGTATTGATTTCAGCGGTGAAAAAGCGACCGCAGTTACAGATTACCTTGTTGATCTTGTAGCAAATGAAAACTTTAAAGTTGATGTTGATGGTTCAGGTATTGCCGGTATCCGTGACGGCTCTATTAAAGCAATGTTCTCAGGTTCATGGGATTATCAGGCAGTTAAAGACGCACTTGGCGAAAACTTCGGTGCTGCACAGCTTCCATGCTATACATTAGACGGCAAAGAAGTTCAGATGTACTCATTTGCAGGTACAAAAGCTTTAGCCGTAAGCTCAAAAACAGAATATCCTCAGGTAGCAGTTGCTCTTGCAAAATACCTTGGCGGTGTTGAAGCTCAGAAATCTCATTACGAAACAAGAAATATTATTCCATGTAACACAGAACTTCTGTCAGATCCTTCCATGGATTCAGATTTACTTGTAAAGGCACAGAACGACACAGTTGCAAATACATCCATCATTCAGCCGTTTGTTGCCGGCATGGCTAACTACTGGACACCGACAGATAATTTCGGTAAGTCTTTAAGAAACGGTGAAGTGACACATGATAATGCAGCTGATGCCACAGAGGCATGGAACAAAAATATGAATACTTCTGTAGTTGAATAATTAATAGCAGATGAAAATCGGACATGAAAAATTGAAAAAATCAGTTTGGACGAAGAAGGGCTGATATCAGCCCTTCTTCGTCATAAGGAAAGCAGTCTGCTTTCCTTATGATCATAATAAAGAAGTTGTCTGTTTGATTTTACTTTAGCAGACGTTATGATATTTATGTATGAATAGTATTACATAAAATATGGGGAGGCACCAACATGTCTATAAAATTCAAAAAACGTGTCAACGAATTCCCTACACCATATACTGTAAGCAATGCCGTTAAAAAGGGCGGCCTGCTGACAAAGCTTTCGATGCTTATTATGGGCGCGGGGAATATTGCACATAAGCAGATTATTAAAGGTCTTATTTTCCTTCTGATGGAAGTGGCTTTTGTATACTTTATGATTACTACGGGTGCACACTGTCTTGCAATGCTTCCGAGCCTTGGTGACAGAGCACAGGAGGAAGTATGGAATGAGGCCAAAGGTATTTACGAATATGTTGCAGGCGATAACTCACTGTTGATTCTGCTCTACGGTGTTGTAACAATATTTGTGATTATCTGGTTTATTTTTATGTGGCGCGCGGCTGTAAAAAGCGCATATAAAACAGAGTGTCTTGCTAAAGAAGGAAAACATATCAATTCGATCAAAGATGATATCAAAGATATGTTCCATATGAACCTTCATAAAACGTTGCTGACACTGCCGCTTGCGGGTATTCTTGCATTTAACATTCTGCCGCTGGCATTTATGATTTGTATGGCGTTTACAAATTACAGCAAGCAGGGCGATCATCTGATGCTGTTTGACTGGGTCGGTCTTGATAACTTCGCAAAAGTATTAAGCTTTTCGGATTCCATCGGGCAGACATTCTGGCCGGTACTTGGCTGGACGCTTGTATGGGCGGTTTTTGCAACCGGTCTTAACTATATTTTCGGAATGATTCTTGCAATCCTTATTAACCGCAACGGTACAAGGTTTAAGAGCTTCTGGCGGTTCTGCTTTATTTTATCGATCGCGGTACCGCAGTTCGTATCACTTTTGATTATGCGTACAATGCTTCAGCCATCAGGCGCAGTCAATGTATTGCTTCAGAATCTCGGCCTGATCGACAGTCCTCTGCCTTTCTGGACCAATGCCACATGGGCGAGAGTCACTGTTATCATTATCAACCTGTGGGTAGGTATTCCTTATACAATGATGCAGGTTACAGGTATTTTGCAGAATATTCCTGCAGAACTTTATGAAGCTGCAAAGGTTGACGGGGCCAATGCTGTCGTTACATTCTTTAAAATTACTTTACCGTATATGCTGTTTGTAACAATGCCTTATCTCATTACAACCTTTACGGGCAATGTCAATAACTTTAACGTTATTTATCTTCTTTCCGGCGGCGATCCGACACCGGTCGGCTCCACAGCAGGTAAGACAGATTTGCTTGTTACATGGCTGTATAAACTGACCATTGATCAGCAGTACTATAACATCGGTGCGGTTATCGGTATCTTCACATTCGTTGTATTGGCTATTGTATCGCTGATTACCTATAGAAATACCGGATCATATAAGAATGAGGAGGGATTCCAATAATGGGCAAAAAAGAAGTTACATCCTCAATGAAAGCAAGAAAATTTGCTGCCAATACAGCCGTTCATGTGATTCTTGCGGTGATGGCAGTCATCTGGATATTCCCTATTTTCTGGGTGATCCTGACAAGTTTCCGTGCTGAAAAAGGTTCCTATGTTTCCAGCTTTTTCCCGAAAGGGTATACAGTCGGCAACTACGTAAAACTGTTTACGGATACGACAATTTTAAATTTTCCGAAGATGTTTATGAATACCCTTGTGATTGCCATAATCACATGTGTTGTATCAACATTTTTTGTATTGTCAGTGGCTTATGTTATGTCCAGACTTCGCTTTAAAATGAGAAAACCTTATTTGAATATTGCGATGATTCTTGGTCTGTTCCCTGCATTTATGTCCATGGTTGCTGTATATTACATATTGAAATCACTGGGCTTATCCGAAGGAGCGATGATCCGTGTGGCGCTTGTGCTTGTTTACTCAGGCGGTGCCGGTCTTGGATTTACCATTGCAAAGGGCTTTTTTGATACGATTCCTAAAGCTCTTGACGAAGCGGCATACATTGACGGCTGTACAAGATTTCAGGTATTTTATAAAATTACAATACCACTCAGTAAACCGATTATTGTTTACACTGTTTTAACTTCCTTCATGGGACCGTGGGTAGATTTCATCTTTGCAAAGGTTATCTGCCGTGCCAATGCGGATTACTATACTGTAGCCATCGGTCTGTGGCGTATGCTTGAAAAAGAATATATTGACAACTGGTATACATGCTTTGCCGCAGGTGCAGTTGTTGTTTCTATTCCGATTGCAATTTTGTTTATTTTCATGCAGAGATACTATACAGAAGGTTTGTCAGGTGCAGTCAAAGGCTGATATTTTATGACATTTCCCATACAAGTTGTTTTGTCATTTCGGGTATGGGAATCAAAAAAGCCGATTTGTTCCGGAAGACAGTCAGATGTATGTTCTATAATGAGCAGCAGATGTCTGGCACGATTTGTTTTCCGGAATGAATCGGCTTTCTCTTTGTTCTATCCGATTTGAATGGTCAACACATTTTTGGAGGTTAACATGAAATTTATTTATGGAAAAAACAGCTGGAAAGATATAAGACAGGGGGAGAAAACATGTTATCTTCTTGGAAATGGCCTGGGCGGTTTTTCATCCCTGACAGTGACCGGCGCAAATGCAAGAAACGACCATGCGCTTTTGATGGCGGCGGTGAAATCACCGGTGGAGAGATACCATATGGTCACCAATATCCATGCGGCAGTTGCTTTGGAATCAGGCGGCGGTGACGGTGTAACCAATGAAAATAACAGTCAGAGTTCCCTTATTCGTCTGGAGAGTCAGCGCTACGTCTGCCGGACAAAAAATCAGAAAGGGTACCGGTATCTTGAAAGCTTTTCTTATGAATATTTGCCCAGGTGGCAGTATAAAGTAAAAAACGTGGAAATGATTCAAACAGTGGCTATGAAACACGGTGAGAATACGGTGATCGTTGATTATGAAATCAATGCATCCGGTCATGGCTGTCTCATATTGACACCGTGGTTTCAGTTTGTTCCAAAAGGAAAAAAGCTTAAGGAATCGCAGACTTTCATATTAGATGATGAAAAGGTTGAATCCAATCATCTGAAGCTGTATTATAAAACTAATGGTATTGTCAGACGCCGCGAAACCGTTTATTGTGATGATCTGTACTATGATCTGGACGCGGCAGACGGCCGTGAAGCCTTAGGATGTGCGGCATCTAATCATCAGATTGAATGTCATTTTAAATGCGGAACGCAGCATTTTTATGTTGTGTACAGTACAAAAAGACTGCCGGAAATTGATGAAAACTGGTGCAGTCAGGAAATAACAGCAGAAATAAACAGACAGAAAAAACTTGTTAAGACATCAGGATTAATTTCTCCGGAAGCACAGGTGCTTGTAAGAAGTGCCAATCAGTATCTCACCCGAAGAGATTCCACAAACAGTATGACGATGATTGCGGGATATCCGTTTTTTGGTGACTGGGGCAGAGATACGATGATTGCCATGGCAGGGTGTACGATTACTGCAAAGCAGTTTGATAGCGCGAAAAGCATTTTGCGCACATTTATGGCTTATTGTAAACGCGGCATGATGCCGAATATGTTTCCTGAAGATGGTGACGCGCCGATTTACAATACCGTGGATGCGGCACTTTTATTTATTGAAATTGTTTATTTGTATGAACAGGCATGTGGTGACAGCGATTTCTTAGCAGAAGCATGGCCGGTGATGCAAAGCATCATTGAATGGTACAGTAAAGGAACGGACTATCATATTTTCATGGACAGTGACGGACTTGTTTCGGCCGGGGAAGGACTTGAACAGCTGACCTGGATGGATGTCCGCGCAGGGAATATTTTACCGACACCAAGGCATGGAAAACCTGTGGAAATTAATGCTTATTGGTACAATGCCCTTAAGATTATGGAATGTTTTGCAGGCAGGCTGCATGATGAAAAATCAAAAGCTTTGTACGGCGCAATGGCTCAAAAAACAAAAAAGAGTTTCCTTTGCAAGTTCTGGGATGAAAAGGCAGGATATTTAAAAGATGTGATTTCGGGAACAGATGCTGATACGCAGATCCGCTGCAATCAGGTATGGGCACTGACCATGTCGTTTACGATGCCGGATCAGGCGATGGCAAAACGCATTCTGGATACGGTCTATGAACATTTGTATACGCCGTGGGGACTTAGGTCCCTAAGCCCGTGTGATAAAGATTATCACGGTACTTACGGCGGCGCGCAGTTTAACAGAGATATGGCTTATCATCAGGGAACTGTATGGGCATTTCCGCTTGGCGGTTATTATATGGCGAGACTTCGCTGGGCTGATGATGAGAAGAAAGAGGCAGCCCGTGTCAGAAGACAGCTGGAGGCGATGATTCCGTGTCTTTATGAGGGATGTGTGGGCCATATTGCAGAGATTTACGATGGTGACTGCCCGTCAGTGTCTAAAGGTTGTTTTGCACAGGCGTGGAGTGTCGGAGAAATTCTGAGAGTTTATGAAAAACTGGAACAGATTGAAAGGAGCGGCACTGATGATTAACTATACGAAAGAAAAATGGCTTGAAATGAAGCAAATGTTTAGTTCGGATGCTTTTTTGCAGGCATATGATTATGATGGCAGAGACCTTGGCGCGGTGTACGCAAAAAGTCAGACAGTTTTTAAAGTATGGGCGCCGACAGCTTCAGGGGTACGCTTAAATCTTTATAAATACGGAAGTGAAGCGGAGGCTTTAAACAAACATGAAGCTGATGTGCCGGAATGCTATGAAATGATGAAAGGTGCGCGCGGTACATGGTCAGTATCTGTTCATAAAAATCTGGAAGGCGTGTACTATACTTATACAGTGACAATTGACGGACAGTCCTGTGAGACCGGTGACCCGTATGCAAAAGCCTGCGGTGTTAACGGATGCCGGAGTATGGTCGCGGATATGGAAGAAACGGCGCCGGAAGGCTGGGAAGATGACAGACATCCAGCGGATATTGAAAAAAATCCGGTCATTTATGAATTGCATATCAAAGATTTTTCAAATGATGAAAACAGCGGTGTCCGCAGTGAATGGCGAGGAAAGTATCTGGCATTTACAGAAACCGGTACGACTTTTAACGGTGAAGGACAGTTTTTAACAGGCCTTGATTATCTGAAAAGTCTTGGTGTGACCTATATTCATTTGCTTCCGTCCTGCGATTACGGTTCCATTGATGAGTCCTGTGATGACAAAGAACGGTATAATTGGGGATATGACCCGATGAATTATAATGTACCGGAAGGCTCTTATGCAACGGATGCTTTTGACGGCCATGTGCGTATCCGGGAGTTTCGGGCGATGGTTGCGGCCATACACAGGGCAGGCCTTGGTGTCATTATGGATGTGGTCTACAACCATACCTACCATATGGATACGTGCCTGAATAAAATGGTGCCGGGCTATTATTACAGAATGTATGAAGACGGCACATGGGCAAACGGCTCTGCCTGCGGCAATGATACAGCCAGTGAGCGTAAGATGTTTGGCCGCTATATGGCGGATTCTGTTTGTCACTGGGCAAAAGAATATCATATTGACGGCTTCAGATTTGATTTGATGGGATTACACGATGTGGCGGCAATGAATGAAATACGATGCCGTCTCAATGAACTGGAAAATGGTGAACAGATTCTTATGTACGGTGAACCGTGGTCAGCGTCGCAGACAGCATGGGAAAACGATGCTGTGCCTGCGGTGACATCAAATGTTCATAGACTTGATGAGCACATTGCCATATTTTCCGACAGAACGCGGGATGCTGTGAAAGGCAGCGTGTTCATTGAGAAGGAAACAGGATATGTCAACAGTAACGATACGGATGCCATCAAACATAAAAAAGATATCAAATCCGCGGTCTGTGCCTGGACGGGACAGGGGCGCGATCCGGGACGCATGGAACCTGTATCACCTTTTCAAGTGATCTCCTATGTGTCGGCCCATGATGATCTGACTTTATGGGATAAATTGATGATTTCCGTTAAAGATGTGCCGGAGTACGGTAAGAAGGACGAGGAAATCCTGCAGCTTAATAAAATGGCAGCGGGTATTATATTTACATGTCTCGGTACACCGTTTTTTATGGCAGGGGAGGAATTCGGACGGACAAAATCCGGATGCAGCAACAGCTATAACAAATCACCGAAGCTTAACCAGTTAGACTGGCAGCGGGCGAAAGATTACAGTGATCTGACAGATTATTATCGCTTTATGATCAGGCTTCGCAGCAGGCTTCCGGTGTTATGGCGAAAGGATTCAAAAGCCTCCGAAAAGATATTTTTTATGGATAATCAGGATGCGGTCATCGGTTTTTATATGGAAGACCTTAAGACATACTGGAATGAGGCTGTTGTTTTTTATAATCCTTACGGACAGAACCGCAGGGTTTTACTGCCGGAAGGTTTATGGAAACTGATTTCGGACGGTGTCGATATTCATGAAGACGGCGGAGCGTTTGACGTGAAGGGTGAAATGATGCTTAAACCGAAATCTGTGACAATATTAGGCAGAAGATAAAAGGAGAAGAAATATGAGAAATCAAAGAGCGGGCGGAATACTATTACCGATCAGCAGTCTGCCGTCAAAATACGGTATTGGCTGCTTTTCAAAAAGTGCATATGAATTTGTTGATCAGTTAAAGGAGGCCGGACAAAAATACTGGCAGATTTTGCCTCTTGGACCGACAAGCTATGGCGATTCGCCATACCAGTCATTTTCAACATTTGCGGGAAATCCTTATTTTATAAGTCTTGAGGACCTGATTGAAGAAGGGGTACTTGATAAGGAAGAGTGTGATCGTGTTGATTTCGGAAGTAATCCTTCCATGGTTGATTACGGGAAAATATATGAGGGACGGTTTGGACTCTTAAGAAAAGCATATGAACGAAGTGAAATTTATAAAAACAGAGATTTTTTGGATTTTTGCCGGTCAGAAGGCTGGTGGCTTGATGATTATGCATTATTTATGGCAGTCAAAGACCGGTTCGGCGGGAAGAGCTGGATCGAGTGGGCCGAGGATATCCGTCTGAGATGGGGATATTCTCTGGATTATTATAGAAGGGAACTGTATTATGATATAGAGTTTTACAAATACCTTCAATTTAAGTTCAGACAGCAGTGGCTGAAGCTTAAAAAATATGCCAATGATCAGGGGATTGAAATTATTGGTGACATTCCGATTTATGTAGCCCTTGACAGTGCGGATACATGGGCATCACCATGGCTGTTCCAGCTGGATGATAAAAATGTGCCTCTGGCAGTGGCAGGATGCCCGCCGGATGCATTTTCTGAAACAGGTCAGCTTTGGGGCAATCCCCTTTATCGCTGGGATTATCACAGATCACACGGTTATGACTGGTGGGTAAAGCGAATCGCACATTGTTTTAAGCTTTATGATGTTGTAAGAATTGACCATTTCAGAGGCTTTGATGAATATTATTCGATACCGTTTGGTGATCTGACGGCGGAAAACGGGCATTGGGAAAAAGGTCCGGGTATGGAGCTGTTTAATACCGTCAGATGGCATCTGGGAGATAAAAAAATTATTGCGGAAGATCTGGGGCTTATGACAGATTCTGTGCGTCAGCTTGTCAAAGACAGCGGATATCCGAATATGAAAGTTCTTGAATTTGCATTTGACAGTGAGGATGAGGACAGTTCAAGTGATTATCTGCCGCATAATTATGATAAGAACTGTGTTGTTTATACAGGAACCCATGACAATGAGACATTATATTCATGGTTTCAGAATATCCTGCCAGAGGAGCAGCTGATGGTTCGGGATTATGTCGGTGACAGAACATCTGATGACCGGACAATCTGCAAAAAAATCGTCCGTATGGCAGTGGCAAGTACGGCAAATATCTGTATCATACCGATTCAGGACTATCTTGGGGTTGACAACCATGCCCGAATAAATACACCGTCAACCCTTGGCATCAACTGGCAGTGGCGGCTCACAGAAGGTGAGATCACCGAAGCGCTTTTAAAAGAAATCAAAGAAATATCAATGATTTACGGAAGAAGCCGGTAGGCTCC
>JALEHN010000120.1 GCA_022770525.1 Clostridiales bacterium
ATGAAATATACACTGCACACTTTTTCCTTTTCTTCATATTATAAATCAGTACATTCAGGAGGTTTTTCATGAAAAGGAAATGTATTGTCTTTGTTCTCTTACTGTCACTGTTTGCAGCATCACTGACAGGATGCAAAAAAACATCCGGTAACTTAACTACGATTACTTTAAACGAAGTTGCTCACTCTATTTTTTACGCACCGATGTATGTTGCCATAGAAAAAGGATATTTTGAAGAAGAAGGTCTGAAGATTACACTTGTTAATGGTGCCGGTGCTGATAAGGTTATGACTGCTCTTGTTTCCGGTGAGGCGGACATTGGTTTTATGGGACCGGAAGCTACAGTTTATGCCTATAATCAGGGCGCCGGTGATTATGCAGTCAACTTTGCACAGCTGACACAAAGAGCCGGTAACTTCCTTGTAAGCAGAACAGACGATGATCATTTTCAATGGGAAGACTTGAAAGGCAAAACAGTCCTTGGCGGTCGGGCAGGCGGCATGCCGCAGATGGTTTTTGAGTATATTTTAAAACAGAATGGTATAAATCCTGAAACAGATTTAGATATTATTCAGAATATAGATTTCGGCGTGACTGCCGAAGCCTTTGCATCAGGCACCGGCGATTATACCGTTGAATTTGAACCTTTTGCTTCCAAACTTGAACTTTCTGACAAAGGCTATGTGATTGCCTCCCTTGGTGTTGACAGCGGCTATGTACCGTACACCTGCTTTTCTGTGCTGAAAAGTTACATCGACAAGAATCCTGAAACTATCCAGAAATTCGTATGTGCAATACAAAAGGGCTTAGATTATGTAAACTCAAACACGCCGGAGCAGATTGCAAAAGTAATCCAGCCACAGTTTAAAGAAACCGACGAAAAGACACTGCAGACTATTGTCACCCGCTATGCCGAACAGGATACATGGCGTACAGATACTGTTTTCACAGAAGACGCTTTTAACTTGCTGCTAAATATTCTTGATCAGGCAGGCGAACTTGATGCCCATCCGCCTTATAGAGATTTAGTCAATACAGATTTCGCTGCCAAAGCAAAATAATTCAAAACCAATGCCTGTCCAACTTCTATAATAAACAAAAACAAACTGACATCTGTCTTCCGATGTTTATATTCATTATCGGAAAGTACAGATGTCAGCCTGTTTTTAAATCATTCTCTGCAAAATTAAAACTTAATTTCCACCATCGGCTCTGTGTTTGCAGATTCACTGAAATCCTTGTCCGTTTCCAGATGCTTTGCTATTTTATGTATACAGAAAAGACAGGTCGGCACAATGTAGAGACATGCCGAAACCCATGCCGTCTGGTCTGCAAAGCAGATCGCCGTATAGCCGTACCTGCTGACAAATACAAAGCTTACAAAAATTCTGGCAATCATCTCTGTTACACCTGAAAATACAGCCCGACCTGAAAATCCAAGCCCCTGTGTGGTCATACGACAAACATTTAAAATTCCGAGAGACCAATAAAAAAATCCCATGCACCTCAGATATTTTGCCGCCGCGTCAAGAACCTGTACCGCCTGTGCCCCTTCACTGCCAACAAACAGCATTGCCAGTGTACGTCCGGCAAAAATCAAAACAATCCCTGCAGCCAGTCCATAAATAACACTGATAACCATACCTTTCTTAATCCCCTGATAGATACGCTTCACCTTAGCCGCACCGAGATTCTGACTGCAAAATACCGAGACTGCCGTAGCAATGGCATCAAACGGGCACATTGTAAACTGTTTGATACGCATTCCTGCTGTAAAACCGGATACATAAACACTGCCAAGGCCGTTATTTGCCGACTGCATGACCATACTGCCGATGGCTGTGATGGAAAACTGCAGTCCCATCGGAACACCCATAGACAACATTTCCCCTGCACCCGAAGCTGTAAAATGGCAATCTGTTTTCCTAAGGCGCAAAATCTCAAAGCGTTTAATCATATATACAAGACAGCAACTGCCGCTGACAGCCTGCGCCGTAATCGTGGCAATTGCCGCACCTGCACATCCCCATTTTAAAACAATAATACAGAGCATATCAAGAAAAATATTCAATGTGGCTGAAAAAGCCAGAAACATAAACGGTGTCCTGCTGTCACCGACAGCACGTAGAATACAGGACAGCAGATTATATAAAATTGTAAATGGTATGCCAAGGAAAATAATCAGCAAATACAAATACGCATTATCAAAAATATCCTCCGGCGTTGACAAAAGATGCAGAATCTGCGGACACAGCACTGCACAGGCAATCGTCAGTATCACCGCAATACATGCTGCCAAAGCCATCGCATGAAAAACACATTTCCTCATCCTGTCAATGGCGCCGGCGCCAAAATCTCTTGCAACCGGTACTGCAAAACCATTGCACACACCCATGCAAAACCCAAGTACAAGAAACTGTACACTGCTTGATGCCCCGACACTTGCCAGAGCTTGTGTTCCAAGAAACCGTCCCACCAGCGCTGCATCAATTAAATTGTAAGTCTGCTGCAGTAAATTTCCAACCAACAGCGGCAATGCAAAATGTATGATCAGCTTCATCGGATTGCCGGCGGTCATATCCTTCGTCATCATCATCCCTCCATCTTACAAACTCATTATATAAAGCTTCTGATTCCAACTTGTCATTCAAAATCACTGTTTTTCAAATTCCTTTTAATAATATAAAGCCATTTTTTAATTTTTTCAATATTTTTTCAAAAAATCGCCATCACCTACCATTTATGGTATACTTGATAACAACAGAAACATTTTCACAAAGGCAGGTAATCTATGAAAACAACAATCTACACAATCCCTTTAATTGACGCTTTTAACGCCGATGACGAGTGTTCTTTCTGCTATATTGAACGGCAGTTGGAACAGGAAGCCATCTCGTTTATTCTCGGTCCGGCTTATATGGAAGCCGATCTTCACGATGAAATGGACCGACTCGGCTGCTGCCGCCATCATTATAAAATGATGTTTGACTACGGCAACCAGCTGGGCATCGCTATTATTTTAGAAACTTACTCAAACTTCGCACATGTTTTTTGCCTATGCACCTTGCTACGAAAATAAAACTCGTATCCAAGAACTGAACCTTGACAACAAATGTTTTCAACAATTATGAAAGCATCGCAAAAAAGCAGTCACGATATTGGCTGCCAA
>JALEHN010000139.1 GCA_022770525.1 Clostridiales bacterium
ATTGAAACGCAAGGTGAGAAACATGAGAAAGAGTTATAAAGCTTTCCAATTCCGGATTTATCCAACTGCAGAACAGAAAGTATTGTTTGCGAAGACATTTGGGTGCTGCAGGTTCATCTATAACCAGATGCTTTCGGATAAGATTGAAGCGTATAAGAAGACCGGGAAGATGCTTAAGACTACACCGGCATCATATAAAAAAGAATTTCCGTGGCTGAAGGAAGTAGATGCTCTTGCCCTTGCGAATGTGCAGCTCCATCTGGAAAGGGCATACAGGAATTTCTTTGAACGTCCGGAGATCGGCTTTCCGAAATTCAAGTCGAAGCATCACAGCCGGAATGCATATACGACGAATCTGGTGAATGGGAATATCCGACTTTTTGAGAACGGCATCAAACTCCCGAAAGCCGGTGTCGTAAAGGCGAAGATCCACAGACAGATCCCGGAAGGGTTCCGGCTGAAGGCTGTGACAGTCATAAGACAACCTTCAGAGAAGTACTATGTCAGTATACTTTTTGAGTACTGTGCGGATGAAAACCAAGTCCAGGACAGAGAAGAAAGAGAACTGAAGGTTATCGGTATTGATTATGCGATGCATGGGCTGGCAGTATTTTCCGATGGAAATAAATGTGAATATCCGGATTATTACCGAAAGTCTGAAAAACGGCTGAACAGAGAGCAGCGAAAGCTGTCACGCTGTAAGCGTGGAAGTTCGAATTATCAAAAACAGAAGAAAAAGGTGGCACTCTGCCATGAGAAAGTTAAAAACCAGAGGAGAGACTTTCATCATAAGTTGAGCCGAAAAATGGCGGAGGAGTATGATGTGGTCGCCGTCGAGGATCTGAACATGAAGGCAATGAGCAGGTGCCTGAATTTCGGGAAGAGTGTTGCGGACAACGGTTATGGAATGTTGCTGAACATGCTCAGTTATAAGTTGGAAGACCGCGGAGGAAAGCTTGTGAAGGTAGACAGGTTCTTCCCATCCAGCAAAAGGTGCAGTAAGTGTGGAAAAGTTAAAAAGGTACTGCCATTGTCAGAGAGGGTATATCGGTGTGAGTGTGGTTACACGAACGACAGGGACGTCAATGCGGCGATCAATATCAGGGAAGAAGCATTACGCCTGCTCTCAGCATAAATAATGTTTGCTTCCAGATTGAATTCCTGTCCATATCTGGACAAAATATAATTGTTATGCCCGTTTGCGGGCTAAAAAATCGAACCGCCGGGCAGGCGGGGATAGCTTATTGATACTTGCCCCATTAGGGGCATTGAGTAAGAAGCCCCTACTCCAAACAAAGTTAAGTAGTGGGAGCATGTCACAATACGGAAAAAGAAAGGCTATGGAAATTGCAACACTGGGCTGTGCGGTTCGTGTAAAGCTTTCGGAAGATAAGAAACGTATCGCTGATGTACGTCTTGGTTATGGTGTGGCCGGACCAACACCGATGCGCTGTAAAAAGGCGGAACAAGTGCTTATCGGAAGTCTTACAGGAGACAAAGAAGCTATAGAAAAATTTTTGGAAACCGCGCTGTCAGAGCTGAAGCCCAGAGATTCATGGCGTGCGTCTAAAGCGTTTAGAATTCAGCTGATCAGGGAACTGGCAAGGCGCGCATTAGAAGGTGCAATTGAGAGAGCGGGAGGGAATGTAAATGATTAAAATCATTCGTATGACAGTTAACGGAATAGATAAAGAACTGGCTATTGATGAACGGGAATCACTTCTTGATACATTGCGCCATCATTTTGGCCTTACATCTGTAAAAAAAGGATGTGAGGTTGGCGAATGCGGCGCCTGTACAGTGCTCGTTGATGGGGAAGCAGTAGACAGTTGTATTTATCTGGCGATGTGGGCTGATGGAAAAAATGTTCTGACTGTTGAGGGACTTAAAGGACCAAATGGAGAGTTGTCACCGATTCAGAAAGCCTTCGTGGAAGAGGCAGCGGTTCAATGCGGGTTTTGCACACCGGGACTTATTATGAGCGCGGTTGAAATTGTCGGGACAGGTAAAAAGTATAACAGAGATGAGCTTCGAAAGCTGATATCCGGTCATCTGTGCAGGTGTACAGGTTACGAAAAGATACTTGATGCCATGGAACGGATTGTGGAAGAAGTTTATAAAACTGTGAATCAGTGAACGAATATTTAGAAATCAGGTCATTGTCTGCAGATATTTCTAATAATTTAAAATAATGTTCTAAAATATTAGAAATACTGCCAAAACAGTCGATTGTCTATATAAAATTGATATGGTGCCTATTATGAAACGGAACAATTCTAATATTTTAGAATTGTTCCGTTTTGTCAATTGGCTTAAACCCTTGTTTTAAGCGGTTTTAAAGTTGGCACAGTTTTTGCTTATAATAAGTGTAAACTGAATTGCTTTCAGGCATACCGTTGGGGGCAGCATCAGAAGCTAACAAAACCATATAAAAAAATATATATTAAACTTAAACAGGAGGCTAGTATTTATGAAAAAAATCAGAATCGGAAGCGGTGCCGGATACGCAGGGGACCGTATTGAACCGGCAGTGGAACTTATGGAAAAAGGCAATCTTGATTACATTATTTTTGAATGTCTGGCAGAAAGAACCATTGCTATCGGCCAGCAGGATAAATTAAAAGATCCTTCCAAAGGCTATAATCAGCTTCTTGAAGCAAGAATGAACAAAATTTTGAAACTTGCAAAGGACAATCACATCAAAGTTATTACGAATATGGGGGCTGCAAATCCTCTGGCTGCAGTTGAAAAAACCGCGGAAATTGCGAAGGATCTCGGAATTTCAGGATTAAAAATCGCTGCTGTTACAGGAGATGATATTCTTCCTCAAATTGATAAATATTATGACAACACAGTGCTTGAACTTGGGTGCAAACTTGGCGATATTAAAGCGTCTGTTTTATCAACCAATGTTTACCTCGGATGTGAAGGTATCCTGGAAGCCTTGGAAAACGGCGCTGATATTATTATCACGGGACGTGTTTCTGACCCTGCGCTTTCCATTGCTCCGCTTGTTCACGAATTCGGATGGAATATCGATGAAAACCCTGATGAAATGGGACAGGCTGTGCTTGTGGGTCATCTTCTTGAATGTGCGGGACAGGTTACCGGCGGATATTATGCAGATCCGGGATATAAAGATGTACCGGATCTTGACCGCCTCGGTTTTCCTCTGATTGAAATTGATGAAACAGGACATTTTGTTGTGACAAAAGTTGAAGGTTCAGGTGGTATTGTATGTGAAGATACATGTAAAGAACAGATGATTTATGAGATTCACAATCCGAAAGCTTATATGACACCGGATGCCATTGCGGACTTTTCACAGGTAACTTTCACGCAGCAGGGCAAAGATGTTGTTGCGGCAGCAAATGCCACATCCCATGGAAAGCCTGAAACATTAAAAGTAAGCATCGGTTACAGAGATTGTTTTATCGGAGAAGGCGAAATCAGCTATGGCGGCACCAACGCTATGAACCGCGCAAAACTTGCGGCTGATATTGTTGAAAAAAGACTTAAGCTGATCGGATGTGAAATGGAAGAATTTCGTGTGGACTATATCGGTTTTAATTCTCTGTATAAAACGGATATTTCCAGCCGGTATGCACCGGAAATATTCCCTGAAATAAGACTTCGCATCAGCGGACGTACAAAAGACAAAGCGAATGCTTCACTGATTGCAAATGAAGTTGAAGCACTTTATACAAATGGTCCTGCCGGTGGTGCCGGGGCGACAAAAAAAGTCTCTGAAATCGTATCCATTTGTTCAATTTTCGTGCCGAGAGATATCGTTGATATTCAGTTAAGCTATAAGGAGGTCTAACATTATGAAATTAAAAGAAGTCGCACACTCAAGAACCGGTGATAAGGGTGATATTTCAAATATCTCACTGATTGCATATAAACCGGAAGATTACCCGATGCTAAAAGAAAAAGTAACACCTGAAATCGTCAAAGCTTATTTTGGCGAAATCTGCAAAGGTGACGTTGTCCGTTATGATATTGACAGCCTTTGTGCCATGAACTTCGTACTGGATCAAACCCTCGGCGGCGGTGTGACACGTTCTCTGGCCCTGGACAAACACGGCAAGGCATTAGGCATGGCTTTATTGGAAATGGAAATCTGAATTGCGTCATTGACACAGAATTTCGTTATATATGTGAAATGCACAAATTGAACAGCAAAAGACTGTAAGACATAACGTCGGATACGGGGTGTTTTTCGATGCCCCGTATCCGGCGCTGCTTGTTTTATATTGGTAAATACAAAACGTATGCCATAGGAAAGCTGTACTTTTGAAGAATGTTTATATTGGCAAATACAAAACGTATGCCATAGGAAAGCTGTACTTTAAAAAAAGTTATGATTGTGACAGCTTGTTATATAATGTTGCCAGAGAAATTCCCAGCTGTTTTGCCGCCTGTTTTTTACCGTTTAAAGTATCCCCGAAATGATTGATAGCTTCTGTAATCTGCTGTTTTTCGAATTGTTTGACACTTTCTGAAAGTGTCTGACCTTTATATGCCGATGCTTCTCTGCCTTCAGTCACTGCCTGCGGAAGGGCAGTGACGTCGATGCATTCTCCGTCCATCATTAATGCTGCGTATTCTAAAACATTTTTTAATTCCCGGACATTGCCCGGCCAGTCATACTTTAACAAAATATCCTTTGCAGCCTGACTTATAGTCATGTTTTTCTTCTGATGAATAGAAATAGATGACAGATGGCTGTCTATGAGAGGTTCGATATCCTCCCGGCGTTCCCGAAGGGGGACAATCTGCAGCGGAACAGCGGCAATTCGATAATACAGATCCCGCCGGAATTTGTTTTCCTCTACATATTTTAATAAGTTTACGTTACACGCGCAGACAATACGTACGTCAATATCGATTTCTTTGACGCCGCCGATGCGCCGGATTTTTCTTTCCTGAAGCGCTCGAAGAAGCTTTGCCTGTATATTGTAATCCATTTCCGAAACTTCATCGAGAAACAGCGTCCCTTTATGGGCGATTTCAAACAGACCTGCTTTTCCGTTTTTGCCGGCGCCGGTAAATGCACCGGCATCGTATCCGAATAATTCGCTTTCCAGAAGATTTCCGGTCAGCACTGCACAGTTCACAGCAACAAAAGGGTAGTTTCTCCGTTCACTTTCATTATGTATAGACTGTGCATATAATTCCTTGCCGCATCCGCTTTCACCCTGTAAAAGCACAGAAATGTCAGAATGTGCAATTCTCTTTGCCGCCTCAATACAGCGTTTAGAAACTTCACTGCCATAAATAATGTTTTCGAAACTGTATCTTGTTCCGTTGAGCTGTTTCATACGGCTTTCAAGGTAAGCTTCTCTTTCTTCCAGCTTACGGATTGTCTCAGACAGATATTTTGCATTTTTCAAAGAAGTCACAATAGAAACAGCACCCTTGATTTCATTTTTCTCACGAAGAGGATATATATTAACAAAATATTCTTCGCCATTTTCCTGTCGATGCACCTGTTCCAGAGCTTTGCCGCTTTTTATAACTTCCGGAAGTCTTGCACCGGGTCTTATACTGCTCAAATATTCCCCTTTGGCATCATCAAGCTGACGATGAATAAATTTGCCGTAGGCATTGTTAAAATAGACGATTCGACCTTCCTGATCGGCAATAACAATACCCTCCTCCAATGCATTAAGCACCAATTCAAGATTCATGTTTTTTCTCCTTAACAAAAAAACCATGTGAATTGAGGGTTTGTTCACATGGTTTTGATTTTGGGTTAATTTAATTTATATAATACTTAAATGCCGGATTAAGCAAGTTTATTCACTGCAAGGTTCATGCGGCTGATTTTTCTTGAAGCTGTATTTTTGTGGAATACACCTTTTGTGCAGGCTTTGTCGATTTCGCTTGTAGCTGCAAGTAATGCTGCTTTAGCTGCTTCGATATCTTTTGCTGCAACTGCTGCGTCTACCTTTTTGATAGCAGTTTTAACTCTTGATTTGATTGCTTTATTTCTGGCTGCCTTAGTCTGATTTACAAGAATTCTTTTCTTAGCTGATTTAATATTTGCCAATTTCGTACACCTCCAACGGATTATGATTTCTTTTGATGAGTATATGTCGGTTCTCGTATATGCGGACACGGACACGGACGTTCTACGAGAACACACTGTTAATATAATAATTGAAATTTTTTTGAATGTCAATACATAGAAATTAATTTTTTGAAAAAATAGATAGAAATTAATTTTTAGAAAAAATACATAGAAAAAAATTTTTGAGAAAAAATAAGTTTCAGATGTCAAAAAATGAGCTTTGGAATCTGATATCACTAAAAAGTATCAAAACAGGATGGAAGAATAGAGAAGATGATGGATTATATTAAGACTGATCTTGCCCTCGAGGCAGCGGAACCGTTTCGTAAACAGAAAAAAGATATTGAAGGTGTGATCATTGATGAGGATTATGATGAAGCAAATGATATTCTTGTGACTGCTGTGGATATTAAGGATGACCGGGGTGCAGAGAAGCTGGGAAAGCCGGCAGGTATGTATATTACGCTGGAGGCACCGGGATTGTCTGAGCCTGACGAAGGATATCATAAAGAAATTACTGAAGTTTTGAGAAAGCAGCTGAATCGTCTGGTTCCTGAAGTTGACCGGAAAAAAATACTTGTCGGAGGTATCGGCAACAGGGAGATTACACCGGATGCACTGGGGCCTCTGGTCGTGGAACATTTATTTATTACGAGACATCTGATAAGAAATTATGGAGAAAATACCGATGTCACAAGGGGCCTTGGCAATGTCAGCGCCATTGCGCCGGGGGTTATGGCACAGACAGGCATGGAAGGCAGAGAAATTTTGAAGGGGATTATTGACAGTACAAAACCTGACGTCGTTATGATTATTGATGCTCTGGCGGCAAGAAGTACAAGACGTCTTAACCGGACGATACAGCTGACAAATACGGGTATATGGCCGGGGGCAGGCGTCGGCAATCATCGGAATGAACTGACAGAGCGAACCCTTGGCATTCCGGTCATAGCCATAGGCATTCCAACGGTGATCGATGCGGCGACCATTGTCAGTGATACGATGAGCCATCTACTGGAAGTTCTGGAAAATGAAAGGGGATTTCACGAAGCTTATGAGGCGACAAAAAGCTTTGATCATCAGGAAAAATATATGCTGATGCGTGAACTGATGGAGCCGATGATGGCTGATATGTTTGTTACACCGAAGGATATTGATGAGACGATTGCCAGAATCAGCTTTACAATATCAGAAGCTATCAACGGTCTTTGTCATCA